>NZ_JBLYEG010000013.1:0-171955 GCF_048514875.1 Flavobacterium sp. T12S277 | reverse complement strand
AAACCTGTCGGGTTTAAAAGGGTGCTGTGTTTTGTTTTTTGGGTTATTTTCTTTTGAAAACCTCCTCCCTAGCCCCGATAGAAGTGGAAATCCTTTTGCTTTTTCCTTTAAAAAGCAAAAGATTGTAACGCATAGCGGGAGATGGCTTCTAAAAACTTCAAATTCCAAATTCCAAATTCCAAACTTGAAGGCTTCGACTTCGCTCAGCCAGACAAAACTGCTCTTAGTTATGTTTTCGATCAGCTGGACAAAAATTACTCTTATATATAGGAAGGAAAAAATAAACCCGACAGGTTTTGGAAACCTGTCGGGTTGTAGATATAATAGAACAATAAAATTAGTCAAAACGGATGGCTTTAACAGGAGAGATCTTTGTGATTATATAGGAAGGAATTAACAACACTATAAAACACACTCCAACCGTAAGCAAATTCAACAAAACAATGTACCCCCAATTAAAATAGACCGGCGCCTGATTTACATAGTAGTTTTCGGGATTCAAACTAACAACGCCAAACTGCTGCTGAATCAACAACAAAGCAATACCTATTAGATTACCCCAAAACAAGCCCCGAACAATAAGATAAAACGCATTATACAAAAATACTTTTCGCACTGTCCAGTTATTTGCCCCCAATGCTTTTAGAATTCCAATCATTTGTGTTCGCTCCAGAATCAGGACCAATAAGGCCACAACCATATTAATAGTAGCAACCAATATCATTACCCCCAATATGACAATAATATTAAAATCAAAAAGCTGTAACCAATCGAATATATAACTGTACTTTTCGATTATTGTTTTGGTATCTAAATTAGACGACGTTTGATCGTAAATTTTCTCTCCTGTTGTTTTAATAGCATCAAAGTCATTAATAAATACTTCAAAGGCACCAATCTGATCGGCACTCCATTTATTTATCCTCTGAATATGCCTGATATCACCAAATATATAGGTCGCATCAAAATCCTGAAAACCTGAACTAAAAATTCCAGCGATTTTAAATCTTCGACTATTAGGCATTTTACCCTGCTCCTCTTTTATAAAAAAGGTATTAAAACTATCCCCAACTTTAAGATGAAGCCGGTTTGCAAGAAATCTGGAAATCAAAACATCCTCGTTTAAAGCTTTAGTATAGTCCGGCAATTTCCCTTCCACAAGATACTCTTCTATGTTCTTCCAGTCGTAATCTGCACCAACCCCTTTGAAAACTATACCTTCAAAAGAATTTTCTGTTCTGATAATTCCGGCTTTTGTGGCGATTGCCTGAATATGACTGACTTCAGGAACCGATTTGAAATTGGGATAAAATTCTTGTTTTTTCGAAATTGGAACCAGTGTAACCTCTGAATTGTTATTATCGAAATTGGAGATTACAATCTGCCCATTAAAAGCAGAAACTTTATCCCGTATTTTTTTCTGCAAACCTATCCCGGTCGCAACAGAAACAATCATCATTATCATACCAATAGCAATAGCCGAAATAGCAATTTTAATGATAGGAGCCGAGATACTGCTTTTAAAGTCCCTGGCCGTAATAAGCCTTTTAGCTATGAAATATTCTAAATTCAAATTTTAAGTTGTCTTGAAATTATTAATTATCTATCCCTGATTGATTCAAACCAAAAATACATTTTAAAAAGTAAAAAAGAATTGCTTCTAAAAACAATTACCAATTATTTAAGGTCTTACAAAGGAAGTTTCTTTTTCATTTCTTCCACTATATTATAAGCAGCAGGGCAAATCGCGACATTTTTTAAGGTTAAGTCGGCGATCTGATGAAACTTTTTACGATCGGTATGCGGAAACTCTCTGCATGCTTTTGGACGAACATCGTAAATCATACAATAATTTTCACTGTCCAAAAAAGTACAGGGAACACTTTTTAAAACATAATCCTTATCCTCATCAATTCGGAGATACTGCTCAATGAATTGCTGTGGTTTTTGTCTGAATGATTTTGAAATTCTTTCGATATCAGCCAAAGTAAATAAAGGCCCGGTTGTTTTACAGCAATTGGCACATTGCAAACAATCCGTTTTCTTAAATTCAGCATCATGCAAATCCTGCATCACATAATCCAAATTCTTTGGTTGTTTCTTTTTAAGCTTATCAAAATACTTTTTGTTTTCGATATGCTTATCTTTGGCTAACTTATTTAAGTTATTTAAAATTTGCTTCAAGTTTAAAATTTAAAGTTGATGTGCAAAATTAAACAACTTTAAACTTGAAACCTTAAACTTTGAACTAAAATACGATGAAAGATCTTTTCGGGAAAGCTATGTATGATTTCCAAACCAATAATTCACCAGAGGATATTATTACTGAAACTTCAATTTCTGAAGAAGATGAGATGAGTGTGGATTATTTATTTCGTTCGTATAACGAAATGCCTAAACTCGAACAAAAAGCATTACAATTGGCATTCGGAAAGACTTTGGATGTAGGCTGCGGAGCCGGAAGCCATAGTTTGTCTTTACAAAAGGATCGTAATCTGAACGTTACAGCAATTGACATTTCACCAAAAGCGATTGAAACCTGTAAGCTGCGTGGAGTACAAAACGCCCAGGTTCAAAATATTCTGGATTTTGACGAAGGAAAGTTCGATACTATCATTTTACTAATGAATGGTGTTGGAATTTTTGGCAAATTAAACAACTGCAACCAATACTTATCCAAACTTAAGTCATTACTGAACCCCGGAGGACAAATATTACTTGACAGCTCGGACATTATTTACATGTTTGACGAAGATGAAGATGGAGGAAAATGGATCCCTTCAAGTAATGATTATTATGGAGAGCTTGTTTTCAATATATCCTACAAAGGACACAAAGAAGAGCCTTTCGACTGGTTGTACCTGGACTACAATACCCTTCAAAATGCTGCTAATGCCAACGGATTAAAATGCGAATTGATCCTTGAAGGCGATCATTATGACTATCTGGCTAAACTTTCTTTATAAAATGAGTGAATTATGAACGAAACAGATTTAGAAAAACTAAAATATCCCATTGGAAAATTTCAAGCTCCAAAAGATTACGATGCTGAATATATTTCCACTAATATCGCCATCATCGAATCGTTTCCGAATAAATTAAAAAAAGAAACCATTAATTTGACTGAAGAACAGCTCGACACTCCCTATCGTCCTGACGGATGGACTGTTCGACAGGTAATTCACCATTGCGCCGAAAGCCATATGAACTGTTTTATCCGATTAAAATGGGCTTTAACAGAAAACAACCCGGTAATTAAGGCTTATGATGAAAAATTGTGGTCGGAGCTTCCGGATAATCTAAGCATGCCGATCGAACCAACCTTACAGTTATTAGAAGGATTGCACTTTAGAATAGCCTATATCCTAAAAAATCTAAGCGGGTCAGATTTAGAAAGATCATTTATTCATCCGGAAAATAATTCTGAATATTTATTAAAACAAATTATTGGAATGTATGCCTGGCACAGTAACCACCATCTGGCTCATATCACCTCCTTAAAAAAGAGCAGAAACTGGGATTAGAACAGACTGTTTATTTGTTTTACATAGCACCCACTATAAAAGAAAAAATCTCTTCAATTGAAGAGATTTTTTTATACCGATTTAAGGAATATTTAAATATTTATGCGTTTGTAACGAAACTCTCCATTTCGGATTGTTCATTACATAATCAACAATCAAAGGTGTCATTTCTTCTTTTTTACTCCATTCCGGCTGAAGAAACAATATGGCATTATCATTTACCAAGTCTGCCTGCTCTTCTGCAAAAATAAAATCGTGTTTGTTGTAAATAATCACTTTTAACTCATGCGCATTATCATATACGGTTTGAGTAGGCAGTTTATTTTTTTTAGGCGAAAGACAAATCCAATCCCAAGTACCCGATAACGGATAAGCTCCTGAAGTCTCGATATGAACTTTCATGTTTTTATCCTTCAACTTCTGAGTCAACAAACTCATGTCCCATGTTAACGGCTCACCACCAGTAATCACAACAGTGTCGGCCTGACTTGACGCATTATTTACAATTAAATCAATACTTGTTGGCGGATGTAACTCAGCATTCCAACTTTCCTTCACATCACACCAGTGACAACCAACATCACAGCCTCCAATTCGTATAAAGTAAGCTGCTGTTCCGGTATGAAAACCTTCTCCCTGAATGGTATAAAATTCTTCCATCAAAGGCAACATAGCTCCTTTATTAACTTCTAATTGTATTTCTTTTGATAACATTATTTTATTTTAAAGTGCAAAGATAGTCAATTAAATACGGAACAAAAAAAACCGATAGTTCAAAGAAACTATCGGTTTTATATTTAATTTAAAAACTTATATTATTTTAAAGCTTTTACAGATTGTGATGCATAAGCATTAGCAGGATCTAAAGCTAAAGTTTTATTGAAATATTCAACTGCTTTTACTTTATCGGTATTCGCATAACTAGCACCAATACTGTTGTAAGCTTCCACTAATTTTTTCACTGTAGCAGGCTTAGCCAATTCCTCAGCACCTTTAGCAGTGATACTTGTAATGTATTCTTCGTAGTTTTTAATGATTAAATCATCTTTCTCCAACAAGTTGTTGATTCTTCCTTTGTACAAGTAAGCTTCACTATAAGATGGAGAAGCTTCTAAGATTCTGTCAAAAGCAGCTTCAGCTTTTCCTAAAGCAACAGCATCTGCAGCTCCATTCGTTTTATTCGCGTTAGCATAATAAAGAGCAATACCGTAATAAATATTATCATCTAAGTAGTTTTTAGACTCTTTGTTCGTTGTTCCAAACTCTAAAATAGCAGCTGCCTGAGCAAATTGTTTTTTTCCAAACAAAGCTTTTCCTAAGTCACCAAGTTCTTCAACTACTAAAGGCTCTAATTCGATTGCTTTTTTGATATCTGCAACACCAGCATCAAACGAAGTCTGATCAACAGCTCCCTCTGCAGTAGTTCCTTTTTTAATTTTAGACAAACCTAAATACAAATAATCTCTACCAATTACTTTGTTTGAAGGTACTTTGATATAATCTTCAATCGATTTGATCGCAACATCTACATTTCCGTTCTCATAAGCAGCATAACCTAAGTATCTGAAAATTCTAGGATTTACTTTATCTTCAGCAATCATCTTGTTTGCAACAGTCTCTAAGCTCTTATAATCTTTAACCAAGATTAAGAAATCAGCGTGACGCATTTTAGAATCTAAAGAGTAATCTGTAAGACTTAAGTATTTCTCGTAGTTCGTAATTGCATTTTGCATGTTTACTTTTGAAGTAGATGGTTTATTTCTTCCCCATTTGTAATAAGTCTCTGCCAATTCTCTGTAAACAGGACCATAATTAGCATTTAAAGCAATTACTTCGTTAAAAGATTTGATAGCTTCATCATAAGATTTAGCTCCTTTTAACAAAACTCCTAATTGCATTTTAGCTCTTAAAAGTGTTGGATCTGCAGCAAACGCATCACGGTATGCTTTGTAAGCATCGTTTTGATTGTTTGCTCCATAGTATGCATCACCAATAGCTAAAAGTGCTGTTGCATTTTGAGGATCAATTGCCAAAGCACGTTTTAAATTTGCAACTGCATTTACGTAGTCTGGTGAAATAGAATTCATATAAGCTCTACCGATGTAGATAAACTCCTCTACATCTTTACGTTTCATATCTTTTATCGCCAAACCAAAATTTGCCTGAGCAGCAGTAGCATTTTTAGCATCAAGATCTAATTGACCTAATCCAATATAACTTAAGTTTTTCTTATCTGATGCCTGTAAACCATTTGCAAAATAAATTTTAGCAGAATCAATAATTGCCTGATTTAAATATACATTACCTAAAACAAAATTAGCTTCTCCATCAGATGGTTTTGCTTTGATGATTGATTTTAGCAATGATTTTGCTTTTTGAAATTGCTCAGCGTCGATTGCCTTTTTAGCTTCTTTGATATCTTGCGCTTTTGCTACAGTAGCTGAAGCAACTAAGGCAAGACTAAAAATTTTAAATTTATTCATCTTTATTTGTAATTAATTTATTCTTTATCTTTTAATATTTGATTCCTTATTTTAAGCTTTCTTCCAGGTGTTCTAATCGGTAACAAACCCGATTTGAGAACAATCCTTTGTCCAATATCACCGGCAATAAAGGATGCAAACCCCATTCCCAAACCAGAATAACCCTGGCAATTAATGATAAACAAATCACGTGCCAAAGGGTATTTTACTTCAGCAAGGTCATTTTGAGTTGGGCTGTAATATTGATTACTGTTTAATCCTTTAACGCTCAACACATTGATTTTCTTCATTACATCCGCCATGTTTGATGAAGGCTGAGAAAGCCAGTTCACCCCTACTACCCCAATCATACCATCGTTTTCAGATACAAATTTGATAACCTCGTCGTTTGTTTTAAAGGAAAACACTCCTTTTGCCGGAATGTCTTTAACTTTAGCCAGCTCTTTCATATAACGCACTGTACTAGAATTTGGATTGTCAAACACAAGTCCTTTAATTCTTGGATCAGGCTTACCCTGCATAAAATCGATTACCGTTTTCAACGCAATTAATGTATCATTATTGCCTTTGTTTGAAATAAAAGCAATTGCATCACTTGCAAAAGGCGTAACTCTCGGATTTATTTTACTTTTTTCAAATTTAGCCAATTCTTCCTTAGTCAAATCTCTAGTTGTAACAACCACTTTTGCTTTCTGATTCAATAAATCATTTATAAGCTCAGCTTCCGATTTAGGTTTTACATTTATTTTAGCGCCGTAATAGGTTCCTTCAAAAACAGCTACCTGATCATCAACAATAGGCTTTATAGTTTCATCGACAGTAATATCTATCGATCCTTTTAAAATTGTTTCTTTATCGCTTTCATTTTTGCTTTTTTGGTTACACATGGCAAACAAAAAAACAAAAACAACCAAGCCTGCAATTTTACTATACTTTAACATAATTACTGTGCATTTGAATTAATTAATCTCAAAAAACGAATTGCAGAATATACGATCAGTAATCCACCAAAAGCATATCTGTATTTTGGCTCCATATCCAGTGGAAGTTTCTCCCAAAACATAATCATTAAACCAAGCACAAGATATATTAAAAAAAACAGTATTCCTAAAACAAGAAGAAATCGCTCTTTGAGCGATTTCTTCTGAATATTATTAAGCATATCTTTTAACATTATTCTGCAGATTGAATAGTAATAGGCAGAGAGTAAAGTACCCTAACTTTTTTACCATTTTGCTCGCCAGGAGTCCATTTTGGACACTTTTTAAGAACACGAATCGCTTCTGCTCCAGTACCGTAACCGATATCCCTTAAAACTTTAATGTCGGTTAATGAACCGTCTTTTTCAACTACAAAAGTAACATAAACTTTACCTTTTAAACCTTCTTCTTCCGGAGTCTTGTAATTGTTTCCTACGAATTTGTAGAATTTCTCAATTCCTCCAGGGAAATCTGGTTTTACTTCGATACCTGCAGTATTATAAACGTTGTTATCTTCCTGAATGATCTCTGTAACTGGTCCTTTACCAACTGGCTCATCAACAGTTAAAACTGCATCCGGATCTCCTTTGATGGTTTCGTTACCTACTTTTTTATCCTTAAGTTCCTCAATTTTCGGAGGATCTTCAGTAACTTCATTTGCCTTAGCAACAACCGGCTTCACAAACTTCACCTGATCCACTTTTGGTGGTGGTGGCGGTGGTGGTGGTTGATTTGGCTTTACTTCCTCTTTTTTAGGAGGCAGTTTCACTGTGGCAATTTTAATATCTGTATTCACATCATCCTCACTGGAATCCGGTAAGTAACTTGCAATAAGAGGAGCTGCTACAGCAAAGCTAAAAATCACAGACCCTATGATAAGTGCTCTTACCGTAGTTTTATTGTTTGCTTTTCTTAACTCATATGCACCATATATCTTATTACGCCCTTCGAATACGATATCAAGCCACTGATTTTTGATTATATCTAACTTCATTTTTCTTGAGTATTAGGGTATTAAAAATTAAGATTGATCTTATTTTTTATCTACCAATTTTGTTTCTTCCGGTGTAAACTCAGGAACGATAGCATAAGTCTCAACTCCAGTAATTGCCATTTCATCTAATATATCAACTAAATTTCTGTAAGTTGATTTTTTAGTTGGTTTAATGATAACAATAATTCCATTTTTAGGTTTTCCTAAAGCTGTAGAATATTCTAAAACCGATTTCTTTCTTTTCAGAACTTCTCTACGAATCCCATCTTTACCATATGCAATATCTTTAGGTCCCGCGATAGGAGACTCTAATAATCCCATATAATAAACAATTTTATTATCAGCACCAAGCATTACTGTCATTGTACGATTCTCATCAACCTTAGTCGGTTTTACAGTTGGATCGTCCTCTTTATTTGGCAACGACAAATCCATCGATTGAGGTTTTGACAACGATGTGGTTAACATAAAGAATGTGATCAATAAGAATGCCAAATCTACCATCGCCGTTAAATCGACCTTAGAGTTCTGCTTTTTACTTCTTACTTTGCCACCTTTTCCGCCACCACCGTCGCCGGTATTTAATTCAGCCATTTTAGTGTATCTTTTTTAATTAAAAGTCTTTTCCTCTCATACCTGTAACTAAGTTAAAGGAATTGATTTTCTGATCTTGTAAAATATCCATAATCTTTTTGATTTGTGGATATTGTTCTTTAGCATCTCCTTTGATTGCAATCTGCAATTCTTTATCATCAAGGTCAATTGCAGCTCTTCTTGAAACTAAAAGCCACTCTTTTAACTGATTGTCTAAAGAATCGATTGGAATACCCGGTTGATTTGCTTTTGTTCTATCAGCCGCTTTCATATCGATGATTTGCTTTAAATTTGTTACTGGAACACCGAAGTCGTCCATTAAGGCAAATTTAGCTTTATCTTCTTCTGAAAAAGTAACTCCGAATTTTGAACCCATACCTTCAAGAGTTCTTTTACGGATCTCTCTTCCTTTGATATCAAAAAACACTTTGCTTTTTCCGTCTGCTCCCTTTCCAATAGTAATAATAGCCAAATCAGAATCTGGTAATTTACTTTGTACAGTTGAAGAAGGCATATCTACAGGAAGTGCTTCAGGTACTTTAGCAGTAGCAGTCAAGATAAAGAACGTAAGCAAAAGGAACGCAACATCACACATGGCAGTCATATCTGTCGATGTTGACTTCTTTTTCATTTTTAATTTAGCCATTATCTTTTATTTTATTTTGATATAATTAAATCTAATTATTGTTATATCAAAAATTAATTATTGTTTTAAACTTCCTCTGAATTTTCTGTAAGTATTCACGATTGTAGTACCAGCCTCATCGATAGAGTAAGTTAAATCGTCAATTTTAGCAGTAAAGAAGTTGTAAGAAACAATTGCAAAGATAGAAGTAGAGATACCTGTTGCAGTGTTGATAAGTGCCTCAGAGATACCTGTTGCAAGTGCAGCCTGGTCTGGAGTACCAGCAGAAGCTAACGCACCAAACGCTTTAATCATCCCCGATACTGTTCCTAATAATCCTCCTAATGTACCTAAAGATACTAAAGTAGAGATAATAGTCATATTTTTTTCTAACATTGGCATTTCTAATGAAGTAGCCTCTTCGATTTCTTTGTGGATTACTTCTGAAGCTTCTTCACTGTTGAAACCTTCTTTTTTAACATCTTGATATTTAATCAAAGCAGATTTAATTGCGTTTGCAACTGAACCTTGTTGTTTGTCACATGAAGCGATAGCAGCCTCGATGTTTCCTTCTTTAATGCTTCCTTGTACATTTTTCATAAATGCATCTAAGTTAGCTTTACCAGCAGCTTTACCGATAACGATATATCTCTCAATAGAAAAAACAACAACCATTAAAAGCATCCCTAATAAAACCGGTACGATAAAACCTCCTTTATATACCATTCCTAAAGTATTAATCGGGTGACCTGTTTCTGGATTTCCTCCTTCAAAGTTAGCGGAATCCCCCATAACGAATTTCCAGATTAACCATCCTACAAAAACACATGCTGCAATAATGATTCCTGAAATCATTCCTCCCCCATTTGAAGTGCTTTCTTTTTTAACTTTAACGTTTGCCATTTTTTTTAATTTTAATAGTTTTAAATAATTTTATTTTTTAGTTATATTTAACTTGTAGAGGAGCAAATTTATACGTTTAGTTTAAATAAAAAAACTTTTTTTAATTTAATTCAAGGAAATTTAACGTCAATTTAAAAAATATCTCATTAAATTGCTGAGTATGTTTTTTAGATAAAACAAAAAATAGGGCTAATAATGGGAAAATTACAACGTTTTAGTAAATATTCAAACAATCCTTTGATATCTTCTTAAAAAGTTGCGAAATTATTTTTTATATAATTTTCAACCAAAAAAGGCTTTTTCTTACTAAAAATAAAGAACCAAAAATGTTAAAAAATCGAGCAATACTCTTATAATCATCTAAATTACAAATAAAAACATGAATAAAAAAGATAATTTCATTCAGGATATAAATAATGGCTATGTTTCTAAGGGCGACAGCATCATTCTTGGCAGTGCCATTCTGGACGGAGAACCTCTTGGAGAGGCTCATGTGAAGATTCCCCTGAAAACATTAAACCGCCACGGATTAATAGCCGGCGCGACCGGAACAGGAAAAACCAAAACGATACAGGTTTTCTCTGAACAACTTTCGAATGCAGGGATTCCTGTTTTGATGATGGATATTAAAGGTGATTTTAGCGGAATTGCCGAAGAGGGTAAAGAAGAGGGTTTTATAACCGAGCGTCATGCCAAAATAAACATACCTTATAATGTAGCTTCTTTTCCTGTTGAGTTAATGTCGCTTTCCAAACAAAACGGAGTTCGTTTAAGAGCAACGGTTTCGGAGTTTGGTCCGGTACTTTTTTCCAGGATTTTAGATCTGAATGACACACAGGCGGGTGTGGTGGCTGTTATTTTTAAATATTGCGACGACAATAAAATGCCACTGTTAGATTTAAAAGACATCAAAAAGGTTCTCAATTATATTACCGAAGAAGGCAAAGACGAAATAGCAGCCAATTATGGCAAAATCTCAACCGCAACTACCGGCACGATTTTAAGAAAAATAATCGAACTGGAACAACAAGGTGGTGATTTGTTTTTTGGAGAGCTTTCGTTTGAAATTGACGATCTGATGCGAATTGACGAAAATGGAAAAGGATATGTAAACATTATCCGATTGACAGATATTCAGGACAAACCTAAATTGTTCTCGACTTTTATGTTGAGTTTACTGGCTGAAATTCATCAGCAAATGCCGGAGAAGGGAGATGTTGTACAACCGGAACTGGTTATTTTTATTGATGAAGCGCATTTGATCTTTAATGAAGCCAGTAAGGCATTACTGGAACAAATTGAAACGATTGTAAAACTAATTCGTTCTAAAGGTGTCGGAATTTATTTTGTAACCCAAAATCCGATGGATGTCCCGAGTGGTGTATTGGCACAATTGGGTTTAAAAATCCAGCATGCGTTAAGGGCTTTTACTGCCAATGACCGTCAGGCGATTAAAAAAACAGCAGACAATTATCCTACTTCACCTTATTATAAAACTGATGAGCTACTAACAAGTTTAGGAATCGGAGAAGCTTTGGTAACAGCCCTGAATGAAAAAGGTATCCCTACTCCTCTTGTTGCCACGATGATGCGTGCACCAATGAGCCGAATGGATGTTTTAACTCCCGACGAAATTGACGCCATCAACAGCAAGTCAAAACTGGTAAAAAAATATGTTGAGGAAATAGATCGCGAAAGTGCCTACGAAATTCTAAACAAAAAAATTGAACAGGCCACGCAGGCTGCGGCACAGCAAGAAGAAGAAACACCAACAAGATCATCTAAATCAGAGCCAAGCACCGCAAGCGTTGTTGGGAAATCGGTTTTAAAAGTGGTTACTAGTGCTACTTTTATTAGAGGTGTATTTGGAGTTCTGTCCAAAATCTTTAAGAAATAACAATTATCAATGGCAATATCAAAAATCAATGGCAATTACAATGTCCTTTTTAAATTGATTTTTGATATTGCAATTGATTTATTTCTGCAGTAATTCGAGAATTTTATACTCTACTTCGGGCGTATCCCAGATATTTTCGATATTGTCGATTCGCAATATTTGCTCCATAATTACATTTTGAAAATCTCCAATCGCCAGTGCTTCGCTGTAAGGGCGATCGCTAAAAGTTACCCGGCTGTAAAGCGGAATCCATTTATCGGGATGTTTGTCTGAGAAGGCTTTTTCAATTTTCTTTTGTAATAAGAATTTCTCATCGGCCGTTTTGGTACTCATTTCCATAAAATTGCGATAAGACAATTCGGCAATTGCATCGGCATTTGGTTTACGCGAGATCTGATATTCGTCAAAGACTTTCTTCCAATCGTCTCCGTATTTTTCGATCATTTCATTCAAAACCGTAATATCTTCAAAACCTGCATTCATCCCTTGTCCGTAAAACGGAACAATAGCATGACAGGCATCCCCTATCAAAGCAATTTTATCTTCGTAAGTCCACGGAAAACATTTCATGGTCACCAAAGTACTGGTTGGGTTTTTAAAGAAGTCATTTGCCAATTCAGGAATCACTTCGATCGAATCGGGGAAGTTTTTCGTAAAGAAATCTTCCACCATTTTACGATCTGTAAGCGAAGCAAATGAATTTTCACCCTCAAAAGGCATAAACAAAGTACAGGTAAAACTTCCATCCAGGTTAGGAAGTGCAATTAACATGTATTCGCCGCGTGGCCAAATATGGAAAGAGTTTTTATCTAATTTATGTGACGCATCGGCATTTGCCGGGATATTCAGTTCTTTGTAACCCATATTCAAAAATTCCTGCGAATAATTGAACATGCTCTGACGCTGCATTCGGTGTCTGATTCTCGAAAAAGCACCATCGGCACCAAAAACCATGTCGTATTTTTTCTCTTCCCACTCTCCTCTTTCGGTTTCCCCTATATGCAAAGTAGCATCACTTAGGGTTACATCCCAGATTTTTTGTTCAAAAAGAAATTCTGCTCCGGCTTCTTCCGCAAGATCAATCATTTTCCGATTAAGTGTTCCTCTGGAAATAGAATAGATCGATTCGCCTTCCTGCCCGTAATTCTGAAAATTGAGTTTATCGACCAAATGAATCGCTCTTTTGTCCATCGGAATAGCGATTTCCCGCACAGCATCTCCTACACCAACGCCATCGAGTGCTTTCCAGCCCCGATTAGACATTGCCAGATTAATAGAACGACCCGAAAAATTAATTTTGCGAATATCAGGACTACGATCATAAACATGAACGGTGTGACCTGCTTTTTTAAGATAAATTGCCAATAGCGATCCTACTAATCCGGAACCGACAACAGCAATTTTTAGTGAAGTTTGCATCAAGAAAAATCTAAATATAAGATCGTAAAAATAAGTAATAATTGTACATAAGCTTTAAAATAAACAAATTATTTACTGTAACCACTCACGACCGTTTCGATTTTTGTCAGGATTCGGAGTTAATTTAAAAATATAACAAAATGTTATTTTATTCGGTTTATCTAGAAAAATTAAACTCTTACTTTCGTACTCGGTTTTACCTTAATATATATCAAAATCATGGACAGCAAAATTTTACAATCAGAAATTATTCTGGAAAACGAAAAAGTACTATTAATTCCGTTTGAAAACGAAAGAAACATTGAGCTTAAAGAAATCATTTTTGACGATGCTATCTGGAAGTATATGGGTATGTATATTCGCGATGAAAAAGACTTTGAAAGCTATATTCAAAATACCTTAGAGCAAAAAGCCGCCGGAATTTGTTATCCTTTTTTAATTGTTGATAAAGCAACCAACAAGGTCGCCGGAAGTACAAGATACGGTTACCTTAATCCTGCCAGTCAAAAATGTGAAATTGGCTGGACCTGGTATGGGAAACAATTTCAGGGAACCGGTTTAAACAAAGCCTGTAAATTTGAATTGCTCAATTTTGGATTTGAAAATATTCAATTCCGAAGAATCCAGCTCAGTGCCGATCTCGAAAACAAAAAATCGCAACGAGCCATTGAAAAATTAGGCGCCACGAAAGAAGGTGTTTTCAGGAACAATTATATCGATTCGGAAGGAAAGAGCAAAGATGACGTTTATTACAGTATTATTTCAGAGGACTGGAAGGCTGTTAAAACGGAATATTTTCCTGAATTTATATAGGAAAACCGCCTCAACTATTGTGATAGAAAATTGGTATTTTAGCTTATTCTAAAACACCTCTTCTATGACGGAACTGCAGACCATATACCAAAGAACCATAAAATTTGCCGCAAAAAAACATGCCGACCAAAATCAGGTAATTCCCGGAACTAACCTCCCTTATGTTGTTCATTTAAGCAATGTGACAATGGAAATTCTATTGGCTTCGCAAAACACAACGACTTTTAATACTGCATTTGCAATTCAAACTGCATTACTCCACGATATACTTGAAGATACCCAAACTACATTTGAAGAACTTGTAACCGAATTTGATGAAGAAATTGCCAGGCTGTTCTGGCCTTAACAAAGGATTCTAAAATCCCTAAAGAAGAAAGAATGGCCGATAGTCTGGCCCGAATTAAAGAATTATCAAAAGAGGTCTGGGCGGTGAAATTAGCTGACCGAATAACTAATTTACAAGTTCCGCCAGAAAGCTGGAGTGTAGAAAAGATAAAAGAGTATCAGCAACAAGCTGTACAAATTCTAAACACGCTAAAAGGCGGCAACGTTTATTTAGAAAAAAGACTCTCCGAACGAATTGAAAATTATTTAACGTATTGTACCGTTGAAGAATTATAGGCAACAACTCATCAAAACATAATCTCAAAATGAATCTATATTCAGAACATTATGTAAGCGAAAAAAGCGAGCGGTTTGTGAATAAAATTTGGTGTCTGGACAATGGCAATGGTGAAACGACAATTGAAAACAAACTCGTTTTACCCAACGGCTGTTTTAATCTTGCTATTGTGAGCGGAACCTCGATAGAAGTTCACACGAGTAAGCAAAAATACGAGATGAACGAAGGGTTCTACTTTTGTTCGCAAATGACAAATAAGGTTTTGGTTAATATCAGACCTAAAACCAAAGTTACCATCATTCAATTACAAGCCTGGACGCTTTCGATGTTTCCTCAATATGATTTGAGCAATTTTAGCGATTCTATTATCAAAATCAATCCGGTCGAACTGCCTTTTGCCACTAAAACAGCTTATAATTTAAGCAATGACATTTCGGTATTGCTGACGACACTAAATGCCTATTTCGAGGAATTAAGTTTTACAAACCCTGACAAGAATACCATAGAAAGAATCTGTGAGATCATTAAACTTCGCAATGAGGAAATTTCGGTTTCGGAAATTGGGGAAGATTTAAAAGTCTCTCAGCGTTTATTGCAGATTAAATTTAAAGCAGCAACCGGACTTACCATTAAAAAATACATCCAGATTCTGAAATTCAGAAAATCGGTGGATCAAATGGTGCATTCCAATTTAGAAAAACTCAGTCTGACTGAAGTTGCGCTTTACAACAAGTATTTTGATCAGTCGCATTTTATAAAACAATTTAAAGGGGTTATGAAAACGACTCCCAAAACGTTCAACTCTAGTTTATATTTTCTTTCTAAAAAAAGATAGGATTTCGCATTTGTACAATTTTTAGATTTTAGATTGCAGTACTATTGCACCATCATCAATCAACCAAACCAATATAAAATGAAAACCAACCCCTCTATTTTTCAATTAAAAGTTTTTTTAATTGCAATGTTCCTTTTCCAGTTCCAAACCGGATTCTCTCAGGAAAAAAAAGGTTCCGAATTGTACCAAACCATCATGTCCAGAGACAGCCTTCTTTTTAATGTCGGTTTTAATACCTGCGATATCAGCCAGTTTGAAAATCTTTATACTGACGACTTTGAATTTTATCATGATAGAGATGGTCCTTCTGACAAAGCCACTTTTTTAGTCAACCTCAAAAAAGGTTTGTGCCGTTCTGTTGAAACGTACAAAGCAAGAAGGTATCTGGTTCCGGGCAGCACCGAAGTTTATCCGCTTTATAATAAAGGCTTATTGTATGGTGCGGTCCAAATGGGAATCCACCAATTTTATGAAAAATCAATAGGGAAAAATGAATCTTTTGCAGATGCTAAAGAAAAATTTGGAAGCACAGCGCGATTTACACACGTCTGGCTTTTAGCAAATGGTGTTTGGAAACTCAAAAGATCATTTAGTTACGATCACCAATATGTCAGTACTGCGGGTACCAAATCGGATATTTTTGACAACGATGCCGAAATTAAAAAATGGCTGGTACAAAACAATATTCCGGCACTGGGAATTGGTTTAATCAACGATGGAAAGTTACAGGAAGTAAAAGTATTTGGCGAACTCAAAAAAGGAGTTGCGGCCCCTTATAATTCGATTTGGAATGTGGCTTCTTTAACCAAGCCTGTTACGGCAATAGTTACTTTAAAATTAGTGAGTGCCGGAAAATGGGATCTCGACGAGCCTCTTTACAAATACTGGACAGATCCGGATATTGCAAATGATCCTAATACTAAATTGCTAACGACCCGAATTGTCTTAAGTCATCAAACCGGTTTTCCAAACTGGAGGTTCATGAACAAATCAGGCAAACTGGATTTTAAATTTAAACCCGGAACAAAACACCAATATTCGGGAGAAGGTTTAGAGTATTTGAGAAGGGCCTTAGAAAAGAAATTTCATAAAACGCTGGATCAGTTAGCTGGTGAATTGGTTTTTAAACCTCTAAAAATGAACGACACTCAGTTGGTCTGGAACGATAAAATTGATTTATCAAGATATGCCATTGGTTACGACAATAAAGGGAATGCATATGAACCTACTAAAAACAAAACCGCAAATGCTGCCGATGATTTACTAACGACTATTGAAGATTACGGAACGTTTTTATGCAGCGTTATGAACAGCGATGGACTGAGCAAAAAAGTTTTTGAAGACATGACTTCCCATCAGATTCAAACCAAGAAAAATAAGTACTTCGGACTGGGTTTTGAAATTTATAATTTAGGAGATAACGATTATGCCTTATCGCATGGCGGAGCGGATCAGGGTGTTCAAACCATTTTCTTATTGCTTCCAAAAACCAAACAAGGTCTGCTTATTTTCACCAATGTTGATGATGGTTATAAGGTTTATGAAAAGATTGTAACACACTATTTTGGTGAGAAGGGTCAGAAAATAATTGATATAGAAACGAAATAAATCCTTATTCGGAAATCCATGCTAAAGTTATTTATCCTTATTGTGCAATTTTTAGGTGAAGTGTTATTCGCCTAAACCAACTCAGTTATTTTAGAGATACAGATCACAGAGGAGGAATTCATCCTCATCGAGGAATAAAAAATAAAGATTGAAAGGTAAAGAAAATTGTTAGTTATGAGCATAGACCTTTAAAATAGTAGCATTGCGTCTATGCTCTCCCGCTAGTGTGTTAAAAAAAAGATAAAAAAAGGATTGATTCTGAAACTTAATTAAAAATGAGTCGTCTAACAAAAGACGACAACATAATCCTGAACAGATTACGGAGTTTCAATCATCAAATCAAAAATCAATCACTGGTTTACTAACCTTAATCATCAATCAATATGAAGCAACCAATCAAACTAGTTGTTCTTAGCGTTCTTTTCCTTTTTTTCGCTATAAACATCTCTTCCGCACAGGACAAAGCAAAACAAATTGACCAACTTTTAAGTACGTACAATCAATACGGACAATTTAATGGTTCGGCACTGGTTACCGAAAATGGAAAAATCATTTTTAAGAAAGGATACGGTTCTGCCAATATGGAATGGAATATTCCGAATCAGCCCAATACCAAATTCAGATTGGGCTCGATCACCAAACAATTTACAGCCTTTTTAATCGTCAAATTAGTTGAAGATGGAAAACTGAAACTAGATGTTCCTATCACTACTTATTTACCCGATTACCCTAAAGAAACCGGCGATAAAATAACGCTTCATCATTTGCTTACGCATACGTCGGGAATTCCAAATTACACTTCTTTACCTGATTTTTTCAAAGATAAAAGCCGAAATCCTTATACCCCTGAAGAGTTTGTTAAAACGTTCTCTACTTTACCGCTTGATTTTACTCCGGGTGAAAGATTCAGTTATAGTAATTCCGGATATTTCCTTTTAGGATATATTATCGAAAAAGTTACCGGAAAAACATACGAGCACTATTTGCAAGAGACCATCTTTACGCCATTGAAGATGGTCAATTCCGGCTATGATCGCCCCGAAGTCCTTTTGGAGAACAGAGCTGCCGGTTATGAGAAAAACGCCAAAAAAATTAGTAATGCTTCCTATATCGACATGAGTATACCTTATGCGGCAGGTTCTTTATATTCTACGGTGGAGGATTTGTACCTATGGGATCAGGCGCTTTATGCCAATAAAATACTTTCTGCGGCATCAACAGAATTATTATTCAAACCTTACATCAGCACAAGAAAAAATGAGTCTTACGGCTACGGATGGGTTGTCAGCAACAACAATAAAGGAAAAGATGCCGCCCAATTAAAAATTGTTGAACATGGTGGTGGAATCAATGGTTTTAACACCAATATCGTTCGTATTGTGACGGATAAAAATCTAATTGTTTTACTTAACAACACCGGCGGAACTGTTTTGGATGAAATGAGCAATGCGATCAGAGCCATTTTGTACAAACAATCCTTCAACCAGCCGAAAAAATCTTTGGCGTTTGAGCTTTTGGATGTTTTCACGGAACAAGGGGTTACAAGCGGAACGGCTGCCTATACCAAATTAAAAAACGATCCTACTTACGCTATCAAGGAAAACGACATGAATGACGTGGGCTATCAACTTTTACAAAAAAGAAAAATTAAAGAGGCAATCGAGATTTTTAAAATAAATGCCGCTTCTTTTCCAAAATCCGGAAACGTATATGATAGTTTAGGAGAAGCCTATTTGGCTGATGGGGATAAAAAACTTGCGTTTGTAAATTATTCCAAATCAGTTGAACTGGATCCCAAAAATGAAAACGGCAAAAAGGTATTAGAAGAAATTTCGAAAAACAATACAAAATAACACTCAGCAAACTTCTTTAAAAACTCCGATAAAACTGATTCTGAATTTGTTTTATCGGAGTTATTTTTTGTTACAATTTCTAACAATCAGATTCGATAATTAAATATTTAAAATAGTATTTTAGCACCGCCCAAAAAAATGATAATAAATCCCAAATCAACCTGATTTACAACAAGAACTGTTGTAAACTGTTTTACTTAACCTATGAAAAAATTAAAGAAACAGACTCTTTTAGTGTTCGTACTATGCATGTTTATTCCGCTCATTGGTAATTCTCAAACCTCTGGAAAAACAGTCCCAATGCCTTCTCAGCAAAACAAAATTATAATTGATAAAATTGTGGAAGCTGCAAATTACAAAACCTATGTGACCGATTTTTGTCTGGCAACCATCAACGAGGCCGCTCTTAAAGAAAAATGGAACGATCAAAAAACAGTCGAAATAACCGGAAGTATCAACTATAAAAACTTCCGTGACGCTGTTTACAATATGTTTGCTTTTTATAACGAAATAGAATTAGAAGCATTACTAAAAACGTACCAAAAAGATACTGTATACCAAACTACAAATGTCATGGTTACCAACGATGCACTGGGCTATAACCTTGAAATATTTGCAAATGATATTGTTCGTGGCAGGTATAAGTAAAATGTTAATGGTTAATTGTTAATTGTTAACTTGAAACTTGGAATTTGGAATTTGGAGTTTGGAGTTTGGAGTTTGAAACTTAAAGCCTGAAACCAAAAACACTACTTCGCTTTTGGTTTCAAAACTAACTTGGTTGATGTTTTAACAATCTCCTCTTTATTCAATTTCATCTTTCTGAATTTTCCGGCATTGTACATTTCGGCCTGGTCGTCGTAGTGTTTGCTAAACGGGTTACCGGATTGCCCGGTTGGCAAAATACTCCAGCTGTTTTCGATATCTGAGAAATCAATAACCCTTCTGGTTGAAGGTCCGCCTTTTACATGATACTCTCCTTCTTTATTGAATCCAAAAAACTGGTTGTTTATTACCTCATTTGATCCCGGAGCAGCAAAAGGTCCTACGTTAAAAAGTCGGCGTAAAGCAGCTATTTTCCCCAGAGGATGTTGGTGTTCTACGGTATGTGCTTTCCCCCAATGCCAATCTGCTACGGTATTGCCCAATTGCTCCTGAAGTCCTGCTACCGCTTCATGAAATGATTTTGAAACAATATCACTTCTGGTTTCTTTTTTATTTTTGGTTTTGATATCGTCCCACCAAACGGAGTTTTCCTTTTCAATTTGTCTCGCAATAATTTGTTTGCCCAAAGAGGTATCCAGGTATAAACTAAAATTATCGCCCCCCATCTCGTCTTCGAAAGTATTTTTTAAATACAGATAAACCCATTTATTATAAATCGTTGGCCCAACATCTTCCAGATTATTGGTTCCTTTCCATGCCTTTAAAACGTTTATCGCTTCTTTTTCTTCTGTTGAAAGTGAACTGCCGGCTACAGCTGCAATCAGACGCTGCACTACTCCCGGCGAAACAGGTGAAGTGTTGTCAAAGATCATCTTACTGATCGCTTGTTTATCCCAATCTGATTTTGCATCCATTATCGCTGAAATTCTTTTTGCACGATCTTCCGGTAAATAATAACCCGGATATAAAAAACCATCTATAGCTTCCGGCTGATTATTTGCAGAGTACACATACCCCCATTTTGGATTCTCGGCAGAAGGATTTTTCGAAAAATCTAAATATTCTTTAATATCATCTTTGCCGCTTGCACCATCCAAAATAAGAAAAGTATTTACGTCTTTATCGTGTTTATAAAGTTTTCCGGTTGCCCACCATGCCACATTTCCTTTGGCATCACCATACATTACGTTCAAGCCTGGTGCTGCAACCAGCGAAACTGCTTTTCTAAAATCGTCTTTGTTTTTAGCATGTGAAAGTCCGTAAACCGCATCTAAAATCTGAATAGGCTGTTGTGTATACACCCACGACATGGCGATAGGATTCTTTTTATCTAAGTGATCCAGTACATCATTCATAATTGGCCCGTGACGACTTGATTTAACCGTCAAAACCACATCTGAGGTATCTTTTACTTTTATCGTTTTTTTCAGGGTTGTATAAGCCGCAAAACCTGTTGGAGTCTGATACTGGTTGGAATCACCGCTTTTATTTTTTTCCTGATAAAAATCGATATCATCATTCTCAAACATCGTCAGTCCGTAAGCATAATTGCGGTTGTGCGCCAATAGCGGATAAGGTGTTCCGGCCAGATAACAGCCGTACAATTCAAAATCAGGTGTTATCAAATGGGCTTCGTACCAGGTCGCAGGCTGTGAAAAACTGATATGCGGATCGTTTGCAAAAATCACTTTTCCGCTTTTCGTTTTAGTTGGTCCCGCCACCCAGCTGTTACTTCCCACAAAAGGAGGTATGAGTGAGTTGTCCAGCAATGCCGCCACCGACTTTGAAATGGCAGTATATTCTTCGATGTTTTCTTTTGAATTTTTGATTCTTGTGGTGTTAAACTCCCCTTCAATTCCTAAGTCTTTTAAATATTCGACACCATATTTATCGCGGACGAAGGTCAATAACGGATCTGTTTTTTGAGCCATAGCAAAACTAAAAGACATGTATCCAAAAATATTATACACGTCTTTGATCGTGAATTTTTCTTTTTTCACCCCTACCAGCGTAAACTCAACCGGAGTTGGTCCTTCTTCCAGATATTGATTTATTCCGTCCAGATAAGCCATTGTCATTTTATAACTCTGACTGTTCGGATCTAATTTCGCAATGGCTTTTGCCGAAGCTTCTTCAATACCAATTCCGGAGAAAAATTTATCATTTTTTAGTGCAACCGATCCAAAGATTTCCGATAATTTTCCGGGTGCAATTCTTCGAAGCAATTCCATTTGCCATAATCGTTCCTGTGCATGAACGTAACCCAGGGCGGTCATAGCATCTTTTTCAGAATCAGCATAAATATGGGGCACTCCAAAATCATCAAAATATACCGTCGTTTCTTTCTGGAGATTTTTCAATTCTACTTCGCCTTCGTATTTAGGCTTCAAGTGAAAAATGTAAGCGCATAAACCGATTCCAAGAATAACGATCAATACCAATAGTACCAGCAGAATTTTTTTAATTTTTCTCATATTTATGAAACGTATAAGGATAAATGATTTTGAAATGATATAACTTAAATTTAAAATCGTGTAAGAAACATCGCTTTTAAAAGTCTAAATTTATGTATTTAAAATCAATCCTATAAATGTCAATCTATAAAAAAATAGCGATCGGTCTCATTTCAGTCTTCTTTTTTGTGATTTTACTCCATATTGGTCTTAATTATTGGATAAAAAAACAATTACCTATAATCGTACACGAGAAAAACACCACGGCTTATGCCATTCACTATGAAAAAATAGAGGTGTCGCTCTGGTCCCGAAGCATTCATGCACAAACCTTATTGGTTCATCCCAAAAACCAACTTCAAAACAGCAAGGCTAAAAACGGAATCTTTGCTAAAATCGAATCGATTACAATTAAGCATTTTAACATTTGGGATCTGGCATTCCGGGATGTCATCAGGGCCGAAAGTATCATCATTCATAAACCTCGGGTTATTTTGTACAAAAAAGGGGAAAAGCTTTTAAACAACAGTAAAAATATTAAGACCGCGATCATAGAACCCTTTCAAAAAATAGTTGCGGTTTCGAATATCTATCTGAATGAAGGAAGTGTTGACGTCGTTTCGCTCACCACTGACAAACCTATTTTCCGCATCAAAAAAATTGTTCTGAAACTGGAAGGGATTTTGGTCACCGCCGCTACTTTGAAAGAAAAAATTCCAATGCATTTTAAAAAATACGTTCTGGTATGTGATAGTTTATATTACAAACCCAATGCCTTTTATCGCCTGAATATTGGTCAGATTACCACCGAAAATCATTTTTTAAGGATGAAAAACTTTTCGTACTTACCTGAATATGGCCGAAAAGAGTTTGTTCGTAAACTAGAAAAAGAGAAGGACATTTATACCATAAAACTGGATTCGGCCGACATTGAAAAGATGGACTGGGGTTTTAAAAAAGAGCTGTTTTTCTTTAAAGCCAATTCGCTCGTTGCCCACCATGTGCAGGCCAATATATACCGCAACAAAATTCCAAAAGATGATCTCAGTAAAAAATACCTGTACAATGCTTTGCTGCGAAAAATTAAGTTCCCTTTACAGATTGATACGGTGCAGGTTTTACAGTCAAAACTGGTTTACGAGGAAGAAATTGATTTTTCAAAAGGCCCCGGAATCTTAAGTTTTGATCGTTTGAACTTGCAGGCTACGAACATCAGAAGTGGCTTTGCTTTACAGAAAACGGCTGATGTAAAGATCAAAATCAATTGTTTGTTTATGAAAACATCCCCATTGAATGTCGACTGGAGTTTTAATGTTCTTGATCGGAAAGACAGTTTTCACATTCAGGGAACCATTTCTCATTTTGATGTTGCCGCGATGGAGCCGTTTACCAAACCTTACATCAACACTGCTTTTACGGGTAAATTCAACAAATACCAGTTTAACTTTTATGGCAACGATGAGAATGCCAGAGGAAATGCCTTACTTGAATATGAAAATTTAAAAGTAAAGCTGTTTAAAAAGAAACATCCGGAAAAAGAAGCTAAACTAAAGACTGCCGTTGCCAATTTATTGCTCAAAGATGACTCGGGCGAAAAATCCAAAACAGCCAATGTTGAATTAGAACGAATTCAGGAGAAATCATTCTATAATTTTTTATGGCGAAGCATCGCTGAGTCTTTCAAGAAGATTTTGATTTGAGGTGAGGTGTTTTTCACCACGAATGAATTGATCAACTATTGGCAATGATCTTGTCATTTAGAGGATTGATGAATTCTGTAAAATAACAAACTGCAAACCTGACAATTATCAGTTTTTTTGCCCATTTATTTTCCAACCTTTGCTTATTATTTTAATTTAAAAGCAAATGGAAAAACCTTCTTTACACACTTTTCATATCCCCGTAATGGGTCTCGCATATACGATTGACAGCCCGATTCGGGTGGCGCAATTTGGTATTTCATCTGTTGTTTCTATTGCAGATGATGATTTAATTGAAAAGATGCGTAATTTTTACAGTGCTAAGTTTAATTTCCCATACGAAGAAATAAGTCAAAAATTTCAGGACTACCGAGCACAGCGCATTACCTCTTATCTCAATTTGGTCGATAAGATTGTGAAAGAAAAATTCGAAAATTTTAAAACAGAATTAATCGAAAGCAAAACCGCATTGGAAAATTATATGGCGATGCTGCCGAATACTTCCGACATCAAAAAAGGGTTTCAGAATTTACTGGAGGATGGGATTTCTTTTAAAGAAAACATTCAAAACTATATCGAATCTCATCTTTCGCCCGGTTCTATTGATGTCAATATCATGACCAAACTCGATAAGGATAATTTCGAGAAAAACGAACAGCTGCCCATCGAATTTAATGATGCTCATGCCGCTTTAAGAGGGTTTGCCAATAGCAATCTGGAGTCTTCGGTTGTACTTTCGGCAGGGATGAATCCGAGATTGTATAGTTATTTTGAAAATTTCTCCGATTTTTTCCCCAATACTAAAAACGAACTTAAAAAAAGAATTATTCTAAAAGTAAGCGATTTTAGATCGGCGATGATTCAGGGAAATTTCCTGGCCAAAAAAGGTCTTTGGGTTTCTGAGTACCGAATCGAATCAGGGTTAAACTGCGGCGGACATGCTTTTGCAACTGACGGTCTTTTATTGGGTCCGATTTTAGAAGAGTTCAAACAAAAAAAGAATCAGCTTATTCAGTCGGCACATGAGCTGATGACAAAAGTATTACAGCAAAAACAAGTTCATGCGCCTGAAAATCCATTGCCTTTAAAAATTACGGTACAAGGCGGCGTGGGAACTGCCGAAGAGCACGCATTTTTGCTGCAAAATTACAAGGTTGATTCTGTGGGATGGGGATCTCCATTTTTATTGGTTCCCGAAGCCACATCGGTAGATCAGGCCACCCGCAATTTATTAATGGAAGCGACAGAGAAAGATTTGTATTTGAGTCATATTTCCCCGTTGGGTGTTCCGTTTAATACTTTGAAAGGCACAACAAATGAAATTCTAAAACAAAAAAGAATCGATCAAAACAAAGCCGGAAGCGCCTGTCCCAAAAAATTTCTGGCACTAAGCAAAGAATACGACCCGCATGGGATTTGCACAGCCTCTAAAAAATTTCAGGATATTAAATTAGAAGAACTAGCCGCGAAAAAAGAATCTCTTTCCACTGAAGCCTACGAAAGAGCAAAATTTGCCATCACCGAAAAATCCTGTTTGTGTGTTGGATTGGCCAATGCCTCTTATTTAGAAAATGATATTAAAATCAAAGGTCAGCCACAGGGTGTTGTCATCTGTCCAGGACCCAATATGGCCTATTTTGACCACGAAGTTTCCCTGTCTGATATGCTTGCACATATTTATGGAAATAAATCAATTTTGAGAACCCCTAACAGGCCTAATTTATTTGTGAAGGAACTGAAAATGTATATTGAATATCTGAGAAATGAGATCCATACTATTTCAGGAGAAATCACGAATGCCCAATTAAAAAAATGGAATACTTTCAAAGCGAATCTCCTGGAGGGAATTGCTTATTACGAAGATTTATTCGGATCTGCTTTGTATTTTCAAAAGGATACCGAAAAAATTAAATATCAATTCGATTTTTACAAACTGGAACTGGCTACAATTAAAGTCCCGGTCGCTGAGTTGGTATAAAGAAACTGCCGATTTAAAATTTAAATCGGCAGTTTTATTTTAAAATCTATCTTATCCTTTATTCTTTTTTCTTCTTGCTGCCATCAATGATTGCTCCGGTTCCGGCACCAACACCTGCTCCGGCCAAACCGCCTATTATGGCTCCCTGACCTTTTTTCTTACTCACAATAGCTCCGGTCACTGCTCCTACTCCGGCACCAATTACGGCCCCTTTGGCAGCTGAACTCCAGCCTTTCTTTTTAGCTGTGGTTTGCGGTGCTGCTACGGATCTGTCGGCTTGCTGATGTACCACTACAACTTTTTGAGATTCCACCTTTTGCTCTTGCTCTTCTTTGATCTTTGCCATTTCTGTTTTCATTGAATCAATAACTCTTTGTTTATTAATTTCAACTTTCATCGAATCAATACTAGCTTGTTTCGCTTTATTAATATCCTCTTTTCCCTGATTCTGGCAAGAAATAATAGATAATGCAGCTATTAAAATACATAAGGCTTTCATGATTTTGTAGTTTAAAAATTATTACACTACAAAGTAAAGGAGATCTATATCATTGAAGTTACAAGATTTAACGTAAAGCTTATACAATTTGAAGATTTTAAGTGGTTTCCGATTTTGTGGAGACCAATTATTTTTATAGCACTTTTAAAAAAAAATCGCCAAAACGTTAAGTCCTGGCGAAATTATATTTTAGTTTACTTCCCTAAAATTCCTTTTTTCAGAATTTGTCCAAAATCGTACATGTCTTCGTATGAACAATACAATGGAACTGGTGCTAGACGAATTACATTGGGTTCACGCCAGTCGGTTATAACACCATTTTTCATCAGATAATCAAACAAACTTCTTCCTTCTCCGTGTAAAAAGACGGAAAGCTGGGAGGCTCTTTCCTCAGGATTTGAAGGTGTTATGATCTCAAAATTGCCTTTTACTTCCTTATCGATTTCATGCAAAATAAATTCTAAATAGGCGGTGATTTTATCTCTTTTTACGATCAAAGTATCCATTCCAACCTCAGCAAACATTTCAACCGAAGCTAAATAAGGAGCTAATGAAAGCACAGGCAGATTACTAATTTGCCAACCGTCTGCTCCATGAACAGGGTCAAAAACAGGTTCCATTTTAAAACGGCGTTCCTTGTTGTGTCCCCACCATCCGGCAAATCTTGGCAAGTCGGGATTGTTATGGTGTTTTTCGTGTACAAAACAGCCTGAAGCATTTCCCGGTCCTGAATTCATGTATTTATAACTGCACCAGGCGGCGAAATCTACGTTCCAGTTGTGAAGTTCCAGTTTGATATTTCCGGCAGCATGTGCCAAATCCCAACCTACTTTTGCTCCTGCTTTTTGTCCCGCAGCTGTAATTGTTTTCATGTCGAAAACCTGCCCGGTATAATAATTTACTCCTCCTATTAACACCAAAGCCAGTTCGTCTCCAACTTCTTCAATTTTAGCCAGTATATCTTCAAGACGAATATTGTGTTCTCCGTCACGGCGTTTGATTTCTACAATCGCATCTTCTGCTTTATAACCATGAAAATGCACCTGACTCTGAAACATATACTGATCTGAAGGAAATGCTTTTTCCTCGCAGATAATTTTATAACGGGTTGCTGTTGGCTGATAAAAAGAAACCATCAACAAATGAAGGTTTACGGTCAGCGTATTCATCACGGTAACTTCAGAAGGTAAAGCTCCAACTATTTTACTCAAAGGTGCTGCAAATCTTTCCTGATAATCCCACCACGGTTTTTCTGCATAAAAATGGCCTTCTACGGCAAGATCTGCCCAGTCGTTCATTACCTCATCAATATAAGCTTTGGTACGTTTTGGCTGTAAGCCTAAGGAGTTTCCTGTAAAGTAAATTACTCTTTTGTCATTAACTTTTGGGAATATAAATTGGTCCTGATAGTGATTTAAAGTATCCTCTGAATCGAGTTGTTTCGCGAATTCGCGTGTATTTTGAAAAGTCATTGCGTTTGTTTTGAATAGTAAAAATAACAAAAATTGTTTATTTTGTTTCAAGTTTCAGGTTTCAAGTTACCAACAGAACCTGAAACTTGAAACTTGAAACCATTATAAAATAGAAAACCCGACAAGTTTTAAAAACCTGTCGGGTCTGTTTATAAGATAAATTCTAATTAAAGAATTAACATCGCATCTCCGTAAGAGTAAAATTTGTATTCTTCTTTGATTGCTTCTTCGTAAGCTCTTTTCATTAAATCATGACCACAGAAAGCAGAAATCATCATTAATAATGTTGATTTTGGTGTGTGGAAGTTTGTAATCATACAGTTTGCAATACTAAAATCGTGAGGAGGAAAAATAAATTTATTCGTCCAGCCTTCGTAAGGATTTAAAGTATTTTGAGAAGAAACCGAACTTTCGATGGCACGCATTGAAGTTGTTCCAACAGCACAAATACGTTTTCTTCCTGCTTTTGCAGCATTTACGATATCGCAAGCTTCTTGTCTGATGATTAATTCCTCAGAATCCATTTTGTGTTTTGATAAATCTTCAACCTCAACCGGATTAAAAGTTCCTAAACCTACGTGAAGTGTTACTTCAGCAAAGTTTACTCCTTTAATTTCTAATTTTTTCAAAAGGTGTTTTGAGAAGTGTAAACCAGCAGTTGGTGCTGCTACCGCTCCTTCTTCTTTTGCATAAATTGTTTGGTATCTTTCAGCATCTTCAGCAGTTACTTCTCTGTTGATGTATTTAGGAATTGGAGTTTCTCCAAGTTCTGTCAATTTATTTCTAAATTCTTCATAAGACCCATCGTATAAGAAACGTAAAGTTCTACCACGAGAAGTAGTATTGTCGATTACCTCAGCCACTAACGAATCGTCGTCACCAAAATAAAGTTTGTTACCAATTCTGATTTTACGTGCCGGATCAACCAAAACGTCCCAAAGACGTTGCTCTGAATTTAACTCTCTTAATAAGAAAACTTCAATTCTTGCTCCTGTTTTTTCTTTGTTTCCGTACAAACGAGCCGGGAAAACTTTAGTATTGTTAAGGATCAAAACGTCTCCGTCATCAAAATAATTGATAACATCTTTGAACATTTTGTGCTCTATAGTTTGTTTTTGACGATCGATTACCATTAAACGAGACTCATCTCTGTTTTCTGCTGGAAATTCCGCTAAAAGTTCTTTTGGTAAATTAAATTGAAAATGTGATAATTTCATATTGACATTGCTGATTTTAGAGTGTAGATTTTAGATTTTTTATCTAAAATTATAAATCGTGTGCAAATATACGATTGTGAGATAGGCGTTGTCAAGTGTTTTGCTGTTTATTTTCAAAAGTCGTTGGTTTACGGATACTTTGAGTTGCTTAAAAATGAAAGTTTTATCTTTTTTTTAACTATAGAGGAAATCAAAGTGACTTTAATCCCCGTTCCTGAAAAATCGACACCTATTTTAGTCGTCAAAGTCAAAAAAATAATTACACAAAAAAACCTCCGATTTGAACCGGAGGTTTTTTCTATTTTGTTCAGCTCTTAAAAGAACTTTTATTTTTTATAGTGTCTCAATTTCAAAGGCTAATGCTTTCAAATCATTCCAGAAATCAGGATACGATTTTGAAACTACTTCGGCATCCTCAATAATTATGGGCACTTTTAAAGCCAATGGTGCAAATGCCATCGCCATACGGTGATCGTTGTAAGTCGCAATTTTCACATTGTGCTTAATGTTTTCTGATGCCGTCAAAGTCAAACTGTCATTCGTTACTGAGATCTCAGCCCCTAATTTGGTAAGTTCCACTCGCAACGCTTCCAATCGGTCTGTTTCTTTAATTTTCAAGGTATGAAGACCTGTTAAATGACAGCCAATTCCTAATCCTAAACAAGTTACCACGATGGTCTGTGCGATATCGGGCGTATTGTTCAATTCAAAATTTACAGTTTCAAATTTAAAATTCTCCTGTTTTACCAACGTCATTTTATTGTCCTGAAAAGTAGTTTTCACTCCCAATTTTTCATAAAGTGATACCAATTCAGAATCCCCCTGCAAACTATTTTCTTTATAACTGCTTAAAGTTATGGAAGCGGTGTCAGCCAAGGCTACTAAACTAAAGAAGTACGAAGCCGAACTCCAGTCCGATTCCACCACCATTTCTTTAGAAACTACTTGAGCTTTTGGATATACTTTAATCACATTTCCTTCAAAACTCGTTTGAATATCTAAATCGTTTAGCAACGCCAAAGTCATTTTGATATATGGAATGGAAGTTATCTCCCCTTCTAATGTCAATTCAAGACCATTCTCCAGTTTTGACGCCACTAATAAAAGTGCCGAAATATACTGGCTGCTTACATTGGCGGCCAAAGTTACTTTTGAAGCGGTTACTTTTTTTCCTTTGATACGAATTGGAGGATACCCTTCTGCTTTTTCATAAGAGATTTCAACACCCAATTGCTCCAAAGCTTCTACCAAAATCTTTATCGGACGCTCCTGCATTCTGCTGGAACCTGTCATCACTACTTCTCTACCTTCATTTACTGCAAAATAGGCGGTTAAAAAACGCATTGCCGTTCCTGCATGGTGAATGTCTATAATTTCATCATGACCAATCAGTGCTTTTTGCATGACCTCACTATCATCAGAGTTGGAAGTATTCGCCAAAGTAATATTTGGAAACAATGCTTTTAACAACAATAACCGGTTGGTTTCGCTTTTTGATCCTGTTACTGCAATTTGTCCTTGTAAATTATGTTGAGTTGTATGGAGTAGTAAATTCATTATAGGTAATTAAATGATGCGTTTTTGCAAATTTATTTTAAATAAAGGACACACCAAAACTTTGCCGTGACTTATCACATTATTTTAATTTATCGTTGTTTTTATGACGATCCTTATCGCGAACTGACTTTAAATCCATTTTTTTATCAAAAGCAGCTTGTAAATCTATTCCGGTTTGATTGGCCAAACAGAGCACTACAAAAACAACATCGGCCAATTCTTCGCCCAGGTCTTTATTTTTATCGCTTTCTTTTTCTGATTGTTCTCCGTACCTGCGTGCAATAATTCGGGCAACTTCACCTACTTCTTCTGTAAGTTGCGCCATATTGGTTAGTTCATTAAAATAACGAACACCATGCTCTTTAATCCAGGTATCTACATCTAGTTGTGCATTTTTCAAATCCATAGTTCTATTTTTCAACAAAAATAATTCTAATCTTTTAATACCACTAGATTCTTTTTAAAACAATTTTCTCCGTTTCTTTCGCGATCATTCCTTTGTAATATTCTTTTAACATTTCATATTGCTCCGTCGTAACGATTGCGGCATTGATTTGATGCTGAATGGTGATTTGTAAAAGATTATCGTTTGCAGCAATATTAAATTTAAAGCTTCCTAAATTATCTTCCATATTAAAAACTACAGGTGCAGGTACTGTTTCTGCTGTAAAACCTTCCGGAATTTGAAGTGTAATATTGTATTTATCCATAAATGGGAAACCAAAATCTACCGGATATTCTCTCACTTCCTGTTTAAATGGATTTTTGTCATTGGCAAAAAACAACATCGGACTCACATAGATTTTCCCTCCTATTACTTCACATAAATTACTTCCTGTAAAAGAATACGTTTCGATAATAGGCAATAAAATATCTTTTTCATTGGTTTTTGAATACTCACTGATTTCAATTTTATTGTTTGAATTCTCCAGTTTTTCTAAGTACTCCTCTTCTTTCAGCCCCGAGATATTAGCTCTTGTAATCATCGCATTGTAATCGGTACATTGTCTTCTGGTTTTTCCTGTGACCTTGCCTTCCGGATCAACACTAAAATTCATAAAAACAATATCGTTTGATGTTTTCTTAGGCATTAAATCTACCTCTTCAGAAGTTCCGTCTTTACGAATCAGTCGACCGTACCAGTTTAAGGCTCTTAGTGGTAAAACACCCGGAGTTGAAAACTTATCAGAAGCATCTAGTAAAATATTCCCTTCCGGAGTCTCCACGGCTGCGATTACATAATTAAAAGCGGTTCTGTTTGGAAAAAGTGAAATCCCGTTAGAACGTGTACTAACCAAAACCGGATTTGCGGTTAATCCAGCGTAGCGCAGCATAGCGGTTAACATCAGATTAATGTCGGCAGTATTTCCTGTCTTTTCTTTATAGGCCTTTTTAACTCCGTTTTCGGCGTAATACCCCACATAATCGTTCCATTTTACACTTCCTTTAACGTGATCCAAAACAGCTACGATTTTTTCGTCGGTTGTATTTTTTCCTTCCAGTTTCTTTTTCAAATCTTCTTCAAAATACCCTGTCTTATTTAATTCGGCGCCAAAATCCTTGTAGTCGTAAATCGTTTTCACAACCGCATTCCAGTCTACCGAATACATTTTATACTCGGAACGCGGAAATTTAGTCATCGATAATTCATGCTGAATACTCGATGTATAATTATCAATATTGTTTACAAAAGCTTCCTCTTTCATAGCCGGAAAATCTTTCGCTACATAAATTGTTTTTACTTCTGTATAATCCAGTTTATCAGTAGAAAATGATGTCGAACTGTTCATCCATCCATTTCTTTCTTTACTCGTAAAAGTGATCGTCTTTAAATTTTTCTCTACGGTTACTTTAGGAAAAATATATCCTTTTTGTCTTGGATTAAACACATAATACTCCGGAATGTAGGTTGTAAACTCTGAATAATTTACAGGAACACTGGATTGAAAATCCCACTCCCTGATAAGTCGATCGCTTGGACATCTTAAAACATAACGAAATTCAATAACAGTACCTTCTTTAACATTAGGCATTGTGATCTTTTTTTGTGCTCTGTATTTGTCGACTACTTCATCAAACACTCCATCGCTCTTTAGCTTTGTTTTTTCGATTTTCCCGCCAACTAAATTGTAGGTAACGGCATCACTAAATGCTACCTTTTCTCTAAAGTCATTCTCGTTACGGTACCATACTTTTTGATTGGCCCAGCCGTATCCTTCTTTTTTATAAATTTTAATTCGGGTTTCGACCTCTGTTACCACAACAAAACCTTCCGTCTCGTCGAATTCAATTCTCGCTGTACCTTTTCGGTACAATATCGCTGCTGTGGCTGACGAATCTTTAGGATGCACTTTTTCTTCTAATTCGGCAACAGATACTTTTCCTAGTTTAAATTCTTGTGCTGTTACTTCCGAAACAAACAACAATGCAATAAACAAACTAAAAAATTTAATAAATTTCATTTGATTAATTCTTGGTTAATATAATTTTGGCGTTATCGTTTTTTGACACCTGCTCCATAAAAAGACGGTAGTCATCGTATTCTTTATTGGAATATTTCCCTTTATTCAAAAACAACGAACGTTTGTACAGCAGTTTATTGTTTTCTTTTTTAATGATTTCGGTTTTGTACGCTCCGAACTTACCTTTTAGTTCGAAATTTGAGGGTAAAAATTCAATCGTATAACCCACAGGCAAATTAATTTCAATCTCATCGGCATCTAAATACCCACGTTGAATTTGAAATGGATTTTTTCTGTTTCGGATTCTTTTTACATTCGCAGAAGTCTGATTAAAGGCGTCTACAACAAACATCATTTTGTTTTCCGTAATCGCAGCATAATTTGACGCGCTTAGCTGAACATCCTCGGTAAAACGAATCGTTTCTTTGTTATTGTTCAACGTAATTTTACCCAATTTCAGATTGCTGATATTGTCCCAGTATTCTTTGTAGTGGGCTTCTTTTTCGGTTGGTTGAAGTTTTTCAATTTGTTGTCTAAGCCCATATTGAGAGCCCTCAGAAACAATATTTATTTTACCTGAAAAAACCCCATTCTCATCTAAAGAATAGTTTCCTTTACTGAATTGAGTATTGTCTTTTGATTCATAAATTTTCGTTTTGATTATTTCACCACCATCAGGTTTAATTACAACAACTTTCCTATCATCTGTAAAATTTGCCTGATATCCAAAAGGATCATTCTGACTGGTACATTCTAAAAAAACATATTTTTCTTTATCTGGAATACATAACATAGCATGATTCCCTTCTATAGAAAAGAAATCTTCATCAATATCTCTTAACTCGCGATCACCATATAATTCTGTATAATATGATGGTATTCCTACGACATCTAAAAGTGCTCTTGTATAATTAGATAATGCTTTACAATCTCCATATCCCAAACGGTCAACATCTGTTGCCAGCATAGGTTTAAATCCTCCAACACCTAATTGAATACTTACATATCTCGATTTCTCCTGTACATACTGATAAACAATTTTTGCTTTTTTTATAGGATCTGATTCATTTCCTACAAGTGATCTTATTTTTGTTTTAGTTTCCTCAGGCAATAATATAGTTTCTGCTAATATCTTTTCAGAAAACCATTTCCCATATTCTTTCCAATCTTTCGCATTTCCATCAATCCCTTCTAGGTTAAAGTATTCAAGACTCATAACCACTTTTGGATATAAATCACTGAATGCAGGGCTATAATCCTCTAATTTTTGGGCTAAGATATTCCTTGCGATATAGGAAACTTGTTTGTCAGATTCCTCTATCCTTTTAATATCAAAAACCGAGAACTGACTCTCCTTTTTTCTAAACCCAAGGGTATTAGGGTATTTTACATTTAAAATAGATTTTTCTACACTTACGTAATAGCTCTCTAAAGGATACCAACGTGGAAGAAAAGCTGTATTTGAAGTTTCTTTTTCACTAATATAAACTATTGTGAATGGATATGAGGTCGGGGTATAGTCTAAATAAATGTATCTAGCATCTGAAGCAAGCATAGCCCCGTCAGCGGCACTTACGTCTTTAAAATCTTTCCGTTTTATTTTTTTAATTTCGTTACCTGATGCATCGTAGACAATTGCCTCAATATTTTTAACAGAGCTTCTCTTGTTGTAGTTTTCAAAGGCGTTAATTGCTCGTGTTCCCTTTTCATTTAATACCGTAACAACTCTCTGCGTTTTGATGTTCATACTACGCTGCGAAGAAATTATGATATCTGTCTGATCCAGACGAACCACTGCATTGGCATTTTCTTTAAGGCTATCGGCTATTGCAGCCACAGCATATTCGCTTTTTTGAGCGGAAGAAATAAGGGTAAACAGGCAAAAAAATAAGGCAAGAACCAGGCTTTTCATTTAGTCAGTAATTTCGTCAAATATATATTTTTTTTAGAAATTCTTAACATTCGTCTAATATTTTTTTAATCTCTGTTTTTACTGTCGATCAAAATGGTTACTGGCCCATCATTCAGGAGATTAACTTTCATATCGGCACCAAAAATTCCGGCCTGTACTTTTTTGTTAAATTCCTTTTCCAGAGATTGTAGAAAACGCTCATACATCGGGATGGCAAAGTCTGGTTTTGCAGCTTTTATATACGAAGGGCGGTTTCCTTTTTTGGTAGAAGCATGAAGCGTAAATTGGCTCACGACAATAATATCTCCGTCGATATCCTGAACCGAGCAATTCATGACATCATTTTCGTCTCCAAAAATTCTCATTTTAATGATTTTCCCCACCAGCCAATCAATATCCTCCTGATTGTCTGCGTCTTCAATTCCTAGCAGAATTAATAAGCCTTTTTGAATATCAGCTACTTTTTGATGATCGACTGTGACTGATGCTTCCGAAACTCTTTGCAGAACTATTTTCATGTGAATTATAAATTATAAATTGTGTTGACAATATAACATTCTCATACATAATTAACAATTTATAATTAACAATTATTTCCTCAATTCATCACTTGCTTTTCGATCCTCGTCATAAGAATCGGTACGATAGTTTTCGTCATCTCCTTCGAGTATTTTCAAATAACTATTGTAACGTGACCAGGCAATCTCATCGCGCTCTAAAGCCGCTTTGATTGCACAATGCGGTTCTTCTTTATGCAAACAGTTGTTAAATTTACATTGGTCTTTTAGTCTGAAAAACTCGGGAAAATAACCACTTATTTCAGAAGGTTCCATATCAACAATTCCGAACCCTTTAATTCCCGGTGTATCGATAATTTTTGCGTTAAAAGACAAATCATACATTTCGGCAAAAGTGGTGGTATGCTGGCCTTGTTTGCTGGCCTCCGAAATGGTTTTGGTTTTAAGATGCAAAGAAGGTTCCATTGCATTTACCAAAGTCGATTTTCCCACACCCGAATGTCCGGAAAACATACTGACTTTGCCTATCATCATTTCTTTTAGCTCTTCAACACCTTTCATTTCTGTGGAAGAAACACGAAGGCATTGGTAACCTATTTGCTGATACACATATTGCATGTACAATTGATCTTCAAGTGTGGCTTCATCAAAAGTATCGATCTTATTAAATACCAAAATGGTTTCAATATTATAGGCTTCGGCAGTAACCAAAAAACGATCAATAAAATTAAAGGTAGTGGGCGGATTATTAATCGTAATCAATAAAAATACACGATCGATATTAGACGCGATAATATGCATTTGATGCGACAAATTAACCGATTTACGAACGATATAATTTTTTCTTTCGTGAATATTAAAAATCGTTCCGGTTACAGCATCTGAGGTTTCCTCCAGTTCATAATCGACAATATCACCTACAGCAATAGGATTAGTACTTTTAATACCTTTCATCCTAAACTTCCCTTTCATACGGCATTCTATAAAATCGCCATTTTCTGATTTTACAGTGTACCAACTTCCTGTAGATTTATATACGAGTCCTGTCATTCTTTATTTTTAGATTGCTGATTTTAGTTTTTAGATTACACTTTGAACTAAAAAATAAAAGGCAAAATTACGTTTTTAGAATTGAACAACGCAACTTCGCCTTTTAAAATTAAAGACTTACCCTTAATTTGAAAGATTTACCAGCTAATTTCGGCCAAAATCTCATTCTCTTTAACTTTCCCCAACTGAATCGTTTTTAAAGTTCGGGATGTTTTTCCGGCCTTAGTGGTATAAATTTCAACCATAATTGTGGCCGGACCGTCCTCTGTTAGTTTCGTTTCTCCAAAATAATTGGTTTTAATCTGATACTTTCCTTTCACCGCATTTCGAATTAAATATTGCTCCGGACCATAACCCTGCGTGAAATCTTTGGAAAATCTTCCTCCAATTTGTGTTGAAGTGTGACTGTAGTAACATTCCTCATTCGTTGGCTCGATAATATGAAGGTCTAAATCGACATCCATTAAATTCCAGTTCATGATAATTCGGATATCCACCGGCATTTTAGCGAGGTATTTCTTGTCTAACTTGCCTGTTTTTATTCCTTTATGTTCTGCTGTCAAACGGTTAACATCCATTAAAATAATATCTTCCACACCTTCATACTGCCCGCTCATTTCTCCATAATAATTTACTTCCAAAGCTTTAATCAACTGATCAAAAGCTTCCTGATATTTTCCGGCATCTTCCAGTGCCAGAGCATAATCTCTTAAACTTTGTGGTTCATGAACACGCCATTTTGCTACCTGTTTTGCAGTAAACACAGCATCATCATAGTCCTTCCATTGGCGTAACGTATAGGTGAGTGTTTTATAAAGCTGATGATTCTCTAAACCTAAATCGGCAATATTGCTAAGTACCAACAATGCTTTTTTAACGTCCCCCTGATTGTAAAAGAAATGGGCCACATCAAAATAAAAACTCGGATTTCTTTCCTGTGCTTTTCTTAGTTCCAAATACAAATCGTACTGTTTTTCTTTTGGGGCTTTGGCTAAAGCTTTCAAATACAATCGGTCCGGATTCCAGATTTTATCCTCCTTTTTTAAATCACCTGCATAACCATTTGAAAAATTCAAACTTAAAGTATCGGTTACTGAATTATTAAGTCCTGCTCCTGTCGTATTGGGTGTTTGACTAATCGGAACTCCTTCTACTTTTCCAGCAAGTGTCTGTACCAAATTATTTGTAACTCCCTGCGCAACTGATTCTCTTATTAAAACATCTTCAGAAATTACTTCACGCCCAACTTTTTTATCTTTGATTTCTTCTATTACTCTTTCAGACGCTCCTGCCACCACAGGCGTAACAAGTTTCATCTGATCTACTTTTGGCGCAGCTGGCGGAGAGGCAGCGCTATCCACATTGTTATCTTGCACAATTTCTACTACCCGTCCTGCTCCAACGGGTTCGTCTACCGCTAAAACAGCATCAGGATCACCTTTAATTCTTTGATTTGCATTCTTCTTTTTGTATTTAGCAAAAGCCTGTAAACTCGTTTTAACATCTTTTTTCCACCAGCTATTTAGTCCGTCAAAATAACTTTCAATACTCTCCCAGTTACTTTTTTGCTGCGCCAAAGTGCTATCGTGCTCCTGTTTTTTAATTCGGTCAAACTCGGCACGCAATTCAGCCGGTGGTATAATATCATAGGAAATGTAATCGCGGATATCTTCCAGAACAATCAGTGAAGTATTTTTCGTTATGATTCCGTATTTCTTGCCCAGAAGTTCGATTTCGTCAGCATTTTTTGCATATTCAAAATCAAGATTGGCTATTTTTTTCTGCGCCCAGAGCTTTTCAATATTTACATCATTGGTATGCTGAACGGCAGCATCTAAAGTGATTTTTCGCGCTAACACCCCTTCATTATTATACCCAAACAACAAGGTAATTTCATTTTTTGGATTTAAAGAAATCCCCGAAAAACTAAAATTTCCCGAAACCGAAGTTCCTTCTATCGGAAATAAATCGGTTACCGTTAAATTCTCTTTTATTCCCAAAAATTTCAAATTCGTATGCAGCAGTTTATCTAAGGCTTTCTCCACATTAATCTGGTTTAAATTGATAAAATCACCAGCGGTCTGCATTGCCGAATAATTTAGAAAAGTAAAATCAGCCGAAACCGAAGAGGTAATGGTATAAATTGATTTTTTAGTTTTCGGTAGGACATTTTCACTCAAAGAAGATAATCCGTCTGTAAAAAACAAATATTCATCCTCACCGGCAAAACTGAGTTTCGAAAAACGGGTTCCTCCATCGTATTTTGTTTTTTCTAAAACGGCTTTCAAAGCCTCCCAATTTCCGTTGGAAACGACATATTCCTGTTGTTTCTCGAAAGTATAATTCAAAAAGTAAAGGGTAACTTTTGTGTTTTTTATTTTCTGGAAATAAGCATTTAACAAATCCAGTTCCTTTTTTAAATCTCTATTCTGACAGCTCAGTGAGTTATCCCAAATTAAACCAATCGAAGCCGGTGCTTTTTTCACTGTTCTATTGCCTTGTACAAAGGTGTTTCCATAAAAATAATGCTGCCCGCCAACATTTTGCATCAAAACATTTGGGATGCTTTGCTGTAAAGGGATTTTAAGAACTATTTTTTCTGCGGGCTGATAGTTTTCTTTTTTGATGGAAGCCTGAAAAGACTGCTCCCATTTTGAAAAAGTAATTTCGTTTCCTGAATTCTCCGCAACAGTTGGCGCCGTTGCAGCTCCTAAAACCGCTACCTTAATTTCAAACTGATCTATTTTTTTGGGGAAACGGCTCATCAATTGGTACGCCAGATTGTCTTTATCAAAAGCCGAAAGTTCTTCTTCGTAACCAATAATCACGGTACGTTCTCCATTTGGCAGCAACGGATAAATTCTGGTTCTAAAATTATTCCCCTCTACTTTCTCTAACAATCCCGGGTCAACACGACGGTGTTCGATGGCTTCAAAAACCTGTTTGCCTTTATTTTTATTTACCGGAACTGCCTCACGCATTTTTCCGTTGATATCAATCGCATATCGGGAAACCGAAACATTTTCCGGCAACGGAAAAATAAGCTCCGCTTCCATCTGACGGGTTCCTGAATTAAAAAAGTGCATCTCGGCCGTGGTATAGGCAATGTTCCCTACCACTTTTACATTGACGAAAAGTTTATTCATTCTCACTTTTTCGGCATCCTCTCCTTTAACAGTTAGTTCCGGACTTTGTGCTAAAGCTTTTGTTCCAATAAATAGGAAGAAAAAAAACAACACATTCAGATTCATTCGAAAAAAGCCCGACGCAGACGAAAACAATTTTGACTTCATGACACAAAAATTTAGGTTTATATTAGTATAGAGTACAAAAAACTTCAAAAGGTTGGGAAGGTACTATATATTTCAAAAAAAAATCTCCAAAGCCCGAAAGCAAAGGAGATTTAATGTAAAAAAACAATCTATTTTTAAAATGATGACCTAAGAAAGTACAGAGTAGTCTTTAAAAAACTCCAATAACTTATATCACTTATATGTTTTAGAAAAAATTAGGCATTGAATACTTTTTCCTGGTGACCAATACTTTCCTGGTGAATTGCTTTGAACATTCTCAAAACAAACTCTTCAGTAAGTCCTTTTTTCTCTCCTTCTAAAATCATTTTCCCAAGGATTTCATTCCAACGGTTGTTTTGAAGAATTGCAACGTTTGCATCTTTTTTCACCTGCCCGATTTCATCCGCTACTTTCATACGTTTTCCTAGTAACTCTAATAAGTTAGCATCCAAAACGTCAATATTCGCTCTTAATTTTTTCATTTTTTGGTTGTACTCGTCTGTAGTATCATCCGTTTTTCTGATCGTCAAATCTTTAATGATCTGTTTCAAAGCATCAGGAGTCACTTGCTGAGCAGCATCAGACCAGGCATTGTCCGGATCGTAATGCGTTTCGATAATCATACCATCGTAATTCAAATCCAGAGCCTCTTGTGTTACTTCAAAAATCATGTTGCGATTTCCTGTAATATGAGACGGATCGATGATTAATGGTAAACTAGGGAATTTATTTTGCAATTCGATCGCAATTTGCCATTCCGGAATGTTTCTGTATTTTGTTTTTTCGTAAGTCGAAAATCCTCTGTGAATTACTCCTAATTTCTCGATTCCGGCCATATGTAAACGTTCCACACCACCTAACCATAATGCTAAATCTGGATTTACCGGGTTTTTAACCAAAACGATTTTATCAGTACCTTTCAAAGTATCAGCAATTTCCTGAACCGCAAAAGGGTTTGCAGTAGTACGGGCACCCACCCACAATACGTCGATATCATGCTCTAAAGCCAATTTACAGTGCGCTGCAGTTGCTACCTCAGTCCCCATCAATAAACCAGTTTCTTTTTTTGCTTTTTGCAACCATTTCAAACCAATTTCTCCAACACCTTCAAATCCTCCCGGACGCGTTCTTGGTTTCCAGATTCCCGCTCTGAATACACTAACTTTTGAATCTTTTAATTCGTGTGCGATCTTCAACACCTGATCTTCTGTTTCTGCACTACATGGTCCTGCAATCACAAGTGGGTGATTTAAATTGAAATCTTCTAACCACTTTCTCATTTCTTTTTTATTTTCCATCTTTTCTTTAGTTTATTTTTTAATTGTTAATCCGTTTAGTATCTCTTTAATTTTATTGGTGCTTTCCATTTCTTCAAAAATGGCACTGTAATCTTCTTCTTTTAACAAATCCCTAAACCGACTGAGATTTGAAATGTATGCTTCTAACGTTTCCAAAACATACTCCTTATTCTGCTCAAAAATTGGCGTCCACATTGCCGGTGAACTTTTGGCCAAACGAACGGTACTCTCAAATCCACTTCCCGCCATATCAAAAATATCCTGTTCGTCTTTTTCCTTATTCATTACCGTTTTCCCAAGCATAAACGAGCTAATGTGCGACAAATGCGAAACGTAAGCAATATGTTTGTCGTGTGAAACCGGATCCATATAACGTATCCTCATTCCTATTTCGGCGAAAAGCTTTAGAGCCTTCTCCTGCAGTTTAAAAGTTGTTTTTTCCACTTCACAGATAATGTTTGTTTTTCCTTTAAACAAACCTCTTATCGCTGCCGAAGGTCCTGAAAACTCAGTTCCGGCGATTGGATGTGTGGCAATAAAATTCCGTCTCTTTGGGTGGCTTGCTACTACATCACAGATTGGTTTTTTGGTCGATCCCACTTCAAAAACGATTGTTTTGTCGCCCACCAAATCCAGTACTTTAGGCAAAACTGCAAGTGCCACATCTACAGGAACCGAAACAATTACAAAATCAGCTCCCGCCAAATCTTCAAAATGTCCTTCCTGATCAATAACACCCAAATCAATTGCTTCCTGCAAGTGTTTTTCGTTACTATCAATTCCAAAAATAAGAGCATTCGGATGTCGATCCTTGATATCCAATACCATTGAACCTCCTATTAACCCTATTCCTATTACGTATACTTTCATACTATTTCTTTAATTTCCAAGTTCTAAAATTCCAAATTCCAACTATAAGGACTTCGCCTTTGCTCAGTCTGACAAACTGTGTCAAACTTCCTGTCTCCCTGAGCGAAGTCGAAGGGCTTTCCTAACTAGAGCTGGCTTCGACTTCGCTCAGCCAGACAATCTGGATAAAAATCTTGATTCTTGATTCTAAAATCTTAATACTTAAAATCGATCTATCGCTTCTTGTACTTTTTCTTCTTTTACACACAACGAGAATCTGATGTATCCTTCGCCATTGCTTCCGAAGATGGTTCCCGGTGTGATAAAAATGTGTTTTTCGTACAATATTTCGTCAATGAATTTCTCTGCTGATGCTATTCCTTCCGGAAGTTTTGCCCAGACAAAAAGTCCAACTCCTGCTGCATAAACTTTGCAGCCTAGTTTTTCTGCCAGTTTTTCTGTTAATTCTCTACGACGTCTGTAAATTTTATTTTGATCTTCAAACCATGATTTATCGCAATTCAACGCAGCCACCGCACCTTTCTGAATTCCGTAGAACATTCCGCTATCCATGTTGCTTTTTACTTTTAAAACCGCATCGATAATTTCAGGATTTCCTAAAACCATTCCCACTCTCCAGCCGGCCATGTTGAATGTTTTACTAAGCGAATTCAATTCTAAAGCCACTTCTTTTGCTCCTGCAACCTGCAGCAAACTCATTGGGTTATCATTCAGAACAAAACTATACGGATTGTCGTTGACCAATAATATCTTGTGTTTTTTAGCAAAAGCAACCAGTTTTTCAAATAACGCTAAACTTCCTCTGGCTCCTGTTGGCATGTGCGGATATCCCAGCCACATAATTTTTACCTTCGAAAGATCCAATTTTTCTAAAGCTTCAAAATCCGGCTCCCAGGCATTTGCTTCTTTCAGATCATAATAAACCGGAACAGCTCCAACCAAATTGGTTACCGAAGTATAGGTTGGATAACCCGGATTCGGAATCAGAACATGATCGCCTTCGTTTAAAAACGCCAGCGAAATATGCATTATCCCTTCTTTCGATCCCATCAAAGGCAAGATCTCATTATTCGGATTCAACGCAACACCAAACTGATTCTGATAAAAATCAGCCATTCCTTTTCTCAATTCCGGTAATCCCTGATAGCTCTGATAGCCATGTCCGTTTTCATCCAGAATCGCTGCGGCTACCGCTTCAATTACTGCTTTTGACGGACTCAAATCAGGGCTTCCGATTCCCATATTGATAATAGGTTTTCCTTCAGATTGTAGCTGACGAACTTCTCTTAATTTTGAGGAGAAGTAGTATTCTTCAACTGTATCTAATCGTTTTGCTGTTGTTATCATTTTTAATTTGCTTTAGGCTCTTTTAACTTTCTATTTTAATTGGAATTTCAAAAATTGGAATTTCCTTTTTTATGGTTTTGTATTTTTATATTCTCCTAACACTTTAAAATATTCTGCCATAATGTTTAATAACGATTTGGCTTTTGCAAAATCTTCGTATTTCTCGAATGTTACATCTACGAAAAACGAGTATTTCCAGGGTGTTTCAATTTTTGGAAGCGATTGAATTTTTGTCAAATTCAGTTTGCAGTCGCTCATTACATTTAAAACGGCTGCCAGACTTCCTCTTTTGTGATCCAATTCAAATTTGATTGAGGCTCTGTTGATTTCATTTTCCGGCAGAAATGAATTCTGTTTTTTAATAATCACAAAGCGGGTCATATTGTTTTTAATGGTTTGGATTTCGGGAGCGATAATCTCTAAATCGTACATTTCAGAAGCCGTTCTACTGGCGATCGCTGCTATTCCTTTCAATTGATTTTGCTGAATTCTTCTGGCAGTTTCCGCGGTATCTTTATCCTCAACCAACTTAATATTTGGATACTGTTTCAGGAAATCCATACATTGCAATAAGGCCATCGGATGGGAATGAACCTCTTTTATATCCTCAATTTTCTGACCTTTTAAAGTCATTAAGTTTTGATGAATATTCAAATAATGCTCCCCAATAATGTGAATATTATTCTTGTCAATCAAAGCATAATTCGGGATAATTGGCCCTGCAATCGAGTTTTCAATTGCCATTACTGCCTGATCTGATTTTCCTGAAAGCAGACTATCAATTAATTCTTCAAAAGACAAACATTCATCAATATCCACGTTTTCAGAGAAATACTCTTTCACTACCTGATGATGAAAAGATCCTTTAATACCTTGTATTGCAATTTTCGTTGTCATATATTCAAAAAAAAATCCTGATTTGCATCAGGATTGTATATTAGTTTTATTTGTTTTAAAATTTTTCTCAAATAACCATAGCACAATCCTCACTTCTACTAAAGAAGAAATAAAAAGAGTTGCTAAAATAAAAACGGTTATTAGTCATTTTGTTTGTGTTTTTCAATAAATACTCTGCGAATGTATAAATTATTTTTACCTCACCAAAAAAAATAATACATTTTATGAAACAAAAAAGGATTTCTTAACAAATTTATGATGTTTTGTACGATAATATAAAAATATCTGCTTAAAATGAGATATTTACAATTGCGTTTTTGAAAATTCTAAGTTTTATTTGTCACGAATTCACCAATTTGCTTTAAAAACAACCATGATTCGAAATGGTTCGTGAATTCTTGACTACTAAAAAATCTTTAAAACAATCCTGAAACCGGTTTGTTCACAATCCCAATTTTAGTAGAATCAAAGTTCATTTTTTGCTGTAATAACGAAGCATAAACACTTCTGAAATCAATTTCATATTTTAAATCTCCGTTATCCAGATTAGACAAATCAGGATTGTTACCTAAAATTGTTCCTTTATTACTTCCTCCAATGATAAACATTGGCGCTGCAGTTCCATGATCTGTACCGTTTCCGTTATCTTTTACGCGTCTGCCAAATTCAGAAAACACTACAACGGTTACATTCTGAAGCAACTTCGACTGTTTCATATCCTGATAAAAACTATACAGAGCGTCATTCAAATCCATTAATTTCTTTTCGTGTATGGCCAGCTGATTGTCGTGAGTATCAAATCCGCCTAACGAAGTATAGTACACTTTTGAATTTAAGTTGCCTTTAATCAGTCTGCCAATCCATTCCAGATTCTTCGATAATTCTGTCTTTGGATAACTGATTTCCGATTTGGATTTCGCCAACGCTTTCTGAATTTCATCAGATCCTTCGGTAACCGAATTGGCTATTTTCCGAACAAAATCCAATTGTGGATTATCCGACAAGGTTACATTTTCTTCTCTATCCGCTTTTACTTTAAACCGATTTGGATCTTTTACCGTGATAAAATTTGGTTCATTTCCTTTCAAGGCCAGATTGTCTATCGAATCCAAATTTATTCCTGCCGTTGCCTGATGCCCGTTGCACTGTAAATCCAGATAACGTCCTAACCAGCCTTCGTTGTTGTATTTATTAGAATCTGTGGCCGTCTGCCAAATCTCCTGACTTCTAAAATGCGACCGGATGGGTTCGGGATATCCAACATTTTGAATTACGGTCAGATCTCCATTTTGCTGCATCTGAGCAAAATCTTTTAAAGCCGGATGAAACGCCATTCCTTTATTTTTCCCGACAACCGCATCTTTGTTCAACGCTATTTTAGTGCGCAAATCATAATACAGCGGATTATCGTACGGAACAAAGGTATTCAAACCGTCATTTCCTCCATTTAACTGAACAAACACCACACATTGCTCGCCAATTATCAAATTAGGTTGCGAACCAAATGCATGTAAAAAATCAGGAAGCACCAGCAATCCGCCAGTAAGTGTTCCTGTAAGCGTTAGAAAATTTCTTCTGTTCATAATTACAGCTTTCTAAATTAATTGATATTCGGGCAGTTTGCTGATGTAATTAAAGAGTCGGATTACAGCAAAATTGGCATGTTCCTCCTTTGGATCAAAATCGTATTTAAGTAAATTCTCCATGTCTTTTTGCACCGAATCACTTACTTTAAACAATAACCTGTTGGACAGATCAGTGATGATTGTTTTATTATTTCCGTTGGTATCAAAGTCAATTTTTACTTCGATTTTTTCAAATTCTGATTTTGGTTTTTCAGCTTCGGCAGTCATCGTATTCAAGACTTTTCGGGTAATGCTTCTCCCGCTGCAAAGCAAATCGGCTGTATTGTTGCGCTGCAGGTAAATTTGAGAAGTGAGCCAGGAGTTGCCGCCATCCCAACCTTTTACATTAACCTGATTGTACAAATCCATTCCTTGCTGCTTCAGAAAGAACAAAATCATCCCATCGTCAAGATCGTCGATATGCAATTCATCCAGTAGCTGCAAAATATAAACCAACGGATCTTTGATTTTCGTTCCTGAATTTTCTTTTTTATATTCTTCGGTAAAAATCTTGGTCAATAAAGGCTGAATTTCAAACTTCACCTTTCTAAAGTAATCCCCATAATAGGTCACCAAATTTTCGGGTGGATTATCATAAACAAACCATTCAAGGATTTTTCGGGTAATCAGATAGGGAATGTTTTTCTGTTCAAAAATAATATCGACCAGATCATCTGCTTTCCAGTTTCCGGTTTTACCAAAATAGGTTTTATCGGTGTCATCTTCGGCAAACTTCCTGTAGGCAGCTCTGTTGTCTCCATAATTCAGCCCCGCCAAAGCTCTTGCTCCGTTTTTAATATCGCTTTCGGTGTAGTTTCCAATTCCAATGGTGAACAGTTCCAATAATTCGCGACTAAGGTTTTCGTTGTATTTCCCTTTTTTGTTGTCGACATTATCAAGATACTTCACCATTGCATTCGATTTTAGGATTTGCTTGGTGAGTTCTTTAAAGTTTCCAAAAGCATGTTCCCGAAGAATCATATTGTGCTGGTAAATCCAGTAGTTGACTTTTACTTTTTGCGTGGTGGACACAAAATGATTGTGCCAGAAGCAAACCATGTTTTCGCGTAACGGAAATTCGTCATTACGCATTTTGCCAATCCACCATTTTTTTAGTTCTACTGCCGAATAGATTTCTTTCTTGAGGACTTTCTTTTTTTCTTCTGAATCTGCAGTTTTAATCGATTCTCGAAGTTCTTTGAGTTCTAATAGTGTCTTGGGATCATCCTCTAAAAAAGCGGGGAGTTGTGTGTCAAATTTGGATTCATAGGAATGTTTTAGAAATTTTTCTAATCCCAGTTTTTCAATTGCATCGGATTCTTTTCCGGAAAAACCCAATCGTAACGACCAAAGATTGCTTTTTTTCATAATTCAGAAATTATTACAATAAGACTTGACTTTCTATTAAAGGTTTAATGGAAGGTTCTGAGGTGCTTAGATACTGAGGCGCTAGGGCTTTAAATCTTTGGTAATAATTTAAACGGGGAATTTTTGGGGATATTGTCGTCTTTAAAATTATGATTTTCTTTAATCTATTCCAGAATTTTACAATTTACACCGAGCCTATCAGCTTCAACTAAAAATTCTTGCGCAATAATTTGGCCTTCTATCTCAAGAATAATACTATGATCATCCAAAAGCATATCTACATTTCTTTTGCAATCTGCCAAAGACATCCCTAACTTTTCATTCTGCAATTTACTAAGAGCTACTTTTTGAAGTCCTTCTCTCCAACTTTCTAAAATCACTTTTACCATATTCCTAATTGAAGATTAAAAACTCATTTACAAATTCCTTTTTTTCATCAACATATAAAATGTATCTACAATTACTAAATTCCTGTTCTTGCTGATAAAGATCTAATCGAATTTCGATACATGGAGTCGGAATGAAATCATGATCTAATAAAATCGAAATAGATTTTGGAGAAATCGTATTAAACTTAACATTCTCATATTCTTCGGCATCTATATTTTGAAAATATTTCAGAGCAAGCTTATACAACTCCTCTTTATCTTCAAGTGTTTTTTCTAATAAACTCATTTTTTTCAATTTTAAGTTAACCCAGCTAGGATCTAAGTGGAAATCCTCTTGATTTTTTCTTTAAAAATAAACAATAACAAAAAAAGCAGCTATCCTTACGATAACTGCTTTTATATTTTAAAAATCTAAAATCATTAAGATCCACACATTTCACAATCTTCAGGATCTGCTGCTTGTGCTTTTAAAAGCATTGCTTTATAATCCTCAACGCTGATTGCTTCCGTTTCTGCAACTAATGTTGGAGCTATTTCTTCTTTTTTATCATTGTTCAGCGTGAACTTAATCGCATCAACTGCCGATTTTGTTCTTAGGTAATACATTCCTGTTTTTAAACCTGACTGCCAAGCGTAGAAATGCATTGACGTTAGTTTAGAGTAGTTAGCATCCTGCATGAACAAGTTCAAAGATTGTGATTGGTCAATGAAGTAACCTCTTTGACGTGACATATCGATAATGTCTTTCATCGACATTTCCCAAACTGTTTTATAAAGATCTTTCAGGTCTTGCGGAATAATATCAATATTTTGAACGGATCCGTTATGACGCATAATTTCCTGTTTCAAATCTTCGTTCCATAAACCAAGTTTTACCAGATCTTCCAGTAAGTGCTTGTTTACTACGATGAATTCTCCAGACAATACACGACGTGTATAAATGTTTGAGGTGTACGGCTCAAAAGCTTCGTTGTTTCCAAGAATCTGTGAAGTCGAAGCTGTTGGCATTGGCGCAACCAATAATGAGTTACGAACTCCGTGCTCCATTACTTCTTTTCTTAAAGATGCCCAGTCCCAACGACCTGATAATTCTTCATCTTTCAATCCCCACATATTGTATTGAAATTCTCCCTGAGACATTGGAGAACCCGCAAAAGTTGAATACGGTCCTTCTTCTTTCGCCATTTCCATAGAAGCGGTTACGGCTGCGAAGTATAATGTTTCGAAAATTTCCTGATTTAATGCTTTTGCCTCATCACTTGTAAATGGCATACGCAACATGATAAAAGCATCTGCTAAACCTTGCACTCCTAATCCTACCGGACGGTGACGCAAGTTAGAATTTTCTGCTTCTTTAACCGGGTAGTAATTTCTGTCGATTACTTTGTTCAGGTTACGGGTTACACGTTTGGTAACATTGTAAAGTGCTTCGTGATCGAATTTACCGTTATCAATAAACATTGGCAACGAAATAGACGCCAGGTTACAAACTGCAATTTCATCTTTAGAAGTGTACTCCATAATTTCAGTACACAAGTTAGACGAACGAATGGTTCCTAAGTTCTTGTGGTTTGATTTACGGTTTGCCGCATCTTTGTACAGCATATAAGGCGTTCCGGTTTCGATTTGTGATTCCAGGATTTTCTCCCATAATTCACGTGCACGAATCGTTTTTCTACCTTTTCCTCTAAATTCATAGTCCAGATACAATGCTTCAAATTCTTCTCCGTAAACATCATACAGACCAGGACATTCGTTAGGACACATTAACGTCCAGGTAGTATCTTCCTGTACACGTTTCATGAACAAATCTGAAGTCCACATTGCGAAGAATAAATCTCTCGCACGCATCTCTTCTTTTCCTGTGTTTTTCTTTAAATCTAAGAAATCGAAAATATCAGCATGCCAGGTTTCGATGTAAATCGCAAAACTTCCTTTACGTTTTCCACCACCCTGATCTACATAACGAGCGGTATCGTTGAAAACTCTCAACATCGGAACAATTCCGTTTGAAGTTCCGTTTGTACCACGAATGTACGATCCGGTCGCACGAACGTTATGAATAGAAAGACCAATTCCTCCCGCTGATTGCGAGATTTTAGCCGTTTGTTTTAAAGTATCATAAATACCATCAATACTATCATCCTGCATGGCCAAAAGGAAACAGGAAGACATTTGAGGTTTTGGAGTCCCCGCATTGAACAACGTTGGCGTTGCATGCGTAAAGAACTTTTTAGACATTAAGTCGTACGTCTCAATTACCGATTTTAAATCGTCAAGGTGAATACCAACCGAAACACGCATCAACATATGTTGTGGTCTTTCGACGATTTTACCATTAATTTTTAGCAAATAAGAACGTTCTAAGGTTTTGAAACCAAAATAATCGTAATTAAAATCTCTTGTATAAATGATATGAGAATCAAGGAAAGCAGAGTTTTCCTGAATTACTTTAAATACTTCATCCGAAAGCAACGGAGCGTCTTGTCCGTTTCTTGGATTTACGTAATTGTACATATCCTTCATCGTTTCTGAGAACGATTTCTTAGTATTTGAATGTAGATTTGAAATTGCCACACGTGCTGCTAATTGTGCATAATCAGGATGCGCAATAGTCATAGAAGCCGCCGTTTCTGCCGCAAGATTATCTAATTCAGAAGTAGAAACCCCATCATACAATCCTTCGATAACTCTCATCGCTACCTTAACAGGATCTACAAGTTCATTTAAACCATAACACAATTTTTTGATTCTTTCTGTAATCTTATCAAACATTACCGGCTCTTTATGGCCATCTCTTTTTACTACATACATAAGCTTACTATTTTAGTTATTGAAAAAATGAAAGACTCTGGAATAACGATTCCCAAAGCTTAAACATTGTGTGTTTTTAAATTATTTTTTGAGAATTGTAGGATTCTCAATAGTTATCTGATTCCAATCCGAAAAACAGATTGAAAGGCATTAAAAATTGTTCTTGAATCAACTATTGGGGATGAAGATTCAATCTTAAAAATGATTTATTCTTTTTTAGCGTTAGTGGCCACTAAAATGATTCCTGTTGTCTAAAAATCTGCATCAAATGAAATTTTCTGAGCATCACTGTCGGTGTTCATCACACCCGATTTTTGATACTCTGCAACACGTTTTTCAAAGAAATTAGTTTTTCCCTGAAGAGAGATCATGTCCATGAAGTCAAACGGATTCGCTGACCCATATACACGCTCACAACCTAATTCTACTAATAATCTATCCGCAACAAACTCTAAATATTGCGTCATTAAAGTAGCATTCATTCCTATTAAACTTACCGGAAGAGATTCTGTTACAAACTCTCTTTCGATATTTAAAGCATCAACAATGATTTCTTTAATTCTGTCTTTTGGTACTTTATTTACTAAGTGGTGATTGTGCAAGTGTACTGCAAAATCACAGTGCACGCCTTCGTCACGTGAAATTAGCTCGTTAGAAAAAGTCAAACCTGGCATTAAACCACGTTTTTTCAACCAATAAATAGAACAGAAAGCACCTGAGAAAAAGATTCCTTCTACTGCTGCAAAAGCAATTAGTCTTTCAGCAAATGAATCGGATTCGATCCATTTTAAAGCCCATTCTGCTTTCTTGCCAATTGCAGGAAAAACTTCTAAAGCATTAAATAATTCTGCTTTCTCTGCTTCGTCTTTTACGTAAGTATCAATTAATAAAGAATACGTCTCACTATGAATATTTTCCATCATGATCTGGAATCCATAGAAAAATTTAGCTTCGGCATATTGAACTTCATTTACAAAGTTCTCTGCCAGATTTTCATTTACAATTCCGTCAGAAGCTGCAAAGAATGCTAAAATGTGTTTGATGAAATATCTTTCGTCGTCACTTAACTTATTATTCCAGTCTGTCAAATCCTGGTGCAAATCGATTTCTTCCGCAGTCCAGAAACTAGCCTCCATCTTTTTGTACCATTCCCAAATATCATGATGTTTAATAGGAAAAATAACGAAACGATTTTTATTTTCTTGTAATATTGGCTCGACTTGTGACATGAAATTTTACTTTAATTTTTATACTAAATTTTTGCTAATTCAGTAGACTACAAAGATTGTCATTTGTTGCCAAAAATAAAAGCCAAACTTATTCACAATCGGGCGTAGTTTTTAACAACAGCGAAAAATTGAGATATTTTTCATACAACAATTAAGACACTGTAAATGAGTAAATTAATCCTTACATTTACTGCTCATTTTGCTGTAGAATATAGACTTTTTAGAATAAAAAGCAAGAATTTTTTAAATGTTTTTAAAAGTTTTTTCCCTGCCTCTTCTCTCTTTTTCTGATCAATTTTTGAGTACTTCCCAGCAACGGTAATGGCTACCGATTTTTTAAGATTTTTTAAGTTCTTCGGCAACTTTTTCAAGCTCCAAATACCAGTCCTGTCCAAAGCGGCGAATTAAGGCTTCTTTGACAAATTTATATACCGGAACTTCCAACTCTTTACCTAACGAACAGGCATCGTCGCAAATATCCCACTTATCATAGTTCACCGCAGCAAACTCTGTAAAGTCTTTCACTCGTATCGGGTACAAATGACAGGAAACCGGCTTTTTCCAATCTACGATTCCCTGATTGTATGCCTGCTCGATTCCGCAAAGCGCAGTCTTGCCGTCAAAAATAACGTAGGCACAGTCCTTATTATCAATCAGAGGCGTTTCAAGATCACCATCCGTTCCTTTCACCCAGGTTCCCTGAGCTTCGATCGCGGCAATTCCTTCTTTTCGAAGGAAGGGTTTTACTTTAGGATAAATTTCTTCCAGAATTTTAGTTTCTGCTTCACTCAAAGGCGCACCGGCATCTCCGTCAACACAGCAGGCTCCTTTACAAGCTGACAAGTTGCACACAAATTCTTTTTCAAGAATATCTTCTGAAATAATGGTTTTTCCTAATTGAAACATGATACTTAAATACTGTAATTTATAAAGTGCAAAGATACGCAAAGAAAGCAGATATTCCTTTTATTCTTTGCTCACACTTGTCTGACCATTTTTTGCACAAAGGCCACATCGGAATCTTTTGCACAAAACAGCCTCAATACTTTACCCCAAACGCCTTGCAAATATGCAAAACAACTTACTTATTGTTACAAAAATCATTTTTTTAGACCATATTACGTGTTTTTATAACAAAAATACCCGTCGTTTCATATATCCTAAAAAAGCATTAACTTTATTATCTACTTTTGCACATCTCTTAACTCTAAATAAAAAAAATATGTTAGAAATTGATTTTAAGGAAATTATCACTGTTGGAATGGTACTTTTTGCCGTAATCGATATTGTAGGATCAATTCCGATTATTATCAATTTAAGAGCAAAGGTAGGACATATCGAATCAGAGAAAGCTTCAATCGTTGCCGGTTTGATTATGATCATTTTTCTTTTTATCGGAGAAGGCTTTTTACAGCTTATTGGAATAGATGTACATTCATTTGCCGTTGCAGGTTCCTTTGTATTGTTCTTTTTGGCGCTGGAAATGATTTTAGGTATTCGAATCTATCGTGACGAAGAACCGGGGTCGGCCTCTATTGTTCCTTTGGCCTTTCCGTTAATTGCAGGTGCCGGTACGATGACCACTTTGTTATCGCTTCGCTCTCAATTTCACACGATTAACATTGTCATAGCGATTTTACTGAATATTTTTCTGGTCTACTTTGTTTTGAAATCTTCTAAAAAAATAGAAACTTTATTAGGAGAAAACGGACTTGGTGTAGTTCGCAAGACATTTGGAGTCATCCTTTTAGCAATTGCTGTTAAATTATTTGCTGCTAATGTTAAAGGTTTGTTTGTCTAACATTTATTTTTATAAATTTACCCCATAAAATTTCTAAAATACAACTTTAAGATATTTTTCACATCGCGAAGTTCTACTTTATTATTTTAGACAAACAAACAACCATTATGAAAATCTTTACTTCTATCTTAGTGCTTCTGGCATTAGCTTTAATCGTTTTTAATATTACGTTGCTAGACTTCAAAAATCCTTTTCAGGGAGACAGTGTAGTAGCTTTTATTGGAATCGCTGCTTCATTTTGCGCCGTTTTAATTCTTTTGATTTTTAGAATCTCAAAAAGAATTGAAGAAAAAACAAACGGACGATAACACTATGTTTGACGTTTTAATTATTGGCGGAGGCGTTTCAGGCATGTCCTGTGCCCTCGTTCTGGGATCAGCTAAAAACAAAGTTTTTGCAACCGATAAGAAAATCGGGATTTTTACACATCAAAAAAACTCTTCACTGCAAGAGGCCATTTTTTACAATGCTTATGGCATTACACCAGGCAAACTAGGATCTGATTTGCTTTTGGAAAGCACAAAAGATTTGGCCAGCAGTTACCCACACATCACGCAGATCGAAAATGAAAAAGTAGTCAAGGTCGAAGGTGCTTACCCTGACTTTACAGTAACTACCAACAAAAACACATACAAAACCAAAAGTATTGTCGTAGGAATTGGCTCTGCGAATACTTTTGACATCGAAGGTTTGATGCACTATATCGAACCTCATAAAAAAGCACTTCCCGAAAAACAACGTATCCAGCTTAAAAACGACGACCACAAAGTTGCCGACGGTATTTATGTTATTGGGACTTTGGCAGGGTGGAGAAGCCAATTGGCCATTGCAGCCGGAAGTGGCGCAGCTGTTGCCACAGATATCCTTACTTTATGGAACAACGGCGTACAAACGCACGCACACGACAGCATTCGATAAAACAAACACACGGTTAAATAATACAAAACCATTAAGAAATTAAGAAACCCAGCTTTAAAGCGGGATAAACTTAATTTCTTAATGGTTTGAAACTTTTATGTTTTATTTTACCGAAACAATCTGGGTTACTTTAATATGATTTTCGTCTTCCGATTTCCAGATTTCTCCTTTGACCGAGACAATATCTCCTATTTTTAATACTTTGTAATTTTGAGGTCCTCCAACATTCACTATACTGATTGTTGCAAAATACACCTCTTTAGCATCCGTTGAGATTTTTGCCGTATAACCGTCTTTTCCCGACTCGATTGCATCTACTTTACCCGCAATCGTATTAGTATTACTTTTTGTAACCGTACAGGAAACGACAAGAACCATTACAACCAATAGTAAGCTTATTCTTTTTAGATTTTTCATACAGCTAGTTTAAGATTAAGACAGGGTGATTTAAAGCATTAAGCATTGCTTTTATTGCAATTGTGTACAGCTACCGGCAATCACTTTTAAATTCTCCTCAAATTGCTTCCAAACCCTGATATATCGAAAAGTTCCGCTTACGGGATTGTGATTAAAATTTCCTTTCAATAAAATTGTTACTGCTACTACAGCCGAATCATTAATTACAGTTATAATCTGATCCGAAGCTTCTAATACCTCAATTTGTATTTTACCCGAGCGATACGTATTCAAGTCAAACTCTTTGGTAATCGTTTGTCCGTCCGGTAAATTAAAAAGCAAATCATCATGCAGTACGTTTTCCAGAGTTGGAAGATCCGCATTTTTCATGGCCGTTAACAGTTCAATCTCAGCATTTACAACAGTTTCTATTTTCATCTGATAAAAGAATTAAAGATTACTTTTTTGGACTTAAAACTGCCTTGATCATGGCATCGTCCTTTAAAATGACGTCGTAGTAATACAATTCACCGTATAATTGTCTGGCAAATTCAGCGGTGATATAACGGTTTACCAAAGCTTTGGTTTTGTCAAATTTCAGGTCTAAACCAGTCAGCAAAACATAAGCTTTGAACTTTTTAAAATACAAATCAGAGCTTTTCATCTTTGCTAAAAACTCATTAAAATGAAGTCCTGCAAAAGCTCCTCTGTTTTTATCCAATTCTTCAAAAACAAAGTGCCCCACAATTCCGGTCTGCAACAAGTAAGCTACATTTTCGTTCCCGTGTTCTGCTTCTATTGGCACAAAAACATCGGGTACAATTCCACCGCCACCGTATACAATTTTTCCTTTTGGTGTTTTAAACTTTAAAGAATCGGCCACTTTTATGCTGTCTTTCGCATAAAGCTCTCCCGATTTTATTCGGCCTTCAGATTCTTTAAAATACTCATCATTTCCTTTTTTATACGGTTTTTGAATCGATCTTCCCGTTGGCGTATAATATCGCGCCACCGTTAATCGCACTGCCGATCCATCGTTGAAATCCATTTCACGCTGTACCAGACCTTTTCCGAAAGAACGTCGGCCAACAATGGTACCACGATCATTATCCTGTAATGCTCCGGCAAGAATCTCACTGGCCGATGCACTGTTTTCATTAACCAAAACATATACTTTTCCGGTCTCAAAACTACCAGCTTTTGTGGCATAGGTCTTTTCAGTGGTCCCGTTTTTATTTTTGGTAAAAACAATCAGCTGTTTGTCCTTGAGGAATTCATCAGCAATGGCAATGGCTTCTTCCATATAACCTCCGCCATTATCACGAAGATCGATAACAAGCGACTCGATTCCTTTTTGCTTCAATCTGGTCAAACCGCTTTTAAACTCATTAAAAGTAGTTTCGGCAAAACGATTGATTTTGATGTATCCGGTATTATTTCCAAGCAATAAAGAGGCATCGACGCTTTTGATCGGGATGACATCTCTTTTTACTTTAAATTTAAGTTTCTTCTGTTCTGATTTTCTAAAAACCGTCAATTCGATCTCAGACCCTTTTAATCCTTTTAACTTCGAGAACAAGCTGTCAGAAGGCAATCTGCGTCCGAATAATTTGGTTTTTCCGGCAAATAAAATCCGATCCCCTGACTTTATTCCGGCTTTCGCCGAAGGTCCGTTCTCAATTGGTTTTATGATCGCAACAGAGTCTTTGTACATATAAAAATTAATTCCGATCCCCACAAAGTCACCTTTCATGCTCTCGGCTACTTCGGCTTGTTCTGTTGGAGGAATATAAACGGAATGCGGATCTAATTTTGATAAGATATTATCGACTGTAAGGTTTACAATTGAATCTGTATTGATGCTGTCTACATATTCATTATTGATAAAGTCGATCAGTTTATTCAATTTGGTTTTGGAGTAATTTTTAGCCAAAAGCTGATCATCTGCGGGAGCATTCATCAGGCTTCCGAGAACTATACCCAGAGCTAAGGTGGCTCCGATAACGATTGGTAAATATTTTGAATTAAATTTCATTTACTCTTCTAAAACAGGAATATGTTCGACTTCGACACCTGCTTTTATTAAAAACTGAATTCCGGAATCGTCACGATATCCGTCATGATACACCACTCTTTTGATACCCGACTGATGTATTAATTTGCTGCATTCTTTACAAGGTGAAAGTGTAATATACAGGGTCGCTCCCTCACAGGATTGTGTTGACCTGGCCACTTTCAGAATTGCATTTGCCTCGGCATGCAGAACGTCCCAACGGGTTAGTCCTTCCTCATCTTCACAGCAATTTTCGAAACCAGATGGCGTTCCATTGTATCCATCCGAAATAATCATCCGGTCTTTTACGATGATAGCACCTACCTGCTTTCGTTTGCAATACGACAGCAAACTCCACTCTTTGGCAATCCTCAGATAAGCTTTGTCGTATTTATTTAATTTTTTTATCTCCATTTATTTTATCTGTTCCAAATTGGACTTTCGATAATCATCGGCACTACCACTCCGATAATGAAAGCCGACATTACAAGTGCCCAATCGCGTTTTGAAAAGCGAAATACGGTTTGTACAATATACGATAGTATCAAAACCACAAACACCACAACCAGCTGTGCCGCTTCAATTCCTAAAGCAAACTCGCCTAAAGGTAGTAATTTTGAACCAGCCGACCCTCCTAAAATTGTTTTGAAATAATTCGAGAATCCAAGTCCGTGAATAATTCCAAAAAACAAGGTCACAAAAAACACCAAATTCAAACCATCATTCTTCGAATTCTTTCCGGCAGTAAAGAGATTAAAGACCGCAGTTATTAAAATCGTTATCGGAATTAAAAACTCGACGGTATTGACTTTTATCGCAATAATTCCGTAAACCGAAAGCAATAATGCCAGTGTATGACCAATTGTAAAGACAGAAACCAGCAGCAAAATGCGTTTCCAGTCTTTGAACAAATAAGGGGTTGTTAGGGCAATTAAAAAAAGAACGTGATCGTAAGCATTAATATCTAAAACATGCTTCAATCCTATTTGAAAATAAATCCAAAATTCTGACATAAGGGTACTACTATTATAATGATTAGGGGTTGTAAACTTACGATTTATTTTGAAAAATCATTGCGGTCTCAAACTAAAACAACACATAAAAATTAAGTTAAATTTTATGAGAACTTTAAAATTAATAATTTAAAATAAAAATTATCTTTGTAGGATAAAAAAAACCATAATTATGTCATTTTCAGATTTATTTGATAGCGAATTCAAACAAAGAAACAAAGGTCACTTTTCAGCTATTGTTCGTGTAGCATTAGCCGATGGAATTGTGCATCCTGAGGAAAAAAATTTCTTAGACAAATTGGCTGCACGTTTAGAGATTTCAGAAACTGAATACGAAGAAATTCTTAACGACCCATTAAAATATCCTATCAACCCACCTTATTTGCACGTACAGCGTTTAGAGCGTTTGTATGATTTAACCCGAATGGTACACGTTGATCACCATCTTGAAGACCAACAAGAAGTGATGTTAAGAAAATTAGGTATCGCTTTAGGTTTTACTCCAAGCAACGTAAATTATATCATTGCAAAAGCATTATCATTAGTCGACAAAAAAGTAGACGGCGACACTTTTGTTTACGAAATGCAACATATGCATAAATAGTATTCAGTCGCAATTTTCAGTTTTCAGACTGATCGTTAAAACTAAATAAAATATAAACCCGACAGCTTCTTAGAAACTTGTCGGGTTTTGTATTTTTAATCGAATCTAAAATTTACCAAAAAATAAACCCGACAGCTTTTGAAACCTGTCGGGTTTGAATTAAACGAAAAACGGAGATTACTCCTTTTCTGCCATAAACTCTTCTGCTTTTTCTACCATATTGTAGCTTCCACAGAAAAACGGAACTCTTTGATGTAATTCAGTTGGCTGTATTTCCATAATTCTTCCAAAGCCGTCTGTTGCTTTTCCTCCCGCCTCTTCTGCGATAAAAGCCATCGGATTGCATTCGTACAACAATCTCAATTTTCCTTTTGGCGCTTTTGAACTGGTTGGATAAATATAGATTCCGCCTTTGATCATATTTCGGTGAAAGTCAGAAACTAAACTTCCAATATATCTTGAAGTATAAGGTCTGTCTTCTTCTTCTCTCTGACAATATTTAATGTAATTTTTCACCCCTTGTGGAAAGTGAACGTAATTCCCTTCGTTTACAGAATAGATATTTCCGTTTTTTGGAAATTTCATATTCGGATGTGACAGATAGAATGTTCCAATAGCCGGGTTTAAGGTAAAACCGTTTACTCCATGACCTGTAGTGTATACCAACATCGTCGACGTTCCGTAAATTACATATCCTGCTGCTACCTGATTCACTCCTGGTTGTAAAAAATCCTCGCTTGTAACCGGAGTTCCGATAGGTGTAATTCTTCTAAAAACCGAAAAAATAGTTCCTACAGATACATTCACATCAATATTTGAAGATCCGTCAAGCGGATCCATTAAGATCACGTACTTATTATTATGACTGTTGTCGCTCCCCTGAACAGTAATAAAATCGTCGTTTTCTTCTGAAGCAATACCACAGACAATCTCACGGTTAATTAACGTCTGAATAAATACTTCGTTTGCATATACATCTAATTTTTGCTGGTCTTCCCCCTGAACATTTTGCTCGCCTGCAGCGCCAATGATATCCACTAATCCAGCTTTATTTACTTTATAGTTAACGACCTTGGCCGCCAAACGTATAGAATTGATAATTCGGGAAAGCTCCCCCGACGAATATTGAAATGCTTTTTGGTTCTCAATAATAAACTCTCCCAGTGTTTTATTGCGTTCTTCCATTACTAAATCGTTGTAGTTTTGTTTTTAAGTCACAAATATCGTTTTTTTTGTGAGAATGGTTTAAAAATTATTTCGTTAGTTTGCCACTATTGTATATTTGCTAATTAAACCCCTAAAGTTCCGAATAAAAGAATGCTTTTTTGGCTAATAAACACTTAATAATAAGAATATATGAATATTAGAAAAGGGAATCCTGAAGACATGAAATCGGTTCTGGGATTAATACAGGAGTTGGCAATATTCGAAAAAGAACCAGACGCTGTTGTTATCACAGAAGCGGATTTAGTACGCGATGGTTTTGGTGAAAAACCACTATTTCATGTGTTTGTCGCAGAAATTGATTCTGACGAACATGAGAAAGAAATTGTTGGAATTGCTTTGTACTATTACCGCTTCTCGACCTGGAAAGGAAAAACAATACATCTTGAAGACCTCATCGTTAAAGAAAAGATGAGAGGGACTGGTTTAGGATCGGCTCTGTATGCCGAAATCATGAAACAGGGAAAAAGAGATAATGTGCGCAGAATTGACTGGAATGTACTGGACTGGAACACTCCTGCGGTAAAATTTTACGAGAATTCGGGAGCAAAGATTCTTGAAGGCTGGCAAGTTGTTCAAATGGACGAAAAAGGAATTGATTCGTTTTTAGAAAAATTATAAAAAATATGTTTAGCCACAGATTAAAATGATTTGCAAATCTTTTTAATCTTAATAAGCTGTGGCAAAAAAAAAGACGCACTGCAGTGTGCCTCTACAATTGCCATTCCAGGAAAATTGGAGTTTGGAATTTAAAAAATTGGAATTTTATAAAAAACAGTATATATAACAAAATGAGAGTATTTAAATTTGGTGGAGCCTCTGTTAAAGATGCCGAAGGAATTAAAAACGTATACGACGTTTTACAAAAAGTAGGTTATGAAGATGTCATTTTGGTTGTTTCGGCAATGGGAAAAACCACAAATGCTCTTGAAGTGGTGATCAAAAATTACTTTGACAAATCATCAGAGCTGAACTCTTCGGTACAGGAAATAAAAAAATACCACAATCAAATCTTACTGGATTTATTTGAAAACGAAGAACATGAGGTTTTTGCTGCGGTAAAAGCATTGTTTTCAGAGTTAGAATATTTCCTGGCACATAATAAATCTCCAAATTACAATTTTGTTTACGATCAGATTGTGAGTTTTGGAGAGTTGATTTCGACTACGATCTTAAGCCACTTTATGAATTTCATGGGGATTCAGACACAATGGCTTGATGTTAGAAACTTCATAAAAACCAATGCCAATTATCGTGATGCTGAAGTAGACTGGGAAATTACGCAACAAAACATCAGTAAAAATGTACCCCGCAAAATTCTAAACATCACTCAGGGATTCTTGGGTGCCGACGAGAACAATTTTACTACAACTTTGGGTCGTGAAGGTTCTGATTATACCGCCGGAATTTTTGCATACTGCCTAAATGCCGAAAGCGTTACGATCTGGAAAGACGTTCCGGGGGTTATGAATGCTGACCCGCGTTATTTTGAAAATGCCAGTTTATTGAACCAGATTTCTTATCGTGAAGCGATCGAATTGGCGTTTTACGGAGCAACCGTAATTCACCCGAAAACTTTACAGCCGTTACAGAAAAAGGAAATTCCATTATATGTAAAATCTTTTATCAATCCGCTTTTAAAAGGAACCTGTGTTTCTAAAGGTGTAGATCTGGAACCGCAATATCCTTGCTTTATCGTAAAAAGAAACCAACTTTTGATTTCATTATCATCTATCGATTTTTCTTTTATAATGGAAGAAAACATTAGCGAGATTTTTGCTTTGTTTCACCAATTCAAAATAAAAGTAAATCTGATTCAGAATTCGGCGATTAGTTTTTCGGTTTGTGTGGAAGATAAATTTGAAAACTTCAATGAACTGAATGCCATCCTTTCGAAAAAATTCAAAGTAGATTTTAGCGAAAACGTGACTTTGTATACCATTCGTCACTTTACAGAACAAGCGGCACAAACCGTAGAGGAAAACAAAGCCGTTTTACTAAAACAAGTAAGCCGCGAAACAATTCAGATTGTGACCAAAGAAATCGACTAAACTTCTTTGTTTATAAAGTTAATTATATCAATTCAGCACATTTAAAGGTTTCACTTCGTCGTGAAGCCTTTTTTGTTTAGGCCTTCCTTCAAATGGTTTACTATAGTTTTCAAGTCTTCGATCTGCAATTCATATTTCTTTAAAATTTCCTGATAAAAACTAAGCATTAGCTGTTCAGTTCGTTGATTGTTATTCACTAAGCTCCCGTAACTTTCGCCAGCTGTCTCTTTTTTAACCAATTCTTCGGGAGTTATTTCAAAAACCTGACAAATTCTATCAAAATGAGTAGCCCAGGAAGTACTTTCTCCCCGCTCCATTCTGGCGTACGCAGACTGAGAAATTTTTAAATGATCGGCCACCTGCTCTTGTGACATGTTTTTTGCTTTGCGCAATATTTTTAAATTATTTCCTACGTTTTTATTCATAACAAACATTTTTACAAACATAAAACTAAGAAATGTTTTACAATTATCCGAATTTAGGTTTTAAATAACCGATTTTCGACTAAGACAACAACTGCGTAAAATTATATCTTCGAACCTGGATAAACCACTCCATTAATATCCGACAGGCACTGCTAATTAAACATCCTGACTGAAAGCAAAAACAATATTCCTAACTCCTTAATTAGTCCCCTCAAAAAACTAATTAATTGTAACCTACAATTCCTTTATCAACTGTTATTTCTTATTGCAATTGATAAACCGGAAGAATAAAACTTTTTGCAAACCAAAAACATTCAAGTCATGAAATCAACTATTCTGAACAAACTATTATTCCTAATCCTAACTGTCCACTCCTTAATTGCGGTGTCGCAAAACAGAGCAGAATTATCTCAGGAAGAAACTAACGCCAGGCTATTCGCTACTGCAAAAGAAAGAAGTGGTCAGCTTGCTATACTGCCGTTTGATTATATCTCTAACGAAAACTCAAACAATATGGATATTATGGCTTTGAAACTGCAAGGAGATTGTTACCAAACGCTTAGAGAGCATACTTCAATGTTGGAAATACAGGATCCTGTTACTACCATTGCTATTTTACAAAAAGCGGGATTAGGACCGGTTGAAATAAAATCTAAAACACCAAAAGAACTGGCCCTTATTCTGAATGTACAATATGTTGTTTACGGCCGCGCAATGATTGATAATGTTGGCGTTTCCTCAACCTCGCACGGGTGGGAAACCACTACAGGTTTGAAAACAGTCAACAAACCAAACGATGTAAAATCACAAGAAAAGCAGAAATCAAACACCCCAAACCTTTACGTAACAGGCTTTGATAATTATCAATTCTCCTATGATGCAGGAAACAACAAACTCAAAGAGGCGGTTACTACCAACTACGGAAATTTACAAGCCACAAATGAATATGAGAATGGGCAACTGGTAAAAAATCAACTTTCTTTTAACTCTAATACTGCTCCCTTAAATTACAGAAAAGATATTCCGCAACAAACGACAAATTACTCCAGTACATCACAAAATTTCTCCAACAATTCTACAGTTGTCAATTACAATAGCGTTATCGACCTTAGCTTTTATGATGATACAGGACGTGTTTTATACTCTAAGACAAGAACTGCATTTGGCAGTGGTATCGATTCTTATATGGCAACTTTAAAGTATCTTATAAAAAGATGTCCCTTTGGCACAAAAAATAAAAAGTAAAGCTTTTTGTACCAAAGATGTTATATTGGAACTGGGTTTTATGAAATTTTTACAACGTAGGCTGCTTATCGATTCGAGAAACATTTGCTAGTAACCGAAAGCCTTACTTTAACTTTCGTTCCTTCTTGAGTTTCTTAATTATTTTTCTCAATTCTTTTATTCGCTCTTCATACTGCTCGATTACTTTATCAGATAAATGAGTCCCTGTTTCTCTTGAAGGATCTTCTTTTTGATCTGCATCCGGTTTTAAATCCTCTACTTTCAATAATTCTTCGGGAAATATTGCAAAAACCTCACAGATTTTTAAGATATAATTGGCCCATGAACTGCTTTCCCCGCTCTCCATTCTCGCATAAGCGGATTGTGATATACCCAGAAAGTCTGCCACTTCTTCCTGCGACATTTTTTTATTCTTCCGAAGTATTTTAAGCTTGTTTCCTACAAGGTTATTCATGATTAAGCAAAGTTTTCCGTCCAAAACAATAGAGGACAACTTTTCCAATTTATACTCACAAAAAACACATTTTTTTTAAAATAAAAGAAACACACCCCAATTTCTTATTAAAATACCCGATATTCACATAATATAAAACCTTACAAAACACTAAATTAGTCGCACCAAAAAAACAAATAAATTATGCAGTGTCCATCAGACCAACCAGCTGATCAACACTAAAACCAAAAAAAACCAAAAAACTATGATCCGTTCTGTCTTACTACTAACGCTTTTAATTGTTATTATAGCCTTAGGGTATCGCTTTAGCAAAAAAAATACCTAGATTATTTTATCACAGTTGCCCCGTCTGATAAAAAAACTTAGCCCCTTAAAGCATATGGATTTCAATACTAAACCTACAAAAGAGACCCAAAAAAAATGGAACCGTGATCCTAACAATTGGATTTTGGGAATTTTCTATTACAACCCTCACGACAAAAGATTGTTCCCTTCCAAAAGAATGAAACTACTTGGATGGACCATCAATTTTGCAAACCCAAATTCAATATGCACCGCTATTGCAGCAATCGCCTTTGTATTGATTCTCATCGGAGATTCTAAACCATAACCCCAAAACTACTAACCGCTATTTTACTTAACCTTCATTGAAAACATGAAATTCTTTATCTTCAAATACAGTATTGCAATTGCAAGCTGTCTTTATCTGGCCTACTTTTTTTACAATCCGGAGCGTACGGGTAACATGATCAAAATGGGCACCGCGCTTGTTTTGGCGCTTTCTATTTTTATTAGCATGTACAATCAGCTCAAAAGCAGAAGATAGTTACTGTGTGGACACAAGTATAAAAAGTGACACGAATTACATGAATTGTCACTAATTTATGCTCAGCCGTTAGTTCCTATTGCCGTATTTTACAATTGAACTGGCATACTCGGGGGCTGAATCACAGACGCTTTATTTCCCAATTATAAATACTACTTTTGATTTTTGAGAGTTAAAGTATTTATGTTGAAAAAATTACTGGTTCTAACATTTTTGATTTGGTTTTCCGGGCTCCAGGCTCAGGAAACGATATCATCGTACAAAACCAAAAAAATAATTGCCAGCCGCGATACTATTCGTCTCGAAGAAGTAAGTATCAATTCGGGATTCTTTCAGCTTTTCAATACCAAAAACGAACCGCTCGATTCCACCTTTTATAAGGTTGATTTTAAAAAAGGAACTCTACTTTTAAATGAAAAACTGGCCATAACAGGCGATACTTTACTGGTCAATTATTTAAAGTACCCCGATTTTCTCACCAAGGAATATACTTTATACAAATCCAATCAGGTGGTATCAAACGACATTGGCTCTGAAAAACTGTATAAAATTGACAATGCTGTTGCTAAAAAAGTAACTCCTTTTGATGGTTTAAATACTTCCGGAAGCATCACCAGAGGCGTCACCGTTGGAAACAATCAAAATACTGTTTTGAACTCTAATCTGGATCTGCAGATTACGGGAAAAATATCCGACAAAATTAGTTTAAGGGCCTCGTTGCAGGATAGTAACATTCCGCTTCAGGATGGTGGTTACTCTCAAAAACTGGATCAGTTTGACAATATTTTCATGGAGCTTTTTACAGATGATTGGAACATTCGGGCAGGAGATGTTTTTTTAGAAAACAGAAAAACCCAGTTCTTAAATTTCAATAAAAAAGTTCAGGGACTTTCGGCCAATTTTAACTTTGGCGGAGAAGAAAACAAAACCAATATTTTCGCTTCGGTCGCTTTTGTAAAAGGGCAATATGCCAAAAGTACGTTTACGGGTCAGGAAGGAAATCAGGGGCCTTATAAATTAAAAGGACAAAATGGGGAGCTGTATGTACTTGTAATTTCCGGTTCGGAGCGTGTTTATGTAAATGGCGTTTTATTGAAACGCGGAGAAAACAACGATTATGTGATCGATTATAATGCCGGGGAAATTACTTTCACCTCGCTTTTTACGATTACTTCCGAAATGCGAATCAATGTAGAATATCAATATTCCGAGCGAAACTACAACAGACTCGTGACTTATGCGGGCGGAACACATGAAAGCAAAAACTGGAGTTTTGGCGGTTATCTCTATTCGGAGAATGATATGAAAAATCAGCCTTTACAGCAAAACCTATCAACAGCACAGGTTCAGGTTTTAAGTCAGGCCGGAGACGATCCGAATTTAATGAAAGCCCCGTCAGCCTATGAAGATACTTATGCCGATACTAAAATATTGTATAAAAAAATACTGGTCAATTCCGTTGAATATTATGAATATTCAAAAGATCCGACTGCTGTTTTGTACAATGTAAAATTTAGTCTCGTTGGAAACAACAGCGGTAATTACATCATCCAGAACAACAACTCAGTAGAACGTATTTACGAATATGTACCGCCTGTTAACGGAATTTTGCAAGGAAACTACGAACCAATTGTGAATCTGATTGCTCCTATTAAATTACAGGTGGCTACTTTTTTAGGAAAGTACAATCCGGATGAAAAGACTTTGGTTGACTTTGAAATTGCCATAAGCAACAACGACAAAAACCTGTTCTCGAAAATAGACGACACCAACAATGACGGTATCGCTCTTAAAACCAATATTAAAAAACGTCTTTTTACACGCAACTGGACTTTAGATGCCTTTGCCAATTATCAATTTGTTCAGGAAGATTTTCGATCTGTAGAGCGTTTGTACAATATCGAGTTTAATCGCGACTGGAACTTAAACGAAACACTTTTGGGAAACCAAAGTATGTTAAGCACCGGACTTAACTTTGATTTATTTGCTAAAAAGGAAACGGCTGACATTGGTTTGTTTACCTATCAATTGGAGAAGCTGGATTATTCCGAAAGTTATTCCGGATCCCGTCATACTACAACCGCATTGTTTAAACTACGGCATTGGACCATCGAAAATCAGGGCAGTTTCCTGAAGTCAGATGCCACAAGTTCTACTTCCAAATTTATTCGAAATCAAACCAGAGCTAAATATCATTTTGGTAAAAACTGGATTGGGGCAAGTATGCAGCTGGAAGACAATCAGCAGAGAAATAAAATCACCCATCAATTTTCGGCATTAAGTCAACGATTCTCTGAATATGGTGCCTTTATTGGTCGTGGTGACAGCACTAAGGTTTTTGTTGAAATTGGCTATCTGCAACGTCGAAACGACAGTTTGCAAAATGGACTTTTACAGCACGTAAACAACTCTCAAACTTATTTCTTAAAATCGAAATTGATTCAGAATAAAAAAACAGATCTGGCCGTATATGCCAGCTATCGCAAATTAGATTTTACGGATGCAGCCCGAAAAAATGAGCCTTCCTTAAATTCCAGAATACTTTATAACGATCGTTTTTTTAATCAGCTGCTGCAAATTGGCAGCGCTTATGAAACCAGTTCCGGAACAATTGCCCAACAGGAATTTACCTATATCGAAGTTCCAACGGGGCAGGGAGTTTATACCTGGAATGATTATAACGGAAACGGAATTCAGGAACTCGAAGAATTTGAAATTGCCGCCTTTCCCGATCAGGCGCGGTTTATCCGAATCTTTCTGCCCAATCGGGTTTACATAAAAACCAATCAAAATAAATTCTCCCAATCTATGGCTCTAAATCCATTGCAATGGCAGAACGAAACCGGTTTTAAAAAACTCCTGTCTTACTTTTACAACCAGACTTCCTTCATTATGGACCGAAAAGTAAAGAGTCAGGGAGAACGTTTGGAGCTCAATCCTTTTAATTCTTCAGAGGAAAATATACTCGGACTCAATTCGAGTTTCAGAAATAGTTTATACTACAATCGCAGCAAACAAAAACATTCCGTAACCTACACCTATCTTGTCAACAAAGGAAAAAATCTGCTTTCGATTGGGTCGCAAAATGTTCAGAACAATTCGCATCAATTGCAATACACCCATCTCTATCAAAAAAGCTGGCTGTTTAATTTCTTTACCAAAACGATCAAAACCAATTTGGTTTCTGAAGATTTTGTCGAAAAAAACTATGACATCACAGGCTATCAGCTGGCGCCTAAAGTGAGTTATTTGTTTTCGAAAAACACCAGTCTGGATTTCTTTTTTGAATTTCAGAATAAGGAAAATCAAATTGGAAATCTTGAAACTCTGGTTCAAAACCGACTCGGAACTTCCTTTTCATTTGCAGGAGAGAAAAAAGTGACCCTGAACGGAGAATTTTCTTTTTACCAGAATAAATTCACAGGAAATGAGTTTTCATCTGTCGGTTTTCAAATGCTTGAAGGACTTCAGGCAGGGCAAAATCTGGTGTGGAAATTCCTTTTACAGAAAAACATCACTCAGTTTTTAGATGTGAATTTAAATTATCAGGGAAGGAAAAGCGAGACAGGATCAGTGGTTCACACCGGAAACATACAGCTTCGCGCTTATTTTTAACACTTTACCGAAAACCTATTTAAAAATTGTTTAATTTTAATTGAAATTTAAACTTGTAACATTATGAAAAAATTATTAGTACTTTGTTTTGTAGTTCTTCTGTCTTCTAATTTCTATGGACAAGAGTCAATTACTAAAGCAGCGAAAAGTAAAACGGAAGCCGCTGCTAAAAAGAAAAAAGCGGAAGCTGATAAGGCAGCAACAGCTGCAAAAAAAGAAACTGCAAAATCTAAAAAAGCAGCTAAAGAGGCCAGCGATGCGGCAGCAAAAGCCACAAAGGAATCTGCAAGCGCTGCTAAAAAAACGGCCGACAAGCAGGCTACTAAAGCAAAAAGTGAAGCCACAAAAGCAAAAAGTGATGCTGTGAAAGCAACAAAAACTGCTGACAAAGCTGCCAGTACAAAAGCCGCAAAAACAAAAGCTGATGTAACAAAAACAGCAGCAAAAGCGACTGAAGCATCAACAGCAGCTAAAAAAGAGGCCACGGCAGCTAAAAAAACAGCCGCCAAAACCATAAAAGAAACGAATGAAAAAGCTCCAAAAGTAGCCGACAAAGTAACTGGCGAATACAATGGAAAAAAAGTATATACCGGACCTAAAGGCGGTAAATACTACATTAATAAAAATGGCAATAAAACCTATATTCAGGAATAAAGTTCATTTTACCAACATCTGAAAGGGGTTACTTACAGTAACTCCTTTTTTTTGTCTATTGCGAAACCAAATATTCGTTAACATACAAATAACTTTTCCTTCCAAACACCACTAATTCCATAACCTAAGCAGCGAATTATATGGGCTGAACGGCCTTATAGAGTTAATAATTTAGTAATACGTGTGAAATATCATAAAAAGCATATTTCTTTATCTTCGTTTTTAAAAAGCGTTACACCATGAGCATTGATTATTCAGCGAACAAAACAATTTTAGTTGCTCCACTAAACTGGGGATTGGGCCATGCTACAAGATGTATCCCCATTATAAAAGCGCTTCAAGAAAACAATTATATTCCTATAATCGCTTCTGACGGTATTGCACTGGCATTGCTGCGAAAGGAATTCCCATACATTCAAACCCTTGAATTGCCGTCTTATCATATCGAATATGCCAAGAATGCCAAAAACTTCAAATGGAAGCTGATTAAAAACCTGCCAAAAATGATTGTGGCTATTCTTGACGAGAAAAAAATAGTAAAAAGCTGGATCAAAAAACATGGAATAGACGGAATTATCTCGGATAACCGACTAGGTGTTTTTAGTAAAAAAGTTCCCTCTGTTTTTATGACGCATCAGCTGAATGTCATGACCGGAAACACGACCTGGTTTACCAGTAAATGCCATCAGCATATTATAAAAAAATATACCGAATGCTGGGTGCCGGACACTAATGATGCTGTTAATCTAACCGGTGAGTTAGGCCATCTGAAAACGGATGAGCTAAACTTAAAATATATTGGGCCGTTAAGCAGAATGCGCAAAAAGGATACCCCAAAAGTATACGATTTGATGATCATCCTGTCGGGACCTGAACCGCAGCGTACTTTTTTGGATGAAAAACTACAGAAAGAAGTCGCCAATTATAAAGGCAAAGTGGTGTTTGTACAAGGCATCGTTGAGAAGACACAAAACAAATGGCAGGCCGGAAATGTGACCTATTACAATTTTATGAACTCTAAACAGCTGGAACAGACTTTTAACGAAAGTGAATTTGTGTTATGCCGTTCGGGTTATACCACCGTTATGGATCTGGCTAAATTAGGCAAGAAAGCTTTTTTCATTCCAACTCCGGGGCAATACGAACAGGAATATCTGGCGATAAAACTTCAGAAAGAAAATTTGGTTCCCTATGCAATGCAAGACGACTTTACCATCGAAGATCTTTCAAAAGTAAAGTCGTTTAAAGGTTTGACTCAATTTAACGATACTATAGACTGGGATTCTTTGTTTACCGTTTTTGAGGATGAAGTCTAGAAGTTAAACTGCGCTTGTAAACGCAATAAATTTCCTTGCTGTCTGTTGATTGGAAGTGCACTGTCCTGGAAAGTTCTGTCGGCAATAACATATTCGGCAGTAAGTTCAAAGGCTTTTAGAGGCTGCCATTCTATACCAAATTCGTAATCTCTAACTACATAACTTCTGGCGTCCTTCTCGTATTTTTTTCCTCCGTCGTAATATTGAAATTTGGCGAAAGGATAAATATGCTGTTTTTTAACATCTAATTTGTAGCTAAACAATACATAACCTCCGTTTAAATCGGTTTCATCGACTGCGTTAGTTACGGAATTGTATCTTGGTCCTTTACCCACATTGTACTCGGCCTGGATTCCAAAAGGTCTTGGATACAGTACGAATGTTGCTCCTACCCTTTGATCTTTTACGTGCTGTGAATTGTTCACTTTAACTCCTGGTGAAATTTCACCTGAAAAAGCCCATTTTCCGGCATAAGCCTGAATTCCGGGTTCGATAATCTGACTTCCAATTACAAATGGGTACGTTACTCTTGTCACCACATTCAAATCTCTGTTTCCATCTAATCTATTCGCAATTTGACCATTGTAAACTCCAAAAGCGAAAACACCATAATCACCTGATCCTTTATAACCGTCTTTTACCAACATTTCAAAACGCTCTCTGATTTCGGCCGGTGCCCAGTAAAAGAACATTCCTAAATCACGCTCGTTTAATATGGCACTGTTCAACGCATCGTTTCGATCTAAAGTTAAACGCTGTCCGCTTGACTGCATATTCTCGAAACCGTATGGTATTTTACTCTGCCCGACACGTAATCTGTACTCTCTCTTTTTATCAAAAGAAAGGTCAAAATACAAATCCCGAACCTGAACAAAATTCTGAACTCCTGTAACCGGAGAACTCGCAAAATCAGGTTGAAAATAGAAATATACATTGGGATGAACCTGACCAGAAAACACTAAACGTGCACGTCTGATAAATAAACCATTGTTTGCTTTTGCACCCGGGGCTGTAGAAGTTGTTCCCCAGGACCTGTCACATTGGTCACACGATACTTTATCGTTTGTAGAAAACAAACCGTTGTATCGTATCTGTGCATAACCTCTTAAAGAAATCTTGTCGTACCAACGGTCCTTATCCTTTTCATCATCACTATTCCCGGATTCCGTATCCGTATCCGGTAACTTTGCTTTGTTGATTGAATCAAGAAGACGAATTACTTCTTTTTTTACATCTTCTTTCTTTAAGTCCTGTGCAGTTGACACACAAGTAATTAGCAAAAAAACTGCTATTAGCTTTATTTTCATTCTTTCTATTTTCTTATGCCTTATTTTTCGAATGCAAAAATCCACCACCTATGTTAAGATATCATTAACAAGGTGTTACCATAATAAAAAGGAATTGTTGCCAAATAGTTACGTAAATTGAATTAGTGTTAAAACGCTATACTTCACAGTACTTCGCTCAAACAAGCTTACAATTATTTAACTTCAGCTTTTATTGTTTTATTTGCTTTTTCAAGCGTAAAAGAAAATTCAGAACCAATTCCGAACTCACTTTCTACATATACTTTCTCTTTATGTGCTTCAATAATATGTTTTACAATGGCCAGCCCTAAACCTGAACCGCCTTCTGAACGGGTGCCGCTTTTATCCACTCTGTAAAAACGTTCAAAAAGCCTTGGGATATTTTGTTTTTCAACCCCTTCTCCGTTATCACTAATACGGATTAAGACTTTTTTCTTGGTCAGATTAACCACTCCTACTTCGGTCAAACCGCCCTCTTTACCATACTTGATAGAGTTTACGATCAGGTTTTCTAAAACCTGTTGAATTCTGTCCTTGTCTCCTCGAATAATTACCGATTTAATGTTCTTGCTTTCAAAAGCCAATTTGATTTTCTTCTTGTCGGCTTTCATTTCCAGTAAATCAAAAACATTCTGAATCAGCTCTACAATATCAAAATCAGTCATGATTAAATCGAGGTCTCCGGATTCTAATTTGGTGATCATGTCCAGATCCTCAACGATGTAAATCAATCGTTCCACTCCTTTTTCAGCACGTTTTAAATATTTTTTTCGAATATTTTTATCTTCCATTGCACCATCCAGCAAAGTCGAAACATATCCCTGAACAGTAAACAAAGGCGTTTTCAGCTCGTGCGATACGTTACCCAGAAACTCACGTCGGTATTGTTCCCTGATTTCCAGCATTTCAATTTCCAGCTTTTTATCGGTAGCAAACTTTTTCACCTCACGAGAAAGTGTTTCCATATCTGTGGTTATCGGCTGATTGATCAATGTGGTGGATTCTAATAACGAAACCTCATCGTATATTTTCTTAACTCTTCGATAAATAAAACGTTCTACACGGTATTGCAAAACCAGGAACGAAAAAGCATAAATTGATATTATAAAAATTATTCCAAAAGCAACCTGATGCTTCAATTGGTTTTTATAAAATAAGGACAGTAGTATCAGCACAAACCCTGTCGCAAAAAGACTTATATATAATGCTGACTTTACAGCAAACTTGTATGTTTTTTTAAAATTAATTTTCATTTGAAATTATTGAACCATTAAGAGATTAAGAAAATTAAGTTTTGTTTTTGAGCGCTATTCTTTTGAGCAAAAACAAAAAAGGAATAACTCAAAAACCATATAAGAAAATGAAGATTGCACAAACTTCAATTCTTATATGGTTTAAATGTATTGAATACTTTTAAAGTAATTGGAATGATTTTAAATTCTTAACTAAAATTCTTAGCAACTTAACCTCTAAGAACCTCAGCAGCTTAAAAATCTAAACTTCAAATTTATAGCCTACTCCTTTTATAGTTTTAAAAAGGTCTTCTCCTATTTTCTCACGAAGTTTTCGAATATGAACATCAATGGTTCTACCTCCTACTACAACCTCGTTCCCCCATACTTTATCCAGAATTTCGTCTCTTTTGAAAACTTTCCCCGGTTTTGAGGCCAATAAGTAAAACAATTCGAATTCTTTTCTTGGTAAGGCAATCTCCACGTTTCCTTTGATGATTTTATATTCTTCGCGGTTGATCTCGATTCCGCCCACATTTAAGGTGTCACTTACAACTTCTTGTTCTTTTAGCCTTCTTAACAGCGCCTTTACTTTGGAGACCAATAATTTCGGTTTTATTGGTTTAGTGATATAATCATCTGCACCTGCATCAAAACCAGCTACTTGTGAATAATCCTCACTTCTTGCCGTTAAGAATGTTATGATAACATTATTTAATTCTGGAATTTTTCTAATGTGTTCACAAGCTTCCATTCCGTCCATTTCAGCCATCATTACATCCATAATAATCAATTCCGGCAATTCTTTCTGAGCCTTTGCAATTGCTTCTTTTCCGTTAGAAGCAGTCACAATCTGGTAGCCTTCCTGAGCAAGGTTATAGCCAACGATTTCTAAGATATCTGGTTCATCGTCAACTAGTAAAATCTTGGTTTGTGTTTTTTTCATAAATAGCAAAAATTGAGATTTTTACATCAAATTTTCTTTATTATACATTCGATGATTTTCATTTGAGATGGTAAATATACTAATAAAACGACCGTTAAAAATTACGGTTAACGGTAATTTAATCTGGTAACAATTTGATAATCTAGACAACACGAAAACATAACAAGTGGCTAACATGAACTTTACACAGCGTCTCTTTCTTTGCACAAAAATTTAAACACAACACTGAAATGAAATTCAATTTAAAATTTCTATTTATCACATTATTCATCTGTACGATTTCGATCGCACAAAACAAAGGTACGATTTCTGGTGTATTAACCGACAAAGAAACCAACAATGAAGCTTTACCTTTCGCAAATGTTTTATTAAAGGGAACTAACATGAGCGCGAACACTGACATTGAGGGGAAATATTCCTTTAATGTAAATCCGGGAAATTATATCATTATTTTTAGTTTCGTTGGATATGAATCTGTAGAAAAGCCAGTAACTGTTAAAGCAAATGAAACTATTACAGTAAATCAGGTACTTTCATCAGGAAATTTTACACTTAAAGATGTTGTTGTAAAATCATCTGCAGTAAACAAGCAAAAAGAATCAGCATTACTTTTAGATCAGAAAAATGCAGTTTCATTTAAAGCTGCTATTGGAGCAGAGGAAATCTCAAGAAAAGGAGTTAACGACGTTGCAAATGCTGTTGCTAAAATAAGTGGTGTTTCTAAACAGGATGACTCCGGAAATGTTTTCGTAAGAGGATTAGGAGATCGTTATAATGTTACAACTTTAAACGGACTTCCTTTACCATCAAACAATCCGGCAAACAAAAATATTTTGTTGGAAATTTTCTCTACGAATATTGTAGATAATATCGGAATTAGCAAAACTTTTGAATCTCAAAATTATGCCGATTTCGGAGGAGCAAATATTGATATTAGCGCAAAAAAATTCAATGGAAAACCATTCGTTACTTTTTCAATTGGAACAGGAGCTAACACAAACGTATTAGGTCAGGATCATTTTTACTTGCAAGACGGACCTACTTATACCGGATTTAAAAAAGTTGGCGTTCCTAATGCTCCACTTCAGCCATATAGCTATGCAACAAGCTGGGACAGACAAGAAAACAAGAATGTATTAAATGCTTTCTATACGTTATCTGCCGGTAAAAGATTTACTATAAATGACGAAAGTTCAATCGGTACTTTTGTTACTGGTTCATTTAGCGCAAAAAACAAATACACAGAAGGATACAGCAGAGGAGGAATTACTTCTGACGGAGATATCTTTTCCGACTTTATCAGAACATCATACAAACATAGCACTACTACAACTGTTATGGGTACTGCTGATTATAAAATCAATAATAAAAACTCAATCTTCTTTACTTCTTTATTCTTAAATTCAAGTGATCAGGATTACAGTGAGTACGAAGGAACAAACCAAAATTTTGACGGTGGCGGAGACGCTCTTCAACAAATTTCAGGTTTTATCAAACGTGGAACTTTTGAAAGAACTCAATTAATTGTAAACCAATTAACAGGAAAAAACAAATTCAACGATCAGTGGAATTTAAACTGGGGAGTAGGATACAGTATGTCTAACAGTTCAATTCCGGATCGTATGCAAAACTCTTTTGTATATGCTCCAAATGCTAAAGATTATACATTTTTTACCAACTCTAACATCAACAATCACCGATTTTTTCAGGACTTAAAGGAAAATGAAATCGCTGCAAATATTGCATTATCATATAATTTCAACAAAAAAAGCGATGATACCTACAAAGGAAAAATAACTGTTGGTTATTCAGGAAAGTTCAAGGATGTAGATTACAAAATGGAACAATATTCATTCTTCCCGAACAGAACTACCGTTTCTTTCCCAAAAGAAGATATTCATCACGTAGACAACTATTTAAATCAAGCAAATTGGGGTTCCGCTTATTCCAACAGAATTAACCAATTGTACAATGGAAATTTAGATATTAATGCTGCATTTGCAAATGTTCAATATTCCTTAACTGATAGATTAAGTGTAATACTGGGAGCAAGATTAGAGCAATTAACTCAAAATGTTTTCTATATCACCACTACAGTTCCAAATGGTGATAATTCAAATGATTCAAAGTTTAACATTTTACCAAGTTTAATCTCGAAATACACCTTGACAGATAAGCAAAATTTAAAATTCTCTGCAAGTAAAACATATACACTTCCTCAGTTTAAAGAAAAAGTGCCAATTATTTACGAAGATGTTGCACAAGCCTACGAAGGAAACCCAAGATTATATGCTTCAACAAATTACAACTTCGATTTAGGATGGGAATTTTTCCCAAAAAGTTCAGAATTAATCTCTGTAACTGCTTTCGGAAAAATTATTCAAAATCCAATCAATGAAATGTTCCTAAACTCTTCTTCAAATGATATTTCTTATGCAAATACAGGTGATAAAGCAACAGTAGCAGGAGTTGAAGTAGAATTTAAAAAAGAAATTTTTGAAATTGAAAAAGACAACAACTTAAAGACAAAACTTACTTTTGACGCAAACGGATCTTATTTATACACAAACCAAGACCTAAGCAATGATAAAGTAAACAATGAAAATGATTTTGGAGCAAACTTTACTTTTACAGAAAGTAAACTAACAGGAGCTTCTAATTTTTTAGCAAATGCCAACTTATCATTTTTAAATGAATACAGAGAAGGAAAGGATTTCAGCGCAACAATATCTTATTCTTATTTTTCAGATAAATTAGCTGTTATTGGAACTTCAAGAGTAGGTAACCTGGTTGACAAAGCTGTAAACAAATTAGACTTTATCGCTAATGCAAGTTTAACCAAAAACTTAAAATTAGGTCTTATCTACAATAACATCCTGAATCCGACTTTCAAACGTGTACAAGAGCAGGGGAAAGTACCAGGAAAAGAATCTATTGGTGATATTACAGCAGTTTCATACAAAGCAGGTTCAGATTTCAGACTTACTTTAAGCTACACATTCTAAAAGAAAGTAAAACCATAAAAACTCAAAAGGTGATTAGCCAATGCTAATCACCTTTTTTTATTCATCATAATCCAATGTAAACTTTACATTAAGCAGTTTTATTTTTTAACAGTTATACTTAATGCATTGTTAATGCGGTCTTAACTCAGCAAAAACATATGTTCACTTACTTTGCCATGAATAAATAAAACAATAAAACACAACAACAATGAAAAAATCATTATTTGCAATGGCTGCAATATTAGGACTTGCTTTAACAAGCTGTAGTTCTGACGACAACAATAAAAAGAACGAAAACACAAGTACTTTTGTATTGAAAGTTGACGATTTACAAGGAAACATTAATGACGGTACTGTAACTTTAGACCCAACTAAAACTTACACTTTAACTGGAGGTTTAGTTGTTAAAGGTGGAGCTACTTTAGTTATTCCTGCTGGAACTACAATTAAAAGTTCTGCTACTGCACTAGCTACATCTTTATATATTGCTGTAGAAAGAAACGCTAAAATTAACATCAACGGTACTGCTGCTAAACCAGTTATTATGACATCTGGAAAAGCTACTCCTGCTCAAAGTGACTGGGGTGGATTAATTATCGCTGGTAATGCTAAAGTAAACACTGGAGATAACGGTACAACTGAAGTTGGTGGTTTAAGCTACGGAGGTAATGATAATGCAGATTCTTCTGGAAATATCAACTTCTTAAAAATATCTTATACAGGTTCTAAATATACTGCTGAAAAAGAATACAATGGAGTTTCTTTCTTCGGAGTAGGTTCTGGAACTGTAGTATCTGACATCTACACTTTTGAAAGTGGTGATGATGGAATCGAATTTTTTGGTGGAGCTGTAAACGCTACTAACCTTACAATCATTAACTCTTATGATGATTCATTAGATTTTGCTGACGGATGGGTAGGTACTGCTACAAACGTTTACATTAAAGGTGTTACTAAAGCAGGTGTTGAAGGATCTACAAACGCAAAAGATCCAAGTGGAGCTGTTCCAATGACTAATGCTAAAATCATTAATATCTCTATCGTTAAAGGTGATGCTGCTTTCTTAGCAGACGAAAAAGCAATCAACTACAAAGAAGGTGGTGGAAAACAAGCTTACACAAACTTATTTGTTGCAACTGGAATGCCTGCAGACTTAGCTAAATTGTCTACTGATGCTGGTGCAACTGCAAACATTGCTGCTGGTAACTTTACCATCACAAACTATACTTTTGGAGCTTCTATAACTAATTTAGTTGGTCCTAAATTATCAGGAACTACAACTGGAGCAGTTGGAGCTGGTGCTGGAGCTGACTTACCAAGCTGGGCTAACTGGACTAAGTAATTAAATACAAAAAATAAAAATGAAGCTGCCTGAATTCAATTTCAGGCAGCTTTTTTTATACCATCGGATTCCTAATATCACGAGGTACTTCTATAGTCGATGGTTATCAGCCTAGTAGTTGATTTCTAATTACTTCGAGCCTAAATTGTTAAAAACATCCTAAAAATTTAGGATGTTTTTTTTTGGCGTAATTTTTGTAATTTTTTTTTGTACATTTACAGTAACCAAAATAACGCGATGGCAAAAAATTACTTTTATATTACTTTCTTATTGGCTTTTTTCTTTACTGTTAGTGTTTCAGCACAAGACAGCAAGCAATTACCAAAACCTCAACAGGCAGCAACCATTGAGGGTCTAAGCTTGTACCCTAATCCAGTAACTGGTGGAAAAGTAACAATCTCTTCTAAAAATGATTTAGAAAAAGAGATCATTATCTTTGATGTTTTGGGTAAAAAAGTACTTCAGACACATTTAAGTTCGCGAGAATTAAACGTTTCGGATCTCGTTCCCGGCGTTTACATCATTAAAATAAGCGAAGAAAATAATTCGGCAACACGAAAACTCATTATTCGATAAAAAAAGCTCCTTTTGGAGCTTTTTTAGTTTTCAGTCGCGGTCACAGTTTTCAGTTTCTACGAAACCCTAAAATGAAAACTGTGGCTGAATACTATGACTAAACACTAAAAACAATATCTTTGCACAAAAAAAAGTTTTGATCACAGCCAACGATATCTTTACCATTTCAAGTCAGAAACAATTTGAAAAAATAGCACTAAAAGTGTTTCGTTTTCAACATGAGAATAACGTTGTATATCGTGATTTCTGCGATTTTTTAAAGGTAAATCCGCAACAGGTAAAAGCCCTCGAGCAAATTCCTTTTTTACCCATTCAGTTTTTCAAAAGCCACAATGTCGTTTCCAATACTGATCCGGCTCAGGTTACTTTTACAAGCAGCGGGACAACCGGTACGATTACCAGCAGGCATATCGTTACCGATGTAACTCTTTACGAAGAAAGCTACCGCAACGGATTTTCACAATTCTATGGCAACATAGAGGATTACGTTATTTTAGCTCTTTTACCGTCCTATCTCGAACGCGATGGATCTTCGCTAATCTATATGGTCGAAGATTTAATAAAACTCTCCAATCAGCCTGACAGCGGGTTTTACCTGCACAATCATGACGACCTGATTAAAAAACTTACCGCTTTAGACGAATCCGGTCAAAATGTGATCTTAATTGGAGTTACTTATGCCTTACTGGATCTGATTGAGAAACACCAATTCAAGCTCCAGAATACCATTATTATGGAAACTGGTGGTATGAAAGGCAAACGTAAAGAAATGATTCGCGAAGAATTACACGAACAGCTTTGTGCGGGGTTTGGCGTTTCGGCCATTCATTCAGAATACGGCATGACTGAACTTTTAGGACAAGCGTATTCCCTTGGCGAAGGTATTTTTGAGTGTCCGTCGTGGATGAATATTTTAGTTCGTGATCCCGAAGATGCACTCACTTACGTGAAAGACGGAAAAACCGGTGGAATCAACGTTATCGATTTGGCCAACATCAATTCCTGTTCCTTTATTGCCACTCAGGATTTAGGCAAAAAATATCCCAACAACTCTTTCGAGGTATTGGGACGTTTTGATAATTCTGATATTCGTGGCTGTAACCTGATGGTACTTTAGATATTGAATCGTTGATTTGTTGAATCGTTTAATTGCTTTCCAAAAAACAATTAAACAATTAACCGATTAATCAAATTAACGGTTAACCGATTAAACAGTTAAACAATTACACCACTCTAATTACAAAATAGTTTTTCTTTCCGCTTTGTAATAACACAAATTGATTATTGATTAAATCATTTGCAGTTAAAACAAAATCTTCTTTTATTTTTTCTCTGTTCACCGAGATTGAATTTGCCGTTAAGGCACGTCTCGCTTCTCCATTTGATTTAAAGAAACCTGTTTTTTCGTTTAAAACCGTGATAATCTCCAAACCGTTTTCCAGATCTGCTTTTGCGATTTCGGCCTGAGGAACACCGTCAAAAACTTCCAAAAAAGTAGCTTCATCCAATTTTTTCAAATCTTCAGCTGTAGAATTTCCAAACAAAATATTGGAAGCCTGAATCGCTTTTTCTAATTCTTCTTTGCTGTGTACAAAAATGGTGATTTCTTCTGCCAATTTCTTCTGTAAAACTCTTAAATGAGGAGCTGTTTTGTGCTCTTCGATCAAAGCCTCGATAGTATCCTTGTCTAAAAACGTAAAGATCTTAATATATTTCTCAGCATCAACATCGGTTGCATTTACCCAAAACTGGTAAAATTTATATACTGATGTTTTATCAGCATCCAACCAGACATTTCCACCTTCCGATTTCCCGAATTTAGATCCGTCAGCTTTTGTAATTAAGGGTGTAGTCAAGGCAAAAGCTTTTGCATTTTCTCCTCCCATTCTGCGCACTAATTCTGTACCCGTGGTAATATTTCCCCACTGGTCCGAACCTCCCATTTGAAGGATACAATTGTTGTTTTTATATAAATGATAAAAATCGTAACCCTGAATTAACTGATACGTAAACTCTGTAAAAGACATTCCTTCGCCTTCTCCGGCAAATCTCTTTTTAACAGAATCCTTAGCCATCATATAATTTACCGTGATACGTTTTCCAACTTCACGTGCAAAATCAATAAACGAGAATTCTTTCATCCAGTCATAGTTGTTCACCATCACAGGAGCATTTGTATCGCTTGAATTAAAGTCAAGAAAACGAGACAAAACACTTTTGATACCCGCCACGTTTTTAGCCAGCGTTTCTTCGTTCAGCAAATTTCTTTCATCAGATTTTCCAGATGGATCTCCAATCATTCCGGTTGCACCACCCACCAAAGCGATAGGCTGATGTCCAAAATTCTTTAAATGAACCAATAAAATAATCTGAACCATGCTGCCAATATGCAGCGAATCTGCCGTTGGATCAAAACCTATATAAGCTGTAGTTACCTCTTTTAGCAATTGTTCTTCCGTTCCTGGCATGCTATCATGATATAACCCGCGCCATTTTAATTCTTCAACTAGATTCTTCATTTTTTTAATAATTTGTGCAAATATAATCAATGGTAACGGCAATGGCAAAAAGCAGTTTCATTATCAGCAACAAAAAGTAATTTCAACCTCAAAATCCTTAGCTATAAAGAGAACATCCCTTAAAATTTTAGCCCTTCCAAAAACTCCAATTAAAACATATAACTTTTTACATATAACTTTTCACATTTTACATACAACCTATAACTTTTTACTTATTTTTACCGCAACCAACTGATTAATAACCAACCAAAAATTACCTTTATGAAAAAACTTTTGCTTCTTGCAATCTTACTTTCTTACTCTTTTATTAACGCCCAAATCTCTTTTGAGAAAGGATATTTCATCACTACTAACGGAATCCAGACAGCATGTTTTATCAAAAACATAGACTGGAACTACAACCCAACAGATTTCAAGTACAAAATAAATAGCGAAGACACCGATACTAAAACCGAAACAATTACAAATGTTCAGGAGTTTGGAATTGAAAACCATACGACATACAAAAGAGCAAAAGTCAATATCGACACTTCAAGTGATGTATTGGAAAGTTTTTCTACAGACAAAAATCCGATTTGGAAAGAGCAGCTCGTTTTCTTAAAAGTTCTGGTGAAAGGCGACGCCTCTTTATATTACTATGCCAATAATGACATCACACGATTTTTTTACGAGACTGCCGAAAGACCTTTGGAGCAGCTTGTACGCAAAGAATATCTTGCTCAACTAGACAACTCCAAAGCAACAGTGGAGAACAACTACTTCAGGCAACAATTATTCAATAATGTCAAAACCAATAACACAACCGAAAATGACGTCAAAAATTTATCTTATAAAAAAGATGCTTTGATGAAATACTTCCTGAAGCACAACAACGTTTCATCGAGTGACATCGAAAAAACAATTACTTCAGCTAACAAAAGTATTTACCTCATGAAGATCACTCCCGGCATTGGTTTTTCTTCGATCTCAGTGGATGGCAGCTACGGATACAATAATGTTGATTATGGCCAGAAAGTAACTTTTAAAATAGGACTTGAAGGTGAATTTATACTTCCATTCAACAAAAACAAATGGAGTCTTTTTATAAACCCAACCTATCAGCAGTACGAAAACAAAAAAGAATCGGGAGTAACAAGCGGAACGAATAACGGCGTAAAAACCGAATTCCCTTCAGAAGCTAAATACACCGCCATACAAGTTCCTTTTGGAGTACGTTACTATTTTTTCTTAAGCAACAATTCTAAAATCTTTACTAATGCCGGTTATGCCTTTGATGTAAGCGGTAAATTCAAAATTACCAGCCAACCAACCACCCTGGAAAGTTCGACAAGCGGTAATTTCCTGTTTGGACTTGGTTACAACTTCAAAAACAAACTGAGTGCAGAAATCCGGGTAAACACACGTAAGGAAGTTCTGAACGCATACAACTCTTTTAGCGGAAGTTACCAGTCATTAGATTTTATACTTGGCTACACCATTTTCTAAAAGCCCCTTCTAAAACTAATAGTCAATTAAAAACTTATGCCTTTAAACCTGCCTCTCTTTGCACCTTTAAACCAAAGTACTATCTTTACAAGATGGTATTAGTAACAGGAGGTACAGGTTTAGTTGGCGCACATTTATTACTTCATTTGATTGAAAATGGAGAAAATGTCCGGGCTATTTACCGAAATCTGAATAATATTGAGAAAACCAAATCGGTTTTTGAATTGTACAAAAAAGGAGAACTGTTTGAAAAAATCGAATGGGTTGAAGCAGACATTTTAGATGTTCCTTCATTAGAAATCGCCTTTACAAACATTGATTATGTGTATCATTGTGCTGCACTAATTTCATTTGATCCCAAAGACGAAGAAGCCCTTCGAAAAATCAATATCGAAGGAACTTCCAATATGGTTAATTTTTCGATTGCCAGAGCGGTAAAAAAGTTCTGCTATATAAGCTCTATCGCAGCCTTAGGAGATCTGGCAGCTCACGAAACGTACATTACAGAAGAAACCGACTGGAATCCCGAAAAACCCCATAGTGATTACGCCATTTCTAAATATGGAGCCGAAATGGAAGTCTGGCGAGGCTTACAGGAAGGTTTAGACGTCATTATCTTAAATCCGGGTGTTATCATGGGGCCAATCCCGAAGAATAAAACCAATGTACAGGGAAGTGCCGAACTTTATGCCAAAATCGCCAACGGGCTTTCTTTTTACACACTTGGGAGCACCGGCTTTGTAACCATAACCGATGTGACACGAATTGCCAATGCATTAATGAAAAGCGATATAAAAAACGAACGCTTTACTTTAATTGCCGACAATATTGTTTTTCAGGATATCCTAAACACGATTGCTGATACGTTAAAAGTAAAAAGACCCAATATTCATGCTACACCAGTATTCATGAATTTCCTTTGGGTTGCCGACGGAATTTTTTCGACTTTGTTTTTCCAAAAAAGACGCCTTACAAAGGCAACCGCAAAAGCTTCCTATTCTAACAATCTGTATTCTAATGAAAAAATAAAAACCGCTCTGGGAACGGTTTTTCAGGATGTACATAGGTACATCAATACTATTTCGAAGCTTTAACAACTATCGGCTCAACCGTGTTGTTTTTCGGATAGAATCCAGACGCACCTTTTTCAGGTCTCTTTTGATTTTATCTTTAAGCGTATCCTTAAGTTTGTTTTTCTTTTCTTTTGCTGCATTTTTCTCTTCAATTTTCAAAATCGAATCGACAGCTCTTTGATTAACAGCCAAACGTTTTCCTACTTCGTCAAACATGCTTTTGTAATTCTCATAATCGGCAGCATAATAACGATTGCTCTGCGAAAATTGCAAACTATCGATTTTATACTTTTTCAGAATAAACGCTGTAGGACTTGTTTCGACTGAGTCTACTGAAACGGGATGCTGATATTTCATAGCTTCAATAAGAGACAAATCATACATAATATCAATCATTTTATCTTTCTCAATAAGCTTTGCAGGCTGTTTGACCAGCTCTTTTTTACAACTTACAGAAAGACACAATACCAATACGATTACTATAAAATTTTTCATTTCAGCTTTTTATCTGTCAAACAATAAACGTTTTCCTGCGCGAATATCTTTTACTTTAAAGTTATTGTAAACCATTTCACCGTTTACAAAAGTATGTGTAATTCTCGACTTAAAAGTAAAATTCTCAAAAGGCGACCATCCGCATTTTGCCAAAATATTTTCCGGTTTTACGCTCCATGGCAAACTTGGATTTACAATCACTAAATCGGCATAATACCCTTCTTTGATAAATCCTCTTTTTTCTATTTTGAAAATTTTAGCCGGATTGTGGCACATTTTCTCTACAATTTTCTCTACGCTGATTTTCCCCTGATGATGCGCTTCAAACATAGCCACAACAGCATGCTGTACAAGCGGCCCGCCAGATGGCGCATTGAGATACGGCTGCATTTTTTCTTCTTTGGTATGCGGTGCATGGTCGGTTGCAATTACATCAATACGACCATCGTTTAAGGCTTCCCAAAGCGCTTTTCTGTCGTTTGCTGTTTTTACAGCAGGGTTCCATTTAATAAAATTCCCTTTGGTTTTATAATCTTCATCCGTGAACCACAAGTGATGCACACAAACCTCAGCGGTAATTTTTTTATCTTCCAATGGAATTTTATTGGTAAACAGTTCCATTTCTTTCGCCGTAGAAAGGTGAAAGATATGCAAACGCGCTCCCGTTTTTTTAGCCAATGCTACTGCTTTTGAAGAAGAAATATAACAAGCTTCTTCGCTGCGTATTAAATGATGCGCCGTTACCGGAATATCATCACCATACTGCTCTTTAAACAGTTTTAAATTATTCTGTATCGTCGTTTCGTCTTCACAATGTACTGCGATCAACATTGGGGTACTTGAGAATATCTTTTCTAAAGTTGCTTCATTATCTACCAGCATATTTCCGGTTGAAGAACCCAAAAAGATTTTTACTCCGGCAACATTCTTTGGATTTGTTTTTAAAACTTCTTCCAAATTATCATTGGTAGCGCCCATCATAAATGAGTAGTTCGCAAATGACTTCACGGCCGCAACCTGATATTTATCTTCAAGAATTTCCTGAGTTACTGCATTGGGTACTGTATTAGGCTGCTCGATAAAAGAGGTAATTCCTCCGGCTACCGCTGCTCTTGATTCTGACTCAATATCTCCTTTGTGTGTTAGTCCAGGCTCTCTAAAATGTACCTGATCATCAATAGCCCCCGGAATTAAATAATTTCCTTCGGCATCGATTACTTTACAGTCAGATGTTTTTAAACTGATGCTGTCTGCCACTTCAACAATCAGGTCGTTTTCGATCAAAACATCTCCTTCAAAAATAGATCCTTCGTTTACAATTCTGGCATTTTTTATTAGAATCTTATTCATTTTCATATCTTTATAAAGTATTGACTAATTTTTTCAATCGAAGTGAAATTACTCCCAGTATCGCTTCTTTAATAATGGCATTGCTCATTTTAGAAACTCCTTTTGTACGGTCAGTAAAGATAATTGGAACCTCCTTAATTTCAAATTTAGCACAATAAGTTCTGTACTTCATTTCAATCTGGAAAGCATAACCCACAAATTTAATTTTGTTAAGATTGATTTTCTCCAGCACTTCTCTTTTATAACAAACAAAACCTGCTGTTGCATCGTGTATTTTCATTCCGGTAATAAATTTCACATACACCGAAGCGAAGTACGACATCAAAACACGGCTTAATGGCCAGTTGACAACATTTACCCCCGTTACATAACGAGAACCAATGGCTAAATCGGCTCCACCAAAATGGCAGGCATCAAACAGCTTTTCGAGATCATTTGGATTATGGGAAAAATCGGCATCCATTTCAAAAATGAAATTGTACTGACGTTCCAGTGCCCATTTAAAACCATGAACATAGGCCGTTCCTAAACCTGATTTTTTAGCTCTTTTTTCCAAAAACAGCCGGTCCGGAAATTCTTCCTGTAGCGCCACTACTTTATTGGCAGTATGATCAGGCGAATTATCGTCAATGATTAAAAGATGAAAAGGTTTGTGTTGCGAAAGTACAGCTCTAACTATGCTTTCAATATTTTCGATTTCGTTGTAAGTAGGGATTATGACAATACAATCATTCATTTTTCTGAGTAATTTCACCGCAAAAGTAAACTTTTTATAGCATTTGATTCATAATAAATATATAATAAAAGTATTGACACAAAAAATTACTAATTTTGCATCGCTATGATTGAACAACTTCATCCCCGAATTCTGGAAAACAAAGACTGGGCGACACTTTTATTTGTGTTGACCTTTGCCGTTGTTGCTATGACAAAATCAGCTTATGAAACCCGATTTAGCGAATTCAGCAAGCTTATTTTTTCAGACAAATACGCCAAAATCTATCGTGACAATAACCATTTAAGAAGCAGCTTTACCGTTGGTTTATTTTTTGTGCAAATTGTTTCGTATGCTTTTTTCATACAACTGACGATGCACATTTTTGGATATGCCTCTAAAACAGACTGGGTTTTATTCATTCAGCTTGCCACATTTTTACTTTATTTTATTCTCGGAAAATTTTTAATTGAGAAAATTGTAGCAACCTCCTTCAATATTGACGAATTTGCAGACCTTTTTAACTTACAAAAAGTCACTTATAGAACTTATATAGGCGTTTTAATCCTTCCTATCAATGCTGTTTTGTTTTATTATGACAATATTCCGAAGATTGTACCCCTAGCAATAATAGCCATTTCGCTGTGTATAAGCCTATACTCATATTTTATTTCAATAAAAACGTATCAAAATGCAATAATCAGCAAGTTATTTTATTTTATTTTATATCTTTGCGCTCTTGAAATAGCCCCTTATTATTTCATGTATTATTGGATTACAAAAGAGGCGGCTTAGTAAATGTTTATAATATGAAAGTGAAAACAATTTTGGTGTCACAGCCTGAACCTAAAGTGGAAAATTCTCCTTACTTTGAGCTCCAACAAAAACACAAAATAAAAATTGATTTCAGACCATTTATTCATGTGGAAGGGGTTAATGCAAAAGAGATACGATTACAAAAAATCGATCTTAATCATTATACTGCGATCATTTTGACGAGCCGTAATGCGGTAGATCATTTTTTCAGAGTAGCAGATGAAATGCGTTATAAAGTTCCTGAAGGATTGAAATATTTCTGCCAATCTGAAGCTGTTGCATTTTACCTGCAAAAGTATGTTGTGTATAGAAAACGTAAGATTTACGTTGGAGCAAAAGATTTTGCAGATTTATCACCTCTTATCAAAAAGTACAAAGACGAAAAATTCTTGTTGCCAGCATCTGATCAATTGAATGCCGACGCACCTATAACTTTAAATAATCTAAAAGTAGACTGGGCACAAGCTGTTTTTTACAAAACAGTTATGAGTGACTTATCTGACTTAGCGGATGTTTATTATGATGTTTTGGCCTTCTTTAGCCCAACCGGAATCAAATCATTGTTTAAAAACTTTCCTGATTTTAAACAAAACGATACCCGAATTGCAGTTTTTGGAAGCACAACTCAAAAAGAAGCGCTTGATCACGGATTAAGAATCGATATTCTTGCCCCGACTCCTGAGACGCCTTCGATGACTATGGCTTTAGAAAAATACATTAGCGAAGCAAACAAAGGAAAATAAAACCTTTTAGGAAATAACAATATTTAAATTCCAAATTCCAACTTTAGGGTTGAAATTTGGAATTTTTCTTTTTTACCCCATCGCAATTTTTCAAACACAACCCATGATCGCAACTCTTGCAGATCATTTCATTATCAACTCCAGCATCCCCACACTTAAAACCAAACTATAGCTCATTCCAGATTTGGAATTTGATTTTTGGAATTTGGAATTTCAAAAATTGGAATTTCCTTTTTCAAATCATTATGAGTACATTTGATTTACATCTAAAACCAGATCACTAAATTTAGTTTCAAATCACAACTCCAATGAAAATCAACTCCCTTATAATTGAAATTGACGGTATCGATAAAGAAATCCTGCGCTACCTGATGGACGATGCCCGAAAACCCATTTTACAAATTGCTAATAAGATAGGCATTTCAGGAGCTGCGATTCACCAGCGTTTGAAAAAACTGGAACAATCAGGTGTTATTTCAGGCTCAAAATTCACCGTTAACCCGAAAGTATTGGGATACAACACCATGGCATTTGTTGGCGTTTATCTGGACAAAGCCTCCAGAAACTCTGAAGCCGTAAAAGATTTAAAGAAGATTCCCGAGGTTTTAGAGTGCCACTATACGACAGGAAACTGGTCAGTTTTGATTAAAATCATCTGTCGCGACAACGAACACCTAATGCAGCTTTTAAACACCAAAATCCAGGCAATAGAAGGCGTTTCCAGAACAGAAACTTTTATTTCGCTGGATCAGCAGATTGACAGACAAATTCAACTTTAGAGGTCTTAATGCGGTAATGAGAAAATTAGATAATGAGATAATTTTACTTACGTTTTTTTAAAATAACAAACCGGACAGGTTTTGAAAACCTGTCCGGTTTAAATATTTTAATTTGTCCATTAGATAATTCTTCTACCCCTTTAAACAATTAGACCCGAAAGGTTTTAAAAACCTGTCGGGCCTAATTTCTATCAAAAATTATCTCATTATCTAATTACCTAATTATCCTATTAATTCCTTTTGCTTCCGGAGTAAATTGAGATATAGTACAACAACGTTGCGATTGATCCGATTGCAGCCACAACATAAGTTCTGGCAGCCCATTTCAAAGCATCTTTAGCCCCTGCCTGCTCTTCCTGCGTTAGCATATGTTTATTTTCCAACCAGGCCAGCGCTCTATTACTCGCATCATATTCTACCGGCAAGGTAATAATCGTAAACAATGTGGTTGCTGCAAAAATAATAATTCCAATCAGCAACAGCCCCGGAAAGGTTCTGATCATCAAAATTCCGGCTAACAGAATCCACTGCACATAATTGGAGGCTACACTTACAATGGGCACCAATTTAGAACGCATCGTAAGCCACTCATACCCCACAGCATGTTGCACGGCGTGTCCACATTCGTGTGCGGCTACTGCGGCAGCGGCTGCATTGCGATGATTGTAAACTGCTTCGCTTAAATTGACTGTTTTATCTGCAGGATTATAATGATCGGTCAACTGACCCGGTGTCGAAATAACACGAACATCCCTAATACCATTATCGGCCAGCATTTTCTCGGCGATTTCGGCACCACTCATTCCGTTTCTCAATTGCAGTTTAGAATACAACTCAAATTTACTCTTGAGTCTTGAACTCACTAACCAGCTGAACAACATAATTGCTCCCGCAAGAATTAAATATCCACTTCCCATATCTTTATTTTTTTTGATTGATTATTAAATTTACAAAACAAACCGCAAATTCTGAACCAAATTCAAAAATTGTCATTTTGACATCTTAAAGTCAGGGTATTATCATAATATTTTCATAAATACTGCAAAGTCATTTTACAACTCCAGCTGCTTGTTAACCTCATCAAACTTGTCAATCAGGCTGTTTATTTTTTCCTGCTGTTTTTTAATTTGTCTCGGGCGAATGTAAAACCAGTTTACCCCCATCCAAAGCAATGTTACTCCATAGACCAACACCGCAGAAAGAGAACTCATTCTTGAAGCGTATTCATACATGTACAGACAGATTCCAACACCCAGTAAAATAAAGTACAAATTCAGAACCGTAGACTGCAGGTATTGCTGTTTTTTTCGAATTAAAATCAATCGCTGCAGGTAGTCCTGATTGGATTGTGTCGCATCAATATTTTTATAACCCGCCAACAATCTGTTGTAAACACCTACATACATAATCATTGCCAAAATCACGAGTACAATTCCTATTTTGGTCGAAATGAATTCCGGCTGATAATAGTACCAAACAAAAATAATAAAAGCAGTGGTTGCCAAAAGCAGTATATTGGTGATCCACAACTGACGCAAACCGGCAGCTTTAAATTGTTTCAGTCTCAGCAGTAAATCCTTCATGTCGGGTTGACTTACGGTTTGTTTTTTCCATAAATCTTTAAAGTCTATATTGTTATTGTCGTCCATTTTCCTTAAATTTTTGAGTCAGTTTTTCCTTTATCCTGTGAATTTTCACTCTTGTATTCGCTTCTGAAAGCCCTACAATTTTGGCAATTTCAGCCTGCTTAACCTCTTCAAGTTCGAGCGAAATAATAATACGTTCCGTTTCCGGCAGCTCAGCAATACACTTGTACAAAAACTGGATTTGCGGTTCTAACGATTGTTGTTTTTCTTCCTGCAAATTAACCGGAAGATCTGATTTAAGAAAACGTTTGTCTTTTTCAATTTGCCGCAAACAGTTATTAGAGGCTATCCTAAAAATCCAGGTCCCAATACCCGACTCACTTCTAAAAGTATCCAATTTTTGCCATACGATAACAAAAGTCTCCTGAGCCAGATCCTGTGCGATATCATAGTCGTTTACAAAACCCATGCAAAGCCTGAAAATTCTATCCCAATATTTTTTATAGATAACTTCAAATTCCATTATTACGATTTTACGAAATTACTCACCTGATTTAAATACCATGCAGCATCATCATACATGATAAAATGTAACCCTTTAGCAGCATATTGAAAGTTTGCATTTTTTAAATTCTGATACTGTCCTTCAATAGCAGGTTTTAAATTTACAAAATATGACTCCAGTAAAATTAGTGATGGGCATTTTACGTTCGAAATTTTTTCTCTCAAATCGGTATTAGAAAAATCACAATACATTTCAGCGAATGTTTTTCGGTCTGATTTTACACTCCAGTCTACAATCATATCAATTTTTGAAGCATCCTGAACAAGACGTGGCATGGTTTTTTTCTGCATGTCCTGAAACTGAGTATCTGTCATTGTCGCCATTTGATTCACCATTGACGAACAGTCGTTATTTTCTTTCGCTTTGAAAGCAGGATCCATTAATGCCGCCATACACGGAAGCGCATCAACTACAATAATTTTACCCACCAATTCCGGATAATCTGCCGCTAAAGCCAATGCAAATCCTCCCCCCATACTATGACCCACTATGACTGGTTTTTCGATTTTATTTGTTTTGATAAAACTGGCAATTTCGGTTTCCCAGTTTTTAAAAGAGGCATTCGGTTGTGGTTTTACTCCGGCAAAACCAGCCATTGTAAGTGTATAACAAGTAAAGTCTTTTTCAAAATTAGCTCTGGTGTCCTTCCACACATCTCCTGAAGAAGCAAATCCGGGAATGAAGACAATCGTTTGTTTTCCTTTTCCGGTTTTAAGAACCTCAAACGGATAAGCTTTTGTTTGTGCAAATACATTTAAACATACAGCTGAAAATAATAAGGCGATAACTAAGATGATATACTTTTTCATTTTTAATAGATTTAAGTTGTTAAATGGTTTATTAGTTAAATTCGCCTTTTGGATACGAGAAGTTTCAAAATGTTACAAATCGTTTTAAAAAAAAATAAATTTTAATCTTCAAATTCCAAATCCCAACCTTCCTCTATAAGCCAAAACCCCAATCTCTACAAGGGATGAAGCACACAGAGGTGTTGATTATTTTTTTTAAAAAATTATTTCAATTTTTTTTTTCGCAGCTAACATTTTGGCCATCCATTTAAAAATAAAGCAGCAACAAATACAATAGAAAAATCCCAAATCTCAAATTCCAAATTCCAACAAAAAAATGAAGCAACTCCACAATCTTGTCATTTCGATCGAAGGGAGACCCGAACGACAGCGAATTGGCGTAGCAAATCACACAAGGAGCTCCGCAAACTAAGTAGACAATCTTTGTCGATTAACTAGTGTGATTTCTCCCTTCGGTCGAAATGACAAACTAAACGCAAAAAAATTCCAAATCCCAAATTCCAAATTCCAACAAAAAAATGAAGCAACTCCACAATCTTGTCATTTCGAGGAACGAGAAATCACACAAGGAACTCCGCAAACTATGTCGACAATCTTTGTCGATTCACTAGTGCGATTTCTCCCTTTGGTCGAAATGACAAACTAAACGCAAAAAAAATTCCAAACAACTACGCAATCCTGTCATTTCGAGGAACGAGAAATCACACAAGAAACTCCGCAAACTAAGTCGACAATCTTTGTCGATTAACTAGTGTGATTTCTCCCGTTGGTCGAAATGACAAACAAAAAAAATCCCAAAACCCAATCGTAAAATTGGAATTTGGAATTTTATAGTATTGAAAAATTTATTTATCCTACAAGATTGATAATCTTACCCGGAACAATAATCACTTTATTTGGAGTTCTTCCCTCTAACTGACGTAAAGTTCTTTCGTCTTTCATGACAATTTCTTCGATCTGCTCTTTGGTTAAATCCAAAGGCAATTCGATGGTGAAACGCATTTTTCCGTTAAAAGAAACCGGGTATTCTTTACTCGTTTCTACCAAGTGTTTTGCTTCAAAAACCGGGAAAGAAACTTCTGAAATCGAAGTTGTATTTCCTAATTGTTGCCATAATTCCTCAGCAATATGCGGTGCATAAGGCGAAACTAAAACAGCTAACGGTTCTAAAATGGCTCTTGAATGGCAATTTTGAGCAGACAATTCATTTACACAAATCATAAACTGAGAAACAGAAGTATTAAAAGAGAAACTCTCGATGTCTTCTGCCGCTTTTTTAATGGTTTTGTGCAATGATTTTAAGTTGTCTTTTGTTGGTTCATCGTTGTTTACGATTAAGCCATTATTTTCATCAAAATACAATCTCCATAATTTTTTCAGGAAACCAAAAACTCCAGAGATTCCGGCAGTATTCCACGGTTTAGCTTGTTCTAATGGTCCTAAAAACATTTCGTACAAACGTAAGGTATCCGCTCCGTACTCATTACAAATATCATCCGGAGTTACTACATTATAGTACGATTTCGACATTTTCTCCACTTCACGTCCAACGATATATTTTCCGTTTTCATCAAGAACAAATGCTGCAGTATTAAAATCTTCTCTCCAGTTTTTGAACTTTTCGATATCTAACTCGTCCGAAGAATTAACAAAATTTACATCTACACGTAATGGCTGTACATTTTGTTCTCCAATTTTATTTTTAGACACAAAAGTATTCGTTCCTTCCAATCTGTAAACATAGGCAGTCGTTCCCAAAATCATTCCCTGATTGATCAGTTTTTTGAATGGTTCTTCGGTTGGAGCAAAACCTTTGTCTTTTAAGAATTTGTTCCAGAAACGGGAGTACAATAAATGTCCGGTCGCGTGTTCGCTTCCTCCAATATACAAATCAACACTTTCCCAATAAGCAAGTGCTTCTTTGCCTGCAAATTCAGTTTCGTTGTGCGCATCCATATAACGCATCCAGTACCATGAACTTCCTGCCCAACCTGGCATGGTATTCAATTCTAAAGGAAAAATCGTTGCATGATCTACTAAGTCGGTAGTAACGACTTTATTGTTTTTTGTATCCCAGGCCCAAACAGCTGCGTTTCCTAATGGAGGCAAACCGTCTTCGGTTGGTAAATACTTTTCTACCTCAGGCAAAATGATTGGCAAATGCTGCGCCTCGATCATCTTTGGCAAACCATTTACATAATATACCGGGAAAGGCTCTCCCCAATAACGCTGACGGGAAAAAACCGCATCACGCAAACGATAATTGGTTTTTCCGACACCCTGTCCTATTTTTTCCAACTCGGCAATAGCAACCTGAGTGGCTTTTTTATAATTTAATCCGTTTAAGAAATCAGAATTAGCGATCTCCACATTGTCTTTTGAACCGTATGCTGCTTCTGAAATATCAACGTTTGCAAAAATATTTTTAATCTCCTGCATTCCGTTCTGACCTTTAAAGAAATTTGCAAAAGCATAATCTCTTTCGTCTCCGCAAGGAACCGCCATTACAGCACCTGTTCCGTAACCTGCCAAAACATAATCACCAATCCAAACCGGAATTGGTTCTTTTGTAAACGGATGTTCTGTATAAGCACCGGTAAATACACCCGATATTGTTTTTACATCGGCCATACGCTCACGCTCTGAACGTTTTGCTGTTTTTTCGATATACGCCTCAACCGCTTCTTTTTGCTCAGGACTTGTAATTTTAGCCACCAAATCATGCTCGGGCGCCAAAGTCATAAAAGTGACTCCAAAGATGGTATCAGGACGGGTTGTGAAAACGTCAATTACTTCATCGTGATTTTTCAATTTAAAAGTAACCATTGCGCCTACCGATTTTCCTATCCAGTTTCTTTGTGATTCTTTTATCGATTCGCTCCAGTCGATCTCATTTAAACCTTGCAACAAACGCTCTGCATAAGCCGAAATGCGCATGCTCCACTGAGTCATTTTTTTACGAATCACCGGATAACCTCCACGTTCTGACACTCCGTTTACGATTTCGTCATTGGCCAAAACAGTTCCCAAACCAGGACACCAGTTCACTTCGGTTTCTGCCAAATAAGTCAATCTGTACTGCAAAAGAATTTTCTCTTGTTTGTCAGCCGAGAAAGCATTCCATTCCTCAGCCGAAAAAGCTTCGATGTTATCATCAGAAACCGCATTTACAGTTGCATTTCCTTCTTTTTCAAAAAGAGCAATCAAAGTGGCTATATCTTCTGCTTTATCAGCATTCTTGTTGTACCATGAATTAAACAACTGGATAAAAATCCATTGTGTATGTTTGTAATAATCCGGATTTGAAGTTCGCACTTCACGGCTCCAATCAAATGAAAACCCAATTTTATCCAACTGCTTTCTATATCCTGCAATTTGCTTTCCTTCTTTGTCTACTCCCCCGTCAATATTAACACGTGTTGTATCTTCAGGACGCTGCCCTGTTTGAATCGCATATTGTTCTGCGGGTAATCCAAAACTATCGTAACCCATTGGGTGCAAAACATTGAATCCCTGATGTCTTTTGAAACGGGAATATACATCTGAAGCTATGTAACCCAGCGGATGCCCTACGTGTAATCCCGCTCCTGAAGGATAAGGAAACATGTCTAACACATAATGTTTAGGTTTTTCAGAATTGTTTTTCGCCGCAAAAGTTTGGTTTTCTGCCCAATACTTCTGCCATTTCGTTTCGATTTCGTTTGGATTGTATTTCATTTCTTTGAGTTGCTGAGTTACCAGGTAACCTAGTTGCTAAGTTTTGTTGTACTGAATTATTAAGTCCGCAAATTTACATTTATTGTACGAAAGTTAAAACTTTGAACGTTATTAACTTCATTTAAAGAAATTCTTTATTATTTTTACCCCATAATTTAAGCAAACTATGAGTTCTAACTTTGATAAATTTCAAAAGCGCAGGTTAATTTCCTCTTATTTTTCGGTTGTATTAAGTGTATTTCTGGTTTTATTCCTTTTAGGGGTACTGGGATTATTCATTATCAACTCTAGAAAACTGGCTAATGATTTTAAAGAAAAAATCGCGATGACGGTTTTCTTTAAAAACGAAGCCAATGATAGCGTGATAAAAGCTTTCAATACCGAATTAAAAAGAGCTCCTTTTGCAAAATCATTCGTTTATGTAACCAAAGAGAAAGCGGCAAAGGAACACACTGACATTATTGGAGAAGATTTCCTGACATTCTTAGGAGAGAATCCATTATTGAACTCTTACGACATTCACTTAAAAGCGGATTATGTTGAAAGAGACAGCATCCTTAAAATAGAAAGCAAACTGCGTCAAAATACTATGATTGAAGATATTGTTTACGACAAACAATTGGTAAATCTGGTAAATGACAATATCAAAAAAGTAAGTATGTGGATTTTGATTATTAGCGGTTTCCTTGCGATAATTGCCGTTTTATTAATCAACAGTTCACTGCGTTTATCCATTCACTCTAATCGTTTTATCATTAAAACCATGCAAATGGTTGGGGCAACAAAATCGTTTATTCGTAAGCCTTTTGTAATGCGCAGTGTAAAACTGGGAATGTTAGGTGCCGGTTTGGCCATTATCGCTTTAGTTGGACTTTTACTTTATGTAGAAACCAATTTCCCGGGCTTAGGTATTATAGAAGACAAAGCCTTAATTGGATTGGTATTAGTAGGCGTATTCGGATTAGGAGTTTTGATTACCTGGGTAAGTACGCACTTTGCAACACAACGTTTCCTGAATTTAAGAACCGACGATCTGTATTAATTTTTTAGATCGCAGATTATAGATTTTAGATTGCACATTTTTAAAAAGCCTTGGCTACGCTCAGCGGCACAAAAGAAATAAAATGAAAAACAACAATAAAGAAGAACAGGCACCAAAACAAGAATTCCTTTTTGACGGAATCAACTACAAAATTCTATTAATCGGAATTGGAGTTATCGCTTTAGGTTTTATCTTAATGTCTGGCGGAGGAAGTAACGATCCGAATGTTTTTAATGAAGATGTTTTTAATTTCCGACGCATTCGTCTGGCACCAACAACCGTTTTAATCGGCTTTGGAATCACTATTTACTCTATTTTCAAAAAATCCAAATAGACTTTATTTAGACTCCTTAGACTTCTTCGATCTTTAGATTATTCAGATAATCTTTTAAAAAATCTAAGAAGTCTAAGAAGCCTAAAATTCTAACAATCTCATAAATGAATACATTACAAGCTATCGTTCTTGCTATTATTGAAGGAATCACCGAGTTTTTACCCGTTTCTTCAACAGGTCACATGATTATTGCCTCTTCCTTTTTTGGAATTGCTCACGAAGATTTTACCAAACTTTTCACGATTGTCATCCAGCTTGGTGCTATACTTTCAGTAGTTGTTTTGTATTTCAAACGTTTCTTTCAAACACTTGATTTTTACTTTAAACTTTTAGTAGCCTTCATTCCGGCTGTAGTATTAGGTTTATTGCTAAGCGATTTTATCGATGGCTTATTAGAAAACCCTGTTACAGTTGCCATTTCTCTTTTAATAGGAGGGTTAATTTTACTAAAAGTTGACGAGTGGTTCAACAATCCGAATGCTACCGAAAGTTCTTCAGAAATCACCTATTTGCAAGCTTTCAAAATTGGTTTGTTTCAATGTATTGCCATGATTCCGGGAGTTTCAAGAAGCGGAGCCAGTATTGTGGGTGGAATGTCTCAAAAACTATCCCGCACCACAGCAGCGGAATTCTCTTTCTTTTTAGCCGTTCCGACCATGTTGGGTGCCACGGTAAAAAAATGTTACGATTATTACAAAGCCGGATTCGAACTATCTCACGATCAGATTAATATATTAGTGATTGGAAATGTCGTTGCTTTTATTGTAGCGCTTCTGGCCATCAAATCCTTTATTGGATTTTTGACTAAAAACGGTTTCAAAGTTTTTGGTTACTACCGAATAATCGCCGGAATTGTTCTGCTGTTGATTCACTTTTTCATTCATCCCCTTACGATTATATAATGACTCCTGAAGAATATTTAAACGGACAGGTTTTACTGATTGACAAACCTTTAAAATGGAGTTCGTTTCAAGCTGTCAATAAATTAAAATACCTCTTAATTAATAAAGTTGGACTTCCTAAAAAGTTCAAAATTGGTCATGCGGGAACTTTAGATCCGTTGGCAACAGGCTTATTACTCATTTGTACCGGAAAATTTACCAAAAGAATTTCGGAGCTGCAGGGTCAGGCGAAAGAATATACAGGAACTTTTTATATTGGAGCCACCACTCCATCTTACGATTTAGAAACCGAAATCGATCAGACTTTTCCAACTTCTCATATCGACGAAGCGTTGATTCATGAAACAGTGAAACAGTTTTTGGGCGAAATCGATCAGAAACCGCCTATTTTCTCTGCCATCAAAAAAGATGGTGTTCGCTTGTACGAGCATGCACGCGCCGGAGAAACGGTAGAAATTACCAGCAGAAAAACCACTATTCACGAATTCGAAATCACCCGAATTGCTTTACCTGAAATCGATTTTAGAGTCGTTTGCAGCAAAGGAACCTACATTCGTTCTTTGGCTTTTGACTTTGGAAAAGCGATGCACTCCGGATCGCATTTAACGGTGTTGCGACGCACTAAGATTGGCGATTACGACGTAAAAAACGCAATCGACATTACTCTTTTTGAAGAAAGCCTTCAGTCCGAATAAAACGTACCTTTTTTTCAGGGAGCTTTAGCAAACCTATATCTTTTCATTTTTTTTGTATTTTAGACGGCAGACTAAAAAACCAAAAACATGAAAAACCACTTTTTGCTAGTACTGTTTGTCTTTGCGATATCCTCCTATAGTCAAACCGGCAATCAAAAAATTGTTTCCGTTGATATTGATAATTTCTGGAATGCCTACAGCAAAATCAGCATTGAAAAAGACAGCGTAAAACAATATTCTCTTTTACAGGAATTCTACCTCGACAAAGCCAGTCCGGGTTTAAAAAGCTTAATCGAAGTTCGCAATTACACCTCTAAAGATTTTATCAATGCGATAAACAAGTATCCCAAATTCTGGAATTCATTAAAACCAAATACTTTAAACTCGAGCGAACTTTACCCGGAGATCGATGCCGACATCAACAAACTGAAACAAGCTTATCCCGATTTAAAACCATCAACTCTTTATTTTTCTATTGGAGCTTTCCGAACAAACGGAACGGTTCAGAATGATCAGATTTTAATTGGAAGCGAAATGAGTCTGGCAGACGAAACCACTGTTATTGATGAACTCCCTGCCTGGAGACAGTCTTTTTACAAAGAGTACCATCCGAGAAAAAACATAGCACTGCTCTGCACACATGAATACATCCATACACAGCAAAAAGAACTGGTCGAAAATTTACTTTCGATGTGTTTGTATGAAGGTGTGGCCGAATTTATTTCCTGCAAAGTAACCGGTAAAAAGTCTAGTGCATCTGCAATTGAATTTGGGAAAAGCAACCAACAAAAAGTAATCGATCAGTTTATTGCCGACTTATACCTCAGAAGCAACAATTACAATTGGATCTGGGGTGAAAATAAAAACAGCTTAAAGGTTAGAGATCTGGGCTATTATGTGGGTTATGAAATTTGCGAACGTTACTACAATGCTGCCCAAGACAAAGCAAAAGCGATAAAAACGCTTATCGAATTGGATTACCACAATGAAAAAGAGGTTGCCCGCATTGTTGATGGTACAAAACTATTCCCCCAAAGTCTGAAAAAATTGCAGCAGAATTACGAAAAGCAAAGACCAACTGTTGTTTCCCTGTCAGCATTTAAAAACGGTAGTCAAAAGGTAAAAGCAGGAGCTATCGAAATTACCATTACGTTTTCGGAACCTCTAAACGGACGCAGTACAGGCGTAGATTTTGGCCCACTTGGCGAAAACTTTTTTCCACGAATAAGTACGGAAAGAATCTGGTCCTCAGATATGAAATCGTGGACTATTAAAGCCGATTTAGAACCCGATCATCACTATCAAATTTTAATTTCGGACAATTTCAGAAAGCAAAACGGAATAAGACTGAAGCCTTTTTTAATAGATTTTAAAACGGCCAAGTAATACAAAGGAAATTTTACAGCATCGTTTCTGTAAGAGAAGAAAACCACTTGTTTTTCAATTCATTTCTCTAATAAACTAAATTGCCTTGGGGGTCAGAAACAAAAAAGCACATTACTTCATGTATATCCATAGTAATGTGCCAACTTCTTGCAAAGTAGTTTTATTTCATAAGCTCTCTTTTTTAGAAGTTAGTAATGTGGTACATTCTTACCTCCAAACAACAAGCCCGAAACAAAATCGTAAAATCTTTCGAATAACTTTTTCATGATAGTGTATTTTTTAATTGTTAAACATTAAATAAACACCAATAAAAAGAGTAAATAAGAAAATGAATAATAGAAGTGGGATTACTCTGCCAAGTTACAAAAAATTAAAATAGTACAAAATATTTTAGTATATTTTTTATTACTAAAATTCTTATTTATAGCCGATTACCCGAAAAATAAGGGGTTTCAACGATTTATTTTTTTACTTGCTGCAATTGCGCCTTTTCCTACTTTCTTTATCACTAAAACCTACAAAAAATCAAAAAACACTTTGTTTTTAAGCGTTCCGAGTATTTTCGCCGACGGCAAATTGTCTCTGTTTACAAAACTTTTTATTTCGGGAATGTTATCACAAAAAATGACATCAAAAGAAAACCGATCGTTTCCATAAATTCCACGATGAATCATATTAGCAGAAAAAATCAATAGATCTCCACGATTCAGTTTTATAACTTCTCCCCGTTCTAAAGCATCACTTGGGCGACAACCGTTCAAAGCATTACGAACCTCAAACTCTTTTGGTGAATCCCATTCGCGATGCGTTTTCGGAATCAGTTCGATCCCGGGTTCGCTTTTCATCGGAATCCTGAAATGAACTACATTTTGAGTTTGGATGGCTTTCTTTTGATCGTCGACGGTCATGCCAGTATATTGAATATCGCGATGCCAATAATTTTTCTGATCGGCATTCTTTGGGTTAAAGAAAAGCTGTGTGTTCAAAAAAATTGGAGTCTTCGGAAAAATCGCTTTCAGCAATTCTGCTAATTTGTCCTGAGAAATAAATTCAAAAAGAGCTGCTTTCTCTTCTTCGTTAAGATATTCTCCTGAGGTAAGACTATGGCTGTTTAAAACTCCCTTTTCATAATCCGCTGCATGGTCAAATAACCAGCGTTCATGAAATTGAATCAGTATTTTTTCAATAGCAATAAGTTCCTTCTCGGAGAAAAAGTTCTCGAGACAGGCATATCCGGTTTGCTCATAGCTATTCATTACTCCCGAATTTCAACCAAACGCATTATTTCCATAAGTTCGTTTTGGGTACTCAAACCTTTATCGGCCAAATACCACAATTGCAAATCGGTTTTGATCTTTTCATCAATCACACCAAACTCCTTTTTATAATTTATCATCAAGTCGGCAGCACCTTTGGGTCTTGGTCCCCAATCAGCACGGGCAATTCCGGTTTCTTTACAAATCACGATGACTTTTGGAATCGCTCTCCCCCCATTTGTGAGATACTGATTCATTAACACCTCATTTTCATCGCGAAAAACAATTCGCAGATCTATTTTTTTGTGGGAAACCAAAGCCATTTTATGAAGAATAGGAAGTATTTGCGCCGCATCACCACACCAGCCTTCCGAAATTACCAGCCAGATATAATTGTGCTTTAAATTTTCTAATTCTAAAAGTACCTCATCAGCAACTTTCATGGTTTTCTCCAGTCGATTCATTCTGGCTTCATTGAGCTTGCTGTAATTGGTTAAGCTTTCAGATTGTTCATTACCGGTTGACTTACCCTCTATTAATAAATCGGTGACTATTTTTCGATATTCAGTATACGAATGACTGTTGAATAATGCTTTGGCTATACTATTTTTCATATTTAGCGTTTTTTGGATTGTATAAATTTACAACTTTTAAGAGGACTTAAAGAATGACTTTTGTCACATTCAAAGAAATCTAAAAAATCTGTATTGATTTAAAACGAAAAGAACTATTATTTTTTTTGAAACATTATTTCTAAAAATCAGAATATGTCTATATTTGCACAAATTAACGCAACACAAAAATGAAATATAAAAGAATTCTTCTAAAACTTAGCGGCGAGGCCTTAATGGGTGATTTACAATACGGAATTGACCCTAAAAGATTAGCTGAATATGCTGAAGAAATTAAGCAAATTCATAACAAAGGAGTAGAGATTGCTATTGTTATTGGCGGAGGAAATATTTTTAGAGGCGTTGCAGGTGCAAGTGCCGGTATGGATAGAGTACAAGGTGACTACATGGGAATGCTTGCTACTGTAATTAATGGGATGGCTTTGCAGGGTGCACTTGAAGACAAAGGAATGAAAACGCGTTTGCAGACTGCTTTAAAAATGGAATCTATTGCAGAACCTTATATCAAAAGAAGAGCAGACCGTCATCTTGAAAAAGGAAGAATTGTAATTTTTGGTGCCGGAACCGGAAATCCATATTTTACAACCGATACAGCAGCCGTTTTAAGAGGAATTGAAATCAATGCAGATGTGATCTTAAAAGGAACCCGTGTGGATGGTGTTTATGATTCAGATCCTGAAAAAAATGCAGCAGCTGTAAAATTTGATTTTATTTCGTTTGATGATGTCCTTAAAAAAGGGTTGAATGTGATGGATACCACTGCTTTTACTTTAAGTCAGGAAAACAAATTACCGATCGTTGTTTTTGATATGAACAAAATTGGTAATCTTTTGAAAATCTGTGAAGGTGAAAACGTTGGAACAGTAGTGAACATTTAGACTGCTTAGATTGTCAGAATTTTAAATCATTCCATTTTTCTAAATTTTGACAATGTTTACAAAGTATTCATAAAAATAAAATATATTAGTTAGTAAATTAGAGGAGTATTTTCTTTAAAATTTGAAAAACCAATCCTCTAAAATCTAAAAATCTAAAAAAATGACGGAAGAAATAGAATTTATATTAGATAGTACTGAAGAATCTATGAATGGTTCGATTGCACATTTAGAGAAAGAATTTCTTAACATTCGTGCAGGAAAAGCTTCTCCGGCAATGTTGGGAAGTGTTTTTGTAGATTATTACGGATCTGCAACACCTCTTTCTCAGGTGTCAAAAATTAGTGTTCCTGATGCGAGAACGATCACTTTACAGCCTTTTGAAAAAAACATGCTGCAGGTTATCGAAAAAGCGATCATGGTAGCCAACATTGGTTTCAACCCAATGAATAACGGAGATGTTATCATCATCAGTGTTCCGCCTTTGACAGAAGAGCGTCGTAAAGACTTAGCTAAACAAGCAAAATCTGAAGCAGAAGATGCTAAAATTGGGGTTCGTAACGTACGTAAGGATGCCAATACGGATATCAAAAAATTAGAAAAAGAAGGAACTTCTGAAGACATTTGCAAATCAGCCGAAGATCAGGTTCAGAATTTAACGAATACGTACATCAAAAAAATCGATGAATTACTGGCAGCAAAAGAAGCCGAAATCATGAAGGTGTAATCCTAATCAACACAAAATAAAAATCCGTTTAGTTAAATTGTACTGAACGGATTTTTTTATTCTTATTTTTGCATACCATTTTTACATTTTGTCCGTTTTTGAAACTATAACATTCTCTATGAAGCTATTTTGTTTGTTGACTTTGTTTTTCACGCTTACCATTCAGGCGCAGTTTCAAATAAACGGAATTGTAACGGACTCTAATAATAAACCGCTCCCTTTTGCTACCATTACAACTTCCGACAGCAATAATACGATTACGGATGTTGACGGGAAGTTCATTCTGAAAATGTCTGCAAAACCAGCTGCTTTTACCGTTTCGTATATTGGCTTTCAAACCAGAACGATTTCAGTTGCGGAACATAAAACTTTTTATCCCATCTCTCTTTCTCAAAAGACCGACGATTTAAAAGAGGTGGTGATTTCAAACGAAAACCCAGCCCTGACAATCATTAAGAAGGTCATTGCGAATAAAAACAAAAACAATCCGCAAAAAAAACTCAACAGCTTCGAATATAAAAGCTACAACAAACTTATCGTAACCGCCAATCCGGATTCGATCGACGGTAGAATCGACTCTACAGCAGCTTACAAAAATCTCGACAAAAAACGCATTAACATTGATTCTTCTGATTATAAATTCAAAGAAATAATCAGCAAGCAGCATTTGTTTCAAACCGAAAAAGTTTCCCAATATCAGTTTGGCAATCATAAATTAAAAGAAACCATACTAGGGACTAAGATGGCCGGGTTTAAACAGCCTATTTATGAAATTATTGCTTTTAACCTACAGTCGATTTCGATTTATGATTCGAAGTACGAACTGATTGAAACGAAATACGAAAACCCAATTTCAAACGACGCTCCGCAAAGTTACAATTACAAGATTCTGGATACCGTAAATATAAAGGGTCGCGAAACCTATATGATTTACTTTAAAAACAAACAAAGAAGAAAATCATCGGGCTTAGAAGGCGTTTTGTACATCGATCAGGAAAATTTTGCTGTTGCCAAAGCGGTAATGCGTATCAAAGGAGTTCTGGACATTAGCGGAATTCATGAATTTGAATATGTACCCAGCGAAAAAATATGGTTCCAAAGCAATACTACTTTTAAAATTGTAAAAGGAAAAAGCGACGATGACATTAAGATCTTAGGAGGAACGATTCAGTTTGACGGAGATGTTGAAGATAATTTTGAACCCCGAAAAAAATCGGCTTCCGATTTTACGTATCTGCTATCTGAGAGTAATAATTTCGATATTCATTACAACACCTCTCCCGCTATAAAAAACCCGGCGCTTTACATCGAAATTAAAGACGATGCCAACAAAAAACCGGAAACGTTCTGGGAAACCTACAGAAAAGAAAGTCTGGACCTAAAAAGCCAAAAAACCTATCAGTTGATAGACAGTCTTTCGATAAAGAAAAGAATCGAAAATCGTTTGGGATTGGGCCGAAAAATAATCAACGGGTATTTTCCGATTGGTCCGGTCGATCTGGACTTGAAAAAAATTATCAGTTACAACAATTACGAAGGTTTCAGACTCGGGCTTGGCGGCATTACCAACGATCGTTTTTCTAAAAATTTCAGAATCGAAGGATATGGGGCTTACGGAACAAAAGACGGTGCATTTAAGTACAGTCTTGGCACAGGAGTTTTATTGGATAAAAACACCAATACATGGGTAAATGGCTATTATACTGATGATGTTCGGGAGATTGCGAGTACCGTTTTTGCAGTGGACAAACGCGTTTTTAAGATTTACGACCCACGTCCTATCAACATTAGTACTTTTTATCAGTATGTGGGCTGGAAAGCCAATATTCAGACTAAAATCATCCCTAAAACGGAAGCAATTCTGGAATTTTCGAGAACTGCCGTAGAACCTAAATTCGATTATCTTTTTAATTACAATGGGAAGCTGTACTCGGATTATGTCATGACTACCGCAATGGTTTCGATCGTTTGGGCGCCCTTTAGTGCTTTCATGCAAACCCCGACCGGAAGAACGGAAACGGATAAAAGATTTCCAAGGTTTACTTTTCAATACACGCAGTCGCTGCCCAATGTTATGGAAAACGATTTTACTTTTGGAAAAATAGATTTCAAAGCGGAGTATGAAAAGAAATATCTGGACGGTCAGAAAACAAGTTTGCTCCTGCAGGGCGGTTACGCTACGGGCGATGTACCCCTTACCCATCTGTACAACACTATGCCCAACAACTTAACGAAGGAAACCGTGATTCAGCGTATCACTTTTGCCGGACGAAACAGTTTTGAAACGATGTTTTTTAACGAGTTTTTCTCCAGTCAATATGTATTTTTCCAAATCAAACATGGTTTTGACCGAATCAGAATACTCAAAAAAGTCCGTCCTTCTCTGGTACTGGTTACAAGAATGGCATGGGGAAATATGGAGAATCCGCAACAGCACGTAGGTCCGACCTATAAAACCCTCGACAAAGGTTTCTTCGAATCGGGAATAGAACTCAACAAGATTTATAAAGGTATTGGTTTAGGTGGCTTCTATCGTTATGGCCCGAACCAGCTAATGAGGTTTGAGGATAACATTGCGGTTAAGATTTCTTATGTACTGGATTTGGGACTTTAAGTCTAAAATTCCAATTCTTTTAAATTCCAAATCCCAAAAGCTAAATTCCAATCTTTTAAATCCCAAAAACTAAATTCCAAATTCCAATGTGACGTATAGTATCATTTGAGCGAAAAGGGTAATTACAAATAAGGAAACAAAGAAATCCGCACAAATCCGCGTTTTCGCAAAGCGAATCAGCGTCATCCGCGTGCCAAACAAAAAAAAACAAATTCCAATGTGACGTATCGTTTCGTTTCGAGGAACGAGGAATGATAAAAATGCGAACAAAACTCAAACAAAAAAATCCCAAACCCAATTATAAAATTGGAATTTGGGATTTGAGATTTGTAATTTTAACTATTGTAATTTAAACTCTTTTACGGCTTCAAGATCAATACTGAAGGTGTATTGTTCAACCAGGTGCTTTGAGATTCTATTAATTTCTTCCAGCTGTCCAAACTAATAATCATTAAGTTCTGATTCTCCAGAAACTCTTTTTTAATCGTTCGGTCGTGCATAATCATAATGTGATTGGGTGCAATTTGTTCAATAGAACGAATCGTTTCCTGAATATCTCTGGTGTTTTTTACTTCACCGCTGGCGTCCAGAACGGTAATCTGAGAGCCGTTATTGTTAATTAACTTTTTAGCATAATCAATCAAAAAAGCATCTTCCTTACTAAAAACCGGCATAAAAACCTGATTGACTTCTTCCAGCTTTTTATCGATAAAAATTCCCACTGGCATTTTGCTCTTTGCAATGATATGACGTGTTCTTTCATCAAAAGGAGAATTCTCAAACAATCCTTCTTTACCGGTAAACTTATCAATCAAACGATCCGGGTTTACAATTCTGGTGGTAAATCCGAGAATTTTACCCAACAGGGTTCCTTCAAAAATGGACTGTCCTAACCCCACTAACAATAAATCATATTCACCTTGATTTGCAGTATCAATAATATCCGTATCGATATCATTTGTCACTTTAAAAACGCTCACCATATTCTGATTCAGACGTTCTGATTCTTCAATCACAGGCATGAGCATTTTACGTTCGTGATCTTTCACATCAAACGAGTGTATTTCGGTACTCAATGATAAATGCATTGCCGTTACTATAGAGTTATCGGCTTGTTTCTTCACCAAACTATTAGCCAGTTTTAGTAATTTTTTTCCTTTTTCAGGAGTGGCGAAAGAAAGCAGAATTTTATACTTGCTTTTATTTCCAATTTCCTGTGGAATGGCCGTTATTTTATCTTTAAAAATAAAACCTATTAAATCCAGTGCAGGTCCTGTCATGAAGGTGGTTACCAAAGCCATAATTACCATCATGGTAAAAATTTCTGTGGATAAAACGCCCAAATCATAACCTATGTTTAAAACAACCAGCTCCATCAAACCGCGGGTATTCATTAAAGCTCCGATGGCTAAACTGTCTTTCCAGCTTTGTCCGACGAATTTTGCAGCAAAAGCACTTCCAAAGAATTTTCCGGCTACGGCTACTCCAATAATTACAGCAGTTACCTTCCATAAATACGGGTCATTCAGTAAACCAATCTGAGTACGCAAACCTGTAAACACAAAGAACAATGGCAATAAAACGATAATGGCTACGTCTTCTACTTTCTCGATAAAGATATTTCTGAATTTATTATTTTCAGGCATAATGGCTCCGGCTAAAAAAGCACCAAACAACGCATGAATTCCGATTAATTCAGCAGCATAAGCAGAGAATAAAAGTGTTAAAAAGAAAATAGCAACAACCGGTTTGTTCAGGCTCTCACGTGTCGAATTTAAATCACCAACACGTTTCAGGAACGGACGAACTATTTTCAGCATGATAATTACATACAATAATGCCAGTCCAATTACGTACAAAGCGCTTGTAAACGAACCTGCCTTTACAATGGCAATCACCAATGCCAAAATACACCAGGCCGTAATATCATCGGCAGCAGCACAGGTAATGGCTATGGTTCCGAGTTTTGTTTTTTGCATTCCGCGCTCCTGTACAATACGGGCAAGAACCGGAAATGCTGTAATACTCATGGCAATTCCCATAAACAATCCGAAAGAGGCAAACTCAACCCCAACCGGCGCAAAAGTATGGTAGATAAAATAAGCTAATGACAGACCCAGGGCAAAAGGGATTACAATACTTGCGTGACTTATAACTACAGCATCATGTGCTTTATTTTTCAAAACTTTCAAATCCAATTCCATTCCGATCACAAACATGAAAAAAATCAAACCAATCTGACTTAAAAATTGCAGGTTTCCTAAAGATTCTTTTGGGAACAAGGCTCCTGAAAATTCAGGAAAGTACATTCCGATCAAGGAAGGTCCTAAAACAATTCCGGCAATCATTTCTCCAATTACAGAAGGCTGTCCGATTTTTCTAAAAACCCACCCGAACAAACGTGCTACCAAAATAATAGTCACAATCTGTGCTAACAAAATAGCTAAAGGATGCTGAAGGTTATCTACCATCGAGTGAAGAAAATCATTCCAATGATTGCTTTCGATTTTTTTATGAACGATTCCGCGTCCGGCCTCAAGTGAAGCTCCCTTTGAGATTACCCAATATATCAGGGCCGTAAAACCTCCAATGACAGTAACGTAAAACAAGGAGTTTTTAATATTATTCATAACTCGTTTTTTTGATTTATTGCTGCAAATATCAACACTCCAATTGTAGTGCAAAAGTAAATTTACCGCTAATTTTCAATCCATGTAACAAGTCCGAAAAACTTTGTAATAAGTTAACAACAACCTCTAAAACGATTGTCATCCTGAGCGAAGTAGAAGGTTTTTGTAACTAAAAAGGAGGGGCTTCGACTTCGCTCAGCCTGACAGGGCTTTGGACTTCGTCCTTAACTAAAATCTTATAGTTTCACTCTTTTCAGGAAATCGGCACGATAAGTTTCACTCAGAATTAAAGAGCTGTTTTTACCGTCTTTTTCTAAATGGTGCAATACAATTTCGTTATGGTTAAAAAACTTTATTGCCTTTACAGCCACAATTTCTTTTTTGTTGACACGGCAAAAATCAGTCTCGGGAAGTTCCTGTAAAAGGGTATCAAATTTCACATTCTTTAAGTTGAGCAAACTTCCGTCAACCAGCAGTACGGTTTTATCCCGACTGTCACTAATGGCCGTCTTGATGTACTGAATCTGATTAAAATAAAGTAACGTTTTGCCTTTATCGGTATTCAACTGAATGAATTTTTTAGCGGCATCCGGTTTGTCGAAACGTTCAAAAGCTTTTGAGATCGCTTTTTGCAAACGTTCGAGTTTTACCGGTTTTGTAATATAATCTACAGCATCAATATTAAAAGCATCAGCGGCATACTCTTTATAAGCTGTGCAGAAAATAACCAACTTATTGTCGAGAGTTTCTGCCAGATGCAAACCGTCGATTCCGGGCATTTCGATATCTGAAATCAACAAATCAAAATCGAGATTCGGAATTTCAGCGAGGAGTTTTTCGGGATTGTTAAACGTTTTTACAATTTCTACTTCGGGAATCTGTTCACAAAGCATTTTCAGATACGTTAAGCCCGGCAGCTCATCGTCCAGCAGCAAGCATTTCAGTTTTGTATTCAAGTAAGTCTATTTTTAGATGAGCAATATAAATGTCATTTTCGACAAATCGGTCGAGTTTGAAGTTGTTTTTGTAAATAATTCGCAACCGGTGTTCTAAGGTGGCGTGGCCAAAACCGCTTCGTTCTTTTTTCAATACTTTCTTATCCGATATTTTATTGGAAACTGTCATAGAAAAAGCATTGTCCCTAAACTCAAATACAACCGAAATAAAAGCATCAGCACTCTGTAAGTCGGCATGTTTAAAAGCATTTTCGATTAAATCGATCGAAATTAACGGTGCCAGTAAAGGCTGCTCGTACAACTTGTCTTCTTTATTGATGTTCGTTTTGATTTTCAATTCAAAAAGCGGACTGATTTTGATTTTATTGATTTCGATTAAATTGAGTGCAAAATCAATTTCTTCTTTTGCCGTGACAAATTTTTTCTTACTCTCGTAAAGAATATAGTCCAGTACATTCGCCAATTTATCTAAGGCAAAATAGGTTTGATAAGCATGTGACTGAATCGAATTTAAAATATTCTTAAACAAATGCGGATTCAGTTTTGACTCTAAAGTCTCCAACTGTAAATCGTTCACCTTCATTTCGAGTGCATAAAAGCTTTTCTCGGCATCGTCTTTTGCTTTTTTGAACTGCAGCAGTTGGTACATCAAAAAACAAATGATAGCGATAAGCAATAAGAGAATTGCCAGAAATATAAAAGTGATCGTATTGTCTTGCATTGTTTATGTAAAGTTTAAAAGTTTTTTTGCCCACAGATTTTTAATGACTGGAAACAAACTTCAATCCAATAATCGAAGCAATTAAAGTCGAAAGAAAGAATATTCTCCAGAAAGTTGCCGGTTCTTTAAAAACTAATATTCCAACCAAAACAGTTCCCACTGCTCCAATTCCGGTCCAAACTGCATAGGCAGTTCCAATGGGCAATACCTGAGTGGCTTTATACAATAAAAACATACTGATGGAAAGACAAACAAAGAAACCAATCATCCAGTAGGTCGAAACCATTCCTGTCGTTTCTTTGGCTTTGCCGAGACAAGAGGCAAAGGCAACTTCAAAAAGTCCTGCGATTATTAATAGAATCCAATTCATTTTCTACCTCTTTTTAAATTAGATACAAATATGAGAAAAGCTAACGTAGAATTCTATAAAATATCACATTTTTAAACGACGGCATCGTTTCAATTGTGTTAACAAACCGTAAAAACCAAGCCGAATATTTAAGATTTCGAGCACTTTTCACTACATTTGCATCCATTTTACAAATTTTATGAAAAACGTCACACAAGTTGGATTTTGGGAGAAATTAGCCCGAATCATACTTAAAAACAGAATTTCTATACTCGTTGGGATCGCTGCCCTGACTATTTTCCTTGGTTACCAATGGAAAAACCTCTCTATGACTTATACTGAAGCAAATTTGCTTCCTAAAAACCATATTGCCAATAAAGATTATCAAAAATTTCTGGATAAATTTGGAGAAGAAGGAAACCTGGTTGTGATTGGTTTTCAGGATAAAAAATTCTTCACACCAAAAAATTATGCTGCCTGGAATGAGCTTATGACGGGCCTTAAAAAATCGAAAGAAGTAGACTTAGTGGTTTCCCTAAACGATTTGAAGAAACTGGAAAAAGACACGGTTAACGAAAAATTTGTTCTGGCTCCGTTTATCGATCAAAGCAAAGCAACTGATCCCGAATATTTGAAAAAGGTACAATATGATTTATTTCATAATTTACCTTTTTATGAAGGATTGCTTTATAACAAAGAAAGCGGCAGTATCCGTTCAGCAATTTACATCAACAAAGCGCTTGTAAACACCGCTGAAAGAAAAACATTCATTCTGGAAAATCTGGTTCCGAAAATTGACAAATTCGAGAAAACCACAGGAATTGATTTACGTGTATCGGGAATGCCGTACATCAGAACGATCAATGCCGACAATATGAAAGGCGAGATCGGACTTTTTATTGGTGCGGCCTTACTGACGGTTTCTTTGATTTTCTTTTTCTTTTTCCGTTCGTACCGAGCCACCTTTATTTCCATCTGCATTTTAATTGTGGGGGTAATCTGGTCTTTTGGGACTTTAGGATTGTTTCATTATAAAATTACGATTCTAACCGCTATTATTCCACCATTGATTATTGTAATCGGAATTACAAACTGTATTTTCCTGATCAACAAATACCAGCAGGAAATCAAACTCCACAACAATCAGGCAAAAGCATTACAGCGTATTATTTCTAAAATTGGAGTTTCGACTTTAATGACCAATTTAACCACGGCAATTGGTTTTGCAACGTTTATGATTACCGGAAATGATTTGCTTTTTGAATTTGGTCTGGTTACCTCGATCAATGTAATTTCGGTGTATTTACTAACGCTTTTAATTGTACCGATCGTGTACAGTTTCATGTCGGTTCCGGGAGAAAAACATTTGTATCATTTAACAAAAACGTACATTTCGACCTTACTGGATTTTGTTGAATATGCGGTAAAAAGCAAACGAAAAGTAATCTATACGATTTATGGTTTACTATTGATTTTTAGTATTATTGGAGTTACTCAAATGAAAGTTTCAGGAAGTTTGATTGGTGAAATGCCAAAAAGCGCTTCTTTCTTTAAGGATATTCTCTTCTACGAAAAAGAATTCAATGGTGTAATGCCGCTTGAGATCATGATTGATACCAAAAAGAAAAAGGGTGTCATGAAAGCATCTACCATTCGTAAAATGGACGAATTGCAAAACACGATCACAGAAATGCCTGAACTGGCAAAACCGGTTTCGATCGTAAATCTGGTTAAGTATTCGAAACAGGCTTTTTATAACGGAAATCCTGAATATTACCAATTGCCTACTTCGCAGGAACAGACTTTTATTTTGTCGTATGCTAAAAATGCAACCAAAAACAGCAAAGAAAACCTGATGAAAGCCTATGTAGATTCGACCGGACAATATGCCCGAATTACGACTTTCATGAAAGATATTGGTACGGATGAAATGGCTAAAGTGGAGAAAAAACTTCACAGCAAGATTGATGAAATTTTCCCGAAAGACCGCTATGAAGTTACGATAACCGGAAAAGCACTGGTGTTTCAAAAAGGAACCTCTTACCTGGTTGACAATTTAATTGAGTCTTTGATTTTTGCGATACTTGTAATTGCCGCGCTGATGCTCTACTTGTTCCGATCGTTTAAAATGGTTTTTGCCTCAGTAATTACGAATATTTTACCGCTGTGTATCACTTCAGGACTGATGGGGTATTTTGGAATCCCATTAAAACCTTCAACGATTTTAGTGTTTAGTATTGCATTTGGTATCTCGGTAGACAATGCGATTCAGTTTATGGCGAAGTACCACCATGATTTATTGCAGAATAACGGAAAGGTAAAAAAATCAGTTTTCAGTGCTTTAAGAGAAACCGGAATCAGTACTTTTTACACTTCGGTGGTTTTGATTCTTGGATTTGCTACTTTCACGCTTTCAAGCTTCAGCGGAACCATTGCATTAGGAGGTTTAATTTCCTGCACATTGGCCTTTGCGATGTTTGCCAATTTATTGGTTTTACCGGCTTTGGTCTTGACTTTCGAGAAAAAGAAGGCTAAGAAAGAGGACTTGGAGAATTTGGAGGGGTAAACACGAATTGCACGAATTAACACGGATTGATAACTTAGATTTTTATCAAAGCTTAAAACCTTTATAAAGATTTAAAACACAATACTGTCATTTCGACGAAGGAGAAATCACACTAGAAACTCCGCACTAAGGATCGTCAATCTTTGTAGAGCTGCTTACGGAGATTCCTCGTTCCTCGGAATGACAAAAGAGAATAACTGATTTATAACAACGATTGCCCTAGCCCTGATAGCAGCGGTATCCTTTTTCTGACTTCTTTAGGAAGAAAAAGATATAGCGGATAGCAGGAAACAGCTTCTAATTTTAATTATTATCGTTTATATTTGCAGTTATTACACAACAAATAATTTAATTTCAATAGTATATATAAAATGAAACACACAAAAGTTAAAGACTTATTAAACAGTACGACGACGCTTCAGGAGGTTAATGCAAAAGGATGGGTGAGAACTTTTAGAAATAATCAGTTCATCGCGCTTAATGACGGTTCTACCATTAATAATATACAATGTGTTGTTGATTTTGAAAATACACCTGACGAAACTTTAAAAAGAATTACGACCGGAGCTGCGGTTTCTGTAATTGGAACCTTGATCGAAAGTAAAGGTGCTGGTCAGAAATATGAAATTCAGGTGAATAAATTGGAAATCTTAGGAGATTCTGATGCAGAAAAATTCCCGATACAGCCAAAAAACAAACCTAGTTTAGATTTCTTGCGCGAAAATGCACATTTACGTGTTCGTACTAATATGTTTGGTGCAATTATGCGTGTGCGTTCGGTATTATCGTTTGCGGTTCACAATTATTTTCAAAGCAAAGGTTTTGTGTATGTAAATACGCCAATCATTACCGGTTCTGATGCTGAAGGTGCAGGAGAAATGTTTAAAGTTACGGCTTTGCCTTTTGACAACACGCCAAGAACTGAAGACGGAAAGGTAAACTATAAAGAAGATTTTTTCGAAAAAGAAACAAACTTAACGGTTTCAGGACAGTTAGAAGGAGAAACGTATGCGATGGCTTTGGGTCAGATTTATACTTTTGGACCAACTTTTAGAGCTGAAAACTCTAATACTTCTCGTCACCTTGCTGAGTTTTGGATGATCGAGCCGGAAGTTGCTTTCAATAATTTGGATGACAACATGGATTTGGCTGAAGATTTTATTCAGTACGTCATTAAATATGCTTTAGACAATTGTCAGGATGATTTGAAGTTTTTAGAAGGAAGACTTTTAGACGAAGAAAAATCAAAACCTCAGGCAGAAAGAAGCGAAATGGCTTTGTTAGAAAAATTGAACTTTGTATTAGAGAACAACTTTAAACGTGTTTCTTACACAGAAGCTATTGACATCCTGAGAGATTCTACTCCGAACAAAAAGAAAAAATTCCAATATCTAATCAACGAATGGGGAGCTGATTTACAGTCAGAACATGAGCGTTATTTGGTTGAAAAACACTTTAAATGTCCGGTAATCTTGTTTGATTACCCGGCAAATATTAAAGCGTTTTACATGCGTTTGAACGACAACACTGAACCGGGAAGAGAAACGGTTCGTGCCATGGATATCCTTTTCCCTGGAATTGGAGAAATTGTTGGTGGATCTGAAAGAGAAGAGCGTTACGACGTTTTGATCGAAAAAATGAAAGCCCTGGAAATTGACGAAGAAGAATTATCATGGTATTTAGATACCCGAAGATTCGGATCAGCAACTCACGCAGGTTTCGGACTTGGATTTGAGCGTTTGGTATTGTTTGTAACCGGAATGACAAACATCCGTGACGTAATTCCTTTCCCAAGAACTCCTGGAAATGCTGAATTCTAATCAAAGGTTCTAAGCTACTAAGATGCTAAGGCTCTAAGATTTTGAAACATAAATAAAATAATTTTAACACGAATTTAATTCGCCAACATAAGATGCTCAGTACCTTAGTACCTCAGTATCTTAGCAACTTTTTTATGCTAAAGCAATTTTTAAATTTAAAATTATCCCAAAAATTATCTCCACAGCAAATTCAGCTGATGAAGTTAATTCAATTGCCTACGCAAGCTTTTGAGCAACGTTTATTGGAAGAAATGAACGAAAATCCGGCACTGGAAGCCGGTAAAGAAGACGAATACGAAGCGGATGAATTTGCCAATGAAGACTACGACGATTACGATGATGCTGAATCTGACAGAATCGAAGCAGACGACATTAACATCGACGAATATCTAAGCGACGACGATACACCCGATTATAAAACTCAGGTGAACAATTACAGTGAAGACGAAGAACGCGAAACTCCTTTTGCTTCGCCAATTAGTTTTCATCAGGATTTAATCAATCAGCTGAATACTTTTATTCTGAATGATGAAGAACGTGAAATTGCCGAATTCCTTGTTGGAAGTATCGACGATATGGGATACATCCGCAGAAGTGTTCCGGATATTGTAGACGATATGGCCTTTACTCAGGGAATTTATACCGATGAGAAAATGGTCGAAAAAATGCTTCAGGTGATTCATGAACTCGAACCTTCGGGAGTTGGAGCACGTGATTTACAGGAATGTTTATTATTGCAATTAAAGCATAAAACCCCAACAGAGTATATCGATTTAGCGATTGATATCATCGAAAATCAGTTTGATGCTTTCACCAAGAAACATTACGACAAGCTTTTACAGAAGTACGGCGTTTCGAACGAACAGCTTAAAAAAGCCATACACGAAATAGAAAGACTGAATCCAAAACCAGGAGGATCTTATACCGGAAACAATAAAGTAACAGAGAATGTAGTTCCCGATTTTGCGATTAGAATTGTAGATGGTGAACTGGAATTGACTTTAAACGGACGAAATGCTCCTTCCCTGCACGTTTCTAAAGATTATCAGGAAATGATGCAAACGTATAAAGATTCCCGTGATAAATCGTCGGCACAAAAAGATGCCGTGCAGTTTATCAAGCAAAAACTGGATTCGGCCAAATGGTTCATCGATGCGATCAGACAACGTCAGGAAACACTTTTTGTGACGATGAATGCGATTATGCATTATCAGGAAGAATACTTTCTGGATGGAGATGAAACCAAACTAAAACCAATGATCTTAAAAGACATTGCAGACATGGTTGGTTTGGATATTTCAACCATTTCACGTGTCGCCAACAGTAAATATGTCGAAACACCATACGGTACAAAACTGATCAAAGAGTTTTTCTCTGAGGCCATGAAAAATGACCAGGGAGAAGACGTCTCGACTTTAGAGATTAAAAAAATCCTTCAAAACACCATTGAAGAAGAAGATAAAAAGAAACCTTTACCTGACGATCAATTGGCCGAAATTTTAAAAGAAAAAGGCTATCCAATTGCCAGAAGAACCATTGCAAAATACCGCGAACAGTTAGATATTCCGGTAGCAAGGATGAGGAAAAAAATCTAATCCACAAACCCGACAGCTTTTTAAAACCTGTCGGGTTTAAATTTATAAAACGAGAAAAGTTTACGTTATTAAATAAGAAACCTAACTGATTTTTAAATCTCGTTAGGTTTTTTTTATCCCCAAAAACAACAAACCCGACAGGTTTTTGCAACCTGTCGGGTTTAATTTATAATATCCCTAAATTATTTATACTGATCCGGCGTTATCGTAATCTGAAACAAATAATTTTCTTTTTTATCATCGTAATTATAGATCAGGGTAAAACCATTGTCCCGAAAAGCTTTAAGCCCCGGATTTGCTTTAACCGTACTCAAAAGACTTGCTTCAATATTCTGTTTTATCGTTTCAATTTCTGCAGTCTCTTTTTCAACATTTAACAAAGTCAAATTGTACTGAACCACTTTATCTTTAGGCAAAGTAACATTATCCAAACGAATTCCCTCCTGAATGATTAAAGGACAATTTTCATTGTATTTATTAACCAATTCAACCATTGCCTTATCTTTCACAGGTTCTTTAAAAGAACGATACAAAACTAAAGCCAGCAATAATGCCGCAATGGCACTTACAATTAAAATCGTTGAATTCTTTTTTTTAGTAGGTTGCTGCATCTTTTAATTTGTTGGGTTAGAAAGAAAAAATCGTTATTTCTCCTGAATCTTTTTCATGGCATTATAGTAAGCGGCACGGCTCAATGGCTCATACTCTTCCGTTTCACCAAGCATTACTAACTTATCGTTATCTGTTTTACGAAAACTATAATTGGCAAGATTTCCGGTACGAGTACAAACGGCGTGAACTTTTGTTACGTATTCGGCCGTGGCCATAAGTGCCGGCATAGGACCAAAAGGATTTCCTTTAAAATCCATATCAAGTCCTGCAACTATCACACGTATTCCCTGATTGGCCAGATCGTTACAAACCGTAACAATTTCATCATCAAAAAATTGTGCTTCATCAATCCCGATAACATCACAACCTTGTGCTAAAATAGAGATATTGGCCGCAGCCGGAACCGGAGTAGAACGAATTTCGTTGGCATCGTGAGATACCACCATTTCGTCATGATAACGGGTATCAATAGCGGGTTTAAAGATTTCGACTCTTTGTTTGGCAAATTGGGCGCGTTTTAATCTGCGGATTAATTCCTCGGTTTTACCCGAAAACATTGATCCACAAATAACTTCAATCCAACCAAATTGTTCTTTGTGATTTACTGTATTTTCGAGAAACATTTTGTATTTTTCTACCTTTAAAAATGAATAGTTTTTATTACTTTGTACTGGTAATAAATCGACGTGAAAAATTGCAATTTTACACTTTTTCAAAAGTAGAAAATTTTTATCAAATCGGAGATTCGCAAACGCTTATTAACAGAAATAAAAAAATATCTTTCCGTTTTCGATCGCGAATAAAGACATTCAAATACAAAATATACTAAAATACCGTATTCACTATAATTTCAACAGTTATGAAAAAAAAATTGGAAGCCGATTTAATCAGCATTGCACATCGAATTTTAAAACTTAAAAACAAATCCGATATCAATCAATTGTATCTTGAAACGCAGAAATTATATGAAAAACTAGCGGTTTTAAAATTTGTAGACGAGAATTTCGACACTCTGAAGCCAACAATTGGTCACAACCAAATCCATTCTGAAATTGAATCTATCTTTGAAAAAGAAGAAACAATCGCAACGGAAGTTAAAATTGAAACTCCAATAGTAACGGAAGAAATAGCAGAAGTAGAAGCTATAGTTGCTGAAGAAATCGCTGCTGAACCTGCAGAAGATCCAAATCCGGAACCAGAAGCTCCCGAAGAAGTAATTTCTGAGCCTACAGAAGAAGCAAGTCCCGAGCCAGAAATTCTTGAAGAAGTAACCGCTGAAATTCCTGAAGAAACTGCAGCAGAACCAATTATTGAAACTGTTCCGGAAATTGTTGCCGAAATCACGGAAGAATCGGTTGTTGAAAAAGAAGAAGAACCAATTCTAGAAACCACAAAAGAAACGGAACCTGCCGAAGAACTTTCGTTTAGAACCGTTAGTGATTTTAAGCCAATTCCAGATTTCGTTCAGGCTTTTGAATTAGATAAATTAGAAGAAGTAGAAAAAGAGGAAGAACCGAAAAAAGAAGATCCAAAAACAGAAACTTCTTCAAAACCGAGCCCTGTACACATTTCTTTTGAAGAAATATTAGGTGTTAATTACGCTGATGCCCATTTTGTAAAAGTAGACAGTTTCGAAGCCGTTTCTTCTACTCCAACACCTTCAATCAGTGAGTTGAAAGAGCCAAAAACTACTCAAACAACTGTTTTAGAAACTCCTGCTGAACCCAAAACGGTTACGTTAAATGAAAAACTGGCAAAAGGTTTTCACATTGACTTAAACGACCGTATTGCTTTCACCAAAAACCTTTTCGGAAACAGTTCGGAAGATTACAGCCGTGTTTTAAATCAGTTACTAACTTTTGATTCTTTTGGTGAAGCAAAAGAATTTATTGAGGATATGGTAAAACCCGATTACAACAACTGGGATGGAAAAGATGATTACGCCGAGCGTTTTCTTGGAATCATTGAGAAAAAATTCTCCTAACCTCTCACATTTTACATTTCACATTTCACAAATAAAAACATGTCAAAATTATATATCGTTCCTACGCCAATTGGCAATCTAGAAGACATGACCTTTCGTGCCATCCGGATTTTGAAAGAAGTCGATTTGATTTTGGTCGAAGACACCCGAACCAGTGGCAAACTGCTGAAGCATTTTGAAATTGGCACGCACATGCACAGTCATCACATGCACAACGAGCATAAAACGACCGAAAATTTAATTGCACGTCTGAAAGCTGGTGAAACCATTGCTTTAATTTCCGACGCAGGAACTCCTGCAATTTCAGATCCCGGTTTTTTACTCACACGTGCCTGTGTTGAAAACAAAATCGAAGTTGAATGCCTTCCCGGAGCAACAGCTTTTGTTCCGGCTTTAGTCAACAGTGGATTACCCAACGACAAATTTGTTTTTGAAGGTTTTCTCCCTGACAAAAAAGGACGTCAGACCCGTTTTCTAACATTAGCCGAAGAAACGCGAACCATGATTTTGTATGTTTCGCCACATAAACTGGTAAAAACATTAGCCGAATTTATTCAGTATTTCGGAGAAGACAGGCAAGTTTGCGTTTCCAGAGAATTATCGAAACTGCACGAAGAAAACGTACGCGGAACCGCAAAAGAAGTGCTGACTCATTTTGAAAAAACAGCACCACGTGGCGAAATTGTCGTAGTCGTGGCAGGAAAAACCATAACAAAAGAGCCTAAGAAAAGTAAGTTTTCGAAGGATGATGCCGAAAAAGAAGAAGATTAAAAACCCCATTGTTTTTTAAATCCCCGTTTGTCCCATCGAGCGAAGTCGAGATGCTGCAACCGGTTCTCGACTTCGCTCGAACTGACAACAAGATTATATACAAAATAATAGCAAAGCATAAACATCATGAGCATACAAGCCTTTTTAGAAAAAGTAAAACAAACTCCAAACGAAATAACCTTCCCGGAAACTATAGCAGTAATCGAAAACCACTACAACTTTACTCCAACAGCCTTCCAAAATGGAACACAACATAATGCAGCCGGAGAAAATTCCGGTTCATGCAAATTATTTTCTTTCGCTAAATTGCAAAACCTAACTAAAGACGAAACTTTGGCTTGTTTTGGTGCATTCTATTTTGATGAAGTTCTCGGAGATCCAAACGGTACGAACCATCAAAACATTAGAAATTTCATCAACTTAGGCTGGGACGGAATTCAGTTTGAAGGAAATGCTTTGGAAGCAAAATAACATTTGTCAAGCTCAGTAAAATCGAAATCTTTTCAATGCCAATATTTCCGCCACAGATTTCTCAGATTAGCACAGATTAAAATCTTTTTAAATCCTCTAATCTGTGGCAATAAGAACACCTACCCGATTAAACGATTTCAAAAATCTGAAATCTGAAATCTAAAATCTAAAATCAACCATGCGCTGGACCTTAAAACCAAAACCTTCTGAAGAAAAAATCAAACATTTGGCGCAAGCTTTAAATGTAGAAGATTTTGTCGCAACACTTTTGATTCAGCGTGGCATTGAAACTTTTGACGAGGCCAGGGATTTCTTTCGTCCTTCCTTAGAACAGCTGCACGATCCGTTTTTGATGAAAGACATGGACAAGGCGGTTTCCAGAATCGAACTGGCCATTAAAAATCAGGAAAACATTTTAGTTTTTGGTGATTATGATGTCGACGGAACAACAGCCGTTTCATTGGTTTCGGCTTATTTGAAATCACATTATCCCAATATTGCTACATACATTCCCGATCGTTACGATGAAGGTTACGGAATTTCTTTTAAAGGAATTGACTTTGCCGACGACAACGGTTTTTCATTAATCATTGCATTAGACTGCGGAATAAAATCTATCGATCATATCGCTTATGCGAAAGAAAAAAACATAGATTTTATCATCTGTGACCACCACAGACCCGGAGATTCTCTTCCTGACGCTGTTGCCATTTTAGACCCGAAAAGAAACGACTGCTCCTACCCCTATGATGAATTGTGCGGTTGCGGAGTTGGTTTTAAACTGATTCAGGCTCTAGGGACAAACAGAAACGAAACCATTCAGGATCTCTTGCCCTACCTCGATTTGGTCGCGACTGCAATTGCCGCTGATATTGTACCGATAACAGGCGAAAACAGAATCCTTGCTTTTTACGGTTTACAAGTAATCAATTCCAATCCGAGACCTGGAATTAAAGCTTTGGTGCATCAGGTAAAAAAGAAAACCTTAGACATAACCGATGTTGTTTTTATCATTTCGCCCCGAATAAATGCCGCAGGACGAATCAAACATGGGAATCACGCTGTTGAATTGCTTACCGAGTTTAATTTTGAACAGGCGCAGCAATTTGCATCAGAAATTGAACAATACAATGCAGACCGAAAAGATCTGGATAAAAAAATAACCAAAGAAGCTTTTCAGCAAATCGCAGAAAACAACGAACAGGACCGATTTTCCACCGTTGTTTTTCAGGAAGACTGGCACAAAGGTGTCATCGGAATTGTAGCTTCCCGATTAATCGAGACGTACTATCGTCCAACTTTGGTTTTTACCAAAAGCGGTGACAAATATGCGGCATCCGCAAGATCTGTAAAAGGTTTTGACGTTTACAATGCGCTCGACGCCTGCTCTGAACATCTGGAACAATTTGGAGGCCATATGTACGCCGCCGGAATGACGCTCAAGGCTGAAAACTATAAAACCTTTAAAGCGGCTTTCGAAAAACAAGTCGAAGAAACCATTTTGCCCGAAATGCGAACTCCGGAAATAGAAATTGATGCCGAAATTAATTTCAGCGATATCACGCCAAAACTAATCCGAATTTTAAAACAATTTGAGCCCTTTGGTCCCTTAAATATGACGCCTGTTTTTATGACTAAAAGCATCAAAGACACGGGCTACGCCAAAACCTTAGGGGCAGAAGAGGAACATTTGAGGCTTTTTGTAAAACAAAATAATTCAGATGGAATTGCTGCGATAGGCTTTGGTCTTGGAAAAAAATTAGACATCGCAAAAAATCAAAACCCGTTTCAACTGGCCTATTCCCTCGCTGAAAACGAATGGAATGGAACGGTTTCGAATCAACTTATGCTAAAAGACATCAGAACAAATGAAAACTAAACCACACAAGCAAGATCCTTATCAGGCGTTACGCTACAGAGAATTTAATGTATTCCTTATCTTGCGTTTTGCAATGGTTTTTGCCTGGGCAATGCAGTTTATTGTAATCGAATGGGAAGTTTACAGCATCACTAAAAATCCCTTATCCCTCGGAATTATTGGTTTAATGGAAGTGATACCGGCTGTTTCAATGGCCTTATTTGCCGGACACATAGTCGATCAGAGCGAAAAGAAAGGTTTGTTGGTAAAATGTATTTTAGGCTTCTCCGTAATCAGTTTTGGATTATTTTTAGTCACTTGGCCTAGAGTTGTTGGCGGCTTATCTTCAAATGTAATCCTGTATTCCATCTACGCTTTAGTCTTTTTGGGCGGTTTGATCAGAGCTTTTCTGGGGCCTACTATTTTTTCTCTTCTATCACTGATAATTCCTAAAAAAGTATATCCAAATGCAGCTACCTGGAGCAGTTCTGTTTGGCAAATTGGAGCCGTATTAGGCCCTGCTGTTGCCGGTTTTTCGATCAATTGGATTGGAGTTCATTGGTCAATGTGTCTTGTTTTTGGATTCTCTATACTTTCCTTAATTGCATTATCACAAATCAGTAAAAAGCCAATTATAAATCCAAAGATTGGGGAATCAATCAAAGACAGTTTAACAGAAGGTTTAACGTTTGTATTTCGAAACCAAATTGTATTAGGGGCTTTGTCTCTGGATATGATCGCGGTACTTTTTGGCGGTGCCGTTGCTTTATTACCAATTTTTGCGCAGGATATCCTAAAAGTTGGTTCAGAAGGTTTTGGTATCTTAAGAGCTGCTCCGGCGGTGGGTTCTTTTATAACGATGTTGATATCGGCCTATGTACCTTTATATAAAAATGCCGGAAAAAAACTTCTAATTGCTATATTTATCTTTGGACTATCCATTATTTTATTTGGCTTTTCTACCTACTTCTGGCTCTCGGTTTTTGCTTTATTTTTAAGCGGACTTGCCGATGGAATTTCAGTAGTAATCCGCCAAACCATTTTACAGCTTAAAACTCCGGATCATATGCGTGGCCGCGTAGGAGCTGTAAACTCTATCTTTGTTGGATCTTCTAACGAATTGGGAGCCTTTGAAAGTGGTGCAACTGCCAAATTAATGGGAACCGTAACTTCCGTAATTTTTGGAGGCAGTATTACACTTTTAACCGTTTTAGGTTTTGGGCTAATATCCCCTACGTTTAGGAATTTGGACCTTCAAAAAGACATGGACGATCATCAAAATATGGAGTAAGCAACAATCTATTAAATTAAACTCCAAACTGAACTAAACTGGCAAGACCAATATCCTGTTTATTTTTTCCAAATTTTAAGACTTTTTTATTTAGAATTAATATAAATAATATTTATATTTGTTGAAATAAAAGGATCTGTAATGAGAGAAATAGAACAATTATACCACAATAATTTTGGAATTGCCTTTTACTGGAAAAAGGAAAACGAAACTATCACTGACAAAATACAATTGGTTTTTAAAGAAACCGGATTTTACTTCACCGTTCAGGAACTCAATTATTTTTGCGATTTAATTGAGGACAGTATGATTGAAAATGCATGCTGCGAAGCTTGCGAACTAAAAAACTCTTGTCACAAATTTTTGCTTAAAACCCCATACGCAGCAATAGATTTAGCCGTTTCTATTAAAGAACTAAAATCGATCAAAGATTTAGTGGAAGGCTCTTTATTTAGAATTGAGTTAGACGAATATGTCTATGGAGTTGGCTTAAACTAAGAAGTATTCTAAATATTTTAACAACATCTTTTCATTATTGAAATATATTTTGTTTGTATTCAAAATAAAGTATATTTACAACAATGAAAAAAACACGCATTCTTTTTGCCGTTGTTGTATTACTCTTTTTTGTAACGAGTTGCAAGAACGAGTCGGATAATTACATTGACCCCAGAGGAACTGATTATGCAGGTTCTGAAAGCTGTATTCAATGTCATAAGGTGCAATACGAAAATGCTTTTCACAGTTCACATTTCAAAGCCACCTCTCCCGCTTCTAAAGAAAACATACTGGGTCATTTTACAAAGGGGCACAATACTTTCGTGTATGACAAAATCACCAAACTAGTCATGGAAGAACGCAATGACAGTTTGTATCAGGTACTTTACAAAAACGGAAAAGAGGTAGAAGCCTATCCTTTTGATATAGTGTTTGGAACCAAACATGCCCAAACAAGTGCCTTTTGGAAAAACCATAGTACCTACGAACTGCCAATATCCTACTACAAATCACTAAACAGCTGGGCAACGAGTCCCGGATATCCTGCTGATGCGGCTAACTTTACCAGAGAAATCCCCAAAGACTGTTATGCCTGTCACAGCTCAAATATTGCAGGCAGTTTTGTAACTACAAGTTCAGATCAAGTTAGAGGCATGTCAATGGAAATGGAACCTTTCCTGAATAAAAAAACGTTGGTTTACGGAATCGATTGTGAACGCTGCCACGGACCAGCCAAACAACACGTTCAAACCCATTTGAAATTTCCCGATTTAAAAAATAACCCGCAAAGTATTGTTTCTTTTAAAAAGCTGACCAGACAACAAAGATTAGATGCCTGTGCACTTTGCCACTCCGGAAATGACAAATTAAAAATGAAGTCCCGTTTTCAATTTAAACCCGGGGACAATATTAGCGATTATTTCAGAGCTACTCCTACCTCAAACGATAGCTTACATTTTGATGTACATGGGAACCAACTGGGCCTGCTTGCCCAAAGTAAATGTTTCCAGAAAAGCGAAACTATGGATTGTATGAGCTGTCATAATCCGCACGCAAATGCTTCGCAAAATCTTGCAAGTTATTCGAAAATATGCATGAGTTGCCATCAGGATTTAAAACACAACGTCACAACCCTAAAAAACAGCTCTGAGCGTTTACTGGCCGACAATTGTGTAGCCTGCCATATGCCAAAGCAGCCGTCGAATGCTATCACTTTTCAGCTTTCGAACAGCAAACAGAAGTCAAATTATGTTTTGAGAACACACAAAATCGGGATTTATCCCAAAAAATAAAGAGTATTTATTGTTCGAATTTTTTAAGTTCAAAAGTCTCTCCGTCAAAAACTCCGTACGTAAAATAACCAATCCAATCGCCCAAATTGACATACTTAGAATCTTCTCCAACCGGAATGATCATTGGTAAATGGCGATGACCAAAAATAAAATAATTGTAGTGTTTGGTTTCCAGTTTGCGTTTGGCATACAAAACCAGCCATTCGTTTTCTTCTCCCAGGAATTTGACATCTTCATCACCCGAAATCAATTTGTTTTTGACTGATAAATACTGCGCCAGACTTACGCCAACATCGGGATGAAGCCATCGAAAGAGCCATTTTGAAAACGGATTCGTAAAGACCTTTTTCATACGTTTGTATCCCTTATCACCTGGACCTTTCCCGTCACCGTGACCAATTAAGAATGTTTTTCCGTTAAAAGTAAACTCCTTGTTATCATGATACACAGGAATATTCAATTCGGTTTCAAAATAATCGTTCATCCATAAATCATGATTTCCCACGAAAAAATAAACCGGGATACCGCTGTCACGAATTTCTGCCAGTTTACCTAAAATACGAACAAAACCTTTTGGAACGACCGTTTTATATTCAAACCAAAAATCAAACAGATCCCCTAATAAAAAAATAGCTTCTGCATCTCCTTTCACCTCATCCAGCCATGCAACAAATTTCTTTTCACGTGGCAAACTCAACTCTGGCGTTGGAGCTCCAAAATGCTGATCAGAAGCGAAATATACTTTTTTCATTTAGTTTTTTTGTGAGATGTGATTTGTGAGCTGTGAAATGATTGACCTTTCACAATTTACGTTTTACTGATTATCAGAAGCGTACCATTCTGCAAATGAAGATTCTGTTTCCTGAAGTTTTAAGGAGAAAAGAGAAATTTCTTTTGGTAAACGCGCCATGATTCTATCGGCAAAATCTACGACCATATTTTCACTTGTTGGCTGGTAATCTACCAAAATAACGTGATGACCACGATTTTTTAGTTCATTTGCCAATTCAACATGTGGTGTTGTTTCATTAAAAACCGTAGCATGATCAAACTGATCGACGATTTCTTCTTTTACAATTTTCTTTAGATCCGAAAAATCAATTACCATCCCAAATTTCACATTCGATCGGTCCGTAATTGGCGAACCAATAACCGTTACCGATAATTTATAACTGTGCCCGTGAACGTTTTTGCATTTTCCGTCGTAACCGTATAAAGCATGTCCGGTTTCGAAACTAAATTGTTTTGTAATTCTGATATTACTCATCGATTTGAATTTTAGGTTGCAAATTTACAAATTAATAACCGTTCTCGTCTCTTTTTTTAGCTCTGTTATACATCCAATACGCAATTCCGATTAAAACGACGAAAGGAATAAAGGATCCGATCACTACTCCAATCTGATAACTGCTATCGGGAGCAGCCTTAATTTTCTCTGCAACATCCACTTGCTGCAACAACGAAATAATCCTCATCTTGATTTATTGTTTATGTTTCACTTTAAAAAAATCATTTCCAAACCTGAAAAGATTAATCTCAATCTGTCATTGAAACCTTTTTAACATCCTTCAAAATTATACTTCTCTGCCGTTGCGCCCAATGACATATATCATAATTCAGGATCGCTATAACGAATCAAATATTAGTGAAACACTTTTTTCCTATTTCTTAAACTGCTCTAAAGCTTTTCTGCTAAAATCAGACAAAACTAGTTTTCCTGTAATTCCCGCACGCTCGATCAACAATGATTCCCAGTGTTCCGTTCCTTCCCAAATAATTTTCTTCATTTCGTACAAAGCATCAGGGTTATACGAACTTAATTGTTGCGTGAAATTGACCACTGCCGTATCTAAATTTTCTGCATCATGGATTTCTGTAAACAATTTGTTCTCTAATGCCCATGCCGCCGATTTCCATTCGTGAGCTGCCAAAGTCATTTCGGTCATTGCGGCTTTGCCAATCTTACGCGAAACAGCGGGTTCAATCACAAAAGGACCAATTCCGATCGCCAACTCCGACAATTTAACCGCACTTTCAGGAGTCGCTAAAACATAATCGCAAGCCGAAACAATTCCAACACCGCCACCAACTGCTTTTCCTTGCACACGTGCCACAATAATTTTAGAACAATTGCGCATTGCGTTTAACAAATGAGCAAAACCGGAGAAAAAGTGTGCCCCCTGCTGTTCATTTTTCACCGCCAGCAATTCATCAAATGAAGCACCCGAGCAAAAAACCTTAGCCCCTAAACTCTGCAAAACAATAACCGAAACTGTTTTGTTCTGACTTAAAGTATTAATCTCTGAAGTCAACCGATCTAATAATTGTCTTGGGAAAGAATTGCCGGCCGGATGTCCAAATTCAACCGTTGCAACCGCATTATGAAAAGTAGTTTGTAAAGAACCGTCTTGTATTTCTGCACTCATAAAAAATAAATTTGATCGTAAAGTTACACTTTTGAAAAATATTTTCGGTTGAAGTGATTTGAAATTTGCTTTTTGAAAATTAATTGACTTAATTTGCTCTCGCATTTGGGGGATTAGCTCATTTGGCTAGAGTGCTTGCCTGGCAGGCAAGAGGTGACCGGTTCGAATCCGGTATTCTCCACAAAAAAACCGTATTACTTTATTGGAATACGGTTTTTTTATTTTGAAAGAAATTTTCTTAGTGTTCATTCGCAGAGTCTTCGGCGTCTACCCTTTTTTTCTCCGCTTTCTTAAAATCATTATTTAATAAATCCGTCAGTTTCTTTTTCTCTTTCTGATTTTTTCTGATGGTAAATACGATCACGACAATTACAATTGCCGCTACAATTCCAATCACTATCCAATTGATTTCCATAACTTTAATTTTGAGTTAAAAATAAAGATTTAGATTTTTCACAACATTACCAAAAGGTTAAACCTTTGGACTATAAAGATTCAGAATAAAGTATTTTGCTGACAAAGACCAACCTGTCTCGCTTATTACTGAATACTTTATCAAAAATATTGTAGTCTGGTGCTTTCGTAAAAATGGAAGCTTTACCTATAAACAAAAGTTAAATCCATCAGAAAAACAGAGTTCGGAATTGTTTTTGTTAGACTTATCGAATACTACTTTTAAACTCCAAAAAATGAAAAATTTAATTTTACTCCTGAGCCTTACTTTTATTACTTCCTGTTCGTCAAGTGACGAAGATACACAGGGAGTTTTTTACTCCCCTTCCTGGATACAAGGAACCTGGAAAGATAATACAACGGGAGCTACCTTAACTTTTACCAAAAATGATATCAAATACAATTTGAAAGGAAGTACTTATTCTTTCAGTAAAAATCAAATTAAAATAGCATCAAATCAAATAATTCCACAGCAAATAGCCAAAACCGATGATTTGTATATTGTAGATTTTGGTCAGGGGCTTGAAGGTTCTCTAATCCGATTTAACTTTTTGAGAAAAACAGACAACACTATTGAATCAAAAGGGCATTTACCCGGCAACTATACCAGACAATAAATCTGGATTCGGCAAGTAAACAACACAAAATGCCCATCTAATAACAATCGTATAAAGAAAAAACTTTGCGTCTTTGCGTCTTTGCGAGCCAAAAAACTCCGCAACTCAAAACAACTAATTTAACAAATACCCAAATCGAATCGACCCGTAAAAGTATCCCGCATTGGTATTGGTATACGGATCATTTAATTCTCTGCCGCGATACATAAACGAGTACGACATATTGAAGTTATTGTGACGTAATTTTAAACCCGCTTCCGCATTGAAACGAAGCGGTTCCAAATCAAAGGTCAACGGACTGCTATTGCTAAACATACTTCCTTCAATTGTAGCATCATAAAACTGGTAATTGACACTGGGCATCGCATAAAAATAAAACTCGCGAACATTATATTGCGGCACATCGCTTACAGAAGCATCATGCAAATTAGAATCATAAATCGGGCGTAATTTTTTGAAACCAATTCTAGCCAGCAATCCTGTTGAAACTCCGGTAAAAATAGTCCCAACATTTGCTTCCGACTGAAAGTGAAGATCGACAAAATCATTATGTTTTGCCGGAAATAATTTCTTCGAATACATGACATGGGCCTGAACAGCAATTGCGTTGTGCAACTGATTGCCCCAACCATATACTTTTTTGTAACCAATAAGGTGATGAAAACTTTCCTGAGTTTCCCGGCCAAAAGCGTTGGGCCCCATAAAACCCAACTGAAAATCAGTTTTTAAAACCGATTCGCTTTTATAGAAAAAACTTTGCCCGCCTTCGACAAAAAGGTAACTGGTAAAAGGGCGGTCATTAATCGTAACGGCTTCTTTGTTTATAAATCTCGGATTGTAAATATACTGTCCGATACGAAATTCCGTGATCTTCTTGCTGATTTTTTCGTTGTTATTCTCTGATAAATAACGATAAAAAAGCTCAATACCATTGGTGTAATACATATCGTTTTTGGACGAAGTGTATAAATCGTTATCTGTAATTAACCCCGTTTCTGTGGTTTTTATCTGTCCGAAAGTCAAAGCTGTTAGCAACAACCCACATAAAACAAAGACTTTTTTAGTTCGCATGGTAATTTATTTTCCCAACCGAACGCATTTCGCGAACAATTCGTTCTTTTCTACGGTTGATATAACTGGAAGATCCCGTGGCTTTAAACTTTCTTGGATTTGGCAATATTGCTGCAATTCCAGCAGCCTGCATAGGCGTTAGGCTCGAGGCATCGCGACGGTACCAATGTTCCGTAGCGGCATAAGCTCCGTAAACCCCATCTCCCATTTCAATGCTGTTAAGGTACACCTCCATAATACGCTCCTTACCCCAGATTAACTCAATTAAAACGGTAAAATAAGCTTCAAGTCCTTTACGGAAATAACTTTTGCCCTGCCACAAAAAAACATTCTTGGCGGTTTGCTGCGAAATCGTACTTCCACCACGAATACGACGTCCACGTTCGTTGCTTTTATAGGCTTTTTGCAATGCTTTAAAATCGAAACCATTGTGTTTTAAAAAGGTTCCGTCTTCACTTGCAATAACTGCTTTTTGCAGATTCATCGAAATTTTATCGATTGGCTCCCAGTCATGGTCAAAATAAACTTCCTTACCGGCCATTTTGTTCTCTATGGCACGAATAATCATTAAAGGAGTAAAAGGCACGGGCACATATTTAAAAAATACCACCGACGCAATCGAGATTCCGAAGAACCATAAAAATAATTTGATAAAAAACCACTTTACTTTTTCGCCAAATGTACGACTGCCTTTTTTTGGGGCCGGCTTTGCTTTGCTAGTAGTTGTTTTTTTTGGTGCCGGTTTTTTGGGTGTTGCCATTATATTAAATCTGCTAATTCTGTTCCTATTAAACTCCCAATTGCTACTCCCATACCGCCTAATCGAACGCCACAAAACACGTTTTCAGACAATTGAGTAACAACAGGATTTTTACTATTTCCGATTCCCATGATCCCGCTCCAACGATGGGCTATCTGGAAATCCTGATTCGGTAAAATTACATTTTTAAGTAAATCCTCCAATTTATTTTGTACAATTTTAGTCTGACCAAATTCTGTGGTAGTTTCGGTTTCAAAATCAAGGTTTCGTCCCCCTCCAAGTAGAATCCGATCGCCGATATTTCTGAAGTAATAATACCCTCGATCCAGGTGAAAAGTGCCTTTGATTTCTAAGTTTGCAATAGGTTCTGTAATTAAAACCTGTGCTCTGGCAGGCTTTACCGCACCTTTTGTTAGCTTATTGGCAAAACCGTTGGTTGCAAAAAGAACTTTACCAGATTTAAAACTAAAATTATCCAGTACGAGTTCTACCTGGTTTCCCAAATCAGAATAAGCGGTAAGAGTTTGCTGGTTTAAGATCAGTATATTTTCAGAAACTGCTTGTCGCAACAGCTCCTGCATCATATTTCCGGTATCAATTTGCGCCTCAAACGGGTTAAAAATTAAATCTTTCTGAATATTTCCAAACCCAAAGCGATTTGCTTCTTTGGTAAAAACATCGGCTTTAAAAAGTGGTTTTAAAATTTCATTGACAAAAGACAGTCTCGAAATACAGGATTCAAAATTAAGATCATCCTCTTTTAAAAACACCTCATATCCTCCATAAGGTTTAAAGTCTATTGCAGCATCTCCCAGTCTTTTTCGCAGCAATTGCAATCCTTTCCATCGTTTTTCAACAAGCTGAATCACCTCTTCTTCTGAATGTGTTTTGAGATCTTCCATAATTTCGGAAAGACTTCCAAAACACGCAAAACCGGCATTTTTGGTACTTGCCCCCTGAGGCAACATTCCTTTTTCCAATACCAGAATTTTTGCTGTCGGAAACCTTTCGCGCAGGCGTAATGCAGCATGCAGCCCTACGATGCCACTGCCTACAACGGTATAATCAACATTTGTAAACCAATTTTTAAGCTCCCAATAACTTAGTTCTGTCATAAAATAATAAATTCCAATTAGTTAAAATCCAAATCCCAATTTAGGAAATAAATTTAAGATAGAAATTTCTATTTATGAAATTCCAATTCTTTTGAAATTCCAAATCCCAAATTCCAAATTCCAAATTCCAAAACGCGTCCTAAAGTTTTGCTGCCACGAATTCCCGAATTTCTATTCTCAAAGATTAGCAAAAAAAATTCGTGAATTCGTGGCCATTAAAAATCGACCCCAACGTTTAAAACTCAGCTCCATAAAATTTAACAATTTTTGGAATTTGGAATTTAGCTAATTTGGAATTTAATTGTTGTATTTTTAGTCCCACGAAAATTAGAATTTTATTTATGAAAAAAGTATTATTTACAACCTTAATAATGATGAGTTTAAACGCTATCGGACAGCAGGTAATGTCTCCGGAATTGTTATGGAAATTAGGACGAGTGAGTGCACTTGGACTTTCGAAAGACGCGAAAAATGTTGTTTTTAAGATTTCGACCCCATCCATTGAAGAGAACAAATCGTCTTCTAAATTTTACATCATTCCTGTAAATGGTGGAAATGCCACCGAAATTAAAGACACTAAAGAAGTTTTGGCTGACAAAAACGTTTCGCCAGACGGAAAATTTTTAGTGTACAACGAAGAGGTAAAACTGGAAAAAGTTTTAGGGAAAGATTTTTATCCGAAACTGGACAAATCAGACGCTCAGATTTATGACGGATTGGATTATCGTCATTGGGATACCTGGAATGAAGGTAAATTCAACCACGTTTTTTACAAAGAAAACAAAGAAGGCGCGGTTGGAATCGACATCCTGAAAGGTGAAAATTTTGATTCTCCGCAAAAACCTTTTGGCGGTGACGAAGATTACATCTGGTCTCCTGACGGAAAAAGCATCTTGTATGTATGCAAGAAAAAAGCAGGAACGCAGTATGCGATTTCTACTAATACCGATATTTACGAGTACAATTTAGAAACTCAGAAAACGATAAACAGAACCGAAGGTAATTTAGGTTACGATACAGCGCCACAGTTTTCTCCAACAGGAAATTTAACCTGGCTACAAATGAAACGTGACGGTTATGAAGCTGACAAAAACGACCTTATCGTTGAATTTAAAGGAATCAAAACAAACCTTACAGCAAACTGGGACGGAACTGTTGACAATTTCATCTGGAGTAAAGACGGTAAAACTGTATTTTTTGTAGCTCCGGTTGACGGTACAAAACAGCTTTTCTCTGTTAACTTTCCAGGATTGACCAAAATTGCGATTCAGGTTCGTCAATTGACTAATGGTGATTTTGATGTGAATGATTTAGTAGGTTTTGCAGGTGACGATATCATCGTAACCCGAAACGATATGAATCACGCTCCGGAAATTTATTCTTTTAACTTAAAGAAAAATACCTGGAAACAAATTTCAAATGTAAACACAGAAACCTACAAAACATTAGCACTTAGTAAAACCGAGAAGCGTTATGTGACCACTACAGACGGTAAAAAAATGTTGGTTTGGGTAATTTTACCTCCAAATTTTGATGCTACAAAAAAATACCCAACTTTATTATTCTGCCAGGGAGGACCTCAAAGTGCCCTGACACAATCGTATTCTTTCCGTTGGAATTTTTCATTAATGGCTGCAAAAGGTTATGTGGTTGTAGCGCCAAACCGTCGCGGAATGCCGGGTCATGGTGTTGAGTGGAACGAGCAAATCAGTAAAGACTGGGGCGGACAGGTTATGGACGATTACCTATCAGCAATCGACGATGTTGCGAAAGAAAATTATGTAGACAAATCCCGTTTAGGTTGTGTGGGCGCCAGCTACGGAGGATATTCTGTATTCTATTTGGCCGGAATTCACAAAAACCGTTTCAAAACTTTTATCGCTCATGATGGTGTCTTCAATACCGTAAGTATGTTAGGAACTACCGAAGAGGTTTTCTTTAACAACTGGGATTTTGGTGGCCCTTATTGGGAGAAAGACAATGCTGCAGCTCAAAAATCATATACTGTTTTTAACCCTGCAACTTTGGTGCAAAACTGGAACAGACCTATTTTAATTTTTCAGGGCGGGAAAGATTTCCGTGTGCCAATCGGACAAGGACAAGAAGCTTTTCAGGCTGCTCAGTTAAGAGGAATCAAAAGTAGATTTGTGTATTTCCCTGATGAAAATCACTGGGTTTTACATCCACAAAATGCTCAGGTTTGGCAAGGTGAATTTTTCAAATGGCTGAACGAGACGCTTTAAATCGAAATACTTAAAATAAAAAATAGCCGCAGGTACTAAAATCTGCGGCTATTTTGTTTTTAAAATCTTTTAATTATATAAAATATTAGCATTATTTTATATTTCTAAAACCGAAATTTTAGATAAATTGCGGTTGATTCCCCAATAAACTTCCTAAAACTTATAACACTACCAGATGGAGAGTAAAAAAAGTTACATGCCGATAAAAGTACTCTTCAGTTATATTGCTTTACTGGGATTGGTTGTTACCGTAGGATGGTTCCTGTATGCTGAAAATGTGGTGTACAACAAACTCGAAAATAAAATTGCTTTTGAAAAGACCAAAATCCTGAAAGTAAGCAAACTATTTTCGAACGTGTACAAAACCGAAAGTTTGGCCAGGAAAACCATTCAAACGAATTCTGAGGAAGATTTCAAAAGTTACCTTACCGAAACGGACTCTCTGAAATCCAGAATCGATACCTTAAAACAAATTGTTACGACACAATATCAAAAAACGCTATTAGACAGCGTTACCTACCTGTTGTCGGAAAAGACAAAAAACATTAAACAATTAAAAACCATAAAAAACAAAGCCGACGATGAAGTTTCGGTCAATACGGCGATTGATGAAATTACTAAAATGGAGTTTAAACTCCGAAAATTAGAACTTCAGGATTTCAACAAAAACCCAAATCAGTTAGGCAGTTACCAGCGAAATGTACTTCAAAAGTATGTAGATTACCTCAATCAGAATATTCCTGATGACAGCACCAACACCTTAAGCAAACAAGCCTCAGATTCGATTTTGGCCAATTCGAAAAAACTGCTAAGCAACGTAAAACTGAAAGCCGAAAAGAAAAAAGAATCGCTGAATTTTGAGGAAAATAAGTTATTAAAGAACGAAATCGCCATTTCAGATCAGCTTCGAAAAGTACTTCGAATTATCGAAAGAGAAATCATCATCAACTCGATAAAAAACAACTCTTTAAAAGAAAAATCGCTTAAAAAAGTAAATGAAATTGTAACCGCTTCTGCCATAATTGGCTTGGTTCTGACCTTGTTTTTCTCTATTTTAATTGTAAGCGATTACTCTAAATCACAGGTTTACAAAAAGAAACTCGAGATTGCGAATTTCAAAACAAAGAACCTGCTCAAAAGCCGTGAGCAATTAATTTCGACAGTGAGTCACGATTTAAAAACTCCTTTGAGTACCATTGTGGGCTATTCAGAACTTTTGGGGAATTCTGATGTGAATACCAAACAGTCTTATTTCATCAAAAACATTAAAAATTCTTCGGAATACATCACGCAGCTGGTTCAGGATTTACTGGATTTCTCTCAGATCGAAGCCGGGAAAATTACCATTGAGAAAGTCCCTTTTCTATTGCCGGAAGTAATTGATGAAGTCGCCAAAAGCATTCAAACCGTCTACAAGCAAAAAAACATCGATCTTATTATTAACGTCGATGACAAATTGAGCACCCGTATCGTTGGAGATCCTTTCAGACTAAAGCAAATTTTAAGCAATATTATCGGAAATGCTTATAAATTCACCGAAGAAGGGTTTATAAAAATCAGTGCATACATTACTGAAAACAATGATTTCTTTGTGGTTTCCATACAGGATTCAGGAATTGGAATCGAAAAAGGAAATCAGCAATTAGTTTTTGAAGAATTTGCGCAGGCAAACGAAAATATAGAAAAAAAATATGGCGGAACCGGTTTAGGATTATCCATCTGCCAGAAAATAATTTCAATTTTGGGTGGAAACCTGCGTCTTGAAAGCACTTTCGGAAAAGGAAGTACATTTCAAATTCAGCTGCCTTTATTGTTTGACCATAGCCAAAACATCCCTGTTGAAAAGAAAAAGCCAATCATCCTAAACACCCAAAAACAAACGTTTATTGTTCTTGACGACGACATTAATCTTCTGAATTTAACGAGTGGCGTCTTAAGACAGGAAAAACATGAGGTATTTTCTTTTAACAGCGCCGAAAAAGCTTTAGAAGCGATTGAAAACACTCCTTTCGATTTTATTATCACCGACATACAAATGCCCGAAATGGACGGTTTTATGTTCCTGGAAAAACTAAAAAACAGCGGTTATTCGACTTTTAAAAACCAACCCGCAATTGCCTTAACCGGAAGGACCGATCTCGATGCTGCGGTTTACACGGAAGCCGGTTTTACCACAGTAATTCAAAAACCATATTCCCCAAAAATACTGTTGGAGACGATTCATCGTATTCTGGAACACGATACCTTACCAACGGCTGATATTAATGAGAAGGAAGAAACTGTTACTTCAGAATTGTATACTCTTGATACGCTGAAAGAGTTTTTAGGCAATGATGAGGAAGCGTTGAAAGAAATTCTGAAATCGTTTATCGAAAATAGTTCTCAAAATCTGAATGCTTTGGAAATTGCTGTTAACGAAAAAAACACGGCCGAGATTAACTCGATTGCACACCGAATGGCCCCTATGTTCAAACAAATTCAAACACGTGAGATTGGGGATATTTTGAGGGTTCTGGAAAGCAAGACTCTTGACGTTTCGGAGGCAGCAGCCATTTTTGGTACGTTGAAATCAAAAACAACAGTGCTTTTTGATGCCTTGCGTGAGGAAATAGTTTAATCGATATTGTAGTGCTTTAATTTATTATAAAGCGTTTTTCTGGTAATCTTAAGCAGTTTGGCAGCTTCCGATTTATTATTCTGTGCCTTTGACAACGCCTGAATGATGGCTTCTTTTTCATTGTCAGATAACGAAAAGCTACCACCCGAGCCCGACTCTTTCTGTATCTGAAAAAACTCTGCGGGCAGCACATCACTTTCGATAAACTCGCCTTTAGACAGCAATGTCGAACGTTTGACACAATTTTGTAGTTCCCGTAAATTTCCCGGCCAGTTGTAATTTTGAAAAATAGCAACCACTTCCGGTGAAAACCCGATAACCTCTTTGTTCAGCTGTTGATTGGCTTTTTCCAGAAAATAATCGGCAAAAACCATCAAATCTTCGTCTCTCTCTTTTAAAGAAGGCGACAATATCGAAAACTCGTTGATTCTATGGTATAAATCTTCTCTGAAATCACCGTTTTTTACTGCCTCGCGTAAATCTTCGTTTGTAGCAGTAATGATGCGTATATCGACGTTTATTTCTTTATTACTACCAACAGGTTTAATTTTTCGTTCCTGAAGCGCACGCAACAATTGAATTTGGTTTTCATAAGACAGGTTTCCTATTTCATCCAAAAAAAGAGTTCCGCCATTGGCCGCTTCAAAATACCCCATTTTGTCGCTGATTGCTCCGGTAAAAGATCCTTTTAAATGTCCGAAAAATTCACTTGCCGCCAGTTCTTTTGGAATAGCTCCGCAATCGACCGCAATAAAATTGTTGTTTTTTCTTAAACTTTGCTGATGAATACTTTTAGCAATAATTTCTTTCCCGGTTCCGCTTTCTCCTATAATTAAAACCGACATATCCGTTGGACTTACCAAGTGAATATGATCCAGCAGTTTTTTAGAAGCGACAGAAATTCCTTTTACAAATTCGTTTTCAGCTGTAGTTTGTTTTTTAACCACTTTCTTTTCCTTCACAGTAGCTTCTTCCGTTTCGGTTTCCGAAGTCTTTAAAGCATTTGTAATCACCAATAAAACTTCATCGGGATTAAAGGGTTTCGAAATATAATCGGCTGCACCATTTTTTATGGCTTTAACCGCGGTATTAACATCCGAATAGCCTGTCATTAAGATTACAGGAACTTGAGGATACTCCGTCTTGATTTCCGACATTAGTCCAATACCGTCAGAATCAGGCAAACGAAGATCTGTTAAAATCAAATCGAAAGATTCTTTTTTGATCGCAATTCTGGCTTCGGCAGCCGAAAAAGCAATGGCTACATCGTATGCTTTTTTGATTAGAAATTTTTCTAATAATTTGCAGAACGAAATATCATCTTCTATCAGTAATATCTTTGGCATTTGCGTTTGAGGACTTTTTTGCTAAAATAATACTAATAAAATTGTCTTTTCATAAAATTATGTAAAAAAAAGAGATTGCATCTCTGCAATCTCTTTTTCACCAAAAACATAAATCTAAATTCACCTAATTATATCTTCAACCAGTTGCCATTGACATCTGAAAAAACAGTAGCCTTTTGGTCACCAACTGATATCTCAAGTTTATATTCTTTTTTCTCGTTTACGGCTGATTTTACAAGCTTAGCACCCGGATAAGCGGTTTGCAATGCTGTTTTTACAGCAGCAGGTACGGCATCTGCACTAACTTCTGTATATTCTGTCTGAACAGAAACAGTTACTTCTTCCAATTTCGGAGTAGTTATTTTATAAGCATAAATTGACATACTTCCTAAAACTATTGCTGCCGATAAGATTAATTTTTTCATATTATTCTTTTTTTTAGTATTTCGGGGCAATGACTCCTTTGTCATCTGTGAAAACAAAATGTTTATCTTGATCGACCCCGGAATTAAGTTCTAATTTGTATTGCTTTTTCGAGTTCACATAAGCCTTTACAAGCTTTGAACCAGGAAAAGATTTTTCTAAAGTAGCTTTAACTTCAGCAGGAAGCGCCTCCGCTTTAATTTCCTTAAAATTGTCCTGAAATTTAACGATGTTCAAAACCGATTTATTTAATGTAGTCGCTTCTGCGTTCGTTAATAAACCTCCTAAAATGATGACAGCTGATAAAATTAATTTTTTCATAAGTATTTGCTTTTTTTTTAATTCGTATTAGCTGATAAAATTAGGTAATTATTTTTTAAGGATGTTCCCCGAAGCATCTGTAAATACAGTATACTTTTTATCTCCGGTTGAGATTTCCAATTTGTACTCGTCTTTTTCGTTTTTATACGCTTTTTCAAGTTTCGTATTCGGAAAAGATTTTTCAATTGTTGATTTTACTGCTGCGGGAACAGCATCTGTACCAATTTCTTTGTATTCATCCTGAACAATTACAGATTGAATAGCTGATGTTGATACTACCGGACTTGCTGCCTGAACAGACAAACCTCCCAGAACAATTGCTGCTGATAAGATTAACTTTTTCATTATAAATGGTTTTTATGGGTTACTAACAGTTATTTTTTAAGAATGTTTCCGGAAGCATCTGTATAAACTATAGATTTTTCACCTCTAACGGTTATTTCTATTTTATACTCTTTCTTCGCGTTTACATAGGCTTTATCCAGTTTTACACCAGGATAAGCATTGTCTAATGCTGTTTTAATTGCAGCCGGAACTGCATCAACTTCTTTATATTCGTCCTGAACGCTTACAGTTTGTACCATTGAACTTGTCGGAGTTACATTTCCTGCCTGCATTGACAACCCTCCTAATAAGATAGCTGCCGATAAGATTAACTTTTTCATAATGTTCCTTTTTTATAGTTCTTTATTACTTATTTTTTGATCCAGGTTCCATCTGCATTTGCATAAAGAGCCCCTACTTTGTCACCTACTGTAACCTCAAGTTTATACTCTGACTTTTCGTTTTTGTATGCTTTTGAAAGCAGGGCATCCGGATACGCTTTTTTAAGAGCAGCAGTTACTGCAGCAGGAACTTCTTCCACTTTAATTTCAGTGTACTCTTCCTGAAAAGATACTGCTTTTACGATTGTATTTGATATTGGAGAAGTTGAAGCAAATGATGTTAAACCTCCCAAAACGATTGCGGCTGATAGAAATAAATTTTTCATAGTGTGTATATTTTAGTACTCTTAATTTTATTTTGATGTTCTTAATTTGAATAAACATAAGAACTGTTTTAGATTATTTTTTGATCCAGGTCCCGTCTGCATTAGCAAAAAGGTTACCTACCTTTTCTCCTACTGTAACGTCTAGTTTGTACTCTGATTTCTCGTTTTTATACGCTTTTGTAACTACTGCACTTGGGTATGCTTTTTTCAAAGCTTCTGTAATTGGAGCAGGCAATTCTTCTAATTTGATCTCTGTATATTCATCTGAAACAGAAACCGTTTTAACGATAGTACTTGCCATTGGAGCATTTGATGCAAATGATGTTAAACCTCCTAAAACAATTGCGGCTGATAAAAATAAATTTTTCATAATGTGTATATTTTAAATTATTAATAGTTGTTTACGCTTTAGATAATGAAATTATTATGCCGTAACGAAAACGTTGTATCTACAATTACTTAAATCCTTATTTTTAAAGGGATTAAGTCATATGTGCCAGAATTTCAACTTTACAAAAAGTGTGTAACTCAGGCAAAACATGTATAAAAAATACACACCAGAAGTGTTTACTTCATTAAAAAGCAAACCCGATAAGCTCTTCAAACCTATCGGGTTTACCATGTGGTAAAATAAAAAAGGCCGTCGTAATCGACAGCCTTTCGTTTTATTCCTCTATAGGTTTCATTTTAAATGTATCCATAAAAGCAGTAGTATAATCTCCTGCAATATATCTTGGGTCATCCATTAATTGTCTATGGAATGGTATTGTAGTTTTGATGCCTTCAATAACAAATTCATCCAAAGCTCTTCGCATTTTGCTAATCGCTTCTTCTCTTGACTGCGCAGTTGTAATTAACTTAGCAATCATCGAATCGTAGTTTGGAGGGATGCTGTAACCAGAATATACGTGAGTATCTAAACGTACTCCGTGTCCTCCTGGCATATGAAGCGTAGTAATCTTTCCTGGTGAAGGGCGAAAATCGTTATAAGGATCTTCAGCATTAATACGGCATTCGATAGCGTGTAATTGTGGCAAATAGTTTTTTCCTGAAATTGGAATTCCTGCCGCTACCATAATTTGCTCACGAATTAAATCGTAGTCAATTACCTGTTCCGTAATTGGGTGCTCCACCTGAATACGGGTATTCATTTCCATGAAATAGAAGTTTCTGTGTTTGTCCACTAAAAACTCTACAGTTCCGGCTCCTTCGTACTTAATAAATTCAGCCGCTTTTACAGCTGCTTCTCCCATTGCTGCACGCAACTCGTCGGTCATGAATGGCGAAGGTGTTTCTTCAGTTAATTTTTGGTGACGACGTTGTACGGAACAGTCTCTTTCAGAAAGGTGACATGCTTTTCCGTATGAATCTCCAACTACCTGAATTTCGATATGACGCGGCTCTTCGATAAGTTTCTCCATGTACATTCCGTCATTTCCAAATGCAGCAGCAGCTTCCTGACGTGCACTTTCCCATGCTTTCAACAATTCATCTTCTTTCCATACCGCACGCATTCCTTTTCCACCACCTCCGGCAGTAGCTTTAAGCATTACCGGGTAACCAAATTCTTTAGCTAATTTTTGCGTTTGTTCGAAAGATTCTAATAATCCGTCAGAACCTGGTACACATGGAACTCCTGCAGCTTTCATTGTCGCTTTAGCAGAAGCTTTATCTCCCATTCTATCGATCATTTCAGGAGCTGCACCAATAAATTTGATTCCGTGCTCCTGACAAATTTTTGAGAATTTAGCATTCTCAGAAAGAAATCCATATCCTGGATGTATTGCGTCTGCGTTAGTAATTTCGGCAGCAGCAATAATATTTGACATTTTCAAATACGATAAGTTACTTGGAGGGGGCCCAATACAAACCGCTTCATCAGCAAACTTAACATGTAAACTTTCTGCATCGGCTGTAGAGTAAACTGCTACAGTTTTGATTCCCATTTCTTTACATGTACGAATTACACGAAGTGCAATTTCTCCTCTATTTGCAATTAATATTTTTTTAAACATCTTATTTATATTAAAAATTACAAATTCCAATCTTCAAATTCCAATAATTGGATTTTGTGATTTGTCTATTGGAATTTTTAAAAATTATGATGGATCAACTAAGAATAAAGGTTGGTCAAATTCAACAGGAGACATATCGTCAACAAGAATTTTTACAATTTTACCTGAAACTTCTGATTCGATTTCGTTGAATAATTTCATTGCTTCAATTACACAAAGAACATCACCTTTAGCGATAGTGCTTCCAACTTCAGTAAATACTGGTTTGTCTGGAGATGGTTTTCTGTAAAAAGTTCCAATAATTGGAGATTTAATAGTAATGAATTTAGAATCTTCAACAGCAGCAGGCGCCTCTGCATTTACATTTACAACTACCGGAGCTGTTTGTTGAGGAGCAACTGCCTGTGGCAATGCAGCCTGAGCTGGTAATTGCTGTACATAAGTAGCTTCAGTTACATTTGTTTCTAAAGTTGTTCTGATGGTGATTTTTACATCATCCATTTCTAACTTTACTTCTGCAACTCCCGAATTTGCTACAAATTTGATTAGGTTTTGAATTTCTTTTAAATCCATAATGATTCGTTTTTAGTTTTGATTTATTTTTTATCGTATGCCCATTTTAAGTAAATAGATCCCCAAGTGAATCCTCCACCAAACGCAGCAAAAATAATATTATCTCCTTTTTTAAGCAAGTGTTCAAAGTCGCTTAATACTAATGGCAATGTAGCAGAAGTGGTATTACCATATCTTTCAATGTTCATCAATACTTTTGACTCTTCAAGATTCATTCTGCTTGCAGTAGCATCAATGATACGCTTGTTTGCCTGATGTGGTACTAACCAGTTTACATCCTGATTCGTAAGATTGTTTCTTTGCAGAATCAATTCACTGGCATCAGCCATATTGGTTACAGCATATTTAAAAACGGTTTTTCCGTCCTGAATAATATTGTGTTGTTTGTTTTTTACGGTCTCTGCTGTAGTTGGAGTTAAAGAACCTCCTGCAGAAATTTTAAGAAAATCGCGTCCTACACCGTCGCTTCGTAAGTATTCGTCCTGTAAACCAAGACCTTCATAATTGGGTTCGAATAAAACGGCTCCCGCTCCGTCACCAAAAATAATACAAGTTGCTCTGTCTGTGTAATCTACAATTGATGACATTTTATCGGCACCAATTAAAAGTACTTTTTTGTATCTTCCTGACTGCACATAAGCTGCAGCAGTTGACATTCCGTACAAGAAACTTGAACATGCCGCCTGCAAATCATAAGCAAATGCATTGGTAGCTCCAATTTCTGTTGCAACATAAACTCCTGTAGAGGCTACCGGCATATCTGCCGTAGCTGTTGCCATTATGATCATATCAATCTCTAACGGATCAATATTAGCTTTTGCTATTAAATCCTGTGCTGCTTTTATGGCAAGAAACGATGTTCCTTTATCAGCATCTTTTAAAATCCTTCTCTCTTTAATTCCGGTACGAGTAGTAATCCATTCGTCATTAGTTTCGACCATCGTTTCCAATACCTTGTTCGAAAGTACAAAGTCGGGAACGTAAGCTCCAACAGCGGTAATTGCGGCTGTGATTGTATTCATTATATTCTATTATTTCGTTTCAAATACAGTGTATTTGAAAAATTTTTAAAAGACTTGAAAATTACAAAAAAAAACGAAATTAATTTGTAGAAATTTTCTTAAAAAAAGAAAATTATAACCAACAAAAAAAACTCTCACTATGTGAGAGTTCCAGTATCATTTACAAAAACGTATTAAGCAACCGCTACAGATTTATCGATAACAACTTGCCCTCTGTAATACATTTTACCTTCATGCCAGTAAGCTCTGTGGTATAAATGTGCTTCTCCAGTAATAGGACATGTAGCGATTTGAGCTACAGTAGCTTTATAATGTGTTCTTCTCTTATCTCTTCTTGTTTTCGAGATTTTTCTCTTAGGATGTGCCATTTTACTATATTATTTATCCGTTAATAGTTGCTTTAATTTGTCCCAACGCGGGTCAATATCTTCTTCTTGTTTACTCTCTTTTTTCTCTTCTTTGACCGTTAGCTCATTCAGTTTCTTTAAAGCGTCAGTTTGCAAACTTCCGTCTTTCACTCCTGGATGAACTCGTTTTAGCGGCACCGACAGTGCAATCATTTCATAAATGTATTGTGCTACATCTATTTCATGCTCTCCGTGCGGTAAGATTAAAAGCTCTTCATTATCGTTATTAAATTCCTCTCCAAAACGAACAATTAACTTCATTTTACCTTTTAAAGGCAAATCAAAATCTTCGCTTGTCAGATCACAAGGTACATTTACAGTTCCTTTGTGTTTGAATTCCAACTCTAACATGTTGCTCTTCTTCTCTAAAACTAAACCTACTTTGATATCCGAACTTTGAAATTCGTCGTAATCAAAGTTCGCAAAGAACGTGTTACTTATTTGATACTCAAAATGGTGTTTTCCTAGTTTTAATCCTACGAAAGGAATTAAAAAATCTTTTGTTTTGCTCATTTCAACATCAATTTGACCAATTCGTATCTAAAACTCAGATACCTGAATTGGGGTGCAAAGATATAAAATTATTATAAAACTAATAATCTTATTCACCTTTTTTTGTTTATAACTGTTTTTCTTTTATTTTGAGTGGTTTTTCAGTAATCTCCTCATACTGATTACGCGAGCGAAAAATATCTATTCCGAGATAAACCGCTTCTTTAAACGAGTTAAAATCAGCCATGTCTTTTCCGGCAATATCATAAGCCGTACCGTGGTCTGGCGAGGTTCTCACCTTATTTAAACCCGCTGTATAATTCACTCCTTTTCCAAATGATAATGTTTTAAACGGAATCAATCCCTGATCGTGATAAGTAGCTACAATCGCATCATACTTTTCATACTGACCGCTTCCAAAAAAACCATCTGCTGAAAACGGACCAAAAACCATCGTTCCTTTTTCAAAAATTTTCTTCAGGGTTGGCTTCAAAATCAAATCCTCTTCTTTACCAATCACTCCTCCATCACCACTATGCGGATTCAATCCTAAAACAGCTATTTTTGGCTTCACTATACTAAAATCCTGAATCAGAGATTTTCGGATCGTTTCAATCTTTCTGGTGATCAGCTCTTCGGTCAAATGCGAAGAAACCTCACTCAACGGTACGTGATCCGTTAGCAAACCTACCCTCAAATTGTCCTGAACCATCATCATTAAGGCATTTCCATCTAACTCCTGATCTAAATAATCGGTATGTCCCGGAAATTTAAAATCTTCCGACTGAATGTTGTATTTATTGATTGGCGCTGTTACCAGAACATCTATCAAACCTTCTTTTAATGCTTTGGTAGCCGCAACAAATGATTTAATCGCATATTGGCCAATTTTTTCATCATTTTTACCCAGATTGATATCAACTCCTTCTTTCCAAAGGTTAAAAACATTGACTTTACCAGGCAAAATTTGCTCTAACTTATCCACACCATGAAACTGAACTGAAGATGTAAAGCTCTTTTTAACAAAAGAAAGTATTTTAGCGTTTGCAAAAATAACTGGCGTACACATCTCCAACATACGGGAATCTTCGAATGTTTTCAATATAACTTCGCTTCCAATACCGTTTAAATCTCCAATTGAAATTCCAACAATTATATTTTCTGCTTTTTTATTCATGAGCTCAGGTTATTTATTACTAATTTTGATGTGCAAATTTAGTAAAATAAAACAACAATGTTCACAGGAATTATAGAAACCCTAGGAAGGATTCACGAAATAAAAAAAGATCAAAACAATCTTCACATCACAGTTGACTCATCTATTACAAATGAATTAAAAATTGATCAAAGCGTTTCCCACAACGGAATATGTCTGACAGTGGTAGCCATAAAAGATTCATTTTATACGGTAACCGCTATAGATGAGACCATTTTAAAAACAAATATCGGCGAATGGAAAGAAGGCGATATTGTAAATCTGGAAAGAGGAATGAAGCTTGGCGACCGTCTGGACGGACACATTGTACAAGGACACGTTGACCAAACCGGGACCTGTATTAAAATTGAAGAAGCGCACGGAAGCTGGAATTATACTTTTGAATACGACAAAAACCTCAGCAATATTACTATCGAAAAAGGTTCTATTACGGTTAACGGAGTAAGTCTGACGGTTGTAAACTCTAAAACAAACGAATTTAGCGTTTCCATTATACCGTATACTTTTGAGAATACCAATTTTAAAAATTTCAAAGTTGGAACCAAAATTAATCTAGAATTTGATGTTGTGGGCAAATACATTTCAAGACTTTATGCGATAAACAAGTAGTTCCTAAAAAACCACACATAAAAAAAGCTTCAATTTACATTGAAGCTTTTTTCATTTTATTTCTGTATATGATTGTAATTCCTAAAACAATAGCCACTATTGCTAAAAAAACTAAGTGATCGTCTATTGGAACTATGTCAGGATCATCCGGATCATCTGGTGGTGGCGGTATGGATTGTGCCAAAGCACTAAACCCACTTATCAAAGTCAGGCAAATTGTAAAAAAAACAGTCTTGATTATCTTCATAATTTTAACATGCTGCAATACAGCAAGGTAGGTTGTTAAATTTAGCTAATTTCATATAATTCGCACAAAAACAGGGGCTTACAACGAATTATTTGGCAAATGTATAAGTTTTTTGCAGAAACACAAGATTTAAAACAAAAAAAGAAAAACAAAAACGATATAGCATTTTTAACGTAAGAATAACCCTTTAAAACAGTAATCCCCTCATTACTACATACGTATATTTCTGTTCCTTAGATTCTTTTCCTACAAATCTAAATTTCAATTTCAATATTAAATCCAACTTTATCATCTGAGCAAACAAAAATCCATCTGAATAATTCAAAATTATTGTCTTTTACTGTAATTTTTAATTTTCCAAACCGACTTAAAGCATAAAAAACGATTCGCTGTCAACTACCCCAAAAAAATTATATTCTTTTTAATGAGTTACATTGTCATTACGTACAAACCTCTACTCTAAAACACTACCAACTTTTTTGTGTTCAAAAAACCAAATATTAACACGAAATAACCAATCGTTACATACAAATGGCAGTTGTTACAATAGCCAAATTAAAACAAGGCTAAAGCTATACTTTTGCCCCATAATAAAACAAAATTTGAGTCTATTTTAGATCAAAGCAGGTTTTAAACCACATTTTAAATCAGAGCTCTCAAAAAGCAAAAACACCTGATTGAAAGACAATTGACTTGAATTTAGCAGCTGAACTTATACCTGTTGACAATGAGAATTCCTTTATTTAAAGAAATTGGTAAGCAACAAGCCCCTAATATGATTGAGTAAAGTCAGTTCAGTAAAAGAAGCCGAAAATTGTTTTGTGTCTCTCAAAACATTTGAAACAGCATTATAGCAAAAATTAAAGCATTTACAATTGGACAGGATAGTACTAAATCCATCTTCAATAGACCTATAAGCATATAGTAAAAATCAAATAATTGAATTACGCCCAACGGTTTGGTTATTCTGGTTATTTAAACAATGGATCTGCAAACAGATCATCAATCTTAAATCTATTATAAAATGAAAAAACCTACTAGTATATTACTTCCATTTTTGTTCTTTCTGCAACTGTCAATTGCACAATCAGAAATTGGAAAGGAAAAATTGAAAGAGTTTCGTAAAAGTCCGAAATGGAAAGAAATGATGAATGATCCCAATGCGAATTTCAATGAAACCAATGTTGCTTTTAAGGAATTTTGGAAAGGAAAACCCAATCCGTTAGAATTGATGGAGGGAGAAGAAGAAGCTTTAGAAGAATTAGAAGAAAGATCCTTTATTTCCAGACTCTTTAAAAGTAATAAAACACTAAAAAAAGAATTGCTTCAGCATGCTGAAGATTTTAAGAAATTTAATTTTTGGAGAATCAAAAGCGAAGGTTTCGTAAAATCTGACGGAAGCGTAATGACTCGGGATGAAATTCAAGAGATGGTCCGGCAAGAACTACAAAGCAGACAAAAAAACGAAAAAATAATCCCCCAATAATCTTAAAATAACCCATGCAAACAAATTTACGTATTGCAGTCTTACTTGTATGCTCTCTTTTCTTTAACGGTACAAGTGCCCAAACTCCCAATTGGAAAAATATTGGACCTATACTCTTTCCAAAGAAGACCGTTGATCAGATACAAGGTATTGGGCGTTGTATTCAGATTAAATTTCACCCCTCAGATCCTAACAAAATGTATGTTGCCAGTGCTTCAGGGGGATTGTATCAGAGTAATGATAAAGGTCTTCATTGGACATCATTAGGAACCGATCAGGTTGCTAACACAACGTCTTCCTCTATAGCCATAGATCCTACCAATGATCAGGTGATTTATTGGGGAACAGGTGATGCAAATAATTCTTATGATGGTTTGGGTGTCTATAAAACGATCAATGGAGGAACCACCTGGACCGTATCTAATTCCGGAATGGGCAATCGATTGGTGATACACCTGCTTATTCTTCCTACGGATCACAACACTATCATTGCGGCTACAAGTAACGGTATCTATAAATCGACAGACGCGGGTGCTAATTGGAGCTTAAAATCTGTTCCTCGTATTGAAGTTCAGGATATGTGTTACAAACCAGGCACCAATGGTCAGGTAATTTATGCAACGGCTTCTAAAAATTTTTATCGTTCACTAGATGCCGGAAACAGCTGGACTGAAATCACTTCTCCAGCCTTTGTATTCGGAGCTAACGGAACAAGAGTATCCGTTTGTGAAGCCGATCCAAATGTTGTTTATGTTGCTAATGTTGGTGCTAATACGATAGGAGAAATTTATAAATCAACAGATGGAGGAAGTACCTTTACCAACATGCGTTCGACTAAGGAGTGTCTTGCCGCATATTCGGCATCCGGGGGAGGTGGTCAGGGAGATTATAATTTTGATTTTGAAGTCAACCCTGCTAATTCAAATGAGCTATATGTATGTGCTCATTTGATATGGCGTTCTACAGATGCAGGTGTTACCTGGGTGCAGCAACAAAAATCCTGGTCATCCGACCTTCATACCGACCAACATCATATTGTATTTGATCCTTATGTTAGCGGTCAGCTGTGGAATGCCAACGATGGCGGAGTCTGGAGCAACACCGCTAATGGAACAGGAGAGTGGACTCCAAAGTCTGACGGTATCGCAGCCACCGAAATTTATCATGGTGCCATTTCCAAAACAAATCGAAATCTATTATATATAGGCACACAAGATAATGGCGGAATTTATAATATTAATGGTACCTTTTATAATAACAGGGGAGGCGACTTTGGTCCGTTTATGTGGTTTGATTATTCCGGTAATTTTTACTCTGAATCAGACGGAAGTAGACACATATATCCTTCGGATTCTGACATAAGCTTGAATCTGCCGGAAACTCCATCGGGCGGAAAATTTACTTTCACTGCCGTAAATACCGACATTGCTTACCACGCTAATGCCGGAAAAATTTATCGTTGCATTAACCTTACTTCAGCTTCTCCTTCCTGGACACTTATTTACACCATACCATCTGGTACAGTCAAAGACCTCCAGGTAGATCCTGGTAATGCCGATCGCTTGTATGTATTTACAGATTCACCTGCATTATATCGATCTGACAATGCGATAACTGCTGCCTCTTTTGTTCAGATAACTCTCCCTGTTCAATCCACTAATGGTTCTGTAGCTCTCATACCTAATTCAGATGTTGTATACTTAGGACTTGGAAATACGATCTATCGCTCTGCGGATAAAGGGACAACATGGACCACCACAAAAGGATTTCCTGCAGCAAAAGTGTTAAAAGTGGTAGCTGATTATAAAAGTACCAATGAGGCTGTCTATGCTTCTTATCCCTTGGGCGTATATTATAAGGACAACACTAAATCATCCTGGATAAATTATTCTTCAGGCCTTCCTATAATTTCCGAAATAGTAGATATGGACATTTACAATGATGGTATCTCTAAAGGGATATTGAATGCTTATTTTTATGGAAGAGGCGCATGGCAGAGTGATTTGGTTCCTCCTCCGAGTAACATTACGGTGGCTATGACTTCGCCTGCCAACAATACAACATTTAGCAGTCCTGCTACTATCAATCTTCAGGCAACAGCTTCCGTAAGCTCAGGAAATATTAGTAAAGTAGAATTCTATAATGGAACTACCTTACTGAGTACAAGCCTGTCCTCTCCATATGTTTATTCGTGGAATGGAGTATTGCCTGGAAATTACGATCTGACTGCCGTGGCTTATGATAATTTGGGAAATAAAAAAAGCTCTGCCTTAGTGACTGTTACGGTGACTTTTGTTTGCAATAAAGCTTCAGGGACTCCCTTTGGCACTTCTCCTTATGTAGCAGGCAGTGAATATGATAAAGCATTTGACGGAGATATAAATACAAATTTTAGTGCTAAATCAGCCAGTTCAGGTTATACCGGATTAGATCTTGGAACCGCAAAAGTTGTTACAAATGTCAGATATTATCCAAGATCATCGCAAGCAATAAGGATGAAAGATGGAAAATTTCAGGGTTCCAATACGTCCACTTCTGCTGGTTTTGTAGATCTCTACACCATCCCAACCGAGCCAAATTATGCCTGGCAAGACGTTAGTATACCAAACAGCACAGCCTACAGGTATTACAGGTATTTATCGCCAGTAGACGGTTATTGTGATGTGGCTGAAATTGAGTTCTGTACCCATAATGAGCTTCCAACCATAAACCTTACAGCACCACTCCATAATGAACTTTATACTGCTATTCCTGCGAATATAAATATTACGGCAGCTGCTTCTGATACGGATGGATCGATAAGTAAAGTTGAATTTTATCAGGGTGAGACTTTGCTTGGTATTGATACGTCAAGTCCTTATTCGTTTGACTGGACGGGAGTTCCCAGCGGTACTTATCAACTTCTTGCAAAAGCTTATGATAATCTAAATGCTGTAGTGGTTTCCTCTCCTATAACCGTCGTAGTAGGAAATCAAAAACCAACAGTTTCAATTATTTCACCCGACGATTATGCTGTCTTTGCAAATCCTGCAAATATTACTATTTATGCAACAGCCTCTGACGCTGATGGTACTATCAGTAAAGTCGAGTTTTATAATGGTCCCTCTTTGTTAGGGACTTCAACAACCAATCCATACAGTTACCATTGGGCAGATGTGCCTGTAGGAACTTACACGCTTACAGCTAAGGCGTATGATAATAATGGTGGAACTACAGACTCTTCACCCATAACTGTTAATGTTCCTTTCACTTGCTCTCCGCTTTCGGGCAGCCCTTTTGGCACTCCTCCCTATTACACATATGCTACCTATGACAAAGCATTTGACGGAGATCTAGGAACAACTTTTCAAGCCAGTACATCTAATAACGGTTATACCGGATTAGATTTTGGAACAGCAAAAGTTGTTAAAGCAATACGTTTCTATCCAAGGGCATCTAGAGAAAGTAGAATGAACGGAGGGAAATTCCAAGGGAGCAATGTTGCTGATTTTAGTAGTGGGGTAGTCGATCTATACACCATCCCTTCTATTCCAGTTCTAAAATGGAATGAGGTTGCGCTTTCCAATGAAACTGCTTTCAGATATGTGCGTTATTTATCTCCGGCAGGGGGATATTGTAACGTAGCGGAAATTGAATTTTGCGGGTTAAACATTGTGCCAAAGGTAAACATTACTGCTCCGGCAAATGCTGCTACTTATGTTGCTCCGGCAGCAATTAATATTGCTGCTGATGTAAATGGTTCTGTAAGTAAAATAGAATTCTATATAGGAGCTTCTTTAATTGGTACCTCCACTAGCAGCCCATACAATTACAACCTTACAGGAATAAGTGGCGGAACTTACAATCTGACAGCAAAGGCTTATGACCCTGCCGGGACAGTTGTTTCTTCAGCTCCCGTAAACTTTACTGTCATCAATAATATTGCTCCAACAGTAAGCATTACTGCTCCAGCCGACAATGCAATTTATGTTGCTCCAGCCACTTTCGCTATATCAGCTACAGCTAACGATGCCGACGGAAATATAGACAAAGTAGAATTCTACAATGGCCCTGCACTATTAGGAACCGTTAACGCAAGTCCGTATACTTTTAATTGGAACAGTGTAGCTGCCGGAACATACACCTTAACGGCCAAAGCTTACGATAATAATGGAATTGTTACCACTTCGTCTGCGGTTTCGTTCAAAGTAAACCAACCGCCTACAGTAAATATTAGCAGTCCGGCCGACAATGCAATTTATGCTGCTCCGGCCACCTTCGATATATCAGCCACCGCTAACGATACCGACGGAAGCATAGACAAAGTAGAATTCTATAATGGCCCTACACTATTAGGAACCGTTAATGCAAATCCGTATACTTTCAACTGGAACAGTGTAACTGCCGGAACATACACGTTAACGGCCAAAGCTTACGATAATAATGGAACTATTACCACTTCTTCTTCAGTTTCAGTCAGAGTGAACCAACCTCCTACAGTAAGTATTACCACTCCAAAGAATAATAGTAACTACATTGCTCCTGCTTCTGTTACCATTAATGCTACAGCTGCTGATACAGATGGAATTGTGAATAAAGTAGAGTTCTATAATGGAACTAATTTAATCGCTACTTCAACCACCACTCCTTACACTTGTAATTTAACAAGTGTTTCCGCAGGTGCGTACTCATTGACCGCTAAAGCCTGTGATGATAGAGGTACATGCACTACTTCTTCTTCAATTGCAATTACGGTAAATACACCTGTCAATCAAGCTCCTTCGGCAAGCATTACTTCTCCTGCAACTAATACTGTATTTATTGCCCCTGCAAACATTACAATCAATGTTGTAGCTGCCGATTCTGACGGAACAATTTCTAAAGTAGAGTTCTATAACGGAGTAACTTTATTATCGTCCTCGACAACAAGTCCGTATACATACAATTGGGAAAATGTACCTTCTGGAACTTATGCCATAACGGTAAAATCATATGATAATGCAAATGCGACAGCAACATCAGCTGTGGTAAACGTGGTCGTTAATAATAATCAGGCTCCAACAGTAAGTGTTACTTCTCCGGTTAATAAAACGGCATTCATTGCTCCTGCAAGCATTATAATCAATGCTGCAGCAGCCGATTCTGACGGAACAATTTCTAAAGTAGAATTCTACAACGGAGCAACCTTATTATCGACTTCAACAACCAGTCCGTACACCTACAATTGGGAAAATGTGATTGTGGGAACTTACGCCATAACAGCAAAATCATATGATAATGCAAATGCAACAGCAACAGCAACATCAGCTGCGGTAAACGTAGTCGTTAATAATAATCAGGCTCCCACAATAAGCGTTACTTCTCCTGCAAACAACACTGTATTCATTACTCCTGCAAGCATTACAATCAATGCCGTAGCAACCGATTCTGACGGAACAATTTCTAAAGTAGAGTTCTATAACGGAGCAACTTTATTATCGACTTCAACAACCAGTCCCTATACATACAATTGGGAAAATGTGACTGCGGGAACTTATCAGATAACAGCAAAAGCCACAGACAATATCGGAAACCTGACCAGCTCTACTCCTGTAAATATTGTTGTGAAAACTAACCCGATAATTAGTATGATTTCTCCCTCTGAGAATGATCAGATAGTAGATAATGGAAGTGATGTTTTGTTTAGATTCAAGGTGACTGATCCTGATACTGTAGTATCATCCATTATCATTAAAGACAATGGGGCGGTAATTTCTAGAATAAGTAAACTTCCTTATTCATTTACCCTTACTAATTTAAGTTCGGGAGACCATTACTTCACGGCAACCGCTGTTCTTGAAAATGGTGCCGAATATACCTTTACAAGTTTGAATATAGTGAGCAAAAATTGCAAAAGTATGGAATGGAATACTTCAACTGATTATTTAATTGGAGACCAGGTAATCTACCAGAATAGTATTTACAGGGCTTTGGTAATTAACAAAAACAAACAACCGGATCAAGATAAATCCATTTGGTCTAAGATAGGAACTTGCGAGAATCTCTCCGTTGAAGATTTTCCTGCACCTAAATCTAAATACATCTTATATCCAAATCCATGCACCACACATTTCAACATCAAATTTATGGATTGTGCCGGAAAGAGTTTTCACTACAGCATAATGGATATAAACGGCAGGGTCATTAGAGAGCAAAAAAGCGAGAGTATCAACAATATTATATTTGAGAAAGAGGTAAACATTCAAAGTTTATCTTCAGGAACTTACATTGTAATTATTCATTTAGATGAGAAAGTATATGATGAAAAAATAATTATCATAGAAAAGCCTTCTATGTATAAGAAAAAGAGATAATGTTCTTTATCATTTTATGTTACGCAGAGAAAAATATTTAACATTTATAGCTTTTAGAAGTTGTGTAATCCTAACGCTTTACAATACTATAATCTATACCCTTTTTATTCAAGAGAAATTTCAAATCAATTTATTATAAACCCCAAATTAAATGAAAAAAGCATACCTTTTAATAGCATTCTTTGTTGCTATCACAGCTTATTCACAACAAATTACCGACACTACAGAGCCAAAGAAATTAAATGAAATACATCTAATTACAGAACGCTACTCGAGATCCACTCAGGATATGAAACACATTTCGAAAAAGGAAATAGAGTTTCAAAAAAGCCAAAATACTGCCGATTTACTAGCCAACACAGGTATAGTAGCTGTTCAAAAATCGCAACAAGGCGGAGGAAGTCCCGTGTTAAGAGGGTTTGAAGCCAATAAAATTCTGCTTCTCGTGGATGGAATCAGAATGAACAACCTTATTTACAGAGCGGGACATTTACAGAATATAATTACTGTTGACGAAAACTCGCTGGAACAGATTGATCTTCTTTTTGGACCCGCATCTACTATTTTTGGAAGCGACGCGTTGGGTGGTGTTATTAATATGAGAACCAAAAACCCCCTATTTCTTACCCAAACGAATAACAAGGTGTTTTCAGGAAATTTAATGTCAAGATACAACAGCGCCAATAAAGGATTAACACAGTATTTTGATCTTAATTTTGCAGGTAAAAGATGGAGTTCTCTATCGTCATTCTCGTATAATAGTTATGGAGATTTGAGAATGGGAGGCAATCCTAAGGGAAAGAATGAATCTTTTGGCGAGCGCCCTCAATATGTTGAAACTTCGAATAATGTAGATTATTTGATGCAGAATAAGAATCCACTCATTCAGAAGTTTTCCGGATATAAGCAATATAATGCCATGCAAAAGATCATCTTTCAACAGGATGAAAATACGCAGCACAGCCTGAATCTACAGTATTCGACCTCTACAGACGTGCCGAGATATGATCGTCTTACTGACCCATCGGGTTCAGGGCTAAAATATGCTGTTTGGAATTATGGTCCGCAAAAAAGATTTCTTTCGGCTTATAAATTTTCCAAACAAAAGGCTTTGTTCAACAGCGATATGAATCTTGGCCTGAGCTACCAAAATATTGAAGAAAGCAGAATCTCAAGAAAATTTAACGATAACAAAACTAAAAGTCAGGTCGAAAAAGTGAATGTACTTGCTTTTAATGCCGATTTCAGAAGAAAACTAGGCAAGGGTGATTTTCTTTACGGAGCCGAATTCTTTTATGACAATCTGAATTCGACTGCTACCAGTTCAAACCGCGTCACAGGTATTGTGACTCCAACAGATACACGTTATCCAAACGGTATAAATCACACCTTAAGAGCAGATATTTTTGCAACTTATAATGAAAAAATAAACGAAACTACTTTCTATAATTTGGGTATGCGTACCGGTTATTCTGCCTTAAAAAGCACTATTGCCAATAATTCTTTTTTCCAACTTCCGTATGACATCATCGAGCAGGACAACTTCACGTATAGCGGTACTGCCGGAATTGTGAAGAATATTAAGAGCACTAAATTGGCTTTCAATCTGGCTTCGGGTTACAGAGTTCCAAATGTGGATGATTTGGGAAAGCTTTTCGAATCAGTACCTGGAACCTTAATTGTACCGAATAAGGATATTGCTCCTGAGAAATCAGTAACAGCCGATTTGACTGTAGCATTTGGGCAGGGAAAGAGAATTCAGTTTGACAATACGGTGTACTATACCCGCCTTTTTGATGCCATTGTTACCGATCATTTTTTGTATAATGGACAGAGTTCTGTGATTTACGAAGGAGTAAACAGCGAGGTATTTGCCATGCAAAACAAAGGAAATGCTTATATAGGCGGTTTTTCTTCTTCCCTGAAAATCGCCATTACAAAACCACTGATGATTTATGGTATGGCAACTTTTACCAAAGGGGAAATAATGAACCGTACAGGGAATACTCCGTTGGATCATATCTCTCCAATGTACGGAAAAACAGGACTGAAATATGAAAATAAAAAGATGCTTCTGGATTTCTATATGTTATTTAATGGCAGGAAAAATAATAGTGATTATGCTATGAATGGTGAGGACAACGAAAAATATGCTCCTAAAGGAGGCATGCCGTCATGGCAAACCCTTAATTTCAAAACAGCCTTTTTTATCGATAAGAATCTGTCGGTTTATGCCGGAATTGAAAATATTTTAGACCTGCAATACCGTGTTTTTGCATCGGGGATCAATGCATCGGGCAGAAATATATCCGTATCAGCAAAATACCAATTCTAATACTAAATCCAACTTTATCATCTCAGCGAACAAAAATCCATCTGAATAATTCAAAATTGATTACTTTAAATAAAAGCTCCGGTCCTTCAAAATAACTCAAAACACAAAAAGACCGTTTCGTTACCCGAAACGGTCTTTGTTAATACTATTTAAAAGCTGGTTTCTCTTTTGCTGTTTTTTCTACATTATTTTTAATCCAATAAATTCACAAAACACCTTGTGCTTTCTATTAGAAATGGGCAATCTCATGTTATTTGTCATTTCACAGAAAAACCCCTCATTTTTTTTAATCCTATTGATATGAGCTATATTAACGATATACGATTGATGAATTCTGAAAAAAAACTCATCCCCAAGATCACTTTCATATTTACCTAAATTCTGACATGCAACATATTGTTTACCATCAAGTGTAAAAATACTTGTGTATCGACCATCCGCAATACAACAAATAATTTGATCCGTTTTAATAAAATCAACTTTATCAAAAGAGGATATCAGAATATACTTTTTCACTTTACTATCCATAGCTTATTTTTATTAATTGATACACAAATTAATCTTAACCTTCTACCAAACGTATATTCGTTAAATTTTTAGACGGGGTTAATTCAATACCTATAAATATAGGTTCCGGGCCTCCAAAAAAGACGTCTCACTTCATCACAAACTCGCCTACTAGACAAAAAAATATTTCTTCTTTTCGCTTCCTTTTCACGCCCAAAACCTATATTTCTATGGGTTAAACTATTATTTAAAACTTATAGTTTAGTCCCGCACTGATAATTCCCCTATACCCGAATCCTACTTCCGCAAACGCTCCAAATTTTTTACCTACGCGAATACCTGCAGGATTAACCTGGAAAGCAAAATCAGTAGTATTGTCTTTAACAGCTGCTTTGTTCGGTTCTGTACTTGTATACTTGTCCACAATAACACCTGCGGCAGCCGAACCATAAAAATCCAGCCAAGCTGTTTTTATATAACTAAACGACATGGCTGGCATCACCATAAAATAGTTATTCGTTCTCTTAGCAATAGCTTTGTTATTTTTGTCAAATTGCTCGGTTTGTTCCTGCTGAAAAGCGACATCACCACCTACTCTTATTCGTTCGGTAATTTGATTTCTATACCCTAGCCCAAAATTCCCGGAAGAAGTGGTCTTAGAATCTAGTTTTTGTCCCAGAAATGCGGAAGATAATGCATTCGAAAAACCGTTAAAAAAGGTCACGGGCATACCATCGCTATAGGTTAGGTTTACTTCATGTTTACCAGTTTCTTGTGCTTTTACGACCAGTGTACTGAATGTTAAAAAAACGGTACTTACAATAATTGATTTTTTCATCTGTTTTAATTATTTTAGTTAAATTCGTGGCAAGAACTATTTATTGCCCTATTACTAATACGCTAAAAATTAAAATACCCCTACGCTACACTAAAATTTTAAATTTTATCCCTATATTTTCAGGATATGAATGAGAACTTAAAGCATTTTAAACAATTATTCTCCGAGCTTTACCAGCCATTGTGCAATCATGCCTATAAATATCTTCAGGATAGGGACGAAAGTGAAGATGTGGTGCAGGAATTGATGATTAAAATATGGGAAACCCGCAAGGATTTACTTTCTGAAAAGAGTCTTAAATATTACCTGTATATAGCGGTTAAGAATCAGTGCATAACCCTTCTGAGAAAAAAAACTTATATGCTTGACATTGATGAAATGTCGATCGATATTGCCGAAGAAATTCCCGAAACCAAACCCTTACCAGATGCTAATCAGCTTATAGAAGAGGCGTTTAACGGAATTCCACCAAAATGTCTTGAAATTTTTAAACTGAGCCGTATCGAAAAATTAAGCTATAAACAAATTGCGGAGAAATTAGAAATATCAGTAAAAACAGTAGAAAACCAGATGGGTAAAGCCATCAAACATATACGGGAGTTTGTCAAACAGCATCCCAACTTAATTCTTTTCTTCAAAATATGGTATTTTAGTCATTATATCGTGGGGGTTTTGAAAGAATTTGTGTTTTATTTAAAAGAGGTATAATCATGGACAACCAAGATATTAATGTATTATTAGCAAAGCATTTTTCAGGAGAAACGAAACCTGAAGAAGAAGCTGTATTAATGAATTGGATCAAAGACAATCCTGACGAATATATTTCGCTTAAGATTTTCTTTGCAGAAAGTCAGCAATTAGATTCTCCTCTGTTATTCGACACCAACCATGCCTGGGAACGTATCGCTCCACATTTATCCTCCACAAAGGGAACTGTATTTCAATTGTACAAAAAATACATCTACGCCACAGCAGTTGCCGCCGTTTTCCTTTTAATAAGTACGTTCGCTTTCTTGTATGCGAATGCCGAGATAACGGTTCAGACCGCTAATGGACAGGTGAAAAGTATCGAATTGAGTGATGGTTCATTCGTTACGCTGAACGACAACTCAAGTATTACCTATAAAAGATTTTTATGGAACAACCGTACTGTCAGCTTAAAAGGAGAAGCTTTCTTTGAAGTAGAACACGACAAAAGCAGGCCTTTTTCTGTAAATACGGGCACACTATTAGTAAAAGTTTTAGGAACTTCTTTTGTTGTAAAAACAACAGAAAAAGAAAAATCGGTGGCAGTGGTTACAGGAAAAGTGAACGTTACCGCCAATCCTATCCAACAAACAGTCGTTCTAGAGAAAAACCAGGCGGTTCAGTACGCTTCCAACAGATTAATTAAAAGTGACACAGCCAATAAAAATTTACTTTCATGGAAAACAAAGTCGCTTTCTTTCGAAAATACCCCGCTTCAAAAAGCATTTGAGGATATCGAAAATTGCTATCATATTAAAATACAGGTGGAAGGAAGTATCTCTGATTCCTGTAGAGTTACCACAAATTTCAAGAACGAATCCATAAAAGAAATATTGGAAGAATTCCGTTTATTGTTTGGACTTAGCTATACACAAAAAGGCAATACGATTTGGGTAAAAAACATATCATGTGAAAAGTAATTTTTTCAAAAATAACTGGCTAACCATTACCTCCTGTTTTGTACTTTTTTTTGGTGCCGGAGCTGTACAAGCGCAAAAAACAAGCTTACTGGAAAAAAAGATTACTATCGAAAGAGAAAATGATAGTATCGGAGCTTATGTTACCACTATTATAACACAAGGTGTAAATTTATCTCTAAGCAACAACAAGCTCAATCTGGGCAAAAAGATAAAGATCAGCAAAGGGACTTATAAATTGAGAACGCTTCTAAATCTTCTTTTTGCATCAGAATCCGTAAAATTTCTTGAAAGAGACAGTAAAATAATTATCTACACGGTTTCGCGAGCTCCCGATCCCTTTACTATTAGCGGATTTGTTTATGCAGGAGACAGTAAAGAAGCGCTACCGTATGCTACCGTACGGGTTTTAAATACAAATATTGCTGTTAATTGTAATGATTATGGTTATTATACGATAACATTACCCGAAAACAAGTACATCATAAATGCGAGTTATACCGGTTTTACTTCGCAAACCGATACGATAACCGTAAACAATACCATTAAAAAAAACTTCAATCTTGCAATGGGGCTGTCCCTTGCTCCGGTTGAGATCAAATCATCAAAAAAACCTCTAAATGAGCTTTCCAGCATAGTAGATACTCAGCATGTCAACACTCTTCCCTTTCTAATGGGGCAGTCAGACCCGCTAAAACTTCTTACGTTAAAACCAGGCACCTATGGCAACTCTTTAAATGTAAGAGGAGGCTCAACCGACCAGAATTTGGTTTTATTAGATGGTGTTCCAATTTACAACTACAATCATTTTACCAATTTATTATCTATTTTCGATTCGCAGGCCATTAAACAAATCAGTTTTTTCAAAGGAGGCTTTCCAGCTCGTTACGAAGGAAGACTCTCGTCAGTCATAGATATTAAAACAAAAGATGGTGACATGCAGTCCTACCATGGGGCGGTTAATATTGGTTTACTAACGGGTTCTGCGATGATTGAGGGACCTATTGTAAAAGACAAGGTATCTTTTATGATTAGTGCAAGGAGAAGCTGGATCGATGCTTTGACTAAAGTGCTTTTTGACAAGGATTTTAATTTAAAATACCGGATGTACGATGCCTATTTTAAAATTAACTATTTTATTGATCCGTCGAACAGAATCTATCTAGGTGCCTATACTGGAGGTGATCTTCTTAGTGCCAATTTTTTCTCTTCCGAACCACCCCAGCTTACCTGGAACAACAGAACACTTTCTTTACGCTGGAACAGGGTGTACAACCCCAGACTGTTTCAGAATTCGGTTTTATTGCTAAGCAACTATGACAACCAGTTTGCAAATGATGGTATAGAAGAAGTCAGAAAGTTTCGTATTACAGACGTTGGTATTGAAAACAACCTGAATTATCACTGGTCGTCCTTCCTAAACAGCGCGATAGGTTTAAGAGTAAACATGACCTCTTTTTCCAGTAAAAACACAGAGAATGATCAACAGATAAAGTCATTACATTTCAAAACGTATTGGGATAATGATATAACCTTGTCTGATAAATTTCGAATGAAAGCCGGTCTTCATTATGCAACCTTTTTTACGCACGACAAAGTTTACAATTCTTTCCAGCCCCGTACCAATTTGGTTTATAAGTACAATAATTCCAATAGTTTCTTTGCCTCATATGCCATAATGGAACAATTTTATCATCAAATTGTAGAGAACACCTATGCCTTACCCTCAGATTTACGCATGCCGAGTTCAGATCAGTTACCTCCCGAAAAGGCTTTTATTTATGAGGTAGGCTATGAAAAAACTTTAAACAAAGGACATATCAGACTACAGTTTTACGAAAAAAAAGTATCCAATATTTTAATGTATGAACCTCGTTATGATACTTCAGATCAAAACAAAACGCAACCCCCTCTGATCGGGTCCGGTAATTCAAGAGGTTTGGAGCTTGAATTTTCCAAGCAGTTCAAAAAATTTGACATACAGGCATCCTATACCCTAAGCAAAGCAACAGTGAGGTTTCCAACAGTAAATAACGACCAGAGCTTTAATTCTCCAAATGATATAACCAATCAGATAAAAGGAGCTGTTACCTGGAATATTAATCAATCCTGGGTAGTATCAACCCTGTTCAATTATAGTTCCGGCGTTTTAATCTCGGCGCCAGATTCTTTTTCCTATAGCGATAAAAAAGAATCCTATTTACTGGATCCAAACCAAAACAACGAAATATCAAAACCCAATAACTACCGCTTACCAAGAAATTACAATGTCGATATTGGTGTCTCAAGAACCAAAAAAACAAAATCCGGCAACCAAGCGAGATTGTATTTTGGAGTTAATAATCTCGTAGGACAATCTCCACCGTTTATCCTTGAAACAAGTTTAACTAATGGCTTCTTTAATCTGGAACAAGTTAGGATGTTTAAATATTTTCCTTACGTTGGCTATACTTATATTTTTGGAGCGAGTAAAGAGAAATTAAATTAATTATCGGAATCTTAAAAAAAAACAAGGCATAAAAAAAGCCTCTACATTGCTGTAAAGGCTTTATTCTAGTAGTGGTCCCACCTGGGCTCGAACCAGGGACCACCTGATTATGAGTCAGGTTTGTTTTATTTTAGTATTACTTATTTTTTATTATTATATCTGACAATCAGCAATTTGTGGTTTTTAAAATAAATAATAAATCATTATTTATTATTTTAATTGTACTTTTGCTCGTCAAATGCTCGTCAAAAATTATAAGTTATATTTTCAATAATGGTATCATACAAATTTACTCTAAAGGCAACGCCAAATGCAGATGGTGAGTATTTTATTAATCTTGTATTAATTAAAGACAGGATAAATACTAGTTTATCAATCAAGAAGAAATGCAAACATGAAGACTGGTCATTTGAAACGGAACGCCTTAAAAAATCGCACAAAGAATACAAGCAAATTAATGATTTAATTGAAAAGTATTCAGGTCGTGTTAACAATATTATTCATGAATTTGAATTAGATGAAACCCCATTCACCTTAAAGGATATTATTACCAAATTCAAAAAGGATTCGGGAAAACAGGATGCATTAAGCTACACTACTTTTCACGAAAGCTTAATGCATGAAATAAAAAATTCAGGAAAACTTTCAACCTACAACATTGAAAAGGAAACATTAAAATCGATTCAACGGTTTTTTAATAGGACAGAAATATCTTTCAAAGATTTATCTGTAGATGCAATTTATAAATATCAATCCTTTTTAAACGGTAATAACAACAGTCAAAGTACAATTGGCATCAGAATCCGAACTTTAAGAGCCGTCTTTAACAAAGCTATTAAACGCGAAGTCATTCCTGTATCGATGTATCCATTTAATAAATTTAAAGTTTCTAAAATTAAAGAAAGTGGAAAAAAAGAATATCTATCTGAAGAAGAACTTGAGCAAATGAAAAATGTAGAACTATTCGATAAAAATGACATCATTGCGCGAGACATGTTTTTATTAAGCTATTACGGACGAGGAATTAATTTTATCGACTTAATGCAATTAAAAAAAACAGATTTATACAGAGACACAATTACTTATAAAAGGAGTAAAACTGGTGTAATAGTAAATTTTAAACTAAATGAATACTGGAAGAGAAAAATTCAAGAATACACACCTCCAAATGATTCATTGTACTTATTCAACATTATTCATAACAATCAAGATTCCCATACTTACATCAATAATAAGAAAGAAAAATATCTCAAAATTTATATAAACACTCCTCTTAAAAGAATTATTACCAATTTAGATATTAAAAAGAAAATCACCTACTACTGCGCAAGACATTCATTTGCAACCATTCTAAAATTTAATAATATATCAATAGATATTATTAAGGAAGCTTTAGGTCATAAAGATATTAAATCCACTATGTCTTATTTAAACACACTTCCAAGCAACACTTTAGATAAAATGATTGATGATATTATTTTTTAAATAAAACATATTGAATTTATTTTACTCTTAAAGTATAGAACTACAAGAATCAATGAACCTGCTAGAGCTATGTTTTTATTTTCAAGGGTTTAAATAGTAAAAAAAGGACAGTTCAGCTGGTTTCTCACTCGTCCCAAGATGAGCGGGAACAGGACTCGAACCTGTGTCTGCGGCGGCGGATATGAACCCGACAGTTTTCATTTTGAAAGAAAAAAAACACCAGCTTTTCCAAGTGGTGTTTTTCTTAGTAGCCTTGATGGTACAGAATTCGAATCTTTATTGTAAGATTTAAACACTTTAAAAAGAAGTTTAAATATACACGGTACTCGTAGTTGGTTACTAAAATCAAAAAAAATATCAAGAATAGTATGATGTTTTTACAGGATAAAATCATATTAAGAAAACGCTCATTAATCGAAACTGTTTATGACCAATTGAAAAACATTTGTCAAATAGAACACACTCGGCACAGAAGTTTCGATAATTTTATAACTAATTTATTATCAATACTAATAACCTACTCTTTCTTCCCTAAAAAACCTTCTATAAATGTAGATTTTGAAAACAACAGACTTGTTGCTTAACTATTTTTCACATCGAACTCACGTTAATTTAGGTTATTTTTCCCTATCTTAAATTATGTGATTTTTTTGTCTGTTTTTTTTGGGGGAGCAGCATAAACAAAAGGTATGAAAAAAAAGGGCTAATTTTTAAAATTAGCCCTTTGTCTTGAAATTATTTAATTATTATTTTTCCATTAAAAATTTTATCTTCAGTTTCAATTCTATAAAAATAGAATCCAGAAGCAAGATTTTCTTCAATTATAATTTCATTAGACTCTAGCTTTTTATTAAAAATTAACTCACCATTCATACCAAATAAACTGAATCTAAAATTATTAAGATCCATTCCTTTTATCGTTAGTAATTGCCCTTGAATATACGGATTAGGATATAACATAATATTTGCATTTGGTACAATCTCATCAATACCTAATGGTGTATTACTACCCACAAACCACTGATAAGATTGATTTAATCCAGAACCAGGAAACTGAATAGTATTTGCTAAAACAGAAGAAGCTGTTGCATTTTGTAACCAATCCGATTGTAAATAACCATTACTATCCCTTTTATACATACTAACATTAGAAGGTGTTAAACTTGAAACGTTAGTTAGAGATTGTAAAGTTTCTGTATTAAGCCCTGTGAATGTCAAATTTGAACCATAATTGTTTAAAATCCAATATTCATTGGCTATTATATTAGTTGCTGGTATATTGTGAGGAGCAACATTAAGTTTTGAAACAACCACTTTTCCATTAGGAAATGTGGAAGCAAAATTTAAACTTGCAAAAGCATTGTTAAAATTATAATTACCAGATGAATTTATTGTCATTAACTGACTTGTACCTACTCCAACTGGTGCAGTAGAAGATGGAAAAAGTATTGAACTTGAGATAGATAAATCATTCGCGTTTTTTTTATCATAAACAAAGCCCAAATTTTGTATATTATTAAATTGATAATACGCAATTAAATTAGCATCAGTTACCGTTTCTTTTATTAAGTGTCTACTTAAATAAATTTCATTATCTGTTAAAGCTCTGTTCCAAATTGTAAACTCTTCTAATTGCCCATTAAATGTATGATCATTTGAATCATAATCTTTACCTAATATAATTTGATTCAAATTAATAGCAGAAAAAGCACCGTTATGAACCCATTTTTTGTCATTTAAAAAAATTGTTACTTGAATAGGAGTTATTCTAATGGAAATAAAATTCCATTGATCTGCAACAGCATATAATTCTGTATCAAGCTCCCAAAACTGACCATGTAAATGAAATTGTAATTGATTATTGCTATTAAAACCTAAAAGAGTTTTATCATCAGAACCCAAACAAATAATACCTGTCCAATCTGATTGAATACCATTTGGTTTGATCCATCCTGTAAAAGTTAAATTAGGAGTTGAACCATAACTTAAATCATTCGAAACAATTGCTTGACTTGAATCATTTAATTCTAACACTTGTAATGCTACAGATTCTATTGCACAAGTTGAAGGAAGCACTTCAATCATGTTATTTATAGTTTTTGAATTTGTATTACCATTCCCATCTGTAATGGTAAGTGTAACCGAATAAGATCCAGGATTAGTGTAGGTAACTAATGGATTTCTAACTGTATTGGACGAAACAGTTGCTGCGCCTGGGAAATTCCAAGTCCATCGTGCATCAGTATGATTTAAAATAGAATAATCATCAAATTGCACTTGAGTTCTATGACAATCAATTCTTTTATTTGCTACAATTGGCTGCGCAACTGGCGCACTTACCTCAAACAAAGGCGTTTTCCAAAAGCCTCTTGATCCACTAATTCTCAATTCACCATTTTTATAAAAAGGCAAAACTCCTACAAAACGAGTATTTACAGGTAATCCATGATTATACAATTGCCAATCAGAATGTGCTGCATTTCTGTAATAAATATTATTATTACCTGACATTGTGATATAAACTCCATCATTTGTTCCCATCTGTGCAATTAATCCTGAAATATCTTGACTAGCAATTATTGCTGTGGACAAATTTGTCCATGTATTTCCTAAATTATTTGACTTATATACTTTATCACTACCAAAAGCAATAAATAATTTATTATTTTCATTAAGCGAAATATACATAGTTTCTTGGGATACTGGCAATGTTACCTGTATCCAATTTACACCACCATTTTGAGAACGCCATAATCTAGAAACTGACCCCACTCTTTGAGCTACAAAAATAATATTTGGATCTTGTCTTGAAATTTCAATTCCAGTAACAATATCTGTGATAGAAGTTCCAAAAGCTTTTATTAAATTAAAAGAAATCCCTCCATCTTCACTTTTCCATAATTTATTTTCTTTTCCTAAGTACAAATGATTATAATATATTGGATCATATTCAACTTCACTTTTTTTACTTGTAAAATAAGCTTCATTAGGAAACAAAGCCAAATTTGGTATAGAAGTATTTAAAGTAGAAAAGTCTGAAGTAATTTCACAACCATCTATATCTGAATGATAAACCTTAAAATTATCACCTAAATTTACATATCCGGTAGCACTTTCTCCGCCTCCTAACGAAATGAATTTTCCATTTCCATAATTTTCATGATAAACCCCATTTCCATTATGATAACGTCCACACGTAACTACATCTTCATTCCAACCTTGACCAAATCCCCAATTATCAGAAGCATTAATTCCTTTGTTAATTGCTTTTACAATATTTAAATTAGCATCATATAAATCAATTCCTCCATCTGTTGCAACAAAAACATCATTACCATTAATTAAAATATCTTGATGATCTGGATGACGATAATGTGAAGTACAGTCTGTACATACATATCCGCCCCAATTGGTATAAGTTTTACCGCCATTTTCACTTTTAAACAAGTTTAGCATACCGAGTAAAAACTTGTTTGGGTCCGTATCCGAAACATCTATGGCTAAATTATAAATACCTTGATCAAAATCACCATTATTACCTGCAGAAGAAAAAGACCAATGATCTTCACTGTAAGGCCCTCCAGTATTATTATTAGGTATTCCATCATCATTTTGATCATAAGGTAACGACCAACTTTCCCCAGCATTATCACTTTTATAAACACCAATAAAATTTAAATCTGTAGCATAATCATCTACATTACCTAACATAGCAACATAAATTTTATTCCCATCTGCATTTGTTACTCCCATTCTTGCTCCTCCAATTGAACTTGTTGATGAAGGAACAAACCACCCATTACTTTTTAACACAAAAGAACCACCACCGTTTGTTGATTTATAGAATTCAATAAGCTTTAGTGTTGGATTAGATTTTAATAGAAAAATAGTTTCAGCATTGTTTGTCTTAAATTTTACATCCCAGCAAGTATCTGTAAAAACTTGTGTCCATGTTGTTCCACCATTAACAGATTTATACAGTCCTTTATCTCCTGCCGCGAAAATTACTTGATTATTAGAAGGTTTAATAGCAAATTCATAAATTGACAAATCAGAAACATTTAAGACTTGAATCCATGTTACTCCTCCGTCTGTAGATTTATATATACGATTAGACGTCCCTACAAAAAAAATATTTGAATTTGTTGGGTCAATTTCAACACAAGTTACACCATCATTAAAAAGAGCATCTCCTACAGGAAACCAATTTTCTCCTTTATCCGTAGATTTAAAAACAGCTCCTGTTTCTGTTCCACTAAGCATTATTAATGGATTAGAAATAGATTGTGCAACTGAATATACATTTACTTGTTCAGAGGCAGTTTGTATTCCCCCATTCTTATATGTTTCAAGTGGACCAATAGGAGTCCAAGTTGCATTTTCAGCATTTTTAGCATTTTTAGTCTGTTTTCCTTGAATAGAATTATTTTTTTCATCACTACTTGTGACCTCTATAGTACCGTCATTTTTATACCAATGATTTTGATAAACTTTTTTTAATAAGTGTTTATAATTTTGAGTATGTAATGTTTTTATAAATTCATTTTCCTGATAATAAACAGTATATGATTTTTCAATTTCTAATATATTAGGATCGACACTATACATTTTATGGATCCAATCTGGAGCATTTTCCGCTACAGGAATTATTGCTTTAAATAAAAGCGGGTATTTAGGTGTTGGCATATTATTTTTATTCTCTTGTCCTTGAGCAACAAAAAGAGTGAAAAATAAAATAATTAGTTGCATTGTTTTCTTCATACTTATTTATTTAATTTTGATTGTCCGTTTTTAGTCATAACCCTGTAATACCTGCTATTTTACTAGTCTGTCGAATAATTTTTCTTCAAAAATGTCTTCAATTAAGTTTATAAACAAACTCACTTAGATATAATTGAAGATATTTTCCTTGTTGCGATATATACCCATTTCAAAGTTTCCGTTGTTGTTTCTTTATTAGATTTCTCTGTTACATGAATTTTCAACAAAGTCGGCAATATCAATATATGATGTACTTTTATCGGTAAAAAGAATACTCTTTTCAGAAATTGATTCTTGAATAGTTTCATTAATTTGCTTGGCAGTATGATCTTTCAAAACTTTGGCCTTAAGATATCTGCACTAGTTTGATTTTTCTCCAGTTTCAATATTTTCAAGCGGTGTTGATTCCTCCATAATTGCTGTATTTATTTTTCCCGCTACTCCACGACCTCGAACTCCTTTTTCTTGTTCTATCTCTGAAGATTCAACAGTAAAATAACCCTCATCAAACTCTATCATTCCTCCAGTGTATAACGCGAATCTCTATTTCCCATCGCCTTGCGCATATACTTTGGTAAACAAAGCAATAGTATAACTTAAAAAAAATAAAAACTAAGTATTAAATAACGGATAGTTACCCCTAATAAATAAAGATTATTAGAAGGGTCAAAAGTAATATCATATAACAAGAAAGCCTATCAACAATACGTAGCGATATATCTATATTGACGTACAAATAATTCTACGCCAGCATAGATTTTATTGTGATTTTGTATATTTAATGCAAATTCCGGTTATATTGATCACCCCATTCCAATTTAAAGTGAGCACCTGATTCCAATTCAATTTCTGCACAGGAGATGGAAGCTAAAAAACTGGGATTTCTTCAGGCACAAAAGAATTAAAAAAGTCTACTGTCTTCTATTTCTCAGCTAAAGTCAGCTTTGATTGATAACTCTAAGTTAAGTCAGAACTCGCAAATTAGCGGTACTAAAGAAGAAGTTACATTAGGAAGAAATATGGCACAGTCTTTTTATCAGCTCAAAAAAGTAATAAAAGATTGGGAACTGGCCTATGCTTTAAGGTCATCTGTGAGTGGAGTGGTTACTTTTTTACAGGTTTGGACAGAGAATCAAACAATTAATGTTGGCGATAATGTCTTTTCTATTATTCCGGATACTAAGAATGGATTTGTTGGAAAAGTAAAAGCTCCGGCTTTAAATTCCGGAAAAATAAAAGTGGGGCAAAAGGTAAACATCAGATTGGCAAATTTACCCGACAGGGAATTCGGAGTGTTAAAAGGAAAGATTCGTAATATTTCTCTAGTTCCGGATAAAGATGGGAATCTACTGTTGGATGTAGTGCTTCCAAACGGATTGGAGACATCTTAAAAAAGAAAATCGTATTTCAGCAGGAAATGAAAGGAAACGCCGAAATTGTAACCGAAGATTTGCGTTTAATCGAGAGAATCTTGTATCAGTTTAAAAGTATTTTTGAACAAGTTTAAAATTTTAGATAAAAACCTCTAGTCAGTTCAGTGAACTTTGGAACTTAAACAGACACTATCCTAAAAAGTGTGTAAGTTTAAAAATAACGGGGTTTGACTTTTAAACTAAAGTTGAACCCTTTTTTCAAATATAGTTAAGAACTGATTAAGTATTAATCCCCAATTATGGATTGGCATTGTCCATTTTTTGGTAGCTTCCCTTAAATCCAAATATACAGATTTTAAAACTGCTTCATCGGTGGGGAATGATAATTTATTTTTGGTGTATTTTCTAATCTTACCGTTTAGATTTTCGATTAGATTAGTGGTACAAATTATTTTCCTAATTTCAATGGGGAAGTCAAAAAACACGGTAAGTTCTTCTCAATTTCTTCCCATGATTTTACAGCATACGGATATTTATTATTCCATTTATTTGCAAAATCTTCAAGAGAAGCTCTGGCAGCCTGTTTTGTTGGAGCATCATAAATCTGCTTCATATCTTTAGAAAATTCCTTCTTATCTTTCCGTACTACATAACGAGCTGAGTTGCGAATTTGGTGCATTACACAGATTTGAGTCTGTGATTTAGGGGATACATTTTTAATAGTCTAAGTAAAGCCGTTTAGGTTATCTGTAGCAGTAATTAATATATCCTCAAGCCCTCTAGCTTTTAAATCCGTTAAAACTCCTAACCAAAAACAGGAACTTTCATTTTTGCTCAACCAACTACCTAGCCTAATAAAATTTTGCAATCCCAATATTAATATCCCAATAAAAGCAAAACCAGGAACTATAAAACCCAGTAATCCTGATTTTACTTTCCTACGCTTTTGTACACATGACCGGTCACGGAAATGTAGTTTTTAGCGATACTGATATCACCAATCTTCGTAATTATTTATATGGTGGAGAATTTATTCACATTGATGATATTACGGAATGGATCAATATATCCGAAAAGAGATTAAAAAGATATTCCCAAAATAATGAATTAATAGAACTTCCTACAAATCATGCTATTTTCCAGAAACCGTTTCTTTTTTTTAATGGTTTACCTAATATTCATGAACATCTCGGAAAAAGACCGCAGGCTTTCGGGATTTTTATGAAAATAAATTAGTGCTCCTTTACACCTATCAATGTGACCTTGGCGATGGTTTGGAAAATGCCGAAGTACACAATGATCCTCTCGAGGTACGTCAGAAGGCTTTAAAGATAGGTGTAACATTATCAATTATATTCTTACCAAATAATTTAAGTCAAGTACAATTAACATACGAAAAAATACAATTTCAAAGAAATACATTTCCAATTACTTTAGTTTGTGATAATATTTATTTCTAATAAAATATTAGTTCTCTTTTTATAATAAGTGAAGCTTTTGGAGTATAAAATACTATTTTTTCCTAAGATATTTCACTTAACCCAAGAAAAATAAACATAACTTTTCGCAATACACATCTTCATGTTCCTTATATTGTTATTGAAGAAACACAAGATTAAGTTACTCATTTACTGGATACAAGTACGAAATCACTGCTTTGGAAACCACAAACAATAGTAAACCTTTAAAAGAGGTTATCCTACCTGCAGATAAAAAAATTGCTCTAATAATTGGAGCGAGATAGATGGAGTTTCTGAAGAATTATTAAAAATTTTGAACCAAATAGTTTATATAAATATGCTTAAAAAAAACAGCAACATCAATGTTACACAGGCTTCTTGTAAGGTTTTGAGAGAATTTACCTCATAATTTAAAAAGTTTTTTTTTATAAAAATCACATAATATAAGGGTTTCCCGAAAAAAAGGGTAAACAAAATAATATAAAATTTTTGCACCTTAAATATTTTGTTATAAAATTGCGTTAATTATTAACAAACATAAAATTTTATAACAAAATCCCAAACTATTATGAAAAAGATTGTTTTATCTGCATTCGCAACATTAATGCTATTTTCATGTCAAAACGACAAAACAGAATCAACAGATCTTCAAACTTCTGCAATTACTCAACGTGGTTGCGCTACACAAGATGTTCTTGAAGCTCAATTAAAAGCCGACCCTACATTGGCTATCAGAATGAATGAAATCGAAGTATTTACAGAAAATAAATTGCTAACAGGTAAATTGGTAAATGGGAAAATTCAAATTCCAGTTATTGTAAATGTATTATACAGAACTGCTGCAAATTCCGGTTATATTGATCACCCCATTCCGTTTTAAAGTGAGCACCTGATTCCAGTTCAAAATGACCACCTAATTCCGGAGCAAAATGACCACCTCCGTTTTGATTAAAAACTATATTTTTT
>NZ_JBLYEG010000012.1:0-196590 GCF_048514875.1 Flavobacterium sp. T12S277 | reverse complement strand
CTGTTAAAACGGCTGTCAATTCAATATGTCTACGAACGTGTCTTCTTGTGTTTGGCTTGTATTTCAAAGCGGGTGCAAAAGTAGAAAACTTATTTCTAAATGGCAAGAGTTTTTTGAAGTTTTTTTTAGAAAATTTCTTTTCAACTTTACTTCTTTCTCCTTCCAATCTTTCAATGAGCTTCGCATATTTTGCGGGGTGCAAATGTAATATCCGTTTTCCATTCTCGCAAGCTTTTTTTGAATTTTTATTTGAAAATTTCTTTTCGTTTTGATTCTCTCTCTTGCCAGTATTTCGGTGAACGTCTGTCGCTGTTGCGGGTGCAAAAGTAGACACTTTATTCGCTTTCACAAGCTTTTTAGACAAGTATTTTTGATGTTTTTGAAAACTTTTTGTTAACACTCTGATAACACCTCTTTTAGAAATTAATCTATTTTTAGTTTTGAAAGGTTTTTCTTTAACAAATTTCATTTATCACAATTCTACCAGTCAATATCACGTGAATTTTACAATTTCTCCTGCTTCACACAATATTTATTACCAAATTTTCAAGCACAACACACAACATCCTTATCACCTACCATCACTTTACCCACTCCAACAACAATCAAAACGCATTTCAAAGCAAAAACTTCAATAAAACCCACAAACCAGCTTAGCCACCATCCCTACCTTATAAACAAGAAACAACACCATACTATATAAGGACTCAAAAATCAAGAATACCAATCCACACCATTACTACATATATATTATAGTATAAACATGTATTTATATATTGTGTGTATTTCCGTAATGCGTTATATTTGCATTCACAAAATTATAAACAATGATTAAGATTACTTTACCCGACGGGTCAATTAGAGAGTTTGCTTCAGGCGTAACTCCGATGGAGGTTGCGAAAAGCATTAGTGAAGGATTTGCAAGAAACGTGATTTCGGCATCTTTTAATGGTACAACAATTGAAACCGAAACTCCATTGACGACCGACGGTAGTCTTACTTTATATACCTGGAATGATGCTGAAGGAAAAAAAGCTTTCTGGCATTCAACTTCACACGTAATGGCACAAGCCCTTGAAGAATTGTACCCTGGAATTAAACTAACTCTGGGACCTGCAATTGCGAACGGTTTCTATTATGATGTTGACTTTGAAGATCAAAAGATTTCTGACGCTGATTTTAAAAAGATCGAAGATCGTGTTCTTGAGATTTCAAGAGGAAAACACGAATTTAAAATGCGTCCTGTAAGTAAGGCTGATGCTTTAGAGATGTACAAAGACAACGTTTACAAAACAGAATTGATTTCGAATCTTGAAGACGGAACAATTACATTTTGCGATCACGCTACTTTTACTGATTTATGCCGTGGTGGACATATTCCGAATACCGGAATCATCAAAGCAATGAAAGTGATGAGTGTTGCCGGTGCTTACTGGAGAGGTGATGAGAAAAACAAACAGCTTACTCGTGTTTACGGAACTTCTTTCCCTAAACAAAAGGATCTGACTGAATATCTTGAACTTTTAGAAGAAGCAAAACGTCGTGATCACCGTAAATTAGGTAAAGAACTTGAACTGTTCGCTTTCTCTCAGAAAGTTGGACAAGGTTTGCCATTATGGTTACCAAAAGGTGCCGCCCTTAGAGATCGTTTAGAACAATTTTTAAAGAGAGCTCAAAAGAAAGCAGGTTACGAACAAGTTGTTACTCCACATATTGGACAAAAAGAACTTTATGTTACTTCTGGTCACTATGCAAAATATGGCGCTGATAGTTTTCAGCCGATACACACTCCTGCTGAGGGTGAAGAGTTTTTATTGAAACCAATGAACTGTCCTCACCACTGTGAAATCTACAATGTAAGACCATGGTCGTACAAAGATTTACCGAAGCGTTACGCAGAATTTGGTACTGTATACAGATACGAGCAATCGGGTGAATTACACGGACTGACTCGTGTAAGAGGATTTACTCAGGATGATGCCCATATCTTCTGTACTCCGGAGCAACTAGATGAAGAGTTCAAAAAAGTAATCGACCTGGTACTTTATGTATTTGGCTCGTTAGGTTTTGAAAACTTTACTGCTCAGATTTCATTGAGAGATCAGGAAAACAGAGAGAAATATATTGGTACTGATGAAAACTGGGAGAAAGCCGAAAATGCGATTATCAACGCAGCAGCCGACAAAGGACTGAATACAGTTGTAGAATACGGTGAAGCTGCTTTCTACGGTCCGAAGCTTGACTTTATGGTTAAAGACGCTTTAGGAAGACAATGGCAATTAGGAACGATCCAGGTAGATTACAACTTGCCGGAGCGTTTTGAATTAACCTACAAAGGCGCAGATAATGAATTACACCGTCCGGTTATGATTCACAGAGCTCCTTTTGGATCAATGGAACGTTTTATCGCAATTTTACTAGAACACACTGCAGGAAATTTCCCACTTTGGCTAATGCCGGAGCAAGCTATAATCTTGTCTTTGAGCGAGAAATACGAAATATATGCTAAAAAAGTTTTAGATTTGCTAGAAAATCACGAAATTCGCGCCCTAATTGACAACCGAAACGAAACTATCGGTAAGAAAATTAGAGATGCTGAGATGCAGAAAACTCCATTTATGCTGATTGTTGGTGAGGAAGAGGAGAAAAACGGAACTGTTTCTATCCGTCGTCACGGGCAAGAAGGAAAAGGCAATATTACAGTTACAATTGATGAATTTGTCGCAATTGTAAACGAAGAAATAAAAAAGACATTAAAAGTTTTTACAGTTTAACTTAAATTATAAAGTCATAGCAATAAGAAGCAACAGAGGTTACCAACCTCGAGTAGAAAAAAAGGATGCCCACAGAATAAACAATAACATTCGTGGCGTACAAGAAGTAAGATTAGTAGGCGAAAACATCGAACCAGGTGTATTTAAGCTTGCTGAAGCTTTACGATTAGCGGATCAATTTGAACTGGATTTAGTTGAGATTTCGCCAAATGCTGAACCACCGGTTTGCAAAATCATGGATTACAAGAAATTCGTTTACGAACAAAAGAAACGTGATAAGGTGTTAAAAGCTAAGTCTACGCAGGTTGTCGTAAAAGAGATTCGATTTGGTCCTCAAACGGATGAGCATGATTACGAATTTAAAAGAAAGAATGCTGAGAAGTTCCTTAAAGAAGGAGCGAAATTAAAAGCATTCGTATTCTTCAAAGGACGTTCTATCATCTATAAAGATCAGGGTCAGATTTTATTATTACGTTTGGCAACGGATCTGGAAGAGCACGGTAAAGTTGAAGCAATGCCTGTTTTGGAAGGAAAGAGAATGATTATGTTCATTGCTCCGAAAAAGAAAAAATAAATTATTTGCAATAAGCAATAAGCAATAGTCTTTAAGCAAGAGTTTGATAAAACTTATGCTTAAAGACTAGAGCCTAAGGCCTAAAGCTTTTTGAAGATATAAGTAAGTAAGAATAAATTAAAACACTAGGAAAAATGCCTAAAATGAAAACAAAATCTAGCGCCAAGAAACGTTTTAAAGTTACTGGTTCTGGAAAGATTAAAAGAAAGCATGCTTTTAAAAGTCACATCTTGACTAAAAAATCTAAAAAACGTAAATTAGCTTTGACACACTCAGCGCTAGTTCACTCAACAGATATGAAAAGCATCAAACAACAATTAAGAATTATCTAATAATTCTTTAGGTTAAAAAATTATTTATATAACCTTGGAGTATGGCTTTTAAGTTCCTTTGATTCAATTCAGGACGCCTGCTACAAAAACACATTAAAATTATGCCAAGATCGGTAAATTCAGTTGCTAAAAGAGCAAGAAGAAAAAAAATAATGAAGCAAGCCAAAGGTTTCTTTGGTAGACGTAAAAACGTTTGGACAGTTGCTAAGAATGCGGTAGAGAAAGCGATGAGCTACGCTTACCGTGACAGAAAACAGAATAAAAGAAATTTCCGTGCTTTATGGATTCAACGTATCAACGCTGGAGCTAGATTAGAAGGAATGTCTTATTCTCAATTCATGGGGAAAGTAAAAGCTAACGGAATCGAATTGAACCGTAAAGTTCTTGCAGATTTAGCGATGAACCACCCTGAAGCTTTCAAAGCAATACTTAATAAAGTAAAATAAACGTTTTATAAACTAAATTTAGATTACTTACTTATCATAGAAAAACCATCTCGTTTAAACGGGATGGTTTTTTGCTTTATAGAGGTTTTTCAAATTCTAATTTTTAAAACTACATTTGTATAAAACCTATAAAAATGTATACCGCACTTTTTACTCATATCGAAAAGTTTGTAACACTCGAAGCTTCTGAAGTTGCTCTCTTAGAAACTGCCTTAAGTTTAGCGACCATTAAAAAGAAAGACCATGTACTACGAGAAGGACAAGTTTGCAATACTTTGTATTTTATCGTAAAAGGATGCATGCGCCAATACATCATTAATTCAAAAGGCACAGAACAAACCCTTCAATTTGGAATTGAAAGCTGGTGGATTACAGATTATCTGAGCTATCACAACCATGTTCCATCCCATTTTTATATTCAGGCTGTAGAGAATTCTGAGGTTATTGCCTTAGAAAAATCTGTACTGGAATCCATACTCATCCAAATTCCGAAATTGGAACGCTACTTTCGTATTGTTTCACAGAAGTCTTTTGGAGCAGCACAAATGCGCATTAAATTCCTGTTCACCATGTCGGCAGAAGAAAGATACCATCACTTTAATGATCTGAATCCGGAGTTTGTTCAGCGCGTTCCGCAATACATGCTTGCCTCCTACCTTGATTTTTCAGCTGAGTTTATGAGCAAAATCAGAGCAGGAAAAGTTTAATTATAAGCAACTAAGGTTCTCAGGTACTAAGATACTAAGGCACTAAGCTTCTTTTGGTTTTTAGAGTATCAAAAAAACAAATCCTGTACTTTTATATACATCGTTAGCGAACTCAGAACCTTAGAATCTCAGCAACTCAATACTTTTCTTGAAGTAGTTCAAGTTTTTCAAAGCAGATATCCATGATCTTTGTATCAAACTTTTAAAAACACTTCAAATGAAACCAAGAATCCCTATCCCAACAGCAGCTCCTCAGGCTTACCAAGCATTACTTAACTTAGAAAAATACATTTCGACTACTTCACTCACGCCTGTACACAAAGAGTTGATTAAAATTCGTGCTTCGCAAATAAACGGATGTGCACATTGCATTAACATGCATACCGTTGACGCACGCAAACACGGTATCTCTGAACAACGCATTTACCTGTTAAGCGCCTGGCGTGATACTGATATTTATACGGAGGAAGAAAAAGCCATTTTAGCCCTAACGGAAGAAGTGACACTCATTAGCCATCACGTTTCGGATGCGACTTATCAAAATGCCGCAAGTTTATTTGATGATCAATATCTGGCCGAAATTATTCTGGCAATCATTACGATTAACTCCTGGAACAGAATCGCTATAACTACGGGATTGAGAGTTTCTTAATCAATTCCCAAAGAAATTAACCCACTAATACAGACAAAGCTTTATTTTATCAAAGCCTTGTCTGTTTTTTCTTAAAATAACCTCCCAAAATAAAAAATAAAAATTAAATAAAAACAGGTATTTATACGCTTTTTTAAGAACTATAATTCTTTACTTTTGGCTCATGATACCTTACAGAATGCGGACTTTCCTTTATATTATCTTTACTTTTTTATTTCTTTTTTCCTGTCAGAAAAAGACTTCGAATAACCCGAAATCAAAAAATACAAAAGCTGAAGTTAACCAAACGATCGTTACTGCCAATCGCTTTTATGAACGCAAAGAATTTGACAGCGCATTTTTTTACTACAACAAATTAAAATTTCTCTGTGACCCTGTAACAGATTCCGAGAACTACATTAATTCTATCAACCGCATGGCAGAGATCCAGCAAGATCATGCCGATTATGCGGGCAGCGAGAATACGATCAAAGAAGGACTACCCCATCTCAAACATGTAAAGAAACAATCGCAAATATGGAGTACGTACGTTATTTTAAGCATCAATTACTTAAACACCTACGACTATAAAAATGCTCTGATGTACAATCAGAAAGCCTTGCGGTTAAAAACAGAAGAGTGGAGAAAGCTAGCGGCCAAAAACAACATCGCAGTGATCTTAATGGAGGAAAAAAAGTACTATGAGGCGCTCCAGATTTTTCTGTCTTTAGTAACGAAGAAGGAAGTTGCAGACAATGACGAATTTCAGGGAAAAGCATTAGACAATATTGGCTTTTGTTATTTTAAAATAAATGACTTAGAGGAGGCCTTATCCTATTTCAAAAAAAGCCTCTCGATAAGACAAAAGCAAAATAATTCTTTTGACTTAGGAAAAAGCTATCAGCATTTTGCTAAGTTTTATGAAGAAAGTAATCCTGTACTAGCCAAAAAATATATGCTTTTGAGCTATGAGAAATTCAGTCGTATCAATATTATTGACGAACGTCTGTCAACACTAAAACTTATCATCAAAAACAGCTCTGATCGGGAATTAAAAAAATACTCTATTATTTACGTGAATCTGATTGACAGTGTTTTTGAAGCGAGACAAAAAGCCAAAAATCAATATGCCAAAATCAAATACGACTCCAAAAAAGAAAAGAATGAAAATTTAAGACTCAAAACCCATAAGGTAGAAAACGAAACACAGCTGGAAAGACAACGCAACAGAAATATCATCTCGTATATTATTATTGCTTTTTGTTTGAGTTTAGTTACAGTGCTCTATTTTTATCTGACTTCAAAAGGAAATAAAGACAAAATAAAAGCTTCTTATCAAAGCGAAACACGCATTGCCAAAAAACTACACGACGAACTGGCCAATGACATTTACCACACCATGGCTTTTGCCGAAAACAAAAATCTTTCTATAGCAGAGAATAAAGAACAATTATTGAATAATCTGGAAGCGATATATTCGCGAACGCAGGACATCTCTAAAGAGAACAACCCAACGATAACTTCAGAGAATTATGTTCTTAATTTAAAAAAAATGATCGCAGGATTCAATACTCCTAGCACCAATGTTTTATTAAATGACATAGAAACGATCGACTGGGACGAAATTCAAAAAACCAAAAAGACCACCGTTTACAGAATAGTACAGGAATTATTGGTAAATATGAACAAACACAGCGCAGCCACTCTTGTTACAATCAATTTTAAAAAAACAGACAAAACGGTAATGATTAGCTATACTGACAACGGAAAAGGAATTGATCTTAATACGATCCAGTTTAAAAATGGCCTTTATAATGTAGAGAGCAGAATTTTGGCTATAAAAGGAGAAATTCATATTGATTCGGCAACAGAAAAAGGTTTTAAAGTGGTCCTAAAATTCCCATTGCGATAATGAAAATCTCTTCTTTCCTAAAAAATAAAATCTTCTTACGATCTGTTTTCGTATTGCTGCTCCTGGGATTAGTCGCTGTGGCCTTTTCATATCCATTTCGAAAAACCGAAACGAAGAAAATACGAATCGAAAATAAAGAAAGAACTGCCGCCATTAAAAAAAATATTGATCAGGGCGATAAACTATTCGACAAAGGAGCTTATGCCGATTCTTATTTTTATTATAAAAAAGCCACTCAGCTTTGCAAACCGATAGACCATTATGCCGATGACTATGTTTACTCCTATTTGTCTATTGCCAATCTGCAACAAAATATGAGTAACTATATTGCATGCGAAGAATCCATTGCAATGGTTTTGCCGCATCTTAAAAAAACAAGTAAGCCCAAGTTTACGTACAACACTTATACGCTCTTGGCCTACAATTACTATTTTACCTATGACGATGATAACGCCTTATTCTATCATAAAAAAGCATTAAAACTAGCTACTTCTCCCTATAAAAAGGCGGTAATTTTATGTGATATATCCAACATTTATCTCAATCAAAAGAAATACAAAAAAGTCATTGATATACTCGAGCCTTTAGCCAAAAGGAAAATCAAACATGAAACGGACTCGATAAAAACAGCAAATGCCTATGCCATTTTATTGGAAAATCTGGGATACTGTTACTATGAAGTTGGAGATCCACGGGCCTTGGACTGTCTTAAAAAAAGCTCGGCCATAAAACTTAAGCTGAACGAAGACTATGAATTGGTGAGCTCTTATAATAATCTTGCCTTGTATTATTCTAAAACAAATCCTGCGCTGTCAAAACTGTACGCGGAAAAGGAGTACCAGTCGGCCTGCAAAGCAAATTCGGCTACCTTCAAGGCCAACTCATTGTCGTCTTTAATTACAAAATCGGAAGGAAAAGAATTAAAAAAATACGCTTTGTCCTATATCAAAATAATAGACAGCCTAACGATTGCCCGAAGAAAATCCAAGAATCAATTTTCAACCATAAAATACAGTTCCAATCAGAATAAAGAAGAAAACTTTCAGCTTAAAGCCCAAAAAGCCGAGAATGAATTACAGTTAGAAAGGCAGAAAAAACGAAATATTGTTTCCTACATTGTTATGTTTTCAACTACAATGATCAGTTTATTGGTATTTGTTCATCTACTTTCTAAAAGCAGAAAAGAAAAAAACGATGCTATTCTTCAAAGTGAAATCCGAATCTCTAAAAAACTTCACGATGAATTAGCACAAGATGTTTATCAAACCTTAAAATTTTCAGCACATACCGATTTAAAACAGGAAGAAAACAAAGACCAGCTTTTAAACAGCCTCAATGCTATTTATGCTAAAGCCCGGAATATCTCTAAAGAAAACAGCTCGATTGTAACCGATGAAAATTACAGCACAGTTTTAAAAGAAATGATTTCCGGTTTTAAAACAGCCGATTTAAATATTATTCTGAATGGTTTCGATCAGATTTCCTGGAATGAAATAGAAAAAGGTAAGAAGATTATACTTTACAGAATCCTTCAGGAGCTATTTGGAAACATGAAAAAGCACAGCCAGGCGACCTTAGTGAGCCTGAATTTTAAAGATATTGAAAAAAAAATAACGATTAATTACAGCGATAACGGGGTCGGAGCCTATAACAGATCATTAATTTTAAAAAATGGACTACAAAATGTGGAAAGCCGTATTAAAACCATAAATGGAAATATTATTTTTGACTCCAATTCTAAAACAGGTTTTAAATTAAGTTTCAATTTCCCCAAATAAACAAAGTAATATGTTCAAAAAAGTTTTAGTTGCCGAAGATTTAGACAGTATAAGTATTGCCGTAATTCAAGCACTTGAAGAACTACAGGTTCCCACAATCGATCATGTCAAATATTGTGATGACGGATTAATTAAAATAAAAAAGGCCCTAAAAGATAACGAACCCTACGATTTGTTAATCACTGATTTATCGTTCAAAAAAGACCACCGCAAAATTAGCCTGAATGGAGGTGAAGAGCTGATTGAAGCGGCAAACGAGGTTCAGCCCGGATTAAAAAAAATAGTTTTCTCGATTGAAGACAAGTCCTATCGCATCAAATCGCTTTTTTTTGATTTAGGGATTAGTGCTTATGTATCGAAAGGACGAAATAGTATTGCCGAATTAAGAAAAGCCATTGAAGGTACTTTTAGAAATGAAGAAAGAATACTTTCTTCCGATTTGTCTTTCAATTTTAACGAAAAAGTACTGTTTGAAATCGAATCTTATGACATTTCGATCTTAAAACTCCTGGCGCAAGGTTACATTTTAGAAAATATATCAAACGAATTTAAGGCTACTTCTATTACTCCAAACGGTACCAGCAGTATTGAAAAACGCATCAATAAATTGAAAATTTACTTTAAAGCCAACAACAATGTGCACTTAATTGCCATTGCAAAAGACTTTGGGTTGATTTAAATTTTAATTGCTTTTACGGTTTCCCGTAAGGAAATGGTTTTTAATACTTCTATTTTTGTATGAATCTATTAGTCAACTAATGAAAATCAAACACAAAAATAGTTTTAAAAGAAATTTTCTGCAGGTTTTTGTTTCGAAGATTAATACAACCAAAAACAGAATCATAATGAAAACAATGTTACTTTGTCTTTTTTTGTCCTTAAGTTTTGCTTTCGTTTCTGAAAAAACAGGATGGCTGGAAGTAGACTGGAAAATTATTTTTATACCCGCACTACTTGTTTTGCAAATCATAATAATTGGTACTGCTCTAAAAAACAGGTATAAAAAACATTAAACTCAAACGTACTGATACTAAAAATTTCAATGAGAATCTGTCAAAGAACGATTCTCATTGAAATTAAAAATAGTATTTCCCCACTCCATAGTCGGAATTTGAAATGCTTATATTTGAATATTTAAATACAGCATGAAATCTATCTTAAGTTTTACCCTCCTCCTTTTTTCGGTTCTCACCTACTCACAAACTAAAATCCTATCCTGGAATATAGAGAACTTAGGAAAATCTAAATCTGAATCCGAATTAAATTTCATTGCAAACACTGTTCTTGCTTATGATATTATTGCCATTCAGGAAGTCGTGGCAGGATATGGCGGTTCACAGGCTGTTGCAAAACTAGCTGCCATTTTAAACAATAAAGGAACAAAGTGGGATTATACGATAAGCAATCCAACAAGCGGGACGAGTTATAAAACAGAACGTTATGCTTTTATCTGGAAAACCAGCAAAGTAAAACTGAAAGGAAATGCCTGGCTGGAAAAAAAATACCATTTAGAAATTGATCGCGAACCTTATTTTGGAACTTTTGAAATCAATAAAAAGATGGTTACATTGGTTAATTTTCATGCGATTACTAAATCGAAGCAACCTGAAACCGAAATCAAGTATTTTAAACACCTTCCGGAAGAATATTCTAATTTAAATCTGGTGTTTATTGGCGATTTCAATTGCCCGCAATCTCATTCTGTGTTTACGCCCTTGAAAAAAATGGGGTACAATTCTAGTTTGCAGAATCAAAAAACAACTCTAAAACAAAAATGCAAAGAGACAGTTTGTCTGGCATCAGAATTTGATAATATTTTTTACCGCAAAAACTCGCTAACCTATATCAATTCAGGTATTGTTTCGTTTTACAAAAAATTCAATTCGCTACAGGAAGCCCGTAAAATATCCGATCACATTCCAATCTGGATTGAGTTTTCACTGAATTAAACTAGGTTTTTAGCTTTTTCTTTCTTGCCGCAGGAAATAAAACATTGTTTAAAATCAAACGATAGCCCGGCGAATTAGGATGTAAATCTAAAACAGTAGGAGGATCTCCAACCTGATGTTGAAAATCTTCGGGATCATGGCCTCCAAAAAAAGTAAACATTCCTTTTCCTTTTTCGCCATGAATGTATCTTGATTCTCCATTTAGCTCGCAAGTCCCCATTATCAACACATTTGATTTTATCAAATCGGTATCAAATGAAGTGGTTTGTCCCATAAACCCTTTTACTAACTGGGTATGATTCTGGCATAACATACTCGGAATCGGGTCCCATTTTGCAGAAAACTCCATTAGAGAAAAATAATCTTTCTCCATAGGAATTTTACGTTTTGACGTCATATCAATATCTGAGAATTCATACACCTCCGGTCTTCGTTCTAATGTAAAATCTTTAAAGGCAAACGAATTTCCGTAGTTTAATTTTGATTGGTAATTGGATTCGCTGGCATCACCATCAAACATAGCTTCGCAAATATCTACTCCATCTGCCGAAAGTGCAATGTCAAAACTATCCGTGGCAGAACACATTGCAAACATGAATCCACCTCCAATTACAAAGTCTCTGATTTTTTTTGCAACCGCTCCTTTTTCCTGAGAAACTTTAGGATAGCCTAATTTTGCTGCCAAAGCTTCGGCATCCTTTTTTTGCTCTATGTACCAGGGTGTGTTTTTATAAGCAGAGTAAAACTTACCATATTGTCCGGTAAAATCTTCGTGGTGCAAATGCAGCCAATCGTAAAGAAGCAGCTGATCGCTTAAAACTTCTTCATCATAAATGGGTGTAAAGGGAATTTCGGCATAGGTTAAAACTAAGGTTACCGCATCATCCCAAGGCTGTTTCCCTTTGGGCGTGTACACGGCAATTTTAGGAGCTTTTTCTAAAATAACCGATTCCATATTTTGTGACGGGCTCGAAATATCATTGAGTATAGAAGCTTCTTCAGCATCCGAAAGTATTTCAAAACTCACGCCTCTGATCTTACATTCTTTGCGAATTTCGTCGGCATCCGGAAGCAAAAATGAGCCTCCGCGATAATTTAAGAGCCAACTCGCTTTATAGTCTCTGCTTAAACACCAATAGGTAATTCCGTATGCTTTCAGATGATTCTGTTGTGTGGTTTCGTCCATCGGAAGTAAGATAAACGAGGCCTTTGCCGTAAATGAAAGTAGCAATATGAAACTATAAAGTAAGCACTTCTTCATTAGAATTTTATTTTAGTAAAGATATAAAGGAACCTTTGAAAAACACAACAGTTGTTTCGGTTTTATAAGTATCCAAATGTTAAAAAATACTTGCAAAAATATTATGCATGTTGTGTAAAATCACGTAGAAACACCTATTTCACAGAAGTACATTATTCTTACATTTGCTCTCCCCCCGGTCGTCAAAATAATCAATGAAAAAGAAAAAGGCATGAAGCTTAATGATGGTAATAAACAACCAAAGGGATTGAATATGATACAAAAAATAGGAATTGTTGTGCTAGTGTTAATTATAGTTTTGTATTATGCACTGTCAATACATTATTTAACAAGCTAATCAATTTATAGTGTTAAAACGGCAATTTCATTCTGAATCGCATAGACTACTAAACCGGCAATATTCTTAGATTCAGTTTTAAGGAGTAAGTTGTTGCGGTGCCCTTCTACGGTTCTGGGACTCAAATAAAGATGATCAGCGATTTCTGAAGTTGTTTTCTGCTGGCAGATCAACTGAAGAATCTCTATTTCACGCTGTGAAAGAAAACCTGTTTCCAAATTTCCTTTTGAGGTCTTGCTGGAGATAATGGTTTCCTGAATGGTTTGCAGAACGCTTTCGTTATAGTAAAACCCTTTTTTGGCAACCTGATTGATGGTATGAATTAAATCTTTTGGAGTGGTATTTTTGATTAAATAAGCCACTGCTCCTACCTGAATCATATTGGCAATAAATGATTTGGTATCATAACTGGTCAGCGCGATAATTTTAATTTCTGGAAATGACTTCCGGATAATTTTTGTAGCCTCGACACCATTCAAAATTGGCATCTTCAAATCCATAATAATAATGTCAGGTTTAATGACACTGTTATTTAAGTTCGTCAGAAGTTCTTCTCCATTAGATGCCTCAAAGATAATATCGATATTATCCTCTCTTTGCAATAAAAAAGAAATTCCTTTACGGAATAAAACTTCGTCATCGACTAAAGCAATTTTAATAGCGGCACTCATTTGATTTTTGTTTTTGGTCGTTTGGTAAGCCGAAATTACAAAATATGGAGCGAAAAAAAGTACTACAACCGCAATATCTTAAGTAAAAACCCTATTTATTACCATATTTTAACCTAAAAAGTAAAAACTACGCTAATACCCTTGTCAATTTCCGAATGAATTTCGATATTTCCCTTCAAAAATGAAATACGGCTATCGATGTTTTTCATCCCTAATCCTTTCTGATTTTCGGAATTCTCGGTATCAAAACCAATTCCGTTATCTTTATAATAACAGGTCTGAATTTCATCTTCCATCTTAAAATCAACCCAAATTTCAGTTGCTTTTCCGTGACGCAAAGAATTGTTCATTAGTTCCTGCAAAATTCGGAAGACATGCAAATGACGATCAATATCTTTAGGATCAAATTCAATTTCATTGTGGTAATGTACTTTTACTTTCTTGCTGCTTTCAAACTCATCACAAAGTTCGCGGACACCGGCATTCAGACCAAATTTTTCAAAAACAGGGGGTAATAAGTTATGTGCAATTTTTCGGGAGTTCTCGAGTGCTTTTGCGGTAAGACTTATAATAGTCCCCGTAATCTCACTGATTTCTGCTTCGGTTAAGTTTGGAGATGAGAGTATGTGTGAATTTAAGGATACAATATTCAGTTTAGAACTGATATCGTCATGTAAATCCTGTGCAATTCGCTTTCGTTCTTCTTCCTGAGTCACAATAACGGCATGTACTTGTTCTTTACGGTATTGAATTTCCAGATCTCTTTTTTCTACTTCTTTCTGAATAATTTTCTTTCTGGAAAAATAAAAAAACGCAATTAAAAAAAAGGCTACAACCATAAAAAAACATGATGTGTAGAGAATGATAGCCACTATCTCTTTTTCGTAAACCGGGATTCCACTCATAGCTCGTTATTTATTTTCTTTTTCGGGTTAAAACTTACTTTCCACTCATATAAAATAAAAAGATAATATAACAATACGAAGAAAGCATTGAGTCTCCATGTAAAATATTTCAGGTCATCGCTTAATCCGAGGGTAAGGTTGCCTACTATAAAAAGGACAGTACTTACCAGTAAATAAGACGATAATCCAACAGTAAAATAATAATACTGTCTGTCGTCCGTTAACATATTATAGAAATGCAATAAAGCATACACAACACTTAATAAAGAAGTTGCTGTAATGACAAACAAGTTAAATTTAAAAAATTGATCGGGCTTGATTAAACACTGAACCACCAGAATCAATAACATCAAGGCCAGGCTCCAGTTTACAAATACTTTTTGCCTTTTAATTCCTAAAATCGATTTATAAAACAGTCCTAATAAAACCATTTGCCCTATAAAATAGACATTTACAAGGAACAAATTTTCAATTTGAAAACGATACAGCAGCTCCATAGTGAATTGATTAACAAACAAAAACACCACATAAGCGGTTAAGAAAACATTAGCTTTTCCCCGGAGGGAAAAGCTATATGTATATAAAATCAGGTTCAGTAAGAGGACGAAATAACCTGAAAATATTAGAAAATTATCCATTAATTATTGGTTCATTGGACTATTTGGATCGGTGTATGGCGGACACGGACGAGATGCATCGTAAAGAACATCTTCTCCTTCACCTTCCCCTGCAGTTCTTGCACCGGTTAAGGATTGCTGTTGTTTGAAAACATCAACATAAATACCTGTTTTTGGGTCTTTTTTTGTACCAACAAGCATTAAGTTTTGCTCTCCGGCATTATTGATCCCTACGTAAGCACGTACGGCATCAATATCCTGGTCCATTACCAGTTTCAGGCTTTCGATCGGGATGAGGTAAGCATCCACTTTTTCTCTGCCATCTATTTTGGCCTTTCGAAATTTCCGGGCCCATTCCTGACCAACAGCTAAACTGACTTCAACTGATCCTAACTTTTTTTCTTCTGACATAATTTAAATTTGTTTTTGGGTTAAAATTTAATTTAGAACTGCTTTGCGCAATTGTTTGGCTAAACTACAGAATTTTCTAGGAAAAGTATTAATATTTAAGCATAAAAAAAGCCTCAAAATGAGGCTAAATTGTTTTATTAAAATGGGACATCGCTGTCGTCTTCGTCGTCGTTTAAGTTACTGCCAAAAGCTTCATTGGCCGAAGGCAGGCTTTTGGTTATAAAAGGACTATCGTCATGATTCATTTTGGATGGTAAATCATCGTAACCTCCTGAAAAATCATCAAGGTTGTCAAACTTTCCAAGGTGTCCTAAGAATTTCAATCGGATGTTTTCAATACCACCATTACGGTGTTTCGCGATCATAATCTCCGCCTGACCTGCAGTAGGCGAAGCCTCGTCATCATCCCATTCCTCAATTTTATAGTATTCCGGACGGTACAAAAACGAAACAATATCAGCATCCTGCTCAATCGCCCCCGATTCACGAAGATCCGAAAGAAGTGGACGTTTACTTGATCCACGGGTCTCTACCGCACGCGATAGCTGTGAAAGTGCAATTACCGGTACATTTAACTCTTTTGCGAGAGCCTTTAAGTTTCGGGAAATAGTAGAGATTTCCTGCTCACGATTTCCTCCTCCTTTATTATTTCCTCCGGCAGTCATCAACTGCAAATAGTCAATAATGATAATTTTAATTCCGTGTTGCGAAGCCAAACGACGGCATTTTGCTCTTAAGTCAAAAATAGAAAGCGAAGGTGTATCATCAATAAACAAAGGTGCTTTTTCCAAATCTTTTACTTTGGTACTCAACATTTCCCATTCGTGAGGTTCTAATTTACCGGTACGAAGTTTTTCTGATGACAATCCTGTTTCTGAGGAAATAAGCCTCGTAATCAACTGAACGGATGCCATCTCCAGAGAGAACAAAGCCACCCCATGTCCATACTGAATGGCAATATTTCTCGCCATTGAAAGTACGAAGGCCGTTTTTCCCATCGCAGGTCTCGCCGCGATAATAATTAAATCACTAGGCTGCCATCCCGAAGTCAGTTTATCCAGATTATGAAAACCGGTTTCAACACCACTTAATCCTTCCTTTTTGGCAATCTCTTCAATTTTCTTTTTAGCCTGAAGTACTAAACTCTGGGCTGTTTCCGAACTACGCTTGATATTTCCCTGCGTTACTTCATATAATTTCGATTCGGCCTGATCCAGCAAATCAAATACATCGGCTGTTTCATCGTAAGACGCTTCGATGATTTCAGACGAAATTCGGATCAAACTTCTCTGAATGAATTTCTGAAGAATAATACGAGAGTGAAATTCGATATGCGCCGAAGAGGCAATTTTTTGAGTCAGCTGAATTAAATAAAAATCTCCTCCTGCTAATTCCAGTTTTCCATTCTTCTTCAACTGAGAAGAAACGGTCAACAAATCGATTGGCTGTGTTTCAGTAAAAAGCTGCACGATCGCTTCAAAAATAAATTTATGTGCATCTTTATAAAAAGCATCAGCCTGCAAAATATCAATTACATCATCAACCCCCTTTTTATCAATCATCATCGCCCCAAGAACAGCTTCTTCTAATTCAAGCACCTGCGGAGGAAGCTTCCCTTTTTCTAAGCTAATAATTGTGGTTTTATCTACCTTTACAGGATTTACATTCTTGAAATTTTCCATATAGCGAAAGTAGCAAAATTTAAAAAAAAATTACTATCGAGTTATAACTATTAATTGTTTATAAATATGTTTTTTTGTTCATAACCAAAAAAAAATCCGAAACTGTAAGGCTTCGGATTCTAATTCGTTTTGTAAGAATTTACTCTTTATACTCCCCCATCTTACTGTATTTGTCCATTCTTTGGGCAATCAGATCATGTGTTGATAAGTCTTTCAATTCATTATATCCTTTAGTGATGTACTCGGCTACTGTTTTAAAAGTAGTTTCGCGGTCGTAGTGTGCTCCGCCTAATGGTTCCGGGATTACATCATCCACTAATTTTTGTTTTTTCATATCCGATGAAGTCAATTTTAAAGCATCGGCAGCACGTTCTTTGTACTCCCAGCTTTTCCATAAAATTGAAGAACAAGATTCCGGAGAAATTACAGAATACCAGGTATTTTCTAACATGTATACTTTGTCTCCAACACCAATTCCTAATGCTCCTCCCGAAGCTCCCTCACCTACAATAATGGTGATGATAGGTACTTGCAAACGAACCATTTCAAAAATGTTTCTCGCGATTGCCTCTCCCTGTCCTCTTTCTTCAGCTTCAAGTCCTGGGTATGCTCCCGGAGTATCTACTAAAGTTAAAACCGGAATTCCGAACTTCTCTGCCATTTTCATCAAACGCAAAGCTTTACGGTATCCTTCAGGATTCGCCATACCAAAATTACGGTACTGACGTGTTTTGGTATTAAAACCTTTTTGCTGACCTACGATCATAAACGATTGACCGTTTATTTTTCCTAATCCGCCCACCATCGCTTTATCGTCTTTAAAGCTTCTGTCTCCATGAAGTTCTAAAAAAGTATCTCCGCAAATTGCTTTGATATAATCTAAAGTGTAAGGTCTATTTGGATGTCTTGACAGCTGAACACGTTGCCAGGCTGTAAGATTTTTGTATATTTCTTTCTTAGTTTGTTCTAATTTCTTGTTGATTTCCTTGCAGGTTGGTGTTACATCAACATCAGATTCTTTTCCAATTATAACACACTTTTCTAACTGTTCTTCAAGTTCTTTTATTGGAAGCTCAAAATCTAAATATTCCATGGATTTTTGAATTTTGTTTGTAAATCGAACCGCAAATATAAAAATATTATATCATTGGTTGAATTAAATCGTATTTAAAATATAAAAATGTAATTTAAAAATAAGGAAATTATTACACTTCCTTCTTGTTTTTATAATGTTTAAAAACGCCATTTAGGATAACTGTAATTACGATTATCAGGGCGCCAATATAAAATTCTGTGCTCATTTTTTCTTTTCCGCCAAGGATAAAATAGGCTAGTACAATTCCGTAAACCGGCTCTAAATTAGTCGTTAACATCACCGTATAGGGGGTTAATTTCTGCATCACTTTCACCGAAGCTGTAAAGGCATATGCCGTACAAACCGAAGCCAAAAGAAGCAACAAACCCCAGTTGTTTAGGGACATGGTAAAAAAGTCAGCATTGAATTTTCCCTGTACTAAAAAATAAATTGAAATAAAGAAAACTCCCGCAGCAAACTCATAAAAGGTAATTACCGAAGGGTCGTGTTCTGTGATTAATTTTCCGTTCATTAACGTAAACAAAACTCCCAGTATGATAGCTGCCAATGCATAATACATGCCGTGCAGGTACTTCACCTCTACCTTCATAATCAGTGCTAAACCGGCGATAATAATCAATCCGAAGAAAACCTCGTAGAATAAAATCTTTCTTCCGTAGAAAAGCGGTTCTAACAGCGAAGCAAAAAATGCTCCTAACGAAAATATCGAGAGGGTTATGGAAACATTGGATACATGAATGGCTCTAAAAAAGAAAATCCAATGAAGCGCAATCAGCAGTCCGACAAAAATAAGCTTTGCGAAAGAGGTAGCCGAGATGATAAAAGATTGTTTCTTGTATACAATAAAAGCGGCCAGAAAAACTCCTGCAAGAAGCATTCTGAACCAAACCAAATTTTCGGCATCAATGGTTATCAAAGCACCAAGAATGGCCGTAAAACCCCAGATAAAAACAATTAAATGAAGATTTAAATAACTTTTTAAATTATCGTTTCGCATTACGTAGTAGGTAAATCGCTAAAATTCCAAAAACAATATTCGGAAACCAAACAGCAAATAAAGGTGAGAAGGTAGATTTTTCGGCAAGTGTTCCAAATATTTTATCAAAAAACACAAAGGCGAAGGCTATTGCAATTCCGATTGCCAAATTGGTTCCCATACCACCGCGACGTTTCATTGCCGAAACTGCCACAGCAATAATCGTAAGGATAAAAGCAGAAACGGGTACACTGTATTTTTTATACAGTACAACTAAATAGGTATTGATATTTCCCGAACCTCTTTTACGCTCTTTCTCAATAAAATCAATCAGTTTGCCCAATGGAAGAGTCTCTGCAATATAAACTACCGGAGTTAAATCGGCCAGCTCAAATTTGAAAGCCACTCTTTTTTCCGGAATTTTTTCGACCTGATCATTTAATTCTCCTAACGTTCTTTTGGTATAATCGTACAAATTATAGGTCTTTGTTTTAGGATCCCATTTGATACGGCTGGCGGTAATTTTATACGTTAACTTTTCACCCTCAAAATGCTCTAACGTAAAATTAAAAGCCGTCTTAGACTCTTCATTAAAGCTATTGACAAAAATAAAATCGTTGTCGTTAATTTGTCGGTATACGTTTGTATTATTACCCAGCATTTCTACTTTTCCATTCCCCTTTAAATACGTATATCTAAAGTTATTGAACCCTTCGCTGGCGGCAGGAACAATAAAAAACCCCATTAAAAGCACAAAAATCGAAACGATCGAAGCACCAATAATATAAGGTCTTAAGAAACGTGAAAACGAAATTCCGGAACTTAACACTGCAATAATCTCTGTATTATTGGCCAGTTTTGAAGTAAACCAAATTACCGACAAAAACAAAAATATCGGAAACAGAGAATTCGCAAAATATACCGTAAAATTGTAATAATAGATCGCAATTGCGGTAAACGGAATTTTATTTTCCAACATCTTATTCACCTTTTCAGAGACGTCAATCACAATCCCAATCGGAATAAATAACAAGATCATCACCGAAAATGTGGCTAAATATCTTTTTAAAATATACTTATCTATTATCGTTAACATAGCAAAGTTTAATCGATTATTTGCTTAACCGTTTAACCGAATAAACGATTAAACAAATCAACTTTTTTTATAGTCTTTGACTCATATTTTTAACCATCATTTCTTTCCATGGTCTAAAATCGCCAGCTAAGATATGCTTTCTTGCTTCACGAACCAACCACATATAAAAACCAAGGTTATGAATCGTTGCAATTTGTTTTCCTAAATATTCATTAGCGGCAAACAGGTGACGCAAATAGGCTTTTGTATACTCGGTATCCACAAAAGTATGCCCCATTTCATCAATTGGTGAAAAATCAGCTTCCCATTTTTTATTTTTGATGTTGATGGTTCCGTTTGCTGTAAACAACATACCATTTCTGGCATTACGGGTTGGCATCACACAATCAAACATATCAATTCCCAAAGCAATATTTTCCAAGATATTAATCGGAGTTCCAACTCCCATTAAATAACGCGGTTTATCTTCAGGTAAAATTTCACAAACCACTTCGGTCATGGCGTACATTTCTTCTGCAGGCTCTCCTACAGACAAACCTCCAATAGCATTTCCTTGTTGTCCTGCATTTGCAATATACTCTGCCGACTGACGACGCAAATCTTTATAAGTACTACCCTGAACAATTGGAAAAAAGGTCTGCTCGTATCCATATTTATAAGGCACTTTGTCCAAATGGTTGATACAACGATCTAACCAACGGTGTGTCATGTGCATCGAACGTTGTGCATATCTGTAATCACATGGGTAAGGTGTACATTCATCAAAAGCCATAATGATATCGGCTCCAATGGTACGCTGGATTTCCATTACACTTTCCGGTGAAAAAAAGTGATACGAACCATCAATATGTGATTTAAACTTTACGCCTTCTTCTTTAATTTTTCTGTTATTAGAAAGTGAATATACCTGATATCCACCTGAATCAGTCAAAATATTACGATCCCAATTCATAAATTTATGCAATCCGCCTGCTTTTTCAAGAATTTCAGTCTGCGGACGTAAATACAAATGGTAGGTATTTCCAAGAATAATATCCGGATTGATATCCTCTTTAAGTTCGCGCTGGTGTACCCCTTTAACAGAAGCCACTGTACCAACAGGCATAAAAATAGGCGTTTCGATTACGCCGTGATCTGTAGTAATACTTCCCGCTCTCGCTTTAGATTGCGGATCTTTTTGTAATAAATCAAACTTCATCTGTTTCTTTTTTCAGTCGGCAAAGATAGGCTAATTTCAGGAAATTCTAAGTAGTTAATTAGGTAATTAGACAATTAGTCAATTTGATAATGAATGTAGGGCCGATGCTTACTCTTTACACCCGAACTTGAAACCTGAAACCTGAAACTTGGAATTTGGAATTTGGAATTTGGAATTTGGAATTTGGAATTTGAGACTTACAACTAATCTAGTTCCATTCACAGCACAAAAAAACATAACGATTCAGTAAAAAAACTTAAATTTGGTAAAAACCGCAGGCCAAAAAAACTGCGAATTTGTGTGACGAAAAAATAAAACAAACAAATGAATTTAGCTCAAAAACTTGGATATCCTGAAAACACCAAACTGTTAATCATTCATGCCGACGATGCGGGTTTATCACATTCTGAAAATCAGGCCACGATACAAACACTCCAAAACGGCTTCGTAAACTCCTATAGCATCATGACACCCTGTCCGTGGTTTTTCGAAATGGCGAACTTCGCCAAAAACAATCCGCAATATGACTGTGGTGTACATCTCACGCTTACCTGTGAGTGGGAAAATTACAAATTTGGTCCGGTACTTCCGCTTTCAGAAGTTCCTAGTTTAACCGATGCAAACGGTCATTTCTATAAATCCAGAGCTGATTTTAAAAATCATGCAAAACCATCAGAAATCAAAAAAGAACTTACGGCTCAAATCGAAAGAGCATTGCAATTCGGAATACAACCTACCCACCTGGACTCGCACATGTGCAGCATTGGTGTAACTCCGGAGATTTTAGAAATCTACAAAGAACTCGGCCGACAATACAAACTGCCGGTTTTCATCAACCAGCAATTTGTTGAATCCATTCGTTTATCTGACGAAGCATACAATTTTGAAGATATGCTTTTGACCGATAATCTTTTGATTGGATATTTTAGCGACTTTGAAAAAGGAGAATTAAGAAATTCGTACATCAAAGCCTTAGACAATGCGATCCCGGGTTTAAATGTATTCTTGCTGCATCCCGCTTTTGACGACTTTGAAATGCAGGGCATCACCGTGAACCACCCTAATTTCGGCTCGGCCTGGCGTCAAATCGACTTTGACTTTTTTACCAGTGAAGAATGTGGCAGAAAACTACAAGAAAATAACATTCAATTAATCACCTGGCGGGAGATTGGATTAATTAGATAATTAGACAATGAGATAATTTGGTAATTAGTCAATTGTTTTCTTTGAATTCTTACAAACCCTGATGACACACAAAACAGGCTTTGAAACCATGGCCCTGCCTCTTTTTGGCTTTATAAAATCAAAACAATTCTGTTTTTCTCCATGCTGATACCAAAAAGAGCAATAATTTCGTCATTTAGTACAAACTAAACCAGAAAATCATTTGTCTCCCCGCAAAATAAAAATTACTTTTGCACCAGTTTAACTTTTACACATAAAATGAAGCCTAACACACAACAATTAAGCGATTTAACTATCCAAGTAAGAAGAGACATTCTTCGAATGGTACATGCTGTCAACTCAGGTCACCCAGGTGGTTCATTAGGTTGTACTGAATTTTTGGTAACACTGTACCAAAACATTATGGAGCGTAAAGAAGGTTTTGATATGGACGGAATTGGAGAGGACATTTTCTTCCTTTCAAACGGACATATTTCTCCTGTTTTTTATAGCGTACTAGCACGTAGCGGTTATTTCCCTATTTCAGAACTTGCCACTTTTAGATTACTAAACTCCCGTTTACAAGGACATCCAACAACTCACGAAGGATTACCTGGAATTCGTATGGCTTCTGGTTCATTAGGACAAGGTTTATCTGTAGCTCTTGGTGCGGCTCAGGCTAAAAAATTAAATGGCGACAATCATTTGATTTATTCTTTACACGGAGATGGTGAATTACAAGAAGGTCAAAACTGGGAGGCTATCATGTATGCTTCTGCTAAAAATGTAGACAACCTTATTGCAACTATCGATCTTAACGGAAAGCAAATTGACGGAACAACTGACGAAGTTTTAGCAATGGGAAGCCTTCGCGCTAAATTCGAAGCTTTTGACTGGGACGTTCTTGAAATTAAAGAAGGAAACAATATCGATGCTATTATTGCCGGTTTAAACGATGCTAAATCAAGAACAGGAAAAGGAAAACCAGTTTGTATTTTGTTATATACAGAAATGGGTAACGGAGTTGATTTTATGATGCACACACATGCATGGCATGGTAAAGCACCAAACAACGATCAGTTGGCAAGTGCTTTAGCTCAAAACACTTCAACTTTAGCAGATTATTAAAAAATGCTTTAAGCCTTAAGCAATAAGTTTTATGCCTATTGCCTACAGCCTACAGCCTATAGCAAAAAATAAATGAAAAAATATACAAATACAGGAAGTAAAGATACTCGTTCGGGTTTTGGAGCGGGAATGACTGAACTAGGTCAAAAAAACGAAAATGTTGTAGCCTTATGTGCGGATTTAATTGGATCATTAAAATTTGATGATTTCAAAAAAAATCACCCGGAGCGTTTTTTCCAAATTGGTATTGCTGAAGCAAATATGATTGGTATTGCTGCAGGTTTAACAATTGGAGGAAAAATTCCTTTCACAGGAACATTCGCTAACTTCTCTACAGGAAGAGTTTACGATCAAATTCGTCAATCAGTTGCTTACTCTGATAAAAATGTAAAAATTTGTGCTTCTCACGCTGGTTTAACACTAGGTGAAGACGGAGCAACACACCAAATCCTTGAGGATATTGGATTAATGAAAATGTTACCGGGAATGACTGTAATCAATACTTGCGATTACAACCAAACTAAAGCAGCCACTTTAGCATTGGCAGACCACCATGGTCCTGCTTACTTGCGTTTTGGACGTCCGGTTGTGCCTAACTTTACACCTGCTGACGAGCCTTTCGTAATTGGAAAAGCTATTTTATTAAACGAAGGAACTGACGTAACCATTGTTGCAACAGGACACTTAGTTTGGGAAGCTCTTATCGCTGCCGAAGCTCTTGAAGCAAAAGGAATCTCTGCTGAAGTAATCAACATCCACACTATTAAACCACTTGACGAAGAAGCCATTCTAAAATCATTGGCCAAAACAAAATGTGTGGTAACTGCAGAAGAGCACAACATTCTTGGAGGTCTTGGAGAAAGCGTTTCAAGAGTATTAGCTTTAAACAATCCTGCACCGCAAGAATTTGTAGCCGTTAACGATAGTTTTGGTGAATCTGGAACTCCGGAACAACTAATGGAAAAATACAAATTGAACAACCAAGCGATTGTTGAAGCTGTAGAAAGAGTAATCAAAAGAAAATAAATTCAATTTTCTTACCGTATAAAAAAACCTCGAAAAGTAATTTTCGAGGTTTTTTGTTTTGGTACGCAGGCTTGCGAAGAAAGAAGAAAGAACACAGAGCAAAGAGTAGCCGAAACTTTGGCAAAGTAGAATACCCGCAAGACGCCAAGTTTTTTCTCCGCATATAAAAAAAACTGCAACCCGAGCGATAGCAAATTGGCAAAGCAAATCTGCAAGGAACAAAATTTTTAAGCCCTGCTAATCTGCAAACCTGAACACATAAAACACTAGCTGTTACCACAAAAAAACCTCGAAATCACTTTCGAGGTTTTCATTTATTTACTGCAAACTAAAATTTAATTCTGCTTATAAGGATAGGTTTTATCCAAATGAATTTTTAATCTTGGTTTATCTGTATAATCCGCTTCTATGTATTTTCTTGAATTGGTATACGATTCCGGTTTACTAGGATCTGCAAGTGCTCCTGTTGGTCTTCTTGGAATACCTCTTGGCTCCGTTTCATCTACATTAGGAGTTAACGGATTATCTACAAGCGGCTCCCAAGGATAATATTTACTTACACCATAATTAATACCATTTACGATACCCACTTCCCCTGCAGGTTTTGTAATCTCAAATCGGGTTGTAAAACCGTCTCCGTCATCGTCAAAATCAAGGAAATCAGAGATTCCATCACCATCCGTATCATCTACTAATCCAGCCGGTGGATTTGGGTATTTTGTTTTATTAATATTGTAGTCGTACAAATAGCCGTCTCCATTAATATCCTCTAAATAATCAGGAACACCATCACCTACTATAGTCCTGTCGCCTGTAGCCGGAGAAATACTAGACTCGTTATCCATTCTTTGAAGATCGTATAATTTAACACTAAAAACGATAGGAGTATAAGCCGGAATAGCGTCACTAACTCTCTCGTAATAAGCCAATCCTGAAGGCAAAAACATAACTCCTGCTCCAAAACCACTATAGGTAATAACTCCATTACCATCTGTGCTTGAAGTACCCGTCTTAAACTTTGGAAAAATCTCCGACCAACCTTCAATTACTGTCTTCTCAGGTGCATATGGAAACAAATTAAAATCTTTCTGGAAATTATTCGAAGTATCAAACACCTTATTACTCAACAAAGTCCCCGTATAAGAACAAACAATTCGATCTGTATTGGTTGGCGCACTTCCAGTTCCTTCTCTTAAAACCAAATAATACACATTATAAGTGATGTCATTACTATAGACCGGTCTTGTTTTTAAAGCATAGGTCTTTTGGTCCCAAATCGAAACATTTCCGTCACCGGCAACTATTTTTTTGATCACCACATCCTGATCTTCCGGAGCTCCAGGACTATTGACAACCGTCATATAATTGGTCTTTAAAAATTTGACAATAGAATCATTATCAGCTTTATATTGCGTTGCATAATCTCTTAACGGAACCGTCACCACCTCATCATCATCCTTTTTACTACAAGAAACGAACGAAATACCCGCAAGCAATAAAATAAAATAATATTTAAATTTATTCATTATTGTTAATTTTTTAGGTGCGCAAGATACAATATTGATTTATTTTTGTAAAGATTTTAACTTTGATTTTAGAAAAATTATGAGAATAGACAAATACCTCTGGTGCGTGCGATATTACAAGACCAGAAACATGGTTACGGAAGCCTGCAAAAAAAACCATATCACTGTAAATGGACAAGTTGCAAAGCCATCCAAAGAGGTTTTTCCTACTGACAGAATCACCTTTAGAAAAGATCAGATTACACAAATTATAACCGTGCTCGACATTCCTGAAAACCGTGTTGGCGCAAAACTGGTTGACATTTATCGAAAAAACGAAACCCCTCCTGAAGCGTATGCACATCTGGAATTGCTAAAACTATCCAAAGAACACTATCGCAAAAGCGGTACCGGACGACCTACCAAAAAAGACCGTCGTGATATTGACGAATACGACAATGAGATTTTTGACGAGGAAGAGGAAGTTTAATTTTCAAAATCCAAAATCCAAATCCCAAATCTTAAATTCCAAAACTTACGTATGTAAAAATTTAAAACCTCAACACTATAATTTTAAAATTCCTTTCTAAACTTTGGAATTTGGGATTTGAAAATTGGATTTTAAATTAGTTATATTAGCAAAAAAAAATAAATCATGAGCAAAAACATCATCTTAACCAATCAGGAAATCGAACACAAAATAAAACGTATCGCTTATCAGATCTATGAAACTTTTGTTGATGAAGACGAAGTTGTAATTGCCGGAATCGCTTCAAACGGTTCTGTTTTTGCTCAAAAACTTGCTTCGGCCTTAGCCAGTATTTCAACACTTAAAGTTTCGCTTTGCGAAGTTAAAGTTGACAAACAAAATCCGCAGTTGCCTATTTCTACGTCATTAACCAAAGAAGAGTACGAAAACAAAGGTTTGGTACTGGTTGATGATGTCTTAAATTCGGGAACTACTTTAATATATGCTGTTCGTCATTTCTTAGACGTTCCGCTTAAGAAATTCAAAACAGCAGTGCTGGTAGACAGAAACCACAAAAAGTATCCTGTAAAAGCTGATTTTAAAGGAATCTCTCTGTCTACTTCTTTATTAGAGCATGTGCAGGTCGTTTTTGATGAAAACGGCGACAACTATGCCTTCTTAAGCTAAAATTGCTAAAATATCCTGAACCGTTTCTTCGACAGTCTTGTCATCAACCGTAACTTTATATTGTGCCTGGTTGTAATAATAGCTTCTGTCGAATAAATGTTTCGCGATAAACTCTTTCATTTCCTCTTCATTCATATCCGCAATTAACGGGCGTTTGCTTTTATTATGAATCAACCTTCCGTACAAAGTCTCTATCGAAGCTTTTAAATATATAGAAACCACACCCTCACCTTTTAGCAATTCATGGTTATTGGCATAACAAGGTGTCCCTCCACCTAAACCTATAATACTATTTTCAGAAGACTGGAGCAATTCTACAAACATTTCGTGTTCTAATTTTCTAAAATAAATCTCTCCATGCTGCTCGAAAATCTCATTTATGGATAAATTGACTCTATTTTCGATACATTTGTCTAAATCCAGAAACGGAATATTTGTAATTTTTGACATATTTTGGGCAATCGTTGACTTCCCGCAACCCATATATCCTAACAATACGATTTTTTTCATTTTAATAATACCTTATAAACTAAGAGGTTGTAAATTTTGATTAAAAAAAGACAAATTTATAATAAATAAGCTTGGAAATAATAAAAAAAACTTCTTATATTTGCACCCGCGTTCAAGAAGCGAAAATGACTCGATAGCTCAGTTGGTAGAGCACATCACTTTTAATGATGGGGTCCTGGGTTCGAGCCCCAGTCGGGTCACAAACTGTGACTCACAATTTAAGTTTCTTGATAGCATTGACTCGATAGCTCAGTCGGTAGAGCACATCACTTTTAATGATGGGGTCCTGGGTTCGAGCCCCAGTCGGGTCACAAAGGTCGAGTATTAATTTACTTGACCTTTTTTAATTTTCGGCCATGTGGAGAAATGGTAGACTCGCCATCTTGAGGGGGTGGTGCTCGCAAGGGCGTGAGGGTTCAAATCCCTCCATGGTCACTATAAAAAAGCGCAAACCTGTACATACAAAGGTTTGCGCTTTTTTTATTGCGGTATTTCCCGACTTCTGCCCGACAATTTTCATAAGTGAAACCTATTATTTCACATTATCTATTTTTCATTTTTATCTAATCCTCAAAAACAACCGCTACACACTTACAACCAATTGTTTACCAAACAATAGCGAATATTACAATACGAATTTCTGCCGTTTGTTTAACTCTACTTTTGTTTAGAATTTACCAAAATTCAAAACATCTAATGGATTAAAAACAAACAATCAACAAATGAAACCCCATAGTAATGACAATTATTCAAAAGTCAAACCTTTCTTGTTTCTCCCTCCCCTATTTTTCTTAATTACACTTATTTTATTTCTGTACAGCAAAGACGCTTTGTGTGTTAACAAATACATACAGATTCAAAAAGACAGTTTCTTTTTTATCAATCATCATCTGAGACAATATCCAAATCTAATATACAACCTGACTCAGTTTGGAGACTGTTTGGTTTTTTCTTCTTTCATAAGCATTTTAATTGTGTACACTCCTAAAATATGGGAATCTCTACTATCAACCCTAATAGTCACTTTGATATTCTCCTGCCTGCTTAAACATCTATTTGCCGTTCCAAGACCTGCAGCAGTGTTTGACAATACAAGTTTTTTCATCGCAGGAAAAGCAATTTGCGCACACAATAGTCTACCATCCGGGCACTCCATCACAATTTTTGCGACACTCACTATTTTAATGTTTCCATTTGCACCCAAAAATTTGAAATGTAGAATTTTATATTATTTCACATTCATCATCTTAGGATCTATTCTCGCTTTTACACGAGTAGGAATAGGAGCTCATTACCCATTAGATGTGATAATAGGCAGTATTATTGGATATATTTCAGGACTTCTTGGTATTTTTATCACTAGAAAATATAACATTTGGACCTGGATTAATAATAAAAAATACTACCCCATTCTTATTCTTATATTTGTGATTTGCAGCATTCTATTAGTCTGCAGAATAATTAATACTAATTTGATTATCTTTTACTTAGCCCTCATCAGTCTGGTCTTTCCACTATATAAACTTATTAGCCTTTATATTAAAAAATAATTTAAGGATAGCACATTTTGTTATACTAATGAGTGTCTGACTTTCTGTTCTTTCATTTATCATTTCACACCTATGTTTTTAATAATATTGACTATAAAAGCTCTAATGGCATCTTATTGATTATATGCTAAATTGTTCGAAAACGAACTGACGATAATCACTCTATTCAAATGAAATCTAAGCCGGGGAACCCAAATACCATCTAAAATCTACAAATTTCCCATAAAACTGTTCCAATTCTATACCGTCAAGATCACAAAAAAAGCCATACACACAAATACACTTCCACTTTTTTCCAGCTTACGTCCTACGTTTCAACATGTTACTTCTTTATTAAATTTAAGTTAAGAGAAGCTATGAAATATCAAAAATAACTTCTTATATTTGCACCCGCGTTCAAGGAAAGAATATGACTCGATAGCTCAGTTGGTAGAGCACATCACTTTTAATGATGGGGTCCTGGGTTCGAGCCCCAGTCGGGTCACAAAAATTGTGATTTAACAAAATACTTTCCTTGATAGCATTGACTCGATAGCTCAGTTGGTAGAGCACATCACTTTTAATGATGGGGTCCTGGGTTCGAGCCCCAGTCGGGTCACAAAAGGTCAGGTATTCATTTACCTGACCTTTTTTTTGTTTTCTTTATTGTCGAGAAACGATAAAACTTCCGCCTAAACAATAAGCTCAATCATTTTCCGTTCGACAATCTAATGAAATCCTACTTTTCGCTACTGCTTACTTTTGTTCTCCCGTATTTTTGCATTGCGCAAACCGACACCACCTACATCAAACCTTTTGAAAACAAAGCTTCCGTAAGGACTTATTTGTCGATGAAATTCATTTCGTTGCAACAGGAAACGAATGGAGACATTAAAAAATTCATGCCCAATACACCGATGAACCTGGGTCTTGGCATCTCTATAAAAAACACCATAATCGATTTTAGTTACGGACAGGGTCTTAGCTTTATGAAAGACAAGGAAAAAGGAAGAACCAAAGCACTCGATTTTCAGATTCATAATTACGGACGAAAGTTCATCATTGATCTTTTCGTTCAAAAATATCGTGGTTTCTATATCGCCGACGATGCCGGCAAAAATGTACAATTATATCCCGATCTAAAAATCCAGCAATATGGCGCCTTTGGACAGTATGTTTTTAATAACAAAAAATTCTCGTACAAAGCTGCTTTTATGCAAAACGAAAAACAATTAAAATCAGCCGGAAGTTTCCTGCTTGGAGGAGGCGTTTATTTTTCGAAAATAAACTCCGACAGTTCTTTTGTATACAAATCTAAAAATGCGTTACGCAACTTCCAATTTGGTGTCAGTGGAGGTTATGCTTATACCTGGGCAATCAGCAAAAAATGGTATACGAGCGGATCGGCAACAATAGGTGTTAATGTTGGTACCGAAAGAATAAACGATTTTGGAAAACAAAGAATAGAAGTGTATCCCACCTTTTTCCCCAGAATAGCCTTTGGGTACAACAAAGAAAAATGGTCACTTGGTCTATCATACATCAACAATGTCATATTCTCTTCTTTCTCAGACGACAACAAAAGCAACATTGGTTTGTCTTCGGGCAATTTCCAGATTGGTGCCATCTGGAGATTAAACACCAATCCATTTTCCAGAAGGGAGAAATCAGAATAAAACAACCAGTGTTCTTCTCCTGAAGATAAAAAATGAACTCCAGCCCGAAACTGCTATTTTTCCAAAAAGGCTTGGCATCTACTTGCTATTCATCAAAAAATCTGCTACAGCCTCATAAGCCGGTAAAGAATATGGATCGTTTGCGGCGTTACCCGCAACTAGGTTAGACGCAAAACGCACAATAACCATATCGGCTTTCGGATCGATGTAAATAACTTGTCCATGTACACCACGCGCGCAAAACGCTCCATGTGCATTATGCGTAATCCACCACATATTTCTATAACTCCATCCTTTTAAGAGAGAATATCCGGCCTTGGCAAACGCTTGTTTGTTACCCCCTTTTTTAATGTCGTCGATTGCCGCTTTAGGAATAATTTGCTGCTCACCCACTTTTCCATTGTTTAAAATGAGCTGGCCAAAACGCGCCATATCTCTCAAACCAAGATTAAAACCACCTCCAGCAAAAGGCGTTCCAATCGCATCTACAGAGAAATATCCATCTTGCTCCGCTCCTATTTTTCTCCATACTTTTTCAGACAGAACCTCAGCCACCGTTTTTCCGGTAACTCTGGCAATTATCCATCCCAAAACATCCGAATTAACGGTTTTATATCCAAAACTATCTCCGTGAACTCCTTTTTTCTTAACGGTTGGCAAATATTCATAATAGGTTTTGGCCCCAGTATAACCCTTAGGTTTTGGCAATGGATTTCCGGCTGCCGAAAACTTCCATATTTCGGCGTTAGGATCTGCATAGTCTTCGCTAAACTGTAGCGCCGTTGTCATATCCATAACCTCTCTCACAGAAGCATCACCAAAGGCAGACTCTTTAAGTTCGGGAATATAATAGGAAACGGTTTTTGTAGTGTCAATCAAACCTTCTTTTGCCAATAGAATGCCAAGTGTACCGGTAAACGATTTTGTAACCGACATAGCCGCATGTTGACCGTCTATTGCTAAAGCTCCAAAGTACTTTTCGTATACAATTTTCCCGTGATGCATCACAATCACACCATCGGCATAGACTTTTTGCAAAGACTCTTCCCAAGTCATCGTTTTTGTTTCGCCCAAAGGAACAAACTTAATTTTATCAATATCTTTATTGCTGTTTTCTGCTAATGGTATTGCTTCGCCCAATCCCCGCGAAACATTTACTGTTGGCATAAACTGACGCATATGCGCCACACTCCATCGAAGAGCCGGAAACTGAAAAAAGCTTCCATCTTCAAATCGCGGAATCTTATTGTCCGGTGGCGGAGAACCTTTCATCCATCCCATCTTCACCGGATCACTCTGTGCCGCATCCGGATACTTTGTTTTTTCCTGAGCAGCGGCGCCGTTGCTCCACAAAACCATCAAACTAAATACTAACGGAGACAAAAAAAAGACTTGTTTCATATTATCATACTTTAATTTAAGGAGTCGTAAAAAATCAAATAGAAGAAACATTATGTTCATCATTTCAATTCGCAATAGAAAAACATAACGATTTACGCTAAGTTAAGAACTTAATTTCAAACAGCTTATGAATCACAACAAATAACCATCATTGGTGAGGGTTTAAAACCTGTTGATTTTGCAAAAAAATAATAAATATTTCATAAAAGAACTTCTCCTACAAAACAAAAACTTTACTACATTCGTTTCCGAATTATTAACCTACTAACCTAATCCCAAATTGGTTTATGAAAAAATTTTTATTACTATCATTTCTTATGATCACTTGTGCTACCTGGGCACAATCAGCAACCGGCTATTTTGACAAGGCCATAAAAAAAGCCGAAGCAGGCAACACTAAAGGAGCAATTTCCGATTACACAAAAGCCATCAGCATGAATTCAAAATTTGTAGAGGCTTATCAAAATCGCGGTGTTGCAAAACTAAAACTCAACGACCTTAAGGGTGCCCTTGCTGATTTTAGCAAAACCATCGATCTTGACAGCATGAATGCCGATGCTTTTACCGGAAGAGCCAACGTGAACTACAAGTTAATGAATTTCAAAGAGGCTGTTGCAGACTGCACTTCGTCCTTAGGTTTGAACCCAAAAGATTATATCGCTTACAACCTGAGAGCTTTGGCTTACAACAAAATGGGCGACCAAAAAAATGCCTGCAAAGACTTCACAAAAGCAATTGAATTAGGCAGCCAGAGTGCTATCAAAAACAAAGCAACTTTTTGCAAATAGAGTATCCTCTTAAAACAACAAACACCAAAGCAATCTGTAGAATCTATTTTACAGGTTGCTTTTTCTTTACAGCCCATTTTCTGGTCTGAAAGATATTTTTACTTTTGTTACCTAAACCAAAAAGCAATGGCGCTCCTCAAAAAAATAAACCAAAAAGCTCAAGCCGATATCAATTCCGGTTTCGGACCAAATGCAAACAGCTACGGAAATCGTTTTGTGAATAAAAACGGAACTCCTAATGTCGAAAAAAGAGGAATGCACCTGCTGCGCCGCATTAGCTGGTACCACACCATGATTGACATGCCAAACTGGAAATTCATGCTTATTTTGTTTTCTTTTTACATTGGCATCAACTTTATTTTTGCAATTGCCTATTATGCCATCGGAATTCAGCATCTTGACGGGATTAAACAATCGGAAAGTGTACTGACGCAGTTTGGACAGGCTTACTTTTTTAGTGCGCAGACTTTTACTACTGTGGGTTATGGACACATTAGCCCCACCGGTTTTTTGACAAGCGCCCTTTCAGCTGCCGAAGCTCTGATTGGATTATTAAGTTTCGCCATAGCCACAGGTTTGTTCTTTGGAAGATTTAGCAAGCCGACCGCTTTTTTAAAATTTGCCGACCACGCCTTAATTTCGCCTTACCGGGATAAAAGAGGTCTGATGGTACGTCTTGTTCCTTTTAAAAACACCAATTTTACAGATGCAACAGCCAAAATGACACTGGGATTAAGTATGAAAGAAAATGGTGTAAAAACCAATAAATTCTACAGCTTAGATCTGGAACTGGAACGAATAAATGCTCTTTCTTTAAGCTGGACGCTGGTGCATCCCATTACAGAAAACAGTCCTTTGTACAATTTTACTCAGGATGATTTTAAAAAAGTACACGGTGAGATATTAGTTTTCATTACCACTTTTGACGATATGTACAGCAATACCGTTGCGGCACGAACATCTTATACTTTTGATGAAGTGATTTACGGAGCCAAATTTGAAACGATGTACAACAGAAGTAAAGATGGCTCTAAAACGATCCTTCATTTAGACAAATTAAACGATTACCAATCGGTAAGCCTCTCATAATCTATGATTTTACTCAAGTTATAAAGGTAATTTGAGATTTTATTCTATTTTTGTTTACTAAATAGCCAATAATGATAAACAACATTAAAACTGTTTTCAGCATAAAAGATCTTGAAAACTTATCCGGCATAAAAGCGCATACCATTCGTATCTGGGAAAAAAGATACAATATCTTAGAGCCCATGCGCACTGACACCAATATCAGGCTTTACAATTTGCAAAATCTGCAAAAACTCTTAAACATAACATTATTACACGAATACGGTTATAAAATATCTAAAATAGCGACCTATCCCGAAGAAAAAATCCCACAGCTGGTTCGCGAAATCATCTCAAAGAAAAACTCACAGAATTACGCCATCACTTCATTTAAGATGGCAATGATGAATTTTGATCAGGAAATCTTCTTCAATACTTTTGACTGGCTTATTTCGGAAAAATCCTTTCGGGAAGTTTTCAAAGATCACTTTCTTCCTTTGCTAAAAGAATTGGGATTATTATGGCAATCCGAAACCATCACTCCGGCCAATGAGCATTTCATGAGTCACCTCATCAAGCAGAAAATCTTAATTTATACTGAGAGCCTTCAAATTTTAAAACCAACTAAAACCAACAGGATTTTTGTACTCTCGCTCCCTCTGAATGAAATTCATAAAATAGGATTGCTCTATCTGCAATACGAGATTCTATTAAATGGATACAAAACCATCTATTTGGGTGAAAGTATGCCTATCGAAAACCTGCAGGATTTAACCAAGCATTTTGAAAACATTACGTTTGTATCTTTCATGACTATTCAGCCCGATCGCAACGTAATCAATCAATATGTAAAATCGATGGGGCAAAAATTACTTCAAAAAAACAACGAAATCTGGCTTATGGGTAATATGGTCGAGCATATCGATCAGAAGGTTTTATCGGAAAGAATACGCGTTTTCGATTCAATGGAAGAAACAATCAGTATGCTGTAATATTTTGTTTAAAGTTTTTGTATATTTGTTAAACAAATGAAGAAAACAATAGCAATAATAGGATCAGGCTTCTCTTCTTTAGCCGCTTCGTGTTACCTTGCACAGCAAGGCAATACAGTCACGGTTTATGAAAAAAACGAGACTATTGGCGGCAGAGCCAGACAATATAAAAAAGAAGGCTTTACATTCGACATGGGGCCAAGCTGGTATTGGATGCCGGATGTTTTCGAACGTTTCTTTCGGGACTTCGATAAAACCCCTTCTGATTATTACGAACTCATCAAACTCAATCCGGCTTACAGGGTGTATTTTGGTTTAAATGATTTCATTACGATTGCTGATAATTTAGAAGAAATAAAAAACACCTTCGAAGAAATTGAAACCGGCAGCGGTAAAAAACTCGAAAACTTCATCCGTAAGGCCCAAAGTAATTATGACATTGCCATTAAAGAGTTGGTCTATAGTCCCGGAGTTTCGGCACTCGAATTAATTACACCCGAGACTACTTTAAAACTGAATCAGTTTTTCAGCACGGTAAGTGCCGACATCCGAAAACAATTCACAAATCAAAAACTAATACAAATTCTTGAATTTCCCGTTTTATTCTTAGGAGCAAAACCTGCCAAAACACCGTCCTTTTACAATTTTATGAATTATGCCGATTTTGGTTTGGGGACCTGGCATCCCAAAACCGGAATGTACGATGTGGTACGCGGAATCGAAAAACTGGCCCTGGAATTAGGAGTAACCATTAAAACCAACTCCGCGATTGAAAAGATTGTCGTTACAAACAAAACAGCAACAGCGCTTTTAATTGATGGGAAAACGATAGAAGCAGATGTTATTTTAAGCGGCGCCGACTATCACCATACCGAGACTTTACTAGATACTGAGCATCGTGCTTATTCTGAAAAATATTGGGAGAGCCGTACTTTTGCTCCCTCATCTCTTTTGTTTTTTGTGGGATTTGATAAAAAAATAGCCAACGTCACCCATCACTCTTTGTTTTTTGATGTTGATTTTAACCAGCATGCCGCTGACATTTACGACAATCCGAAATGGCCCGACGAACCATTATTTTATGCTAACTTCCCTTCTAAAACAGATCTGTCTGCTGCACCACAAGGGATGGAAAGCGGTTTTTTTCTCATTCCGTTAGCACCCGGAATACAAGATAACGAGGCACTTCGTGAAAAGTATTTTGAAAAAATAATCACGAGATTTGAACAAGTGACCCATCAACAAATAAAAAATAACATTATATTTAAGAGATCATTTTGCAAGAATGATTTTGTTGACGATTACAATGCCTATAAAGGAAATGCATACGGAATGGCCAATACATTATTACAAACTGCTTTTTTGAGGCCAAAACTAAAAAGTAAAAAAGTTCGTAATTTATATTTCACGGGACAATTAACAGTGCCCGGTCCAGGTGTTCCGCCTGCTTTAATTTCAGGAAAACTAGCAGCTGAATTAATTCAAAAATCTTTTAGATCTTAACCGATGAAATCACTATTTGACACTGTTTCTTTCAAATGCAGCAAGCTGGTTACGCAAAGCTACAGTACCTCGTTTTCGCTGGCGGTCAAAATGTTGGCGCCGGGTATTCGTGATGCGATTTACAGCATTTACGGATTTGTACGTTTTGCTGACGAAATTGTCGATTCTTTTCATGATTTTGAGAAAGAAGATCTTATTGGGGATTTCGAAAAAGAATATTATAAAGCGATGGAAAAGGGAATTAGTCTTAATCCTATTCTCAACTCTTTTCAGCATACCGTAAAACAGTATAACATTACTGATGACCTGATTCAGGCATTTTTAAAAAGCATGAAACTCGATCTTATCAAATCCAGTTATCCAACGCAAACCGAGTATGAAGAATACATTTATGGCTCGGCAGATGTGGTAGGTTTAATGTGTCTGAAGGTTTTTGTAAAAGGAAACGAACAAAAATACGAACAACTCAAAAATGAGGCAACCCGACTGGGATCAGCCTTTCAGAAAGTTAATTTTCTGAGAGATCTGAAAGAAGACAATTTGGTTTTAAACCGAAATTATTTCCCGGGTGTAAATTTAAATTCCTTTGACGAAGAAGCAAAAAACACCATCATCGCCGAAATTGAGGAAGATTTCAGAATTGCCTATCAGGGTATTGTAAAACTGCCTATTGAAGCCAAATTTGGCGTTTATACTGCTTACATTTATTACAGGAAACTGCTTCAAAAGCTTAAAAATACACCCTATTATGAGATTGGAAATTCGCGAATCAGAGTTTCTAATTATACGAAAGCCGGGCTTTTAGCACAATCTTTTGTAACGTATAAATTAAAATTAGTTTAAAATCAATTTCCAACGCTATAGCAATTAAACAAAATGATTTCTTTTTTAATCTTTTTAGGTGTTTTTTTATTCATGGAATGTGTGACCTGGCTCACCCACAAGTACATCATGCATGGACTGATGTGGTATTTTCATGCGGATCACCACCAACCCAAATATGAAAACACCTTTGAACGCAACGATATCTTTTTTGTCATTTTTGCTATTCCGAGTATCGTCTTGTTTTATTTTGGCGTTCAGGGCGGATTCAACTATTTATTTTTTATTGCCTGTGGGGTAACGCTATATGGTGCCTGTTATTTTTTAATTCACGATGTTCTCATCCACCAGCGTTTTAAATGGTTTAAAAACACCAAAAACAAATATTTAATTGGCTTGCGAAAAGCACATAAAATACACCACAAACACTTAGGTAAAGAAGACGGAGAATGTTTCGGGATGCTGTTTGTCCCTTTTAAATATTATAAAGTTTAACACATCGATTTTAGGAATACAACACCCAGGTTGCAAGGTGTTAGAATGAAATATACAAGGTTGATTAAATTTCAAAAAGAAACGAAGATCGTTGTCGTGATTTAAAGCTGTTGCGAAATGTGTCGTTCCGCTGGAACTCATTCTCATGACGCTTTGTTTGCAACGGATTAAAATCCGTTGTTACAAAATTTATTGTTCCTTCGGAACTCTAGCGTCGTAAAAGAGCCATGGGCCCGGATTATATTGTAGCAACGGATTTTAATCCGTCATAAAAAAGACATCATAATAAAAAGAACCATCGGTTCGAACCATATTGTAACGACGGATTTTAATCCATCATAGAAAATAGACATCATAATAAAAGAGCCATCGGCTCGAATCATATTGTAGGACGGATTTTAATCCGTCGTAAAAATAGACATCGCAATAAAAGAGCCATCGGCTCGAACCATATTGTAGCGACGGATTTTAATCCGTCGTAAAAAAGACATCGCAATAAAAAGAGCCGTAGGCTCGGCACATATTGTTTTCGAGATTAATCTAACCCGTTGGTTGTCATTAACAAAAAAAAATAACACATCAATTTTAGAAATACAACACCCAGGTCAGCAGGTATTAAAATAAATTACATCCAACGCGTTAAAATTTAAACTGATGTTATGAAAGTATACAAAATAGAAACCGTACAGCATGTAAACGCTACTATCGAAGAATGTTGGGCTTTTTTTTCAAGTCCAAAAAATCTTCAGACGATAACACTCGACAACATGAGTTTCGAAATTCAGGATTTTGACAACAAGCGCATGTATCCCGGGCAAATCATTACCTATACTTTGAAACCTCTTTTGGGTATTAAAATTAACTGGGTCACGATCATCACGGTTTCAAAAGAGAATCATTATTTTGTAGACGAACAGCGTTTTGGTCCTTACGCCCTCTGGCACCACAAACATTTTTTTGAACCTTCAGAAACGGGAACAAAAATGATCGATGTTGTCCACTATGCATTACCATTGGGATATCTGGGCAGGATCATGAACAGACTTGTCGTAAAAAACAAACTCAAAACTATTTTTGATTATCGCTACAACAAAATCGAAGAACTCTTTAATTCAAAAGTCTAAAGCCTCCATACAACTTTTAGCACAGTAGAAAGGTTTTAAAACTCCCTTCCCGGTCAAAGTTGTGAAAAAAAAATCAAGCAGAAAATACTACAATGACAAAACAAAAAATTTCTTTTTTCTGGTTCCGACGCGATTTGCGTTTAGAAGACAATACGGGCTTGTTTCATGCCCTGCAATCGGGATTTCCGGTAATTCCGTTGTTTATTTTTGACGATGAAATTCTGGAAAACCTTCCGAAAAAGGATGCACGCGTTCATTTCATTTTTGATTCGCTTCAAAAAATAAACGAACAACTAAAAGCAATTGATTCTTCTGTTTTAATTAAAAAAGGAACTACGATCAATGTCTGGAAAGCCCTTATAGGCGAATTTGACATTCAGCATGTTTTCTTCAATAAAGACTACGAGCCTTTTGCCATCCAACGTGATACTGCCATTCAGCAATTATTAGCGCAAAATAATGTCGCATCTCATTCCTTCAAAGACCACGTGATTTTTGAAGAGAAAGAAATCACAAAAGCTGACGGGCTTCCCTATACCATTTATACGCCATACAAAAACAAATGGCTCGAAAAATACCATCTCCTGGGGCAGGCTCCTGAATTTGACACCAAACCCTGGTATGGGAATTTCAGCAAAAATGAGTTTGTCTTTCCGGAATTAGCTGAAATTGGCTTTGAAAAAAGCACTATAAAAGTACTCCCTCCCGATTTAAGTCAGATTTCCAATTACAAAGAAACACGCGATTTTCCTGCTTTAGACAGTACTTCCTACCTTTCACCGCATTTGCGTTTTGGAACGGTTAGTACACGCAAACTAGTCAACTGGGCCAATCGAAAAAACCAAACCTTTTTGAGCGAGTTGATTTGGAGAGAATTTTTTATCCAAATTTTATTCAGTTTCCCGAATGTTGTGAACCAGAACTTCAAGTCGGCTTACGATGGTATTCAGTGGCGCAATAACGAAGCCGATTTTAAACGCTGGTGTTCCGGAACTACGGGTTATCCAATGGTCGATGCCGGAATGCGTCAGCTGAACGAAACGGGTTATATGCACAATAGGGTGCGTATGGTGGTCGCCAGTTTTTTATGCAAACATTTACTCATTAACTGGCAATGGGGTGAAGCTTATTTTGCCGAAAAATTATTGGATTTTGAACTGGCTTCCAATGTCGGCAACTGGCAATGGGCAGCAGGAACAGGCTGTGATGCCGCACCTTATTTCAGGGTTTTCAATCCCGAGATTCAACAAAAAAAGTTTGACGAAAAAGGAATCTACATCCGCAAATGGATTCCGGAATTCGATTTAGGGTATAACGAACCAATGGTGGATCATGCTTTTGCTCGGGATCGGGCGATTGCCACTTATAAAAAGGGAATTTTGAGATAGCTCTTTTTTTGTTTCAGGTTTCAAGTTTCACGTTACAAAAAACTTGAAACTTGAAACCTGAAACTTTTTTTAATACTTCACATAATTCTCTACTACAATCTTCGCTTTCAAATCAAACATCAGATTGTACAAACCAAAGAAGGTTCTATTCATGTAAATAAAATGTTTGGATCCTCGATTCCCATTCATTTTTTTAAGATTGGTATCGTTGGTGAATCGCTCCCCTAATTTGGCAATATTTTCAAAGAAAGTCTCATCGGCAAAATCGAAAGTCTCGTCCTGAAAAGGTTTGGTAAAAAGGGACAACAGGTCATGAAACATTTCTGTAAAATATTCGATCTCTGAAGCTGAATCATCGGGACGAAGAATTTCCAGTTCGAATAATTTTTGATTGAAAAGCTTTTCGTCAGTGATTACATTTTTATTGATTAGTTCAAAGTACGGCACATAAAAGTCATCCGGAATTTGCTTCATACAGCCAAAATCAAGCGCAATTAGCTGGTTGTTTTCATCCACCAGGAAATTTCCGGGATGCGGATCGGCATGCACTTTTCGCAAAACATGAATTTGATACATATAAAAATCCCACAGGGCCTGACCTATTTTGTCACCCACTTCCCGATCTGTATTTTTAGCGGTGAACTCTGAAAGATGTATGCCGCTCATCCAATCCATCGTGATGATTTTCTCCGAAGAGAACTCAGGATAATAATCCGGAAATAGTATGTTTTCGATTTTACTGCAGGCTTCTACCACTTCTTTACTTTGTTGGAGTTCCAGCAAGTAATTGGTTTCTTCAATTAGTTTATCTTCTACTTCTTTAAAGTATTTATCGGAATCTTTTCCCTGCAAATTAAACATTCTGATGGCGATCGGTTTTACCAAAGCCAAATCGGAGGAAATGCTATTAGCAACACCCGGGTATTGAATCTTAACGGCGAGTTTTTTACCGTTTTTCACTGCCAGATGCACCTGACCAATACTGGCCGCATTGACAGAATTAGCATTAAACTCGTCAAAAATCTCATAGGGTGTTTTCCCAAAATTGGTTTTAAATGTTTTTAAAACCAAAGGGGCTGATAATGGCGGAACAGAGAATTGCGATAACGAAAATTTCTCTACATAGGCCTGAGGCAAAAAGTTCTTGTCCATGCTCAGCATTTGAGCCACTTTAAGCGCACTTCCTTTCAGACTTTTGAGTCCGTCGTAAATATCTTCTGCATTATTTTCATTCAATTTATCACGGGTCAAATCAGAGTTTACCATTTTCTCCGCATAATGCTTGATATAGTTTACTCCAATCTTTGCACCGGTTTGCACCAATTTACTGGCTCGTTCTATTTTTGAGGTAGGGATATAATCGATCGTTTTCATTGTTTGCTGTATATTTTCTCTTTAAACAGAAATTTTCCAAAATCTATCAGATGATTCATTGGGGCAACATTCATCAGTTCGAAAGATGCATTAACTGATTTCTCGATAAAAATATCTGTTTTTTCAAAGGCCGCAGACGAATCCTCGATCCAGAATTTTATAGTCATCATCAATTGCAGCCAGGCGGATTCCTGAAGCGCTTTTTCCTGAAATTTCTGAAATTTTTCCTGTTCCAATCTGTAGTCATCGGTAAGTATTTCCGACACATATTCTTTAAATGCTTCGCGAAGTGAAGTCAACTGTACTAAATTTTTAAGCGGATTCCTGTCTATTTTAAGAGCTTGCAGCACATAACTTCTGTTAGCCGTTAAAATCTCAAAAAAAGTAAAGTAGAAGCTTAACATTTTGTTTTTCATGTCATATTCGTGATAGTCCGCATTTTTATGCAGCAAATCAACTGTGTTCGCAAAAAACAATCTGAATATTTCTTTTTCTAAACCTTCCAATGTTCCGAAAAAAGCATAAAACTCAGCTTCCGTAAACTCATTTTCTTTCGCAAAATGATATACCGATTTTGGTTTTTGCCCCTTTTCTAAAACTTCCTCCATATATTTTGAAACGATATCTTCTCTTGTGATAGTCTTATTTTTAGTCGCCATTTCATTAAAATTTAGAATTTGCCTTAAAGGTAAGGAATGTTTAAGTACCTTTACTTTGCCTTAAACAAAATGCACTGTTAAATATATTATAAACTATCATGGCAAAGAATGTTTTACTAACCGGAGGCACTGGATTTGTTGGAAAACAACTAACCGATCTACTCATTGACAACGGGTTTACGGTATCGATTTTGAGTCGTACTGCCCGGGAAAACACCTCACTAATCACCTATTACAAATGGAATTTAAAAAGTGATTATATCAACGAAGAAGCGATTCTTCAGGCTGATTATATCATTCATTTAGCAGGTGAAGGAATCGTGGAAAAAAGATGGACAAAAAGACGTAAAAAAGTCATTTTAGAGAGTCGTGTGCAGCCCATCGATTTGATTTTTTCGATCTTAAAAAAAAACAATAAAGTGCTGGATGCTTTTATCTCGGCTTCGGCAGTTGGAATTTACGGTGCCGTTACCAGTCCTACCGTGTGCACAGAGGATACCGCTCCCGCAAATGATTTTTTAGGTGTAACCTGTGTGGAATGGGAACAAGCAGCAGCTAAAATTAGCGCTTTGGGCATTCGGACTGCTAAAATCCGAACCGGAATTGTTTTGGGAAGAAATGAAGGCTTTCTAAAAAAACTGGGACCCAATTTCAAAGCCGGTTTTGGTGTAGTGCTGGGCACAGGAAAGCAATACCTTCCCTGGATTCATATTGACGATTTGTGTCAGATTTATTTAAAAGCACTTACAGACGAAAATATAAAAGGTCCGTATAATGCCTGTATCACAGACAATACTACGAACCTTAGTTTTTCAAAATCACTTGCCAAGTTGTACGGTTATAAAATCTGGCTTCCAAAAGTACCTGCCTTTATTCTTAAAATTATTTTAGGCGAAATGAGCGAAGCCATCCTGAAAGGACAACGGGTTTCATCTGAAAAAATACAAAAGACGGGTTTTGAATTTCAATTTACCGATTTGGAAAGCGCGCTGGTTAACTGCCTGAATTAGGCTTTACTTTAAAGTTAGATACATCGGATCTCCGCCTCTGACCACTGCGATTAATTCGGTATTCACCGTTTTAGCAATCTTAGCCGCGATTCTGTTCGGAATTTCTATATTAAAATCAGAGATCAAAATCGGGAAATCGGAAACAATCTGGATTCCATCTCCTACTTTTTTGATTAGCGCGTTCACCATAATCACTTTCGATTTTCCGCGCATTACCAACTTGCCTTTGATTTGATATTCTTTTTCGATTTCGTCTATATCTTTCAGATCAAATTTTTCAATTTTACCTTTAAAAACAGCTTTGGGATACCGACGGCTCTCCATATAATTTTCATTAAAATGTTCTTCCATCAGGTCTAACTTAAATCGAAAATCTTTTACAATCAGGGTACAAATAAATGTACTTGTCCGAGGCTCCACAACAATTGTGACCTGTCTGTTTACCGCTTTTACATCCTCAAAGAAGGGTACCGAAGCTTCAAAGTTTATCGTTCCGGTACTGGTAAAAAGTTTATCCTGGGCAATCACAGAATGTGCAATAAACAGCAAAACTAATAGTGTAATTTTTTTCATAATCGTTAAGAATTAAACAATTATGTCATTCGATTTTTTCCTTTTTTAAGAAGAGAAATAACTGGACTTAATACGAGCATAAAAAAATAGAATGGCAGTACTCCGTGAAAAAATAGCAACCCAATCATTTATACTTAAAGTTACGATATTTTCAGCAGTATGGTTCTCTATTTTTGCTAAATATTTGTGAATGTTTCGCTTATAAAAAAAGGTTCTTAAGGGAGCCTGCCTACCGTCATTAGTAGATCCGAAACTTCCTGATGCTCTTATTGCATCGGAGTACAAATCTCAATCAAAAACCCATCCAAATCACGCACATAGGCGACTGTTTGCCCCCATGGCTTTTGGGTTGGCTCTTTTACTAATTGGGCCCCTGAAGAAGTTGCTTTCGTCACCAATTCTTCTACATTATCGGTTACAAAACCCAATTCAATAGCAAAAGGTTTATGCTCCGGCTTGCTTTCGATAAAACCGTCTTTCAGATTTTGGGCCGCTAAGTTTTTTGAAGCAAACGAAATTGTGGTTTCGCCTGTACTCAGTTCGCCATAATCTCCCTCAGGAGTTACAAATTTTCTTGAAAATCCAAATGCTTTTTCATAAAACGACACGGACTTTTCTACTTCTTCGACATATAAAATTGTATATCCAAACTTTACCATTTGTATTTGATTTGATTGTAAATAAAATATCTTAATCTGCTGGGGTAATGATTTAACACATAGAAATATAGATTTTCTAACCGAAAAAGGCGTTTCACTTTTAATAAAACGCAGAGTGTTATGCCAAAGGAAGGAATGTGTTTCGCTTGTAAATACTTTTCACATTCCACATTTCAATTCCCACATCTAACATTTCACATCTAACATTTCACATCTAACATCCTAAAACCTTATCCTAGTGAATCTCTAACAGCACATTATACTGGTCTAAACTGGCCAGGTCTTCTATAGAATTAACGTCGGTCATTCTCGCGTGTTCTTCTACTTCTTTTTTAGCTTCAATTTGTTTGATGCATTTTCTAAAACGTCTCACCTCTTCTAAATTGGACAGTATCAGTCCCGGAACAGGCACACTTTTTCCTTCTTTGTCTTTGGCCACCATTGTAAAATAAGACGAGTTGCAATGTTTGATGGTTCCGGTCTGAATGTTTTCGGCTTCCACACGAATCCCAACAATCATCGAACTTCTTCCAACATAATTTACAGATGCTTTCATGGTAACCAATTCTCCAACCTCAATGGGTTTCAGGAAGTTTACGGTATCAACAGAAGCGGTCACACAATAATTACCGCTAAACTTTGAGGCAGAGGCAAAGGCAATCTGATCTAATAGCTGTAAAATATACCCTCCGTGGATTTTTCCGCTAAAATTGGTATGCGAAGGCAGCATTAATTCTGAAATACTTATTTTCGATGAAGAAACGGGTTTAAAATCTGCAGTCATATTTTTTTATTTGTAGTTATAATGGACAAAGTTTTTCGGCAAACGGTCCTGACGAAACGGTAACCCGCGGCAAATCTTTTTCCTTTTTATTTTAGTTTAGAGATTGATTTTCATCAGAATTTGAAGCTCTTGCAATAATATTTTCAGGAAGTGCCTTTTTGGCTTTCGCTCCCATTTTCTTTAATTTTTCGACACTCGAAACTAAATTCCCTCTTCCGTCTACGAGCTTGCTCATGGCGTTTTCGTACTCCGTTTTGGTGTCTTTAATTTTATTGCCTATTCGTACCAGATCCGTTACAAAACCTTCAAATTTATCGTATAAGGCTCCCGCCTGTCTGGCAATTTCAAAGGCGTTTTCCTGTTGTTTTTGGTTCGTCCACATACTGTCAATCGTTCGTAAAGTTGCCAGTAAAGTTGTGGGGGTGACAATAACGATGTTTCGGTCAAATGCTTTATTGTACAAAGTCGAATCTTCATTTAAAGCAATCGCAAACGCAGGTTCAATCGGAATAAACAACAGTACAAAATCGGGACTTTCAATCTGATACAAATCGTGGTAATTTTTACCTCCCAACTGCTCGACATGCCTTTTAATAGAGTTTACATGTTCTTTGAGAAAATCTGCTTTGAGGAGCTCCGATTCTTCATTGATCCATTTTTCATAGGCCACCAGAGAAACTTTCGAATCGACGATCATTTTTTTACCATCGGGCAAATTGATTACTACATCGGGTAAAACCCTGTTCCCTTCCGCATTGGTAAAGCTTTGCTGTACTTCGTATTCTCTTCCTTTTTCTAAACCTGATTTTTCTAAAACACGTTCCAAAACCAATTCCCCCCAGTTCCCCTGCATTTTACTGTCGCCTTTCAAAGCTTTGGTCAAATTTAAGGTCTCTTTGCTCATCTGGGCATTCATTTCACTCAGTCCCAGAATCTGCTGGCGCAAAGCTGCATGGTAATCGATACTCTCTTTGTGTGTTTGTTCTACCTTTTGTTCAAAACCCTGAATTTTATCCTGTAAAGGCAACAGGATACTTTTCATGTTTTCACTGTTTTGTTCGGTAAATTTTGCCGATTTTTCCTCGAGAATTTTATTGGCTAAATTTTCAAACTCTTTGGTAAATTTCTCTTGCAGTTCGCTTACTTCGTTTTTTTGTTCTTTGTGACGTTCCCACAAGTTTTCAAAATCGACCTCTTTTTTAGAAAGCTGAATCGCCAAACTGTCTTTTTCGGTTCGTATATTTTCTTTTTCCGAATTGATGGAATGAAGCTGTTTCTCAAAACCTCTTCTTTCATTTTCCAACTGCTCTTTCTGTAGTTGCAATTGATTGACAGTTGCCTTCAGCCTTTCTTCCAGACTTACTTTTTCCGATTGAAATCGAGCGGCAAACAACAATTTTCCTAAGTATATCCCTAAGCATAACGCTACTACAAAAGCCAACAAGTACGGAAGAAGTTCAGACATATTTCTGTTTTTATATGAAGTAAAAGTACGCAATTATACGTAGTCAATAATTCTAAATTAGAAATTTCACGATCACTTTTTAAATGAAAAAAAATATTTTTCACGCAACCATTTCAAAAAAAAGGCATCTACTAATTATAAACTATTAAAATTTTATCATGAAAAAATTAATGTTGAGCTTGTTTATAGCTTTTGGATTCAGTGCCTGCTCCCTAAATAATGAAGATATGAATGTAGCTTGTGGAGAAAGTGAAGACTTAGCTTTTACCGGAATTCCACTTTTGTGCAACTATAGCGTTAACTCTTTACCTACCAATCCTGTCGCATTTTTAGCCGGCTCTGAAGAAAGACTGAATGCTTACTTCACCAAAAAAGAAAATACATGCCCAAATGCTACGATTATACCTATAGATTTTACTAAAGATATGCTCGTTGGTATTTTTGCAGGACTTAAACCTACAAATGGTTATCAAATTAAAATAACCACGATTGTGCAAAACAAATGTGAAGTTTTAATCAACTATTACGAAAAATCACCTGAGGTAGGCGAAGTTGTTGCTCCGGGAGCTACCTATCCATCAGATTTTATTCTGATCCCAAAAACAATCAAAACCATCCTGTTTAATAAAGTAGCCGAAAATCGCGATGCTGTCATCGTTGGGAGCTTTAGCGGTCAATGTACTGGTGCAGACTGTCAAAAATTTTATCAGATCAACGATTTTAATATTCAGAAGTTCCTAAACGTTAAAGCCGGTGCTTACGATTTTAATCAATACCGATACACTGCCACCACTAAAAAAGGAGATTATACAGCATTCTTAAAAACAGTACCAGCTGAGATTTTAGCTTTAAAAGGACAAACTAAAACCTATGGTTCTCCGGACGCTGCAGATCAGGGAGGTGTTTATTTTGAACTTCGTCAGGGTATAAGTGTTACGAAAGTTTTTATTGACAACAACGATACAGCCGATCAAAGTGCTGAAGTAAAGGCTTTCAAAAAAGTGATTAAGGATAAAATTGCAGCTCAAAAATAATCGGATTTATGAAAAAATATTTCTTATTTAGTATCCTATGCTGTCTCTTTTCGTCGGCATATTCATTGGAAGCTACAAGTATCAATTCCGGTTCAATTGTGAACACGTGGATTTGGGAAAAATCAATTGGAGGAAGCGATAATCCTTATACGGCAACTCCAAAGACGATCGGGTTTAAGAAAAAAGTTGTTTTTACGCCTAACGGAAGAGTGATTACCTATAAAAATGATGTTGAAATAAGAAATAGCACTTATAAAGTCGAAAAAGGAATTGGTTACTTTGATCAGGCCGAACACGACCTAATCACCTTTGAGGGGAAGACGTATATCATAGAAAACCTTGACAATCAAAACCTAACAATAGTCAGCAATAACACTGATGCCTCTCGTACTATTTACAAAAGATAGTTTTATAAGCTTATAAAACCTATTTTTGCAAAACCAAAAAAACCACTTTTTTGAAAGACGATTTAGAAAAATACATACGGATGTGCATCAAAAATGACAGAGAGGGACAACTGAAAATTTATCAGTTGTTCTCTCCTGTTTTATATGGTATTTGCCTGAAGTATATGAAAAACGAAGACGATGCCAAAGATGTATTTCAGGAGGCTTTTGTCATTGTGTTTCAAAAAATCGGCCAATACAAATTTGAAGGAAGCTTTGAAGGCTGGCTAAAACGTATTTTCATTAATAAGCTGATTGAAAGCCTGAACAAGAAGAAAAAAGAAAGTTTCTTTTTGGATGTTTTTGATCCGGACACCGATTTTGTTGAAGAGGAGGAATTGGATATTGCTCCGGTTGAACAGGAAAAACTGCTGGAATACATTCGGGATTTACCCGATCAGTACCGCACCGTTTTCAACCTGTATGTTTTTGAAAAACTAAAGCATAAAGAAATAGCCGAACTTTTAAAAATCTCTGAAGGAACATCAAAGTCAAATTTAAACCGTGCCAAGCACATTTTGCAAAAAAAAATACTGAGCATAAAAAATTTTAAAATAGCATGAAAAAGCAAAATATAGAAGATATTTTTTCATCAATGGAAGACTTTTCAAGTGTTCCACCCCCTGAATTATGGGGTCAGATTGAAGAAAAATTGGACCAGCCTAAAAAGAAAAAGAGAGCTATTCTTTGGTGGTCGGCTGCTGCATGCTTATTATTAGGCTTGCTGCTTCCTTCTGTTTTACATTTTAATTCTACTTCGGCAGTTAAAACCGTAAAAAATGGTGCTGTTGAAGACAATACTGTTGTTTTAGAGGAGAAAAATAACAATACAAATTCTAACCCTACCATTCAAAATAAAGACAATGGAGCTGCTGTAACTACTACGCAGCAACAATCAAATGATACCGGTGTTCATCCTGTCTTAAAAAACGGGACTGCACCGTCGGTTCTTCCAATCAAAAATCAAAATCAAAAAACGGCAGTTGCTCATGCTGACAAGCCAAACAAAACCAATTCGGAAAATGCTACTCTAAATTCAGCCGTTACCAAAAGAAACGAAGCTCAGACTGCCGCCGAAAAAGCAATTGTTTCAGCAAAAGCAAATGTGTATTCTTCCAATCCATCCAATGCCTTTAATGGGGTTTCGAAAAATCAATTTTTAAATCCGGAGAAAAAAACGGCTCATCAAAGTTTAGCGGAGAAGACTTCTGTTTACGGTAAAACGAATGGGTTCAATTCAAATTCAAAAAACCAACTTCTAAGTGCTGATAAAAAAGCTGCGAATCAAATTTTAGCGGAAAAAACTTTTAGCGCCGGAAAAACAAATCCGTTCAGTCCAGGTTCCAAAAATCAAGTATCCGGTTCTGTTTTTGAGGAGCAACAAAAACCTAAAAACAATTTTGGTATCGCTTTAAATAACCCAGGTTCCTTTTCAAATCCTCATGCAAAAGCTTCAAATGAAAATGCAGTATCTGGCAGAGAACTAGCGGGTAATCCGAAAAGCAATTCGAAATTCACTACTGTTTTAAGCAAGCAGGATTCCGTTCAGCTGGCCGAACTACAAAATTTAGAAAAAGGTATTATTAGTCCCGAAAACAAGAAAGAAAAAGACGAGAAACTAACGGTTCCGAAAGGCGAAAAATGGGCTGTTGAAGTCTTTGCCGGACTCGCCAGTTCAGAAAATTATAAAAACGACAAAACGCTGGGCAATGTAAACGACTCTAAACAGGGTAGCACGTATGGCGTTAAAACGAAATATAAAATCAACAACAAATGGGCCGTGGGTTCCGGTTTTAAGATTAACGAATTGGGACAAAGCGTTGCCAATGTATCTTACATCAGCAATGGCCCACCTAATTCGGCTATGACTTCTAACGACTATTTCAATCAAAATGCAACTGTGGTTGCGGCATCACCTCAGATTAGCACCAATGATGGTTATATCTTTGTTTCTAAAACCACGACCAATGCCTTGAAACAAAACAATATTGAAAGTAATACGATTGAAAGCGGAAATTTAGACCAAAGCTTGCGATACATCGAAATGCCTTTGGAGGTTTCCTACTCCATTTTTAACAAAAACAAGACCCGTATCAATCTGAATACAGGTGGTTTTGTGGGCAAACTGATTTCAAACAATATGGCTTTAAACGGAAATTCAATTGGAAAAAATGTTAACGCCAACGATTACATCTACGGTTCTACTTTAAGCAGTACGGTACAATATCGTGTTTACAAAAAAACAAGTGTTTTTGTTGAGCCGGCCATGAATTATTACATCAATCCGTTAAACAGCCAGTCTTTCAATCAGTTTCAATGGGGATTGAATTTTGGATTGAATGTTTCTTTTTAAAGTTCTTTTTGTGGTAATTTTACCCAAAATTACTTAGAAAAAAACGATAACATGACCATCAAAAACAGTTGGACTGATCTGAAAGTATTACCCAAAGATCTTATCATTGCTAAAGAATTGCTTTATGACTGTTGCAATTTAAGCGTCACCCAACCTCATCCGGAAGCAGAAAGCAGCGATTATGATGCGTATCGCTTTCAGTTCAATCAAAAGCAGATCTGCTACAGAACGGCGAAGATTACGCCTACGAAAATCGGGCAATTTGTAACATTATGGAAACGCAATGCAACAGGTATTATTGAGCCATTTGATTTCTCAGACCCTATTGATTTTGTGATTGTGAGTGTCAGAAAGGATGATTTGTTTGGACAATTTGTTTTTCCGAAAGCTGTTCTATTGGAAAAAGGGATTTTTACAACTTCAACAAAAGAAGGCAAAAGAGCCACCAGAGTTTATCCGCCCTGGGATGAAACGACAAGCAAACAGGCCCAGAAAACACAACAATGGCAACTGAATTATTTTCACACCATCACCCCCAATACAAACCCGACAGCATTCAAAGCATTATTTTAAATACATAAAAGCAGCCCAAATTACTTTGGACTGCTTTTTCTTTTTTATTAAAAGCTATTAGCAAACTGTTTAAAAGAAACAACAAATCAATTTCCTTCTCACATTTTACATTTCACTTCTTACTTCTTAATGATCTTCCCTTTGTAAACCACTTTGTTGTTTTCGGTTAAAGTATAAAAGTAGATTCCCGATTGCAGGTAACTTACCGGAACAGCCGTTGTGCTTAAATCCTGTGTCGCATTGATTTCAACAGGATTTCCAAGTAAATGACCAGAAAGGTCGAAGAATTTCAATTTCAACTTTTTATCAGTAGCTGTTTTCACCACCACGTTAACAACATCTGTCGTTGGATTAGGATAAGCCTGAACAAAATAACCGTTCTTCGTTTCAAAATCGATCACAGACAATGTTGGTTTCAATTCAAAACGGGCAATTACCGGACCGTGGTCTGAAGTTGTATTGGTATAATTGGCAATATCGTTACGCGGATCATAAACAGCAGTTGAATTTTTAATGTACTGATCGTTTAATTCATTTGAAATCATGATATGATCTAAAAACCCATTTGAACTTAAATAACTGTAAGCTCCTGCTTTACTAATTTCTAAAGTAAGTGGTGTGTAATTGGTCACATCGTCTACAAACACCTTGTAAGAGGATGGATTTGGACTGATAACGGATTCATCTACATCATCGTTGTAGTCTCCTAAAATAATCAAATTCGAATTGGCGTAGTAAGTATCTAAACTGTCTTTTAACACTTTTGCATCGTATTTACGCATGTTGTATTTGTTCATATCCGATCCGCTATTGGCACGTGCGTGAAGGTCTACTAAATTAAGTAGTTTTTTTACTCCACCAATATTGGTTTCGATTTGTACCATATAAGGCAGACGACCTGAAGAGAAGAAATCTCCATCGTCGCCATCAGGACTTGGATAACTATTTAGTGTTACCGTTTTAGCACGAATCTGATCGTACAAATCTTTAAACATTACTCTGGTATTTTTTACTGTTGCTGTTTGCGTATTGTAAATCACCACTAATTTCTGAGGTGGGAAATTTGGGTCTAACGGTTTAAAGGAATACGACCATGAAGGCGAAATTACTTTATCAAACGTTTTACCGTTAACGCTTATTTTTTGTACCAAAGCATCTAAAGCCGGTTCATCCGAAACTTCCTGAACAACGTAAACGTCGGCATTTAACTTGTTCATTACTTTAGCTACATTTTCAATTTGCAGCGCGTCGTCTGTAGGTCCAAATTCTTTATTCGTCTTGTCTTTTACATCGGTTCCAAAAAACTCCAGGTTATAAGTTACGATATCAAACGTATCTGCTTTTGGTATAGAAGAACCTGTAAATGATCCAATTTGTTTGTTTAAAGCAGTTCCGCTTACGGTTAAAGCACCTGAGATCGTTAATGCTTTTACGGATGGCACAAACCTTGCGTAAATCTTTTTAGATGCTGCGGCATCGGCTGCATTAACCACAATAGTCGATTGAAATAAAGTATTATCTAAAGACAATTGATAATCTGCAGGAGCTGTAAGCGTAATATCTCCATGCCCTTCTGCTTTAATTGAAAAAGCCTGAGCTCCCGAAACTTCGCTTAAATTTACATCTCCAAAATCTAAAACAGGGTTTGCATCTATATAACCAGTCTCATTGGTAATAGCAAAATCATCAAATGACCATTCAGCTGCATTGTTTGCTCCTCCAGCGGTCGTTTCATAAACCCAAGCCAAATAGGTATGGTCTGTTTTGTAACCTTCTAATTTTATGTATTGCGATTGAGCATAAGTTCCTGTTGTAGTAGGGAATTTACCATCAAGTACCGTCCAGGTTGCATTTTCCGGATTACTCTTTCCATCGTAATCGGTAGAAACCATTAATTTCAAATCGGTACCTGCATAAAATTTGCGGGAATAATAAGAAAGCAGGATCGTTTTATCAAATTTGGCCGTATTATCCAGACGTAATTTTGGAGAAATCAACCAATCTTTACTCGGTCCGTTATCGCTATAACCGTTCATGATTACTGCTCCTGTTCCCGAATTTATATTTCTGGCCACAGTTGTTGTAATCCATTTATTTGCAGTACCGGCAACATTATACTGTGTCCATCCGCTATTGCTTAAAACATTTGCATCGTTAAAACCTTGTGTGTACGGATCAATTCCTGTTCCACTAAGCGTTACTATTTTAGTTGCTGCTCCAAGATTCTTATTTTCAATTTGTCCTGAAAAACTTCCAAGAGCATCTGGTGCAAATCTGGCATAAACGGTTGGTGTTGCTCCTGAAGCAAAGTCAGACGCAGCATAAACAACTGAAGTTCCAAACGCAGTTCCATCTTTCGAAACGGTAAATTTTCCGGTAGCCGTTACGGTAACATCAGTCGTGATGTTGGTTCCCTGAATCTGGTAATTAAAATTATCTGAATTAAAGCCTGTTTCTGAAAATCCAAAATCTAAAGCAGAAACCGTTGTTACCAAAGAAGGAACTGGTGCACTTAAAATTGAAGCATCAACTTTGGCAGGGGTAGCCAATAAATTTCCAAAAATATCTTCGGTAACAGAGTAAACCGTATAATCGGTATCCAGTGTTAAGCCTGAAAAAGTTTTAGTGTATACCTGAGTAATATCCGTAACATCTAAAAATCCTGATTGCAAAGCGGCAGCACTATTCGCATCCTGACCCGCTTTTATTTGTGCGGCTGTTGGTGCTGCACTTCCTCCCGGTACTAAAACATAATACGTTTTTCCTACCTCGTCTAATTTATCAGAGAAATCAAAACTTTCCGATAAGATATTATCCGCTTTTGGATAGCCAACTGCGCTTACTGGTGCAACAATATCTTCTCTAATATCTAAATCATCAATCGCAAATGAAGGACGTGCTCCTCCACCAACATTCTGTTTAGCGATCCATCTAATCTGAACAATTGGTTGATTGTTACAGGTCGCAGGTAAATTAGTTTTAATTGTGGTACGATTAATTGGATCAGTCTTACTTACATCTAATGGAACCGTTTTATCACTTAAATAAGCCGTTTTCGGTAAGGTGATAAAAGGTCCTGTGGTTCCTATTCTGTATTGCAATGCCATTTCATAAATACAAACATTAGTCGTTCCGTTATAAGGATTACGAATGACCATAGCATCATATTTCACCTGAATATTTTTACTATTGGTAGCTACAAACGCAAAACCTATTGCTGCATCTAAACTACCGGTATCCAAGAAGCCAATCTTCCCGTTATAATTGTGAACACCTCCTGAATTAGTGTTTGCAGTACTATTGATTCGAAGATTTTGGTCAGTCGCAATTAAGGCTGTATTATAGTTTGTCCCCGGTGCACTGGCACTAGCTGTCCAACCCTGAAAACCTGGTGGATAAGTTGCTGATCCTGCCGCTAAAGTACTAAAATCTTGTACAAATTCAGGCGTTATAGATTGGGGGGTAGGCATGGTTTGGGCAAAAAGATTCCCGAACCAACAAAAAAAACTTAAAAAAGCCATGAGATGGCGTACAGAGTAATTGTTTTTCATACAGTTTAAAAAAATAGAGTTTTTAGAAATCAAATTTATATTGTTTAAAGTTAACAGAATATTGTGAAAACATAAACTTATCGTATCGCGCTTTTGTGAAAATTTTCAAGCAAAAATCAAATTTTACGTCAGTTCTTTCAATTATTCTTAGATCTGGCGGGGCTTCACGAGATATTTATTTTTTGTACGAATTAACATGTTCTTGCTTTTTATTCAAGTATTTCTTACTTAAAATTTTGCCTCAAAAAAAAGGAAATTCCGAGCTTTGAATAATTGCAGCAGAAGTTTATGTCCTTTATGAAACAACGTTATCTTTGCAGTCAAAAAATACAGCATGCACCAACACTTCCTTCTTTTTAAACCTTACGGTTATCTGAGTCAATTTATATACGAATTAAAAAGAAAGAAAAAGCTTTTAGGAGAGTTGTATGATTTCCCGGAAGGCACCATGGCAATCGGCCGACTTGATGAGGACTCCGAAGGACTACTTTTACTCACGACAGACGGAAGGGTAAGCGAACTGGTGAGAAGCAAAAAAGTGGATAAAGAATATTACGTTCAAGTCGATGGCCTTATCACTCCTGAAGCAATTGAGGCATTACAAAAAGGTGTTGAAATAGGTTTTGATGGCGGCAAGTATAAAACCAAACCCTGCTCTGCTTTTATCGTTACCGAGATTCCTGATTTTGGTCCGAGAGCCAAAAAAATCAGAGATGAGCGGCATGGTCCAACCTCCTGGGCTTCGATCACTATAAATGAGGGCAAATTTCGTCAGGTTCGAAAAATGACGGCAGCCGTTGGATTTCCAACTTTAAGATTGGTTCGTGTTCGTATAGGAAATGTATATTTGCAAAACTTAAAGGCCGGAGAGGTGCTGGAAGTAACCGAATTTGAATTAGATAATGAGTGAATTTGAGAATTAGATAATTACGCATAACCTATAACTCAAAAACCAAATTCCAAATCACAAATTCCAAAACTCATAACCCATAACCCATAACCCATAACTCATAACTCATAACTCATAACTCAAAAAAAATGCTAAACATAGTTCTTGTAGAACCTGAAATCCCAAATAATACCGGAAACATTGGACGTTTGTGCGTTGGTACAGAAAGCAGGTTACATTTGATTCACCCATTCGGATTTGTGATCAACGATAAAAATCTGAAGCGTTCGGGACTAGATTACTGGGTGCATCTTGAGGTTACAGAATACCAAAATATTGAAGAGTGGATTCAGCAGATCCCGGATCAGTCGCGTGTTTTCCTGATGAGTTCTCATGCCGAAAAATCATATCTGGAAACAGAGTTTCAAGATGGAGACTGGTTGGTATTTGGTAAAGAAAGTGTTGGTCTGAGCAAGGAAGTCTTAGCTCGTTTTGAGAATCACCTGACGATTCCGATGTCAAAATTAATCCGAAGTTTTAATATTGCCAATTCTGTGGCTTTTGTGGTTGGCGAAGCAAAAAGACAAATTGCATTAAAGAATATTTAATGGCTTACTTCTATGGGTGTTTTGCTCTTTCTTTAAGATTGATAAATGACTCGCTGAGATTTTCTAAGTAATTACAAACTTTCCTTTTTCGGCATCAAAAACAATATGTTCATCCTTGAATAAGGTTGCAAAACTTCCTTTGGAAATTAAATTACAGGGCGCGTCCTGTACTACTAATTCCGAAGTCATAATAATCATTTCATCACTTAACTGAATCGCCAAATCGATATCATGGGTCGAAAATAAAATACATTTTTGAGTTTCCTCTGTCAGTTTCTTAAGCAGTTTGAACAACGAAACTTTGTGCAGTAAATCGAGATGTGTTGTGGGTTCGTCCAGAATAATCAGCGGGGTATCCTGTGCGAGTGCCCTTGCGATCAAAACCTTCTGCAATTGTCCGTCACTAATTTCGAAATGCTTTTTCTGAGCCAGATGTTCGATTTGAGTTAACTGCAAAGCTTCGTGCACTTTCTCGATATCCGTCTCACTTAAAGTGCCAATCCAGTTGGTGTAAGGCTGACGTCCCAAAGCCACTAATTCGAAAACCGATAAATTACTCGGTGGTAGTTTTTCGGTTAAAACTAAACTTAAGTTTTGGGCTAACGCTAAAGGTCTGTAGCTGCTTATGTTTTTATCATTCAAAAAAACTTGTCCACTTAGCGGCTGCTGAATTCCGGTAATCGTTCGAAGCAAAGTCGATTTCCCAATTCCGTTTGCTCCAATTAGCGAAATAAGTTTCCCCGAGGTTAAACTCAAATTTAAATTTTCAGCAATGGTCACAACTCCTTTCTTCGACTTGTAGCCGATACTAAGGTTTGTGGTCTTAAGAATTGTTTTCATTATTTTAAAGGTACTAAGGTTCTAAGCTGCTAAGGTTCTAAGTTTTTTTTAAAGTAATCTGCGAAAATCCGTTGAATCCGTTGAATCTGCGGCTAATTTATTTACTGAAAATTACTTTTTCGCATGAGTAACCAAACGACAATTGGTGCACCTATTATAGAAGTGATGGCATTAATTGGCAGGGTGGTTTCTAATCCCGGTAGTTGTGATGCCATATCGCAAAACAACATGATTATTCCTCCGTAAAAAAAAGTACTCCAGTATAAAACTGCGTGATTACTCGTCTGAAATGTCAGCTTTGCAATGTGTGGCACCGCCAGACCTATAAAGGCAATTGGCCCTGCAAAAGCAGTAACACTTCCGGCCAGAATACTGGTCGCAAAAATAATCACCAGTCGGGCTCTCTTGTAATTTAGGCCCATACTTTTAGCGTAATTTTCACCTAAAAGCAATGCATTTAATGGCTTGATACTTCCGGCACTCAAAAACAAGCCAAAAACAACACAAACCGCCAAAATTGAAATCGAAGTCCAGGAAAGATTCCCAAGACTTCCCAGCGACCAAAAGGTAAATTTTTGCAGTTGTTCCGCCGAACTAAAATAGGTCAAAACCCCAACGATAGCACTGGTAAAACTCCCAAACATTAATCCGACAATTAAAATTGCCATCGTATTCCGCAAGCGTTGTGCAACCAAAAGGACCAGCATCAAAACCAAAACACTTCCCGTTGTAGAGGCCAGTACGATTCCGAATGGCGATAATAAAACCGAATTTAAAAAGGAAGGCAGAAAACCAGCCCCCAAAATTACAACCGCGACAGCCAGAATTGCTCCCGAACTTAGTCCAAGAACATCAGGTCCTGCCAACGGATTTCGAAACAGCGTCTGCATCAGCAAACCGCTTACAGACAATCCTACTCCAACCAAAACAGCTGTAATTGCTTTGGGCAGGCGATAATTAACAATAATGTATTCCCAGGTCGATTTACTGGCGTGGTTTCCGGTCATACTATTATACACTTCCTTAAAAGGAATGGTGACTGACCCCAGACTAATGTCTAAGAAAAACATAAACAACAGCGCCAGACCGAGTACTGAAAACAGTATTATATTTCGTTTTTTATGAATCAATGAACTTAGTTTAATTTAGAGGCAAAAGTAAATTCATAACTAGGCAACAGCTCCGGATGAAAAATCTTGATGTAATCTTTTAACACTAAATCGGGACGGCTTGGAGCCAGCTCATAATAAACCGTTCCTCCTGTTGCTCCGGATTTACCTTCAAACGTATAAACATTTTTAGATTTAAAAGCATCAAATTCCTTATAATGCGTATTAATTTTTCCGAATTCGTCCAGAGTCTTAAAGGAGCCCGCGGCGATCCAAAAATTAGCCGTTTTTGCTTTCACCAATACTTTCTCAAAAGACAAGCCTTCGCTTCCTGTACCTTTTAAATCTGCCCATAAATAATTGGCCTGAGCATCTTTCATAAACTGTGCCACCCAGCTGTTTCCTTTGGCTACATACCAAACATCTTCGTACATAGAACCATATAGAACAGTTGAAATTGCCGGTTTACCTGCCACTAATTTTTTAGCCTGCTCATAGCTCAGGACAATCTTGTCAAACAGTTCCTTTGCCTGTTCTTCTTTACCAAATAAGGCCCCGTAAAGTTTAATCCATTCTGCTTTTCCAAGTGGAGATTGCTCCATCCAGTCGGCCTGAATTAAAACATTTAAACCGCTTTTTTTCAAATTGTCAAGCATCGGATTGTTATTGTCTACTCCAAAAGTCACTATTAAATCCGGAGACAACTCTATTAACTGTTCGATATTCAACTTCTCATTCTGTCCTACATTTTTAACAGTGCCTTTATCTATTAAAGCTCTGGTTTTTTCAGAAGAAATATAATCGGTATGTGGAAAACCAACAAGTTTATTTTCAACTTCCAACATTTCCAGGAATGGAATATTGGTCGTTGAAGTCACTACGATTGATTGTAAAGGAACTTTGATTGTGGTGTACTTTTGTAAACTGTCCGGTACTTTTGCTTCTTTTTCTTTCAAAACATAAGTAAACTTAGTATGTGCATCCGGCCATGGCTCTGAAACCGTTACTACTGAATATCCTTCATGTTTTACAATCGAAAGTCCGGACGCAAACTCGATACTATTTTTTGCAATTTCAGTTTTTACACTTTCCGGAGCTTCATTTTTTTTGCATCCGACAAGAAGAAAAAATGGTAAAATAAAAATCAATTTGGGTAGTAAATGTCTCATATTTAGGTTCTATTATTTTTTTAAGGAATCCGGTTTCATTCTGCCGCTTTTATGGCATGTAATTTGACTCGTATTCGTTTTAAATTTTACAATTTCATTACTGACAAAGGTAACGCAATTTCTAAATTTTTTGTTTACCTTTATTCTTACAAAACCAAATAAACCTCATTTTCCCTCCATGAATCCCATAAAAACAAAAGTCTGCTCGAGCTGTGAATCCTCTTTCAGCTGCGGAGATACTTCAAATGAAAACAAGTGTTGGTGTAATGATTTCCCTCCTATTTTTAATCTTTCTTCCGGTGGAGACTGCCTTTGCCCTGTTTGCTTTAAGGAGGCCTGTGAAGATAAAATTGATGCCTACGTAGAAACTCTTACTCCTCAAAAAGCACTTAAAAATAAAGCAATATCTTTACCCAAACAAGAGAAATTAATTGAGGGTATTGATTATTATATCGAAAATGGAAATTATGTTTTTAAATCCTGGTTTCACTTAAAAAGAGGAAGCTGCTGCGGAAACGATTGCCGACATTGCCCGTATTAAAAGTTATGAGTTTTGAGTTATGAATTATGAGTTATTACACACGAACACTTCATAACACATAAACAACATTTCACATTTCACAATCAACATTTCACATTTTACAATCAATAATTAACAATTAAAATGATTTACCTAATTACAGGAGGCGAACGATCGGGAAAAAGTAGTTACGCCCAAAACCTGGCCTTACAACTTTCAGACACACCTATATATGTGGCCACCGCCAGAAAATGGGACGACGATTTTCAAAACAGAATCGACAGGCACCAACAGGAACGTGACGAACGCTGGACCAATATTGAAAAAGAAAAACACTTAAGCGAAATTGACTTTTCTGAAAAAGTGGCTTTAATTGATTGTGTCACTCTTTGGCTGACCAACTTTTTTATAGACCACAAAAATGATGTATCCTTAAGTTTAGAAGAAGCAAAAAAGGAATTTCTGGCGATAGCCCAGCAGGAAAACGCTACCTTGATTATTGTAACCAACGAAATCGGAATGGGCGTACATGCCGAAACTCATATTGGCAGAAAATTTACCGAATTGCAAGGCTGGATGAATCAGTTTTTAGCCTCAAAAGCAGATGAAGTCATTTTAATGGTTTCCGGAATCCCCGTTAAGATAAAAGGATAGGGATGAAAATAAATTCCAAGTTTTTAAATTCCAAATTCCAACGCTATACTTTATCTTTACTTAAACTTTAAAATTCTTTTTTGAATTGGTTTTTGTAATCGATTTGGAAATTGGAATTTATAAAATTGGAATTTAAAAATTATGAGCCATTTAGACGATATATTAAAATCACGTCGTGATACCCGCCACTTTACAAATGATGAAGTCCCTGACGAAGTGATTCAAAAAGCACTGCAGGCAGGGCACTGGGCGCCATCTGTTGGATTAACCGATGCTACCCGCTATTATCTTATCAAATCGGTTGAAGTCAAAAGTGCGATCAAAGATCTTTTTTTAGAGTACAACAAAAAAGCCGAAGAACTTACCGACAATCCAGAACAAAAGGAACACTATAAATCCTTAAAACTCGAAGCGATTGAAGAAGCCCCTATCGGACTCATTATCGCTTACGACCGATCGGTGTTAAACCAATTTACAATTGGAACAGTGGGCAGCAACGAAGCTGTAAAATTCAGTTCGGTTTGTGCGGCACAAAACATCTGGCTTTCCCTGACAGAACAAGGGTACGGAATGGGCTGGGTGTCTATTTTGAACTATTATCAGTTTAAAAAAATTCTTGATCTACCCGAAAACATAGAGCCACTGGGCTACTTCTGTATTGGAAAACCAGCGACCAATTACGACAATCAACCCATGTTGCAGCAATTGCACTGGAAACATAAATCAGAAGCTCCGGATTGTACCGAAATTAAAAACATCGTTGAGAATCAGGTTCCCCATTTTCCTTTAAAATTTGAAACAACAAACAGTAATAAGAGCAATTTCAGTACCCTGCTACAGGAGAAAATAGATTCTAAAACCAAGCCTATTGGTGCTTTAGGAACGCTCGAGACTCTGGCTTTTCAGATGGCCACTGTTTTTGAAACTTTAAACCCCAAAATTATAAATCCAGCTATTGTTGTTTTTGCTGCGGATCACGGTATTGCCAATCATGGAGTAAGCGCCTATCCGCAAGATGTTACGAGACAGATGGTCAGTAATTTTCTCGAAGGAGGAGCTGCCATTAATGTTTTCTGCAAGCAAAATGACATTCAGCTATCGATCGTAGATGCCGGTGTGAATTATGATTTCCCCACAAATGCCAATCTGATTAATGCCAAAATAGCCAAAGGAACCCAGTCCTTTTTACACCTTCCGGCAATGAGTGAAACAGAACTACAATTGTGTTTCGAAAAAGGGAAATCAATTGTTGAAGCTATCGCAAAAAAAGGTTCAAACTGTATTGGTTTTGGAGAAATGGGAATCGGAAACACCTCTACTGCCTCCGTATTGATGAGTCTTCTTACCGGATTTTCTATCGAAGAATGTGTGGGAAAAGGAACAGGTGTTGAAAACGAAAAATTACTTCAAAAACAAAACCTGCTTCAAAAAGCCATTGAAAACTACACAGGCCCGGCAGAATTAAACCAGCAACTGGCCTATTTTGGCGGTTTTGAAATCATGCAGATTGCCAGCGGAATGTTAACTGCTTTTGAGCATAATATGCTTCTTTTGGTTGATGGTTTTATTTGTAGTGCAGCCTTTTTAGTGGCTTCCAAAATAAATCCTGCCATTCATAAAAATGCTGTCTTCTGCCATTGCTCCGCCGAAAAAGCACATCAGAAATTATTGAATTATTTAGAAGCGAAGCCCATTTTAAATCTGGATTTACGTTTAGGCGAAGGTACAGGCTGTGCGATTGCGTTTCCAATTATTAAATCGGCCGAAGTTTTTTTGAATGAAATGGCCAGTTTTGAAAGCGCAGGAGTCAGTAGGAAATAGTTTTCAGTTTCAGTCTCAGTCTCGGTCTCAGTTTTCAGTTTTATCCTTTAATTTTGTCCTAATCAATTCTCTTAAATGAAAAAAGAACTCCATATTTTCTTTACCTGTTTAATGTTTTACACCAGAATCCCTTGTCCTAAAAACATCAATCACGATCCCGACTATTTAAACAAGGCAACACGCTATTTTCCTTTTATAGGTTGGATTGTGGGGAGCATTTCCTTCTTGGCTTTCTACCTTTCTTCGCTTTTTCTATCTACGGAGACTGCTGTTCTTTTGGCAATAGTTGCCTCGATACTCACAACCGGAGCTTTCCATGAAGATGGTTTTGCCGATGTCTGTGATGGTTTTGGCGGCGGCTGGACCAAAGAAAAAATCCTGCTTATTATGAAAGACAGCGCAATTGGCGCCTATGGAGCAATTGGTTTGGTGATGCTTTTTTTACTGAAATTCAAACTACTTTCTGAATCCGTTACTCTTTTCACTACTAACATTTTTCTAATTTTTCTTTTGTTTATTTCTGCTCATTCTTTAAGCCGTCTGGCAGCAATATCAATCATTTTTACTCATGAATATTCTCGTGATGATGCTACCAGTAAAAGTAAACCTATAGCCAAAAAACACAGTTGGAAAGAAATTACCGGTTCCTTTTTCTTCGGATTGATTCCTTTATTGGTGTTTTCTTATTTTCAGTATAAATTCCTTTTAGCTCTACTTCCGGTATTTATTATGCGTTACTTCTTAGCCCGTTATTTCCAAAAATGGATTGATGGTTATACAGGTGACTGTCTGGGAGCCACGCAACAGGTTTGTGAAGTAATCTATTATTTAAGTATTCTTTTGATATGGAAGTTTATCTAGTTCGCCATACCGAAACCACTTGCGAAAAAGGAATCTGCTACGGCCAGTCTGATGTAGATTTGGCAGTTCCGTTTGAAACTATTTTTGAAGAAATTGTTTCGCAATTACCCTCAGAAGCCCTGCTCTTTTCAAGTCCATTAACACGCTGTGTTAAGTTGGCCGAATACATTCAGCATAAGACAAACCCCATTTCAATGGTTACAGACGACCGTTTGATGGAAATGAATTTTGGCGACTGGGAACTGAAAAACTGGGAGGCCATTCCATCGGAGCAGCTTAATCCGTGGATGGAAGATTTTGTCACAACACAGGTACCCAACGGCGAGTCGTTTACAGCACTTCATGAAAGGGTGGGCGCCTTTTTAAACGAGTACATTGTAAACGCTCAAAACACTCCTGTAGTAATTGTCTCTCATGCGGGTGTCATCAGAAGTATTTTATGCCATCAGTCTGCATTGCCTCTGAAAGATGCCTTTAACAACAAAGTAGCCTTCGGACAGGTTATTAAAATAGAGTATTAAATTACGATTTGTTTAGAATTCCTTCTAAAAACTAAAACAAATTTGAAAATTCAATAATTTTAACTTTATCTTTGCACAAAATTAAGGTTGTGTTCATTCATACACATTAAAAGGGAATCAAGTAATAAATCTTGAGCTGTACCCGCAACTGTAAGCTTTGTTCTGAAAAGAATGCTTGTTGTTAACTACAAAACCACTGCTCGCTCTGGCGAATGGGAAGGTAAACAACAAGACGCAAGCCAGGAGACCTGCCTTTGTAACCAATATCGAGCTCTCGGGAAAAAGAGTGTAGAAATTATGGCTTTAAAAAAACTTTTTGTCTTTTACTTCTTGTGCTTGTGTCAGATTATCTCGGCGCAAAGTGATTCTATTACCAAACTTAAAAATGTTGTCGTTTCCGACGCCAATCTTAAAAAATACTCCAGTTCGCAATCGGTTTTAAAACTAAATGACTCTGTTATTGGTAAGAATGAGGCTTTACTGACTGATTTATTAAACTTTAATTCGACTATTTATTTTAAAGAATACGGTCGTGGAATGCTTTCTACCGTATCCTTTAGAGGTACTACATCATCACAAACTGCAGTAATCTGGAACGGAATCAACATCAATTCTCAAATGAATGGAAGTACCGATTTTAATACTATTCCCGGCTCCGATTATAATTCTATCACCGTAAAAGCAGGAGGAGGAAGTGTTATTTACGGCAGTGGAGCGGTTGGAGGAACGGTGCATTTAAATAACGATCTGGCCTTTTATAATCGATTTGAGAATACTTTAAAACTGGATTACGGAAGTTTTAATACGATTGGAATTAATTATAAAACCAATATCTCCAACGAAAAATGGAGCGCTCAGATTGGTTTCTCTAAAAACAGTTCGACAAACGATTACAAGTACCTGAATCAATACAACTGGAAAGGCGAACAGCGCTGGAATCAAAACGGTCAATACGATGTTATATCACTAAATGCAAATGCAGGTTATAAAATTAATGCCAAAAACAGTTTAAAATTATATACCCAAACTTCAAATACAGACCGAAATACTTCACTGGTTTCTGAATCTGAAACGAAAAGCAAATATGTGAATGGTTTTAATCGAAACTTATTAGAGTACGATGGCGATTTTGGCAGGTTCAAAACCAATTTAAAAACGGCCTATATTTTCGAAAACTATAAATATTATGCCGACAATTCCAGCAATATTTATACCTACGGAAAAACAGAAAGCTTAACTACAAAAGCGGATCTGGGCTATCAATTGCTAAAATCCATACAACTAAATGGTATTCTGGATTACAACCGAACTAAAGGATACGGAAGTGGTTTTGGAGATAATGTGAGAGAAATAAGTTCGGCAGCTTTACTTATAAAACAAGAGGCTTCCCCTAATTGGAAAAACGAATTTGGGGTTCGCAAAGAGTTTACAGACAATTATAAATCTCCTGTACTATTCTCAGCGGGTTCCTCTTATCAGTTTGGGAAATTGTATAATTTGAAATTGAATGTATCCAGAAATTTCAGAATTCCAACTTTTAATGATTTGTATTGGGAAGAAGGCGGAAATCGTGATTTAAAACCGGAGAGTTCTTATCAGGCAGAAATTGGAAATATTTTTACCGTTCAGAATTTTTCTTTGACTCAGACTTTTTATTACATCAAAATAAAAGATCTATTGCAATGGGTTCCCGGAAATAATGGGATTTGGAGGCCGCAAAACACAGACAAAGTGAACAGTTATGGAGCTGAAACCCTGTTGAGCTGGAAAAAGAGTTTTGGCAAAAACAACCTGACGGCTAATGCGACTTATGCTTATACAGTTTCAGAAAATGTCGAAACCAAAAAGCAATTGTTTTTTGTTCCTTTTCATAAAGTTACTGCTGCCGTTGCCTACTCCAGAAACAACATTTCAGCCCATTATCAATTTCTCTATAATGGCTTTGTATACACGCAGGCAGACAATGATCCTGAAAAAATCGTGTCGGCTTATACGGTTTCAAACGTTGGCCTGGATTACGATTTTAAACTTTTATCTTCTTTCAGGGTAGGTATTCAGGTGCTGAATGTGTGGAATACATTTTATCAAAGTCTGGAACACCGACCAATGCCGGGAAGAAATTACAACCTGTACTTAAACCTTAAATTTTAATATAATGAAACTGACTAGATTATTTTTATTGGCATTAAGCGTATCGCTTTTTGTTTCTTGTTCTAATGACGACGACTCCGACAATCCTAAAGGAGTTTATGATAATGGAATTTTCATCTTAAATGAAGGGAATTCTACTGACGGTGGTTCTGTTTCTTTCATCTCTGACGATTTAAATACGTTCAATAAAGATGTTTACAAAACGGTAAACACTACTGATTTTGTTGGAAAATTTCTTCAAAACATCTTTTTTGACGGAGACAAGGCCTATATCATTGCTGGTGGTTCGAATGTGATTAATGTAGTAGACCGTTATAGCTTTAAACTATTAGCTAAAATTGAAACTGGTTTAAACGCACCAAGATACGGTGTTGTAAAAGACGGTAAAGCTTATGTAACGAATGCTAATACGTATTGGTCTAAAACAAACCCGGCTGGTAACACCGATGATTTTATCGCTGTAATTAATTTAGCTACCAACAAAGTAGAAACGACAATACCATTAAATGCAACTGCAAACCATATCGAGCTTCACAACAACAAGCTTTATGTAACAGAACCTTACAATAGTGACAAATTACTTGTGGTTAACCCGGCTACAAACAAATTGGAAACTTCACTAACTATTGGTTTTGGAGCAGATACTATGGAAGAGAAAGATGGTATTTTATACGCAATCAGAAGTTCTTATGGAGAAAGAAGCGAAATTGTAAAAGTAAAATTATCTGACAACTCTATCACTAAAATCACTTTCCCGGAGTCACTTGACGGAGTTAAAAACTTAGATATTTACAACAACAAAATATACTACACCTTAAATACGGCAGTTTATGCAATAGATTATACTGCAACTACGGCTTCCACTACTCCAATTTTCCAATACACTTCAACTTCTGATTATGGAAAAATGTATGGTTTTACAGTAAAAGATGATAGAATTTTTATTGCTGACGGAGGTGATTTTAAATCAAACAGTAAAGCTTACATCTACAATTTGAGCGGAACATTACAAAAAGAATTAACAGTTGGTGTTGGACCAAACGGTTTCTATTTCAACGATTAATTTTTAGAATTAGTTTTGGTTTTTGACCAAAAAAAAGAGGCTGTCCGAAAAGTAAGGACAGCCTCTTTTGTTTTTATAAATAATTTTAGATTGAATTATAATCCAAAAGCAGTTTATTGATCGGCAAAAATTATACGTCTTAATTCAACGCTGATTTGACGGATTCGCTATCGCGAAGACGCTGATAAAAGCGGATTCTAAAAATTAAAAAAACTTTTAAATGAGGAAAAAAATCTGTTTTTATCCGCGTTTTTACGAAGTAAATCTGTTTTATCCGCGTCGAACTAAAGTAGAAACTTAAACCAATAACATAATAAGAGAAAGTTCATACTTTAGACTGCCCCTTTTTTTATTTCAATGCTCGTAAAAGTCCCTCGGGAGCTTTTTCAAGATACATTTGATTTTTAATTCCGTCCATTGCTTTAGCATCTGTAAAGCCTTTCAAAGCTACCCCACTGTCCTCGCCTGTTTTTTTCGCGCTGACTCCGGTAATTTGAGACACCACCACACTTAACAGCGGCTCTGTTGGATCTCCTAAAACTCCTAAATTAGTAATACGCTCCAGTTTTTCATACGTTGGTTTTAAACCGTCTGTGTATTCTCCAAAATCAGCAGCATTCACAATTTTCAACACCAAAGGCTGCATCGCATACTTGTGGTTTGGATTTCTGTTTGTTTTTCCAAAAGTTGGAGAATCGTATAAGGTTACCGATCCTACGTTTTTCCCAACAGTAGTCTCTCCTACCTGAATTACTGAAATATAAGGTACTAATCCATTGATCACCAATTCACTTGCAGAAGCCGTACCACTTGTTGTGATAATATAAATTTTGGTTAGGTTCAAACTGTTAATTGCAGTTCCATCAATTTTATCTACAAATTTATTCAGCAATGACTCAGGGTCTTCACTTTCATAGAATTCGTTGATTTTTGCATTCCATCTCTCTTTCGAAAAAACCTTATTGGTAAACTGCCCTGTAATCATACTAGCCAAACGAGTTGCCGTTTGTATCGAGCCACCACCGTTGTATCTTAAATCTAAAACAAAATCGGTAACACCTTGTGCTTTTAGTTCTCCAAAAGCTGCATTAAGCTGCGAATCATAATTGGCATAAAAACCATTGTACATCAGGTAACCAATTTTATGACCTCCGGCTGTAATAACCTTATTGATAAAAACCGGATTTTCGTCTAAAGTTGTTTTTACCAACGCAACTGTTTTTCCATTACTTTCAAAACTGGTACCGGTATAGGAAGCCATATTTAAAGTATAAGAGTCAGCTGCCAAAAGTGCCTGATAATTGGAAACCGTCAATGAAGTTCCATTCACTCCGGTAAAAAGGTCCCCTCTTTTAATGTCTTTTTTCGAAGCATCAGAATTAGGAATAATATAACGTACATAACCTACTAAATCAGTTGTACTTCCGGGTTTGTAGCTTAGTCTAAAGTCTACACCGGCATTTTTTGAAGTTCCCTGAAGTTCCTGCTCTAAAACGGTATAATCATCTACAATCCAGCTAAAACGATCAATCGCCTGACCTTTTGGAAACTTACTTATAGGTTTGTTCAATAAATCCTGAAATAAATCCTGTGGTTTAGAATACCCGCTCAAAAAATTATTTAATGCTATCTGATCGCTAAAACGGTCATCGGCCAAATTAGGAACATCAGCCTGCCATAAATAAAACTGATTCAAGCCTTTCCAGATAAAATCGTTTACCTGTAACGAGGCCGGAGCCGCTACATCGTCCTGATCTTCGCATGATTGCAAAGAAAAAGCAAGTAAAAATAATAACAGTACACTCTTTAATATTGTTTTCATATAGGGATCTCTTATGTAGTATTAACGTAAAAATACTATCTTTAGTTTTAACTCTAAGAATTTTATTGCTTTTTTATTGTAAAATTTTTAAACCTCCGTGTAACAAAAATAATAGTGTCTCGTCTTCACTATATAAGCTAACGAATAACCAATAGATTTTATGAATCAGAATGTGTTTATAGAATTAATAAATCCTTTTAAAGACAAAGTTTTTCGTCTGGCAAAAAGATTATTAACCAGTACCGAAGAAGCCGAAGATGCCACTCAGGAGATTATGGTTAAATTATGGAACAAAAAAGATACTCTTGAAACTTACAATAGTGTTGAAGCTGTTGCGATGACAATGACCAAAAATTATTGCCTGGATCAGTTAAAATCAAAAAGAGCCGGAAATCTTAAAATTGTCCATAATAACTATACCGACCGGGAGCCTCAACTGGACAAAAAACTGGAAGATTCGAATAGTTTAGAATGGGTTGAAAAAATTATAAGCCACTTACCCGAACAATTACAGATCTTAATTCAGTTACGGGATGTAGAACAATATGAATTTGATGAAATTGCAAAAATTGTCAATATGAACGAAACGGCTATCAGAGTAGCACTTTCAAGAGCGAGAAAAAAAATAAGAGAATCAATGGTTAATACACACAGTTATGGAATTCAGTAAAATAGAAATTATATTAGAAAAATACTTTGAGGGAGAAACAACTATTGCCGAAGAAAATCAATTAAAAGAATATTTTTCTTCACCGGATGTTGCGCAGCATTTGGAACAATACAAACCTATGTTTGGTTATTTCTCTCAGGTAAAAGAACAGAAATCGACGCAGACAATACCACTAGAAACTAAAAAACGAAAAGTAGCGTGGTTATCGATTGCAGCTTCAGCTGTTGTTTTACTAGGAGTTGGAACCTATTTTTATGTGAGCGAAAAAAATGTAACTCCGGTTACAGCGCAAACCGAATTAGGAACCTATGATAATCCGGAAGAAGCACTTGCCGCAACGCAAAAAGCTTTGGCTTTATTATCAAACAATGTTAATGTAGGTATCGAAAGTGTACAATACATTAAAGAATACGAACAATCAAAAAACAGAATTTTTAAACAGTAATTAAATCTTAATCCAAATGAAAAATTTTATCATAACACTAGTTTTAGCATTCGTTAGCCATACTTTTTATGCTCAGGGAGCATTTGACAAATTTGATGGTCAGGACGACGTAACCTCAGTAATCGTAAACAAAAAAATGTTCGATTTAATGAGCAAAGTGAAAGTTGACGCTTCTGATAAAGAAACTCAACAATACATTAACTTAATTAAAAAGTTAGACTACCTAAAAGTGTTTACCACTAAAAATCCTAAAGTCGAAGCCGACATGAAAGCTTCTGCCGACAAATACATCAAAACAGCCGGATTAGAAGAACTTATGAAAGTAAACGACAGCGGGAAAAATGTACGCATCATGGTAAGATCAGGTGCAAGCGATACGCAAATTAAAGAATTACTTATGTTTGTTGACGGTGCAAAAAACAACGAAAGCGTGTTACTTTCCCTTACAGGTAATTTTGACTTAAACGAAATCTCAGTACTGACAGATAAAATGCAGCTTCCTGGTGGTGCTGACTTAAAAAAAGCTTCTAAAGGCAAAAGATAAGATGAAAGCAAACGTTATTACCTCAGCCCTTTTAGTTTTACTAACTTTAGTAAGTTGTAATTCTACTCCTTCCTTACAGAAGTATTTTGTTGAAAACACAGACAATAAAGATTTTATCGCACTTGATATTTCGTCAACGATCTTAAATGTGGAAAAAGCAAAATTATCTGCGGAACAAAATGAAGCTTTAAAATCATTTGACAAAATGAATATCCTGGCTTTTAAAGAAACACCAAAAAATCAGGCACAATTTGAAACAGAACGCGGCAAACTAAAAGAGATCCTGAAAAATCCAAAATACCAGGAATTAATGAAGGTTGGCTCAGGTAAAGACGGAGCATCCATAAGCTATGTAGGCCCTGACGACAATATCGAAGAGTTTGTGGTTTTTGCCAACAAAAAAGAAAGCGGTTTTGTAGTGGTGCGTGTACTGGGAAAAAACATGAATCCGAACAACATCATGACCCTGATGTCGGTTTTGAAAGCCTCTAAAATTGATATGGAACAATTAAAGCCTTTACAGCAGTTGATGAAACCATAACTTCTTACTTATATTAAAACGAGAAAGCTCCATAATTTGGAGCTTTTTTTATTTAACATTTTTAGAAGATTATACTGAATAATACTGCCCCCGTTTGTTTTAAGATGAACTGATTTTATCTATATTTGTTCATCAACCAAAAAAAAATTATTACACTAATTATGGTACAAAAAACATCGAATGCCTTTATAGCGGCATCCTGGGTAGCTCTTGGAGCAGGAACAGTTGGATTTATAGTAGGACTTGCCAGAGCCGAAATGTTATTAAATGAAAAAGGATATTATTTCACCGTTTTAATGTTTGGACTGTTTGCCGTAGTTTCATTACAGAAAAGTGTGAGAGACAGATTGGAAAATCTTCCGGTAACCGATATGTATTACGGAATCTGCTGGTTCGGAACTCTTTTATCTATTGTTTTATTAATCGTAGGCCTTTGGAATGCTACGATCTTGCCAAGCGAAAAAGGGTTTTATGCTTTTGCTTTTTTACTGGCCCTTTTTGGTGCTATTTCAGTACAAAAAAACACGAGAGACAATATGGCGTACTCTTCAGATCAATAATATTTCGACTGAACTTAATCAAAAACAACTTCCAAATTAAACCACAAAAAAAGCTCCCTAACCGGAGCTTTTTTTATGACCGTATTTTACGTCCGTACGAATATCATTTCCGATTGTGTTATTAAAGCAATCGCAGCAAACCAAATAAATCCATTTATTAAACGGAAACTACATTATTAGCAGCATTTATTACAATCATTATAAGAATTTTCATTAAAATTTTACTTTTATCAAAATTAACTACTATGAAAAAAATTCTACTCTTAGCACTGATACCCGTTTTTAGCCTTAGTGCACAAACCGCTTCAGATTATGTAGCTGAACTTCCAAGTTCATCCGGAATTGCGTTTGATTCAGGCGGAAACTTATATATTGCAGATCTTTTTACTAAAAAAATCATCAAAGTAACTCCCAACCTCGTGCAAAGTACTTTTGCTTCAGCAGATATTTCCCCACGACAAATCGCTATTGACGCTAATGGCAACCTTTGGATAACGGAAGGTACTGCAAACAAAGTCACCAAAATAACAGCTGCCGGTGTTATAACGAGTTACGCTGCTAGTGAAACTCCAATTGGGATTGCGATTGATGCAGCCGGAAACATTTTTTATTCAGAACTACATTCTGGTAACATAAAAAAAATAAGAACAACAGGCACACTCAGCACTTTTTTTTACGATCCCACTACTCTTGAATCTCCATCAGGAATAATTTTTGACAAAGCCGGAAATTTAATCGTTGGTGATTACATGGATGGATTCCTTAAAAAAATAAATCCAGCCGGTGTGCTTACCAAAACCACCTATTCTTTAAAAGATGAATTCACACAAAAATTTTTCGCTTTTGCTTCCAATGGCGATTTGTACATTTCTTCAAATCAAAAAATTTTTCGTTTAGCTGCTGCCAATGACAATCTAAGTCTATTTTATGATTTTGGAAATAATTATAATACAAAAGGAATCGCTATTTACAACGAAAATCTCTACGCAAGCATTTACGATCGAAATGGTGTTAAAGATAAAGAATATAAAGTGGTAAAAATACCTACCCAAACTTTAGGAGTTGCCAATATAAACAAACCTGATACCGAAAACATTACAGTCTATCCAAACCCTGCCATCGATTATTTGTATGTTGAAAGCAAAAACGAAGTTATAAAAACAATTGAGTTGTACGACATGACTGGTCGTGTAGTTAAAAGCTATAAACCACTTGATGTTAAAGGCAATAAAATCGCTTTACCAGGTTTAACTTCCGGAAACTATATTTTAAAAATCAACAATACTTCTAAAAAGATTATAATCAACTAACTCACCTTTACTAACTTAAAAAAAGCTCCAATTTATGGGGCTTTTTTATGACTCTGTTTTGTCGCGCAATACGAATATCATTTCCTACTATGTTACAAAAGCAATCGCAACAAACCAAAATTAATTTATCATGAAAAAAATTCTACTCTTAGCCTTATTATCCGCCTTTAGTCTTAGTGCTCAAACTCCTTCTGATTATGTAACAGAACTTCCAGATGCAAACGGGATTGCATTTGATTCAAACGGAAATTTATATATTGCTGATTATAGTACTAAAAAAATTATCAAAGTAACCCCTGGCCTTGTGCAAAGTACTTTTGCTTCAACAAATATTAGCCCGAGACAAATCGCTATTGATGCTAACGACAACCTTTGGATAACTGAAGATTATGAAAACAAAGTCACCAAAATAACAGCTGCAGGTGTTACAACGAGTTACGCTGTTAGTGGAGCTCCCTATGGAATTGCAATCGATGCAGCCGGAAACGTTTTTTATTCAGAAATAAATTCCGGTAACATTAAAAAAATAAGCACAACAGGCACAGTCAGCACTTTTTTTTACGATCCCACCACTCTTGAATCTCCATCAGGAATAATTTTTGACAAAGCCGGAAATTTAATCGTTGGTGAGTATATGGATGAATTCCTTAAAAAAATAAATCCAGCCGGTGTGCTTACAAAAACCGCTTACTCTTTAAAACCAAAAGTAACATTCAAATTTTTCGCTTTTGCTTCCAATGGCGATTTGTACATTTCTTCGGGTCAAACCATTTCTCGTTTAGCTGCTGCTGATGGCAATCTAACCCTATTTTACGATTTTGGCGCAAATTGCCCTATACAAGGAATCACTATTTACAATGGAAATCTCTACGCAAGCATTTACGATCGAAATGGTATTAAAAACAAAGAGTGTAAGGTGGTAAAAATACCTGTCCAAACTTTAGGAATTGAGAACAAACCTGCTGCCGAAAGCATTAGAATTTACCCTAACCCTGCTATCGACTATTTGTATGTTGAAAGCAAAAACGAAGTGGTAAAAACAATTGAGTTATACGACATGACTGGCCGTTTAGTTAAAAGCTACAAACCTCTTGATGTCAAGGGTAATAAAATTGCTTTACCGGGTTTAACTTCCGGAAACTATATTTTAAAAATCAACAATACTTCTAAAAAGATTATAATCAACTAACTCACCTTTATTAAACAAAAAAAAGCTCCAATTATGGAGCTTTTTTTATCAGGATTTGAGATTATTTACTCAAATACATTTTTCTTCTTGAATACAATTCGTAGAACTGATCGTCTTTTAAGTCATCAATAAACAGGATGCTTTCTCCAGTCGATTTCATTTCAGGTCCTAATGCTTTGTTTACATTGTGGAACTTACTGAAAGAGAAGACCGGTTGTTTGATCGCATATCCTTTCAACTGTGGGTTAAAGTCAAAATCAGTTACCTTATTGTGTCCTAACATTACTTTTGTAGCATAGTTTACATAAGGTTCTCCGTATGCTTTTGCAATAAACGGCACCGTTCTGGAAGCTCTTGGGTTTGCTTCGATGATGTAAACTGTATCGTCTTTTATCGCAAACTGAATGTTGATCAAACCAACTGTTTTCAACGCTCTTGCTATTTTTTTCGTATGATCTTTGATCTGCTGCATTACGAACTCTCCTAAGTTAAAAGGAGGTAAAGTCGCATTACTGTCTCCAGAGTGAACTCCGCAAGGCTCGATATGCTCCATGATTCCGATAATGTATACATTTCCGTCAGCATCACAAATCGCATCCGCTTCAGCTTCGATTGCTCCGGCCAAATAGTGATCTAAAAGCAGTTTGTTTCCTGGAATCGTTTTCAACAAGTTGATTACGTGCTCTTCCAGCTCTTTCTTGTTGATTACAATTTTCATTCCCTGACCTCCTAATACATAAGAAGGGCGAATTAATAACGGGAAGTCTAAAGTATCTGCAAGTGCAGAAGCTTCGTCAGCTGTTTCTGCAATTCCGAATTCCGGGAAAGGAATGTGTAATTCTCTCAATAGATCAGAGAATCTTCCTCTGTCTTCCGCTAGATCAAGAGCATCAAAACTGGTTCCGATGATTTTTACTCCGTATTTAGATAATTTTTCAGCCAGTTTTAAAGCCGTCTGTCCACCTAACTGTACGATAACACCTTCCGGTTTTTCATGCTGAATGATGTCGTAAATATGTTCCCAGAAAACTGGTTCGAAGTATAATTTGTCAGCCGTATCAAAATCCGTCGAAACTGTTTCAGGATTACAGTTAATCATGATCGTTTCGTACCCGCATTCTTTCGCCGCTAAAACTCCGTGTACACAAGAATAATCAAACTCGATTCCCTGTCCAATTCTGTTTGGTCCGGAACCTAAAACGATGATTTTCTTTTTCTCTGTTACAACACTTTCGTTGTCTACATAACGCTCTCCGTTTGCTTTTTCGATTTCTGCCTCAAAAGTCGAGTAATAATAAGGTGTTTTTGCCTTAAACTCAGCTGCACAGGTATCTACCAGTTTAAACACACGGTTAATGTTTTTATCCATACGCAAAGTATGTACTTCGCTTTCCAGACAGTTCATCATGTGCGCGATTTGTCTGTCGGCAAAACCTTTTTGTTTGGCTTCCAGTAAAAGTTCTTTCGGAAGATCCGTTATCTTGTAATTTGAAATTTCTTTCTCTAAAGTATAAAGCTCTTCGTATTGTTTCAGGAACCACATATCGATTTTTGTGATTTCATGAATACGGCTCAACGGAATTCCCATTGCGATGGCATCATAAATTACGAAAACACGATCCCAACTTGCAAAAGTTAGTTTCTCGATAATTTGCTCGTAGTTTTTATATCCTTTTCCGTCAGCGCCTAAACCGTTTCTTTTAATTTCTAAAGACTGGGTGGCTTTGTGTAAGGCTTCCTGGAACGAACGTCCAATTCCCATTACCTCTCCAACAGATTTCATCTGAAGTCCCAAAGTTCTGTCGGCACCTTCAAATTTATCGAAGTTCCAACGTGGTATTTTTACAATTACATAATCTAAAGTTGGTTCAAAAAGAGCCGAAGTCGATTTTGTAATTTGATTTTGCAATTCGTCTAAGTTGTATCCTAAAGCTAGTTTAGAAGCAATTTTAGCAATTGGATATCCGGTTGCTTTTGATGCTAAAGCGGATGAACGGGACACACGAGGGTTAATCTCGATGGCTACGATATCTTCTTTTTCATCTGGTGAAACTGCAAACTGTACGTTACAGCCTCCTGCAAAATTTCCGATACTACGCATCATCAGGATTGCATAGTCACGTAATTTTTGGAATGTTGTATCTGATAATGTCATTGCCGGTGCTACTGTAATCGAGTCTCCGGTATGAATTCCCATTGGGTCCATATTTTCGATCGAACAGATGATGACAACGTTGTCGTTTTTATCTCTTAAAAGTTCCAGCTCATACTCTTTCCATCCCATTAAAGCTTTGTCAATCAAAACCTCATGTATTGGAGAAGCTTCAAGACCTCTTGTTAAAAGCTCATCAAAATCTTCTTTTTTGTAAACCACCGCAGCTCCTGTTCCTCCAAGTGTAAATGAAGGGCGAATTACCAACGGGAAACCAAATTCCTGAGCAATTTCTTTTCCTTCTAAATAAGAAGTAGCTGTTTTTGCAGGCGCAGTTGGTACATTTATTCTTTCCAGAAGTTGTTTGAACTGCTCTCTGTCTTCTGTAATATTAATTGCATTGACATCAACCCCAATCAATCTTACTCCGAAATCCTGCCAAATTCCTTTTTCTTCTGCTTCCAAACATAAATTCAGTGCAGTTTGTCCACCCATTGTAGGCAAAACAGCATCAATTTGTGGATGTTCTTTCAGAATTTCAATAATCGATTTTGTCGTTAATGGTTTCAAGTAAATGTGATCGGCCATACTTGGGTCGGTCATAATTGTCGCTGGATTCGAGTTTATCAAGATAACTTCAATCCCCTCTTCACGAATAGAACGTGCAGATTGAGAACCTGCATAATCAAATTCGCAAGCTTGACCAATAACAATAGGTCCTGACCCTATTATTAAAACTGATTTTATTGATGTGTCTTTAGGCATTTTAATTTGTATTGTGTAGTTATATAAAGTACTTTAAAAAACATTCGTAGTCTATTCTAAACTAGAACGTTGCAGATTTTTTACCGACAAGGTATAAAAAAAGGCGATACTAAAAAAGTAACGCCTTATTTATGTTTATAGAAACATTATTTCTTGTGTCTAGGTTCGCTAGAAACAGTTAATTTATGTCTTCCTTTAGCTCTTCTACGCGCCAGAACTTTTCTTCCATTCGCAGAAGCCATTCTGTCCATAAATCCGTGCTTATTTCTTCTTTTTCTTTTCGATGGTTGAAATGTTCTTTTGCTCATTGTTTTGTATCTTTAAAATGGTATCTAATATCTGTTTTTCTGTTTTGAATATCATTATTCCAAAACCGAGTGCAAATATACAAAGACTTTTTTTTCTGGCAAGTAGTTTTATAAAAATATTTTTAATTCCTTTTACTATCTTTGCAATCACAAATTTACAATAATTATGTTTCACAAAAATATTAAACTTATTTTGGCCGGACTTCTTGTAGTCGCAGGCATTTGGCAATTTACAGAGAGTAATATCGGTAATGGAATTTTCCTTATATTATTAACTGCAATTCCTATTTTCCTTTACTTTAAAAACGAATTTATTCTTTTAGCTTTCCTTAAATTAAGAAAACAAGACTTCGAAGGAGCTAAAAAATGGCTGGCATACATCAAAAACCCTGAAGCTGCATTAGTTAGAAAACAACAGGGATACTTTAATTACTTACACGGTATCATGTTATCTCAAACCAATATCAATCAGGCAGAGAAACATTTCAAAAAAGCAATCGAACTTGGATTATCAATGGACATGGATCTTGCCGTAGCAAAATTAAACCTTGCCGGAGTTGCAATGTCACGCAGAAGAAAACTGGAAGCGACTAATTTATTAAACGAAGCTAAAAAATTAGACAAACAAGGAATGCTGAAAGAGCAAATTTCAATGATGAAAGAACAAATGAAGAAAATCTAAGGTCTTCAAATTCCAATATTGGAAATTTCAAATTCCAAATCTCAAATCCCAAATTCCAAAAGAGTTTGGGATTTTTTTATTTTAGATCCGCTTTCTAATATTGCGCGTAAAGAAAATCCCAATACTATAAACCCCAAATTCCAAAAGATTTACGGAATTGCTGGTGTGATTCCTCCCTTTGGTCAGAATGACAATATTGTGCGTAAAGAAAATTCCAAATTCTGAAATTCCAATACTATAAATCCCAAATTCCAAAAGATTTACGGAATTGCTGGTGTGATTCCTCGTTCCTCGGAATGACAATATTGCGCGTAAAGGAAATTCCAATACTATAAACCCCAAATTCCAAAAGATTTACGGAATTGCTGGTGTGATTCCTCCCTTTGGTCGGAATGACAATATTGTGCGTAAAAACTTTGAAACCTGAAACCTGAAACTTGAAACCTGGAATTTGGAACTTGGAACTTGGAATTTAAAAAATTTGGAATTTTACTTTTCCAAGATGATCGAAGGCAGATTCTCGTTCAGCCATTTGTATTTATTAAGAATCATAATATGTGTCCCTCCTTTTACTACAATACAGCTGTTGATGTACTTGATAGGAAAAACATCGTCCTGATCTCCGTGAATATGGATCACATTGGGATCAATTTCGCTTCTGTTCCACAAAATAACCGATTCGACCGCCCATTGTAAATAATTAAGATCGCGGACTGCCAGGAACTTTTCATACAGCTTAATGCGCTTGTTTACTTTTTCGCCAAAAGAGTACTTCGCGAGATTTTCGATATTCAAAATTAATTTCATCGGAATGAGCTTGTAGGCTTTTGTTGTTTTTCCGATTTTCATTCTTCTTGGAAATTCGGCATTACTTCTAACACTCGAAATGACAATTACTTTTCGGGTTGGTATATGTTTGGCAATCTCCTGAACTAAAATTCCCCCAAAGGAAACCCCGATCAGAACCGGATTTTCGTGTTTAATATTTTTAGAGATTCGCAGCGCATAATCCGACAGCGCTTCTTTTGGCTGCGGAAGTTCCCATTCCAGTAAACACACCTCAAAAACAGACTCGTCTAAATTGATTCGTTCAAAAATAGCAGGACTCGCCGCGAGACCGGGCATAAAATATACAGGAATTTTACTCATTTGACAGAAAGAGAGTTAGGGTTACAGCTTTAATTTCAAGCTAAAATTACTTTTTTTAGCAATATCCACTGCAAATGTTGCACCATAATTTATTGCCTAAATCAAATAAAAGCAATAAACACGCGCAATTCAGAGTGAATACGCCCCTTAAAAAAATAATTCCATATTGAAAATCAAATGATTAACTTTGCATTCCTATTAACTGATATCGAAACATTTTTCCACAATGTTCTTTATAAAGTTACTCACGTTCTTTTTATTATTATTTTTTAATCCAATCCCCAAAACATGACTAATATGGAACCTATTGAAACTATGGAAATCAAAGACAACACTTTTGCTAGACAATTTGAAACCATAGTCCCTGAAGGATTACTTTCTGTGGAGTATTCATTTCAGGAAAAGAAAATTTTCTTAACCAAAATCAACACCCCTGAAGGTTTTGACAATCAGGCTACAATTGATGCTTTACTTAAAAGTATCATGGAAATTGTTATAGAAAAGAAATTCAGAATAATGCCTATCCATCCAAAAATTGTATTGTTTATTAAAAAAAATCCGGAATACAAAGAATTACTTCCTCCGGGAATCCGAATTTAAAAGTAGCCAATTAATCGGAGCCACAACCCTCCTATTACCATATAAATAAAAAGCATAACCAAACCGGTTATCAGGCCTTTGACCCACCAGCTTTTCAAATCGACATAACCGCTTCCGAAGAAAACTGGTGCCGGTCCGTGTCCGTAATGCGTTAAAGTCCCGTAAAGCGAACCTACAAATCCTAACATAAAAGCCAACAGCAGGCCGGGAATCCCAAGTGAAATTCCGACACCCAATAATGCCGCATACATTGCCGCTACGTGGGCTGTTGCACTTGCAAAAAGATAATGGCTAAAAAAGTACACCAATACTATAATAGGAAAAGCCATCTGCCAGCTTAAACCGCCAATTTCGGCTTTTACCAAATTGCTAAACCAGCCAATAAATCCGAGTTCATTGAGCGAACTTGCCATCATCACCAAAACGGAGAACCACACTATGGTATCCCAGGCTCCTTTTTCGGCTTTCACATCATCCCAGGTTAATACTGAAGTCAACAGTAAAATCACCAGCCCGATAAAAGCAGTCGTTGTTGCATCAATAGAAAACAGGTCGCCTGTCATCCAAAGAAATAAAAGAATAAAAAAGGTTAACAGCATCATCCATTCGTTGCGGGTAATTGCCCCCATATCTTTTAGTTTTTGAGCTGCAATTTGCGGAGCATCTCCGGTTTTTTTCAATTCGGGTGGATAAATTTTGTACAATACAAAAGGAATTACAAAAAATGCCACCAGACCCGGAACTATCGCTGCCGTCGCCCATGAAATCCAGCTAATTTTAATTCCCAGATTCAGCGCAAATTTCTGGCACATCGGATTACTTGCTGTTCCTGTTAAGAACATTGACGAAGCAATCAAATTGGCATTGTAACTGCTCAGGGTTAGATACGATCCTAATTTTCGGTGCGTTTCAGGCTGATCCGGCATTGAACCAAAACTCATCGACATGGATTTCATGATGGGATAAATAATTCCGCCCCCTCTTGCCGTATTACTCGGCACGGCCGGAGCCAGAACCAAATCGGCAAGACCCAGCCCGTAAGCCAGTCCCAGTGAACTTTTTCCGAATATCCTGATGAACAAAAAAGCAATTCGGTTTCCCAAACCGGTTTTTATAAATCCTCTTGCGATAAAAAACGAAATCCCAATGAGCCAAATTACCTTATCGCCAAACCCTTTCAGCGCGAGCGTAATCGATTTTCCTGCATCTCCAGGAGCCAGAACCTGTGTAAAAGCGGTTAACGCAATCGCAATCATACACATAGTCCCCATAGGAGCTGCTTTTAAAATGATTCCAAGAATGGTTGCCACAAAAATCGCAAACAAATGCCAGGCTTCATTAACCACACCATCCGGCGCAGGAATAAACCAAATGGCAAGTCCGGCTGCAAGTGTTATCAGGGTTTGAGGTATTTGTACTTCTTTCATAAAAAAGGAATTAAGTTAGATTATAAACGGAGTTGTAACTGAATCAGGAATAGATTGTCGTTGTAAAATGAGGTATCGGGAATATTTTTATCGAAATGATCTATTTCAAATCCTAATTCTATTCGTCCCGTATATGCTTTTCCGAATTCAAGGCTTAACATTGGTGTATAGGTTTGACGAACGTTAGAATTGACTTTGTAATTATTATCAAACGACTCAAAACGACAGGACAATTCCAGCGAAGTCAGTTTTTTGTAATCAACCAGATATCTTAAATTGGGTAAAAAGTAAATCCCTCTCATTTGATAATCATCCACATTTGGGGTTCGGGTATCTGCTGGTAATGAAAAATATAAATTGTGATTGGTTCCCTGTTTGTATTCTATTTGCAAATCAAAAGTAAACCGGTCAGTAAGCTTAAAATCACTGGTGACATCAATCCCTAAAGCAAAAACTTTCTGATCTGATCTTTTTCCAATTCCACCATTTAAACCCAGATTAATTTTATGCTCTTTAGACAAACCGAAAACCCATCTGGTTGCGTACAATTTGCCGTTATCATTGTCCTTTTCCTGATTTTTTCCGTTACCATTTAAAACCGATATCGCATAATTTACAGGGATTTTCCCGAGATCAAATGCCCCGCTTGCCGAAGCTCCAATTTGAAAACTCGTCCAGCCGTTTTTACCAAACTCATAATACTGATTGGAAAAATCAAATGATTTGATAATGTCTACAGGAACCAGCTCTTCTATACCGAATGCCGGACGAAACTTACCTCCTGTTAACGCCAAATATTTGCTAAATGTATATTTTCCGTAAGCATTTTCAAGAACTTTCGATTTCGGATCTGATTTAAAGTCGGCTAAATTCACCAAAATCACAACCTCTGTGGCTTCGCTCAGTTTGGTATTCAACCCGACACGCATTCTTTTAATATCAAACGAGCTTTGTGTTACATCGCCAGTGGAATGATGAACTCCCAAAACATCAACATTTTTACCCGTACTTTCCAAATAGCGCGCTTGAAAAAGTCCTTTGAACTGAAATTGCGGATACTTCACCTCATTTTCAGCGGGAGCAGTTTGCGCCTTCATAAAAAATGGCACTATACAAAAAAGAACAATTTTTAGGAGTAGCGATTTATTCATAAATACTGTAAATCAAAAATTAATCTAACATTCACCATTTAACCTTGCCTTCTATTAGGACTCGACCCTCGATTTGTAGACGGCGGTGTCGCATTTCTGGTACCAGCCGGTCGGGTCGCAGGACGTGTTGTAGGCTGCGTTGGCCGTGTTACTGGTCGGGTAGTTGGATTTGTTGGCCGATTGGAAGGCTGCGCAGGTCTCACCGCCGGACGTGTTGACGGGTTCGTTGGCGTTACCGGACGTGTTGTTGGCCTTGTAGTTCCGGGTCTGCTTGTTTCCGGTCTTGTTGTACCTGGTCTTGTTGACGGATCAACCGGACGGTTTCCGGGTCTTGTTGTTCCTGGACGGGTTGACGGATTAGTCGGACGTGTTCCCGGGCGCATTGTAGACGGTCGGGTTGGTCTTGTATTGGTCACCGGAGCCGGTCTTCTGTACTCTCGTCCGTTATAAGTTGCATTGTAGCGGCCACTGGTTCTGTAATTTCGAACTACTGCCGATGAATTTCTTCTTGATGCATACGTATTATAATACCTCTGATTTCTTAATCTCTCCGTTCTTCGATAATAAGGTTCTCTGTAATAATGCCCATGATATCCCCAATAATCGTGATAATAAACAGGACGCCACGGACGCCAGTAAGAAGGGTAATACCCCCAATACCAAGGAGATCGGTACACTACATATACCGGAGAAAACAAATACAGCACTACCGGCCATACACTTACATTTGCAGTTACATAGTTCGGATTAGCAGCTGTTGTATTGTAATTGTTTGTGGTGTTATTATTTACAATTACGGTACCACCTCCATTATACCCTGGATTTGGTGTTCCTCCTACTGTATCTGAAGGTTCTATTATATAGTTTTTACCATACAAATCCTGATCTCCAATAATCTGAACATGTACATTGTTCTTTTTGTCTTTATCTACTTCGATAACCGCTACATCCTGCTTTTCCTTACTGTTTATAGCAACCTGAAGTACAATCACATGTCTGTTCCCTTTCTTTTGACTTTCGATTTCAATGTAATCGATCTCTCCGTCATTGTTTAAATCTAAATTATTAACCTTACTGTCCTGTTCGTTCAGCACTCTTTCAAATTCCTCTAAAGTTTTGGATTTCTGAAAGACATCTAAAACCGCATATAAATTAAGATTATCACCTGGCAAACCTAAAGCAACAGGTTCGTTATCAGTTTGAGAAAACAGAGGCAAGCTAAAGAAATGAGCTGCCAAAACTACCAAAAATATAAAACTCTTTTTCATGTTAAAAATAAGTTAATTTGGAAATACATTTACTAAGGTATGAAAAAACAGACAAACTCCAATACGGCGCAATAACTTTCTGTTACACAAGTATAAAATACTAAAAAAAATTAAATGCACTTTGCTTTTTAAATACCTCAACAGCACTAATGTAAGACTAATATTCTTAACTTTGTTACAATCGGTCTCTGATTGCCTCCCAATTCTTTGTGTCATCTTACAAAAACTGTCGTACGATTTGTCCAATAACTGAAACAAAAATTGCAATGAAAAAACATCTACTTCCTTTTCTTTTTCTTCTTTCCTTCCAATTTGCGCACAGTCAGATCGCCGTTTCTTCTACTCTGGAAGAAGCCATTCAAAAGGCTATCGAAAAAAGTGCTTCCTTAAAAAACAAAGATTTAGATATCGAAAAATTAAATCTTCAGGAAAAAGGAGTCTGGAACAAGTACATCCCAACAATCGAGGCCAGTGCGCTTTACTCCTATTTTGACAACAAACTTACCGTTGACCTTCCTACGACTACAATACCTGTTGTAAACTATCCTTTGTTTGATGGAAAAACTGCTTTTAAAAACTACGGCAACATTTTTAACGGAAGTGTAATGGCAAAAACCGTTTTGTTTAGCGGCATGCAAATCCCTAACGGAGCGAAAGCAATTGAAGAAAAAACGAAAGGAACTGTGTTTTTAAAAGAATCTGAAAAAGACGAAATCACAAAAGAGGTTATCAACACTTTTGATCAGCTGGAATTATTAAAAGCAATAGACCAATTAATCAAAGACAGCGAGAACCGACTTGATACGGAAACCAAACGGGTTACAAAAGCAATCGAACAAGGACTTGCGATTCCGTATGACCGGGATAAGATAAAATTGGCGGCACTGGAACTGGCTTCCAAAAAGATTGAACTGGATGGCAAACGAAAGCTGATTTACAAAAAAATTCAATATTTAACCGGTTACTCCATTGCCGATATCGACAATGTTCATTATACCTTAACGCCTTATTTAATTACGGATGAAAAATTAAGTACCCAAAACAAACAGGAAATAAAAGCACTGGAATCATTTAAGTCAGCTTATGAATATTTATTAAAGAAGGAAAAAGGAACTTACTTACCTACCCTTGGGGCTTTTGGAGGGGTTTCTTACTCGAGTTTATTCAATGCCAACGCCACGACACCCATTGTTACCGGAATCAACCAGGCCTTGTATTTGGGACTCAATGAGCTAACCATAAGTCAGAATTGGGTTGTGGGAGCCGCCATGAAGTGGGAAGTTTTTTCAGGTTTTGAACGAAAACACAAAGTACACGAGGCTAAGATTAATATTGAACAGGTACAAAACCAAATTGACGATGCCAAAGAAAAACTTGAATTGCTACTCGAAAAGAATCTGGTCGATTATACCGTTTTAACCCAAAAAATAGACATCACGCAACAACAGGAAAAAGTAGCCAGCAATAATTTAACGCTTGCCATTAAGCAATACAAAGAAGGTCTTATCAACATCTCGGAACGGCTTGAAGCAGAGAACGACTCTTATAAAGCATCTGTAAACAAGACCACTACTTTAATAGAACAAAGGCTTGCTGCTATTGAAACTATAATTGCAACGGGCGATTTGTCTAAAAAACTATCCAAATAAAAGTTCTGTTTTATGAAAAAAGCAATCATTAGCACCACAATCATTTTCCTTTTTTTGGCCTGTCAGAAAGCAAAAAAAGGAGATTTAATTCAGGGGAAAATAGAAAAAGAGCAAATTGCCGTTGTGAGTAAAATTCCGGGCAAGATTCTGAAAATATTTGTCAAAGAAGGAGATCAGGTTCAGAAAGGAGACACGCTGGCGATACTGGATATTCCTGAAGTAGATGCCAAAAAAAATCAGGCCGAAGGAGCCGTCGTATCTGCGAAAGCCCAATATAAAATGGCCGTAAAGGGTGCTACTGAAAATCAGATTAAACAACTGGAAGCCAAAAAAATGGGCTTAAAAGAACAATATGAGTTTGCTCAGAAATCGATCCGACGACTGACCAATATGCTTAAGGATTCTCTGATCTCACAACAAACTTATGATGAAACTTTTGCCAAGTATCAGGGCGCACAGGCACAATACAATGCTGTGATTGCCGAACTGGACGATGCTAAAAAAGGAGCGCGAATCGAACAGCAAACGATGGCACTCGGACAACAAGACCGAGCGCTTGGAGCCTTGCAGGAAGTAGAAACCGCCAACAAGGAGCGCTATATACTTGCCCCGCAAAACATGAGTATCGAGACGATTACTTTAAACCTTGGCGAACTGGCCTTGCCTGGCTACACCCTATTTAATGGCTACATCTCCAACAGCACTTATTTTCGTTTTACAATTCCCGAAAAACAATTGGGCGATTTTAAAAAAGGACAAGAAATCACCGTTCACGTTCCCTATAAAAAAGAAAACATCAAAGGAATCGTCTCGACTATAAAACAATTGGGAGCTTATGGCAATATCGCCACGGCCTATCCTGATTATGAAATGCAGGAAAGCTTGTTTGAAATAAAAATAACACCTTCCAACATTGAGCAAACAAAAGATCTCATTACCAAAACGACCGTCACCTTATCTCTTTAACTATGCAAAATTTCTTTTCATTGCTTAAACGGGAATTTCAGTTATTCTGGAAAAATAATGTCCTGAGAATCCTTTTTATTGGCGCACCAATCCTGTATGGCGTTTTACTGGGCTATGTTTACGGAAAAGGCAAGGTTACTGATTTACCTATTATTGTGGTCGATCAGGACCGCTCTGAGTTAAGCTCAAAAGCAATCCAGATGTTTGAGGATAATGAAGTGATTTCTATTTCCTCCCTTTTATACGATCAGAACAACCTTTCTAAAATTGCCATTCAAAAAGAAGCCGCCTGCGTGGTTATTATTCCAAAGGATTTCGAAAAAATGACCCTCACCAAAAAGTATCCTGAAATCACCACCATCGTAAACACTTCCAATGTTTTGACCGCTAATTATGCCTCCACAGCGATACAAATTTGTTTGGGAACTTTAAAAGCCGGTATTCAGATTGAAACTTTAAGAAAACAAGGTGTACCCGAAAATTTACTTGCTTCGCAATACGAGCCCTTCAAAACTACTTTTATTAAAAAATACAATCGAAGTACGAACTATATGTATTTTCTCTGGCCCGGAGTTTTAGCCACCGTGCTTCAACAGGTTTTACTGTTAGGGCTGGCATTATCATTTGCATCAGAATTTGAAAACGGAACTTTTAAGGATCTGGTCAAAAAATGCCCTTCTGTTTTAAAAATGTTAGCTGTAAAAATCATTCCGTACCTGATCATGAGCTTTGGAATCTGGATCATCTACTGGCTCTTCACGTTGTGGTTCCGACTGCCATTTTATGAAAATCTGGCCCCGCTGACTTTCATCGCCGGAATATTTGTGCTCTCCGTCTCTTTTATCGGAATTCTTGTGAGCATCGTAGTGCCGAATCAACTGAAAGCAACCGAAATTTTAATGGTCATTGCCACGCCAAGCTTTATCCTGAGTGGTTTCACCTGGCCCTTAAGTCAGATGCCTCAGGCGGTACAAGCCATTGCCAATGTAATTCCACTCACCCACTTTTTGAAAGCGTTCAGAATATTAATTATTGAAGATGGCACGTATTCGCAAACCACAACAGCGGTCTGGAATATGATTATTATTGGGTTGATCTGTTCTGTTCTTGCCTATATTGCCTTGTACTTTAAAAAGAGAGCCGTTCTTAAAAAAGAAATTTAATTCGTTAACTCACGACCATAAAAAAAGCACAAGAATTGAATTTCTTGTGCTTTTTAAGGTATAATTTATTTCGTTTTCTCTCCGAAGTGCAGCTATTGTTTCTAGGATTTACACACCATCAAGTATTTTATGAAAATATCTTATTTTTCTATTTCACGCATAGAATCCATTTTTTTGTGCGCCAGGAAACCTGCCACATCTTCAAAATGTTCTTTTACGCGTTTGTTCCCAAATTCGAAAACTTTAGTCGCCAATCCGTCAAGGAAATCACGGTCGTGAGAAACCAGAATTAAAGTTCCGTCGAAATCTCTCAGGGCATCTTTAATAATATCTTTGGTTTTCATGTCCAGGTGATTCGAAGGCTCATCCAGAATCAATAAGTTAACAGGCTCCAACAACAATTTAATCATGGCCAGACGTGTTTTTTCTCCACCTGAAAGTACTTTTACTTTTTTGGTAATATCATCACCCTGGAACATAAAGGCTCCCAAAATGTTTTTGATCTGCGTACGAATATCCCCCACAGCAATAGCATCAATCGTTTCGAAAATAGTAGCGTTTTCATCCAACAATGAAGCCTGATTTTGTGCAAAATATCCAATTTGTGCATTATGACCTACTTCAACACTTCCTGAATCAACACCGATTTCTTTCATGATCGCTTTAATCATGGTCGATTTTCCTTCTCCATTTTTTCCAACAAAAGCCACTTTCTGACCACGTTCGATTACGATATTAGCATCTTTAAAAACAACATGATCCCCATACGTTTTAGACATTTCTTTTACAATAACAGGATATTGACCTGAACGTGCAGCTGGTGGGAATTTTAAACGTAATGCCGAGGTATCTACTTCATCAACCTGAACAATCTCTAATTTCTCTAACATTTTAACACGAGACTGAACCGCATCCGTTTTCGAAAAAGTTCCTTTAAAACGATCAATGAACGCTCTGTTGTCTGCGATCATTTTTTGCTGCTCATCGTAAGCTTTTTGCTGATGTATACGACGGTCTTTTCTAAGTTCTAAATAATGAGAGTATTTTGCTTTATAGTCATAAATTCTTCCCATAGTCACTTCGATAGTTCTGTTTGTGATGTTATCAACAAACGCTCTATCGTGCGAAATTACCACAACTGCTTTTGCAGAAGTCACTAAAAACTCTTCGAGCCACTGAATACTTTCGATATCCATGTGGTTGGTTGGCTCATCCAGCAAAATCAAATCCGGTTTTTGAAGAAGAATTTTGGCCAATTCGATACGCATTCTCCATCCTCCTGAAAATTCAGAAGTCTGACGTGTAAAATCTTCGCGCTCAAAACCTAAACCTATCAAAATTTTCTCTACTTCAGCTTCGTAGTTTACTTCTTCAATAGCATAATATTTCTCGCTTAAATCTGAAACTCTTTCGATCAGTTTCATATAAGCATCACTTTCATAATCAGTACGAACGGTTAATTGCTCATTGATTTCATCGATTTCAGCTTTCATTCTAAAAATCTCGCCAAAAGCCTTAGAAGCTTCTTCCATTACAGTAGAACCGTCTTTAGTCAGTAAATGTTGCGGCAAATAAGCTACAACAGCATCTTTTGGAGTTGAGATACTTCCGGTAGAAGGTTTACTTTGTCCCGCAATTATTTTTAAAAGTGTCGATTTTCCCGCACCATTTTTACCCATAAGGGCAATTTTATCATTTTCATTGATAGCAAAAGAAACATCGCTAAATAATGTAGTTCCACCAAACTGAACTGAAATATCGTTAACTGTAATCATTATCTTCTGTGAATTTGTTTAATCGGTTAATCGTTTATTTGACCACCCATTTTTTTCGTGGTGCAAAGATAGATTAATTAGATAATTAGGCAATTAGATAATTAGAAAATGTGGCAATCTGATAATTAGAAAATGAGATAATTAGTCAATTAGATAATTTTTGAAATGCAAATTTTATCTTTAAAAAACGAGAGCCGCTATTTGCGTAAGCAAATAACGGCTCTTCAAATTATCTCATTATCTAATTGCCTAATTATCTAATTTAATCCTTTCTCCATTTTTTAGTTTCCTCAAAAATGTGCTCTAAGATTGCGGCTTCTGTTGCATCGAAGTCGATGTTTCGGCGTCCCATTACTAATTTTGCGGTTTCAAAAGCTTTTTTAGTGACATAGGTTGTAAAACCGGCCGCTCCGCCCCATGAAAAACTCGGAACAAAATTGCGCGGAAAACCACTTCCGAAGATATTAGCACTCACCCCTACTACTGTTCCGGTATTGAACATGGTATTGATTCCGCATTTACTATGATCTCCCATCATTAAACCACAAAACTGAAGTCCTGTTTTAGCAAACCCTTCTGTCTCATAGCTCCATAATTTCACTTCTTCGTAATTGTTTTTCAGGTTCGAATTATTACTGTCTGCTCCAATATTACACCATTCTCCCAAAACAGAATCTCCTAAGAAACCATCATGTCCTTTGTTTGAATTAGCAAAAAGCACCGAGTTCTTAACTTCCCCTCCAATTCTTGATCCCGGTCCTACTGTTGTAGCTCCGTAAACTTTGGCATTTAGTTTTACCTGTGCATTTTCACACAAAGCAAAAGGACCACGAATTACAGTTCCCTCCATAATTTCAGCATTCTTACCGATATAGATAGGCCCGTTTGAAGCATTCAGCGTTACAAACTCTAATTTCGCTCCTTCTTCAAGAAATATATTTTCGGGTGCAATCACATTGACGCTTTTCGGAATTGGCTGTGATTTTCGGTCTTCAGTCAAATACTGAAAATCTTCGCGAATTGCAGCATCATTTTTAGAAAAGATATCCCAGGTATGTTCTACGGTCAGACAATCTTCATTGTATTGGATGATTTCATAAGAATCGAAATCAACTTCTTCCTGATTTTCATTGGTGAAAAAAGCGATTACATCTTCTCCCTTAAAAATAGCCTGATTTGTAGTCAGGTTAGAAACCATTTCAGCAAGCGTATCATTTGGCAAATACGCCGCATTAATCATTACATTTTCTTCCAATTCTACCATTGGGAATTTTTCTGATAAATAATCTTCGGTAATGGTAGTAATTGTCGAACCTAAACGTGCTTCCCATTTCTGGCGAATCGTCATAATTCCAATTAATATATCGGCAACAGGTCTTGTAAAAGTAAAAGGTAATAAAGCATTCCGGACGGGACCGTCAAAAAGAATGTAATTCATAAATAATTAAATTTGATACTTGTTAAAATCTTGATTTGGTTATCGGGTTCAAAGTTACAATTATTTTATTTGTGTCATTTGTACTGTAACAGATATAGCACATTTTTTTTAACCGCTAAATGCGCTGAGGTTTTACGCAAAGTTCGCAAAGCTTTGTAAATAGAAACCTTAATGGCTTTACGTAAAACTTTGTACTTGTCTTTATTAAATAAAAAAAGCCTCCCGAATGGAAGGCTTTTGTATGATATAAAACAGCTATTATTTTTTAGCGTGTTTTGCATATTTAGTTTTGAATTTATCAATACGTCCTGCAGTATCGATAAGTTTAGATTTACCAGTATAAAATGGGTGAGATGTTCTAGAAATCTCCATTTTTACAACTGGATACTCAACTCCGTCAACTTCAATTGTTTCTTTTGTATCTGCAGTAGATTTAGTGATAAAAACTTCGTCATTTGACATGTCTTTAAATGCAACTAATCTGTAATTTTCTGGGTGAATTCCTTTTTTCATCTTTTTATTTTATTTATTGTTTAGAGCAATTTTATTTTGAAGCTTTTCCATGGTTAGAAAAAGGTGTAAACAACTCTACTCTTTTTTGTTTAAAACTTTTAATTATTTTTAAGTGTGCAAATTTACAACTTTTTTCGAATTAACAAATCTTTTAATCAATAATTTTAACGGCCTTGTGATTTGTATTAATTTTTTTAATATATATCTAGTGTGTATTGGGAATTACTATATTTGTGGATTAATTTTAAAACATATAAAAATATGATTAATGAAGTTATAAAAAAGAATGGAATTACTTACGGTGTAATGATTGGAATTGCATCTGCATTATTTACTGCTACAATATATGCAATCGATTTAAATCTGTTCACTGCCTGGTGGATGGGCATTATCGGCATCGTAATCAGTCTGACAATCAGTATTATTTTACTTTCTAAAACTAAGAAAGAATTAAAAGGAGTTTTTTCGTTCAAGGAGGCTTTTACAACTTACTTTTTGGCAGCTGTAATTGGCGTTTTAATTTCTACCTTATTTAATATTGTTTTATTTAATGTTATTGATCCGGGTGCGAAAGACACTCTGAATGAAATCATGATCAAATACACGGCAAACATGATGCAGAAATTTGGAGCTCCTGCTTCGTCTATCAATGAAGCCATTAACAAAATGAAAGAAAGCAGCCCTTACTCGACTTTCGAATTATTAAAAGGATCTGTTTTTGCAATCGTTATCAGTGCCATTTTTGGATTAATTTTCGCAGCATTTTTTAAAAGCAAAACTACACAAGAATAAAAAAAATAAATGAATTTATCTATACTTATACCGCTTCTAAATGAGGAGGAATCACTACAAGAACTCTATTCGTGGATTATTAAAGTGATGCAATCTAACAATTACTCTTATGAAATCATTTTTGTAGATGATGGAAGTACAGATGATTCTTGGAATATTATTGAAGGTTTTTCTAACGATAATCCGAATGTAAAAGGAATTCGTTTCATGAAAAACTTTGGAAAATCGCAGGCTTTGCATGCAGGTTTTGCCAAAGCGCAGGGTGATGTTATCATTACCATGGATGCAGATTTACAAGATAGCCCGGACGAAATTCCGGGTTTATATGAAATGATTACAGCGCAGAAATTTGATTTGGTTTCAGGCTGGAAGAAAAAACGTTACGACTCGGTTGTGGCAAAAAACCTTCCTTCGAAATTATTCAACTGGGCCGCCAGAAAAACTTCGGGTGTTGAACTGAACGATTTCAACTGCGGACTAAAAGCTTACAAAAATGCCGTTGTTAAAAACATTGAAGTTTCGGGCGAAATGCACCGTTACATTCCGGTTTTGGCAAAAAATGCCGGTTTTAATAAAATTGGCGAAAAAGTGGTTATTCACCAGGCCCGTAAATATGGCGAAACTAAATTTGGAATGGAGCGTTTTATAAACGGTTTCCTTGATTTAATCACCATCTGGTTCTTATCCCGATTCGGAAAAAGACCCATGCACTTGTTTGGCGCCATTGGATCTTTGATGTTTATTATTGGATTTTTACTGGCAGGTTATATCGGAATCTCCAAATTATACCATATGTATAACGGAATGAAATACAGCCTGATCACCAGTAACCCGTGGTTTTTTATTGCACTGACCACGATGATCCTGGGAACACAATTGTTTCTGGCCGGTTTTCTGGGCGAAATTATCCTGAGAACCAAAAGCAACGAAGCCCGTTATAAAGTAGCCCGAGAGGTTAATTTCTAACACAAAACTGTTATTAGGAATCGGGTTCTTCTTACTGCTTCCAACCGTAAAAAGAGTAAATTCTGAACACAGCATAAAACGAACTCATAACAATAAATAGTTCCTGAACTCTATTATTATTTAAATATAAAAAGACACGAATGATGAATATAGCACCTAGTATTCTAAATGCAGTAAACGAATGGTTAACGCCAACCTTTGATAGCGAAACGCAAGCTGCTGTTAAAGAATTAATGACAACTTCTCCTAAGGAACTTGAGGAAAGTTTTTATAAAAATCTGGAATTTGGAACTGGAGGAATGCGCGGTGTGATGGGTGTTGGAAGCAACCGAATCAACAAATACACACTTGGAAAAAACACTCAGGGTCTCTCTGATTATTTACATATTGCTTTCCCAAATCAGCCTTTAAAAGTTGTTATCGCCTACGATTGCCGTCACAACAGTAATACTTTGGCAAAAATTGTTGCTGATGTTTTTTCAGCAAACGGAATTCAGGTTTACCTGTTCTCTGATTTAAGACCAACCCCGGAATTATCGTTTGCACTTAAATATTTAGGCTGCCAATGCGGAATTGTACTAACAGCTTCTCACAATCCACCGGAATACAACGGTTACAAAGTGTATTGGGAAGATGGCGGGCAAATCGTTCCTCCACAGGACGCTGCAATTATCAATACTATTGAAAATTTAGGTTACGATAAAATTAAATTCAAAGCCAACGAAAGTCTGATCGAGTATATCGACTCCGAAATCGACAAAGCTTTTATAAAATCGTCTATTGAAAATGCCAGTTTTAATACACCGGCCGAGGCAAAAGACGACTTGCATATTGTTTTTACTTCTTTGCACGGAACATCGATAAAATCTGTTCCTGAAACTTTATCACAGGCGGGTTACAAAAATGTACACATCGTACCGGAACAAGCCATTCCTGATGGAAATTTCCCAACTGTAAAATCCCCAAATCCTGAAGAGCCTGAAGCTTTGACAATGGCCCTGGCTTTGGCGGATAAAACACATTCGGATATTGTAGTCGGAACAGATCCTGATTGCGATCGTCTTGGCGTTGCCGTTAGAAATAACGAAGGCAAAATGATTTTACTGAACGGAAATCAAACCATGATCTTAATGACTGCTTTCTTATTGAAACAATGGAAAAAAGCAGGTAAAATTAACGGAAAACAATTCATTGGTTCAACAATTGTGTCGACTCCAATGATGATGGAACTGGCCACAAACTATGGTGTGGAATGCAAAGTAGGATTGACCGGTTTTAAATGGATTGCCAAAATGATTAAAGATTTCCCTGAACTTCAGTTTATCGGAGGTGGCGAGGAAAGCTTTGGTTTCATGGTTGGTGATGCTGTAAGAGATAAAGATGCTGTTGCAGCAACCTTATTAATCATCGAAGTTGCCGCTCAGGCAAAAGCAGCCGGAAGCAGTGTTTACAAAGAGCTTTTACAGCTTTATGTTGAAAATGGATTCTACAAAGAGCACCTGGTTTCCATAACTAAAAAAGGAATGGAAGGTCTGGAAGAAATCAACCAGATGATGATCAGTCTGCGCGAAAATCCGTTAAAAGAAATCAGCGGTCAGCGTGTCATTATGATGGAAGACTACCAATCGTCAATTGCCTTAAATTTATTGACCGGTGAAGAATCTGTTATGGATGTTCCTAAATCCAACGTATTGATTTATTATACCGAAGACGGTTCTAAAATTTGTGCAAGACCAAGCGGAACAGAGCCAAAAATTAAATTCTACATCAGCGTTAATGCTGAATTAGAATCGGTTCAGGATTTTGATGAAGCAGAAAGCTATTTAGACGGAAAAATACAAAATATCATTGCAGAAATGCAATTGAAGTAAACAGTAATGAGTGACAAACCTGACACAAAAGACAAACCTGAACTATTAGATTCAATCATTGGACTAATAGATCAATCACGTCATTTTGTTGCCAAGACTGTCAATCAGGAACTAACGCTCTTATATTGGAAAATTGGAAAAACGATCAATGAAGAGATTCTAAAAAATGATCGCGCTGATTATGGAAAGAAACTTATCCAGAACCTAAGCACTATTCTTTCTGATAAATACGGAAGCGGTTTCAACAAAAGAAACCTACACAGCTTCATTAGATTAAACTCTGAAATACAAGACTTTACAATTGTGCACACACTGTGTGCACAATTGACCTGGTCTCATATCAGATCCTTAATTTACATTGAAAGTAAGATAAAACGTGAATTCTACATCCAAATGAGCATTCATGAAAGATGGAGCGTGCGAACCCTGCAAGAACGTATGGATAGTATGCTTTTTGAAAGAACTGCCATCAGCAAAAAGCCAGAAGAAACAATCGTTAATGATCTGGCTTTACTAAAAAACCAAAAACAAATTAGTCCGGATTTAACTTTTCGCGACCCTTATTTCCTAGATTTTTTAGGACTGCATGACACCTATTCTGAAAAAGATTTAGAAAGTTCGATCTTAGCTCAATTACAAAATTTCATCACCGAAATGGGCAGTGAATTTGCTTTTCTCGCCCGTCAAAAAAGGATAACAATTGATGATGAAGATTTTTACATCGATTTACTTTTTTACCATCGTGGCCTACGCCGACTGGTTGCCATTGACTTAAAACTCGGGAAATTTAAAGCAGGCTACAAAGGCCAAATGGAATTGTATTTACGCTGGTTAGAGAAAAATGAACAAAAAGAAGGTGAAAATAAACCAATTGGATTAATTTTGTGCAGTGAAAAATCTCCCGAACAAATTAATTACTTAATGCTTGACAATGATGAACAAATCAAAGTCTCCGCTTATTTAACCCAATTACCTGAAAAAAAATTATTGCTGGAAAAACTCGAAAGAGCCATTGCCATAGCAGAAAACAACATCATAAATAAATGAGTAATTTTAAAAAAATAGTTCCTTTTATATATCCGTATAAAAAATACGCATTCCTAAATATCTTTTTCAATATTTTGTATGCCCTTTTTAGCACCCTTTCCTTTATGGCATTAATTCCGATGCTTCAGGTTTTATTTGATAAAACAAAGAAGATTTATGTTATGCCAACTTACGAAGGAATTACCCATGCAAAAGAATTTGCACAAAACTATCTGAGCTATTACATTACAAAAAATACAGATCCTAATAATCCCGGATTTATACTTTCGGTAATGGTGGCACTCATTATTTCGATCTTTCTATTGAAAAATTTAGCCGATTATCTTGCTATGTTTTTCATTAATTTTTTACGAAATGGTGTTTTAAGAGACATGCGAAATGCACTGTACAAAAAAACACTGGAATTGCCTTTGGCTTTTTATTCTGAAAAAAGAAAAGGAGATGTTATTTCCAGAATTTCTGCCGATGTCAATGAGGTTCAGACTTCGTTTTTAGCCATCTTGGAGCTTATCGTAAAAGAGCCTCTAACTATTGTTTTTACTATATGCGCGATGTTAATCATCAGCGCTAAACTTACCTTATTTGTCTTTATTTTCATTCCTGTTTCGGGATATATCATCTCTTTAATTGGAAAGCAGTTAAAAAAACAGTCCGGTAAGGCACAACAGGAACAAGGAAGTTTTTTATCTACTATTGAAGAAACCATTGGCGGTTTAAAAGTTGTAAAAGGATACAATGCCGAGAATTACTTCAACACTATCTTTCAAAATTCAACAGAACGTTTTTTTAAACTATCCAATAGTATCGGGAATCGTCAGAACTTAGCATCGCCAGCCAGTGAGTTTATGGGTATCACCGTGATTGCCATCTTACTTTGGTACGGAGGACAAATGGTTTTAATTGAAAAAACACTCGACGGCCCTTCCTTTATTGCTTATATGGGATTAGCCTATAACATTTTAACTCCGGCAAAAGCAATCTCTAAAGCTTCATACGGCGTAAAAAGAGGTAATGCCGCAGCTGAACGTGTTCTTGAAATTTTAGAGCAGGAAAACACCATTACATCAAAAGATAAGGCGTTTGAAAAAACATCGTTCGACAATAACATCAGCGTTCAGAACATCAACTTTAAGTATGAAGACGAAACGGTTTTAAAAGACTTCTCTCTTGAGATCAAAAAAGGACAAACCGTTGCACTTGTTGGACAATCGGGAAGCGGAAAAAGTACGATTGCCAATTTACTGACCCGTTTTTATGATGTAAACGACGGAACAATTTCAATTGACGGCATCAACATTAAAGACATGGACCTGCAGTCGCTTCGCAGTTTAATGGGATTGGTAACTCAGGACAGTATTTTGTTCAATGATACCATCAAAGCCAATATCGCCTTAGGAAAACTTGATGCGACAGACGACGAGATTATCGAGGCTCTGAAAATCGCCAATGCTTATGAGTTTGTAAAAGAACTTCCATTAGGAATTTATACCAACATCGGCGACAGCGGAAACAAGCTTTCAGGCGGGCAAAAACAACGACTGTCGATTGCCAGAGCAGTGTTAAAAAACCCTCCGATTATGATTTTGGATGAAGCCACATCAGCATTGGACACCGAAAGTGAAAAATTTGTTCAGGTCGCTTTAGAAAATATGATGCAAAACAGAACTTCGATTGTAATTGCTCACCGTCTTTCGACCATTCAGAAAGCAGATCTGATCGTAGTCATGCAAAAAGGAAAAATTGTAGAACAAGGAACACATGACGAACTGATTGCGCATAACGGAACCTATAACAAACTGGTTACCATGCAGTCTTTCGAATCTTAAATAAAAAACAAAAGGCTTAGCCACAGATTACCCAGATTACCGAAGATTATTTTTCTATCCACGAATTAAAATCTTATATTTATCTGAGTAATCTGTGGCTTTTTTATTTAGTACCCCTTAAATCTGAAAACATGTATCTCAACAATCCGAATATAAAACTGCCAGATGATCCGGATACAATTGTCTGGAAATACTTAGACTTGTCTAAATTCCTTGATTTATTATTGTCTAAGAAATTATTCATGTCACGCTCTGACAAGTTTGAGGACCAATACGAGGGCACTTTTAGCGAACCGACATTCGAAGAGATTAAAAAACTGGCCATCGACAATCCTGATTTTTTAAACTACTACAAAACCCATAGAGAACAGGTAGCCATAAGCAGCTGGCACATCAACGAATATGAATCGTTTGCCATGTGGCAGATTTTCACCAAAAACAATGAGGGTTTAGCAATTCAGTCTACCATTAGAAGATTACAGAATGCTGTAAGACCGGAAAACAATTTCGATCAATACATTGGCGAGGTAAATTATATCGACTACAAAAAAGAGTACATCCCGTTTGATGATTTATTCTTCCCCTTTTTATTTAAGCGTAAAAGTTTTCAGTACGAAAGAGAGGTCAGAATTCTTACAGATACTTCAAAAAGCGACATTAAACTAAATGATGGCTTAAAAATCAACGTTGACCTGAAACAACTGATAGAAAAGATATACATCCATCCGAAATCGGAAAACTGGTATAAAAAGCTTGTAATCGATTTAACGGAACGTCTGGGATTTGATCTCGATATCGAGAAATCTGATTTAGAAAGTGATATTTTGATTTAGTTTTTTTTTAAGGGGCTGAGGTTCTAAGGCTCTAAGATTCTGAGTTATTTCTGCCACAGATTACACAGATTAAAATGATTTTAGGCATCCTCTTAAAAAGAAAAAGCCCTTTAAAAATTAATTTTTAAAGGGCTTTTTCTTGGTCCCAAAATCTTAGCACCTCAGAACCTTAGTATCTTAGCACCTTTAAATAGGCTTATAACTCTTCACTTCCCATTTTTTTGAAGCTAAATCAATATAGCTGTAATGCAGTACATCGTTTTTATCGAACTGCCCGTTTTGATTGGTATCTTCGATCGTTCTAAAATACAAACGATTTTTTGATTCGATTAAATTCCAGTCTACCAATTCCTGAAAGTCTTCTGAAATTTTAGTAAAACGCTCACCGCTGATGTTACTCAAATATAAGGTTTTAATATCACTAGTATCAATTTTACCGTCTTTATTGGTGTCGGAGTCTGCTAAAGTATAAACCATAATTTGGTTTTGCGTTTTATCCGCAACCGATTTTAAATAAGTAGCTGTCAAAATCAGGGCTGGTTTATCCGTCAAAGGACGTATAGAATCTGAATCGACTTTCTGGAATTTCAGGTTTTGCAGATAACCGGTGATTTCAAATTCGCCCAAATTAGAAATTGTAAAACTTACATCATTCACACTTGAAGATCCGTAACGTGCTTTTGTTCCTTTTTCAAAAACGCGCAGATCCCCAACAGGATGAATTAAATAATTTGTCCCTTCCATCTGAATAGGCAAATCGGCTATTTCAATCTGTGTTGAATCGGTTTTTGCGACAACATTGGTTTTATTGGCTGTATCGTAAATTACTTTTGGTTTCTTTACTTCATCTTTACAACTCACTAGTGTTCCGATGATTGCCAGGGCTATATAGGTTAAGGATTTTTTCATGTATGCTAATTCTATTAGGATATCAAATATAGTATTTTTGATTGTATTATCTAGTTTTATTGAATTTTACTAGTGTAAAGATATTGAGAAAAACTAACCCGAGATAGCCTATAAATATACCCCATTGTTGTTTTAGGAAAGAAGCCTGAAAAACATCAAGTACGTTTCTTTTACTTTCTTCCTCTATTCTACTTGTATTTTCTATTGAATACCTGGCTGTCCCACAAAAAAACCGACGATCTTTTTTCGACTTTGGTTTAGGTTTAGCACTCGCTAATACACATATATCATCTCTATACGGAGCCCAGGTTGGAACCTTCTCTACTTTCAAAATATCAATAACATTTACAAAAGTATTATAATCTGTTTTTGAACCAAAATGAATTTTCGCTCCATTCAAAGTATCATATTTCTTAACTAAATCCCGAACAAAATACCTTAGTTCCTGCAATTTTAGTTCTTGCGTTTTGTCACCATTAAAAATAAAATCTTTGTATTTTCTTAAGTCTTTAATTTTATACTTTTCAAATTCTTCTTTATCCGGAACTAAATAAATATCCGACACCCCATAAACCTTAAAAGCATCAACTTTATAAAAATGATAAAAACAAAACAAAGGAATTAAGATTAAAGAAATCATTCCCGGAACGTAAAAAATCTTCTTTCGTTTTTCACGTTTTACAATCATAGTCTCGCATTCAACTTCACATTAAAAACCCTCGAAGTCATATAATTTGGAATTGCGTACTGATTTTTAGAATACACATCGCGAACCCAGGTATTGGTAATCGCATTCTGATTATTGAAAAGATTAAAAATCTCAACTCCAACGGACAATTCTTTAAAGTTTTTCAACCATTTTGCTTTGGCAACTTTAGTACTGCCATCTACAAAAACCTTCGCAAAACCTACATCAGCCCTGCGATAATCGTTCAGCCTGCTTTGATACAGGTACGGATCCGAATAGGCCGGAGCTCCTCCCGGTAAACCGGTATTGTACACTAAGTTCAGGTATAATTTTACACTCGGAATACTTGGCATATAATCCTGAAACAACATGGCAAATTTCAAACGCTGATCTGTTGGTCTAGCGATGTAACCTTTGTTTTCATAATTTTCTTCGGTTTTTAAATAACCAAAGCTAATCCACGATTCCGTTCCGGGTACAAACTCACCGTTCAGTCTAAAATCAACTCCCTGAGCATACGCTTTCGCATTATTATTGGCAACATATCGGATTCGCACATTATCGATTGAATACACATTGACATCTGAAAGTGATTTATAATAAAGTTCCGTCACCCATTTGAAAGGACGGTTCCATATTTTAAAATTGTAATCATTCCCCAAAACAATATGAACCGATTCCTGCGCTTTGACGTTTGGATTTACAACGCCCTTTAAATCTCGTAGTTCACGGTAAAAAGGCGGCTGATGATAAAGTCCTCCCGAAAGTCGGAAAACCATATCCATATCCCAATCCGGTTTTAAAGTAAACTGGGCGCGTGGACTAAAAACGGTTTGATTTTTACCCTCTACAGCGGCTCCGGAAACATTCCAGCTCTGAAAACGAGCCCCCAGATGGTACCAAACCTGACTGGATCCAATTTCGGCTTTTTTATTATACTGCGCATAGCCCGAAAATCGGTTTATGGTATTAAAGTTTGTTGCCCGCACATCCTGATAGGGCAATAACGGCCCGGTATAAGGTGTGTAGTGCTGACTGTTTTTAGGTAAAAAAGCAATCGGTGGATTGATCGAAAACCCTGCCGAATCGATCATCTCCCACTCGTTAATTCGATCGCGGATAGATTCGCGGGTATATTTCAAACCAAATTCCAACTGGCTGTCATTTTTCCATTCTTTAAAACCTTTGATCTCTGCATTTGCAATCAAAGCATCCAGATCATTTCGGGCGTGACTCAACTGTGAACCTATTCCACGCGTAAAATCAACATTTGAAGTCTCTTCATTTTCTATAGTTCCCAGGCGATATTGTGCCAGTATATCAAAATGCTCCTGCTCTACGGTATGAAAAAGAGAACCTATGAATTTTAAAGTCAGACTCGGAGAAACTTTGTAAGTCGTTTTCAGGGCACCAAAATAAGTATTGTAGCGATCGCGCTCTTTACCTTCATAATACACCGCCAGCGCCATAGGCTGATCAATGGTTCCGAATTTTGTTTCGCGCGTCAAAGGCTGATACAAATATTTGTTTTGAGAAATATTCCCTAAGAAACTAAGCTGCCATTTTGCAGAAATATCATAATTAATATTCGTTTGAATGTCAGCAAAAGTCGGTGTATAATTGGTTTGTGTATCCTGACTATTCACCAGTAAACTGTTGTTTCGGTAACGAACACCGGTTACGGCTGACCATTTTTTATTTTTGGAAACCGCGTCAACCGACATACTTCCACCCAGTAAACTAGCTTCGAGAGAAGCACCAAACTGAGTTGGTTTTCGGTACGTAATATCTAAAACAGAGGAAAGTTTATCGCCAAATTTTGCCTGAAATCCTCCAGCCGAAAAGTCGACATTTTGTACAAGATCTGTATTGGTAAAACTCAGTCCCTCCTGTTGTCCCGAGCGAATTAAAAACGGACGGTAGACTTCTACCTCATTGACATACACCAGATTTTCATCGTAATTTCCACCACGAACAGCATATTGAGAACTCAGTTCATTATTTGAATTTACACCAGGCAGTGTTTTTAATATATTTTCGATTCCGGCATTGGCTCCGGGAATTTTCTTTATGGTGGCAACATCTACATTGGTGATCCCCTGCACCCTTTTTTTATTCTTAGAAGAAACAAAAACTTCTCCCATTTGTTCTTCCGAACTGCTCATTAGAGGATTGAAAACAAAAACTTCATTGGATATCAAATGCACTGTCAGACTCATCATTTTTAGAGAGACGTGCGTAAAAATCAAAGAGATCTTTTTCTCTGACGGCACAATGATTTCATAAAAACCATTTGAATCGGATTGTGAAACATTCCCGGAAGCGCTAATATTTACGCCCGCAACAGGATGATTCTCGCTGTCCAGAATTATACCTTTCACATGAGCCTTCTGAGCAAATGAAATACTGCTCATGCATAAAAAAAGAAAAACGGCTATTAACTTACTTTGATTCAAATGCTTTGGTTTTATTTTTGTTGGCTTCTAAAAAAATGAGTTTCAAAGATAGCAGAATTTCCTACATTATCAATCACTTCTATTTTTAAATCATTTGCCCCTTCTGCCACAAGGGTATCATCAAAAGTATGGGTAATTTTTCTCGTTTTACTTTCATATTCAAACAAAATCCAATTTCCGTTTAAATAACCGTTATACGATTTGATTCCCGAAGAAGCATCATTAATGGTAAATTCAATTTTTTTCGTTCCGGTAATCCACTTGTCCTGAATTGGCTTTGCGATTTTAATGGTTGGCGCAATGGTATCTAAGACCAAACCATATTGTCCTAATATTTTTGACTTGGCCGTAAAAACATCTCCTTTTCGTAGCGTTCCATTATAACTGGCGTTGTTTCCGCTAAATCTTCCAATAAAAAGTTTGTCCTTTAAGGCTTCCGGAAACGAATTGTCTTTAATGGTAATAGTAAAATTAGAATGCACCGGAACAGTATCGTCATGAATATGAATGCGATTATTTTTAACATCAAAGTTTAAATTAAAATCGTCATAAAAAGTTCCAGCCGGAAAAAACACAGACATATTGTCTTTTTCAAAATTCGAATCTTTATTGACTTTGATAAAATATTTCGATGTTACAGGCTCCTCTTTTACGATTGGTGTTGCGGTGTCGTACTCAATTGGAACGGTAACCGCACTTAAATTCCCAAAATAATCTGAAACCTCAATTCGATAACTCGAAGTTAAATTTGGCTCAGCCGAAACCACGCCACGTAACGAATCGGTCTTAATAATACTCAACGCATAGGGTGTTTTCATGAAAAGTTTCTGTACCCGCTGTCCTGATTTTTTATATTTTCCATAATCGATGAACGCATTTATATAACGCATTTCATCAAAGGAATAGGTATTAAACTGATAGTTGTAATTTTGATTTCCGTTGACAAAAGTGGAGACATTAAAAACTCCATTTTTATTAAACGAAACATCGTCATAATCTACAGCAGAAATTCCGAAACCTATTTTACCATTGGCTTTTACTTTGCTGGCCAGATAGGTTCCGTCTTTTTGAAGGGCAACATTTAACAACAATGGCTGTCTGGACTGATTTACAGTCGTATTTTCCATTGGATAAACATAAACACTCGAAATACTTGGTTTCTTAGTGTCTTTTATGTTTTTATCGAAGCCAAAAAACATCGGATTAATAACAAACTCTGTTTTGGTATCGCGAATTTCAAAATGCAAATGCGGTCCTTCTGAAGAACCTGTATTACCCGAAAGTCCAATAAGCTGACCTTTTGTTACTGGTAATTCATTAGCTTTTGGAAATACTTCGATCTCATATGCCTTTTCTTTATAGTGCGTTTTCATGACATAATCCAGAATTGGACCAACAGGTGTTTGCAAATGTCCGTACACCGAAGTATAGCCGTTTGGATGGGTAATGTAAATGCATTTCCCGTTTCCAAAAGTGGAGATTTTAATTCTCGACACATATCCATCGGCGATGGCATGTACATTTAATCCTTCTCTTTGATTTGTTTTTAAGTCAAAACCCGCGTGAAAGTGATTCGGTCGCAACTCCCCGAAATTACCGGAAAGCTGCATCGGAATTTCAAGTGGAGGACTAAAATAATCTTTCGGATATTGGGTCTGTGCGAAAATAAACGGACAAAAAAACAGACTAAGCAGTGAAAATCTCATAAGCAACATTTTTGCTAAGATAAAAAATTAAGAGGCGAAAACCGAGCAGAATGCTACAAAAATACAATCGATTGAATTTCATCTATTTGTTTATTTTTAATGTAAAAAAATCGATAAAAAATTGCATTAATAAAAAGGAATACTAACTTTGTAGGATTAAGTAATGAATAGGATTTATAATGAGTGTAATTGCCGAAATAATTGATACTCTTGAATATAAAGTCGAAAAGCTTTTTGAGAAATCAAAGGGCCTGGAGAATAATAATCAGGCTTTACAATTAGAATTAACCAAAGCTGCGCAAATTATCCAGAAACAATCTGAAGAAATTGAAGCTTTGAAAAAGCAATATGAAACACTTAAGATAGCCAATTCGTTGCTCGGCAGCGACAACAACAAGAGAGAGACAAAGCTTAAAATAAATTCATTAATTCGCGAAATTGATTACTGTATAGCACAACTATCAGATTAAAAAACGACATGGACGGAAAGCTTAGAATTAAAATATCAATTGCAGACAGAGTTTACCCGTTAACGGTGGAGCCAGCTCAGGAAGAAGGACTTAGAAGTGCTTCTAAAAAAATTGATGCTATGATCAAGCAATTCGAAGAAAGTTACGCGGTTCGCGATAAACAGGATGTTCTGGCGATGTGTGCCCTGCAATTTGCATCACAAGTCGAACAAAAACAAATTGATAACGCAATCGATGGTGAAGAAACTATCGAAAGAATTAAAAGATTAAATTCGCTATTAGATCAATATCTCGAAAATTAAACGTTCTTTTACAACAACTAAGATACTGCCTACATTAGTTCACAATTGGTAAACTCAACACTAACAATTTAGAATGAGCAAATCGTCGCTACTATAGTATGCCATGCTTCGGCTTGGAAACTTGAACAGTGAGTTAGCTCAAAACTTGTCTTTACGAGTTTATTCAAGCAATTAATGTAGGCTTTTTTTATATATAAATTTTAACAAACATGGACATAATAACGATCATTATTTCAGGTATTGTAGGGATTGCAGCAGGTTTTGCAATTGCTAAAATTATCGAAAAAAGCAATATTTCTAACCTCATTAAAAACGCAAAAAAAGAAGCAGCTTCCATTTTAAAAGATGCTAATTTAGAAGCAGAAAATATCAAAAAAGATAAAATCCTTCAGGCAAAAGAGCGTTTTATCGAACTAAAATCAGAGCACGAACAAGTTATTTTAGCAAGAGATAAAAAAGTAGCAGAGGTAGAAAAAAGAGTACGTGATAAAGAATCGCAAGTTTCAAACGAACTTTCGAAAGCCAAAAAAGTAAACGACGATTTTGAAGCTAAAACACAAGAATACAACAACAAAATTGAAGTTTTAGACAAGAAACAAACTGAAGTTGACAAATTACACAAAAGTCAATTGCAGCAGCTTGAAGTAATTTCAGGACTTTCTGCTGAAGAGGCAAAAGAGCAATTAGTTGAAGGCTTAAAAGCTGAAGCTAAAAGCAAAGCAATGTCTCATATTCAGGACACAATCGAAGAAGCTAAACTTACTGCTCAGCAAGAAGCTAAGAAAATTATCATCAATACGATCCAGAGAGTTGGAACGGAGGAAGCAGTTGAAAATTGCGTTTCTGTTTTCAACATTGAATCGGATGACGTAAAAGGTCGAATCATTGGACGTGAAGGTCGTAACATTAGAGCTCTTGAAGCTGCAACGGGAGTTGAAATCATCGTTGACGATACACCGGAAGCGATCATCCTTTCCTGCTTTGATCCGGTACGTAGAGAAATTGCACGTTTGTCTTTACACAAACTTGTAACTGACGGACGTATTCACCCTGCAAGAATCGAAGAAGTAGTTGCCAAGACAGCAAAACAAATTGACGACGAAATTATCGAAGTTGGTAAACGTACGGTTATCGACTTAGGAATTCACGGTTTACACCCTGAACTTATTAAAGTGGTGGGTAGAATGAAATACCGTTCTTCTTACGGACAAAACTTATTACAGCACTCAAGAGAAGTTTCTAAACTTTGTGGTATCATGGCAGCCGAATTAGGCTTAAACGTAAAACTAGCCAAAAGAGCCGGTTTACTTCACGATATTGGTAAAGTTCCGGATACTGAAAGTGACTTACCTCACGCTTTATTAGGAATGCAATGGGCTGAAAAATATGGTGAAAAAGAAGAAGTTTGTAACGCCATTGGAGCACACCACGACGAGATCGAAATGAAATCATTACTTTCTCCTATCGTTCAGGTTTGTGATGCTATTTCAGGGGCTAGACCAGGTGCAAGACGTCAGGTTTTAGACTCGTATATTCAACGTTTGAAAGATCTTGAAGAAGTAGCTTACGGATTTAGCGGTGTAAAAAATGCCTATGCAATTCAGGCTGGTAGAGAACTTCGTGTGATTGTAGAAAGTGAAAAAGTTTCTGATGACAATGCTGCGAATTTATCTTTCGAGATTTCACAAAAAATCCAAACCGAAATGACGTATCCAGGTCAGGTAAAAGTTACTGTAATTAGAGAAACCAGAGCGGTAAATATCGCGAAGTAATCTTCTCACTATTCATAAAAAAGAACGGCTATCATTTGATAGCCGTTCTTTTTTATATCTACTTCTTCTATTCTAAATATCGTTAAAGATTATTTTAAAACTCGTTCCTACTCCTACTTTGCTTTCTACCGAGATACTTCCTTTCATCGCCTCGATCTGGTTTCTGGTAATATACAAGCCTATTCCGCGTGCTTCCTGATGTTTGTGGAAGGTTTTATACATTCCGAACAACAGATCGCCATAAACCGCTAAATCGATCCCTAAACCGTTGTCTGTAATCTTTAACGATTTATAGCCTTCGGGTTCAATCGAAAAATCGAAGATCACAACAGGGTCACGGTCCGGATGTGCATACTTGATCGCGTTGGTTGTAAAATTCAGCAAAACACTTTCCAGATAAGCCGGATTAAAATTAATCGTCAGATACTTTGGAACGTTGTTTACAATCGTAACGTTTGTTTGTTTGTCATAACCTTTAATGGTTGAAATTGTTTTCTCAATATACTCCGAAAGTCTCAAAGGCGCTACGGCAATATTGATATTACTTTGCGTTTTAACAATTTGGGTTAAATTGGCAATCGTATCGTTCAAATCGTTAGAAACCGTTCGCAAATGTTCTAACATTTCGTTAACCGTTTGTTTATCCACATCTGCATCTATAAAATCCAAAATAGACTTTATGTTTCCGGCCTGCGTATTTAAATTGTGCGAAACGATATGCGAGAAGTTTACCAAACGGCTGTTTTGATCACTGTACAATTTCATTGTTTTCAAGAGTTCTAATTCTTTCTCTTTTTGCAAAGAAACATCGGTATGCGTACCAATTACACGCAATGGTTTTCCGTTCTCATCCCTTTCAATAACCTTTCCGCGGTCTAAAATCCATTTATAATTGCCACTTGATGTCATTACACGATGGTAGTTTTCGTAATAGGGAATCTTATTATCAAAGTGTTCCTGAATATCAGAATAGTATTTTGGAAGATCATCGGGATGCACAATCTTATCCCAGCGTTCCGGGTCATCAAAAATATCGGTCGATTCCAACTCCAGGATCTTTAAGGACAATGACGAATAGAAGACCGTATTGGTCACCATATTCCAATCCCAAATTCCGGCCGTAGAAGCCTCCAGGGCAAACTGAAATCGTTCTTCGGAAATCCGTAACTTTTCCTCTTTATCCTTTAGCTCGGTAATGTCCGAAACATGCCCGAAGAAACTAACCCGTCCGTCAGGAGACCGTTCGGTTTTGGCCGAAACCTTAAACCAACGCATTCCTTTTTTAGGCAAAAGAGCTCTAAATTCAACATTCCAGGGCTGTACTTCCTTACGTGCTTTGACCAAAGACTGAAAAAAGAGATCACGATCCTGAACAAAAATCCGATCGTAAATAACCAATTTAATGTCATCGGTAAAATCCTTTACACTAAGCTCAAAAATGGCATCAGCTGATTTGCTGACCAAGGGGAAAGTATACCTGTTTTCGCTGTCGACAACAAACTGAAACAGCAAATCCGGCATTTCGGCAAGCAATTTTTTATAAAAATTATTTACCTCTAAGCAATTCTCATTTCCATATAAATCAAAAACCATATATCACTTATTTATGTAGATTGAAATATTAAAACAATGATCTCAATAGCTAAAACAAAAGTTAAAACAATCACTTTTATTCGCTGATTAACACAAAACTTTATACAATATATTACTTTTTGATTTAAAAACGACTTCCTGCTTCAAAAATTATTTCCTAGGATGAAAAGATAACATTACTTCTTTCAGAAAACTCCTGTCCAAATGCACATAGATTTCGGTGGTCGTAATAGACTCATGTCCTAACATCAACTGGATCGATCTTAGGTCGGCACCATTTTCGAGTAAATGAGTTGCAAAAGAATGCCTTAGTGTATGCGGACTAATGCTCTTATGCAGGTTAATTTTCACCGCCAAATCTTTTATAATGGTAAAAATCATAGCACGTGTAAGCTGATTACCTCTTCGGTTTAAAAATAAAGTATCCTCACAGCCTTTCTTTATTTTAAGATTCCCCCTAATTTCCTTCTGATAAATCTGTATGTATTTTTGAGTCACTTTTCCCACAGGAACAAAACGCTCTTTATTTCCTTTTCCGGTAATTTTCACAAAACCTTCGTCAAAAAATAAATCCGAAATTTTCAAAGTAACCAATTCGGAAACCCGAAGCCCACAACCGTATAAAGTTTCGAGCATTGCACGATTGCGCTCGCCTTCGTTGGTGCTCAAATCAATTGCTGCAATAAGCGCATCAATTTCCTTTACCGATAATGTATCCGGCAATTTTCTTCCGGTTTTGGGAGTTTCAATCAACTCCATCGGACTGTCATTTCTATAATCCTCAAACACCAGATAATTAAAGAAACTTTTCAGACCCGAAATAATTCGCGCCTGCGAGCGTGGATTAACTTCTTTGGCAACTGCATAAATAAACTGCTGCACCGTTTCATCATCAATTTTAAGCGGAGAAATTTCGATGCGGTTCGTTTCCAAAAAAAGACACAGCCGTTCGATGTCAAAACCATAATTTTCGATAGTGTTTTTAGACAAACCTCTCTCGATGCGCAGATACGACTGATAATCTTTTATGTAACGATCCCATTTCATAGGTACAAAGTAAAACATTTTTAGGCATAAAAAAACCTTCCCGATTAAGGAAGGTTCTCAAATACTGTTTTCAAAAATTAGAATTTATACGCTAAAGATAACGCAAGGTTACTATTTTTAGCACTGTCATAATAATCATCTGAATTGTCGATATCTTTATCCGAAAGAGGAGACAAACCAATTGTGTAACGAAGTCCTACCGAAAGATTGTCTGTAAAACTGTATCCCGCTCCTAAGTTAAAACCAAGATCTACTGATCTGGTAAAATCTTTAATGTCATTACCTTCTGCTTTAGCCGATAACAATACACCCAGCTGTGGACCAGCTTCAACGTTGAATTTTTTATCAATGATGTAATACTTAGCCACTACCGGAATGTTCAAATAGTTCAATTTAATATCAGCGTCATTCCCTGAAAATCCATCAACTTTAGTTCCCTGAGTCGAGAACAAAAGTTCTGGCTGAATAAAAAATCGCTGAACAACATGAATTTCTGCAAAACCTCCAACGTGAAAACCTATAAGCGATTTAGTGTCTTCAACATCACCTCCAACTACCGTTGAAATATTAAGACCTCCTTTTACTCCAAATCTAGTTTTTTGCGCATTAGCAAAACCAAATACCATTACTGCTACAGCAGCCAAAATTATTCTTTTCATTACAATTTGTTTTTTTGGGTTATTCGAGATCAAATATAAAGATAACCTTATTAAAAATGAACTTGCATTAAAGAAAATAAAATAGTAAATACAGCTTAAGGCTCTTAGACCTAAAAACATATCCTAATTTAGCAGGCTTTACCGTCCCATTTTAAGGATCAAATCAAAGCGCGAATATCAAAATAAACTTACTAAATAAAACAGCTATAAAATTTAATTTGAAATAAAAATCTGACTAATTTTGAATTTTGAATACAAAAAGTGATTCGCAATAAACTTCTTAAATAGAGTGAATTACAGCCTAAAAATCAACAAACATGGGAAATTTAGTAATTATTTAAACCAAAATATAAAACAATAAAATCCTAATTCTGTAGTTTTGACTAATATATAACATTTAAAAACATCAATTTTAAAAACACTTTTATGAAAAAAATAATCTTAGCAGCTGTTTTGTTCATCGCAACTTCAGCTACAATTCAGGCTCAATTAGTACAATTTGGAGTTAAAGCAGGGGTTAACTTTGCAAGTCAACCTGGAGACGCATCATTACAAGGTGTAGCTTTTGACAAAGAAGGTATCACAAGTTACCACGTTGGTGTAGTTGCAGAAGTTAAATTATTAGAAAAATTCTCTATTCAACCAGAGCTTTTATATTCTACTCAAGGTGCAACTTATAAATTTAAAGATGCTCAACAAGACTTTAAAAACAAACTAGCTTATTTATCTGTTCCTGTAATGGCTAAAATTTATATGACAAAATCATTAAGTTTAGAAGTTGGACCACAGGCTTCTTTCTTAGTAAGTCAAAAAGACGACGTAAGATTTAATGATGCTAACACATTCGACTTCGCTCTTAATGCCGGATTAGGATTAAAAATCACTAACAGTATTTTTGTTCAGGGTCGTTATAGTTTAGGTTTAACAGATGTTTCATCAAGTGCAGATGTTAGAAATTCTGTAGTTCAGCTATCTGCCGGATTCTTATTCTAAAAAATATATCACATACTTTTACAAAAACCGTTCTATTAATTGGAACGGTTTTTTTATTTTTACAGTTATGCAATGGCAATACCAATTGCATTACATATCACATTTCACATTTCACATTTTACATATCACATTTCACACATCACACTAAACCCATGAAAATCTGCATTATCAACGGACCCAATTTGAACCTTTTAGGAAAAAGAGAACCGGAAGTTTACGGAAGTCAAACTTTTGAAGATTATTTTGAAACGTTGCAGGTTAAATTTCCAAACGTTGAACTGTCCTATTATCAAAGTAATATTGAAGGCGAATTGATTGGAAAAATTCAGGAATGCGGTTTTACTTTTGACGGAATTATTCTGAATGCCGGAGCTTATACCCACACGTCTATCGGATTGGGAGACGCCATGAAAGCTGTTACGACTCCCGTAATCGAAGTACATATTTCGAACACCTATGCGCGTGAAAGTTTCAGACATCAATCGTACTTATCCGGAAATGCCAAAGGTGTTATCCTTGGTTTTGGACTAAAAAGTTACGAATTGGCGATTCAATCTTTTTTGTAAAATGTACTATGTAAGCTGTAAGATGAGAGCTGGGTGCAACAGATTAATTTTGATTAGCGATTTTTGATTCTTAAAACGTTACCAAATGTGTTGTTCCTGAATTTACAATTTAAACAAATAAAACGTTTCAGATCACACATTTTACATCGTTCATCGCACATTTTACAGCTAACATTTCGCAACTTTTAATTTAACAAATTTTTAATAGGCTCATTTTTAAGTTATTCTATTTTTGTGAGAGAAACACTTACATGAAAAACTATACTTTCCTCGCCTTTTTATTTTTTTCTATTTCAAACTTCGCCCAAATAAAGGGAACCGTAACCGACGAAAAAGGGGCTCCTTTGCCTTTTGTTTCCATCTTTGAAGAAAACACCTATAGCGGAACAACTTCTAACGAACAGGGTAAATTTCAGCTTACGGTAAAAGAACCCGGCAAAAACAAAATCGTTTTTCAGTATCTGGGATATAAGACTCAAAAAATAACGATTCCTGCCGATGCAAAAACAACACTTCCGGATGTAAAAATGTCTGAAGAAAGCTTTGCCCTAAACGAAGTGGTCATCGACCCTAAAAACAATCCTGCCAACGCCATTATTAAAAGCGCCATTGCCAGTAAAAAAGACAACTCCGATAAAGTTGCCCGATATACCGCAGATTTCTATTCGAAAGGAATGTTTAAGGTGAAAGATTTGCCTAAGAAGATTCTGGGGAAAAAAGTAGATCTGGGTGACGATATGGCTTCTAATTTGGACTCAACGGGAACAGGAATTCTGTATTTATCTGAAACCATCTCTAAAATTACTTTTGAGAAACCCAACAAATTAAAAGAGCGGATTATTGCCTCTAAAATCTCAGGAAACAACAAGGGATACAGCTATAACACCGCTTCAATGTCGACTTATGATTTTTACGAAAATACTTTAGACTTTGATGTAAAACTCATTTCTCCTATTGCCGATAATGCTTTCAGCTATTACAAATACAAACTCGAAGGTTCTTTTTATGATGACAACAAGCAGCAGGTTTACAAAATCAAAGTAATTCCAAAACGCGACAAAGAACCTGTTTTTGAAGGCTATATTTACATAGTCGACGACAGCTTTGCTATTTATGCTATTGACCTGGACATCAAAGGCTATCGCATGAAAAACGAATTCACAGAAGTGATGAGCCTCAACCAAAGCTTTAGCTACAATACAAAAAACAAAATCTGGATCAAAAATGCGCAGACCTTAGATTTTACGGCCGGTATTTTTGGAATTAAGTTCTCGGGAAAATTTAATTATGTATATTCTAATTACGAATTTCCGGCCTCTTTTGAAAAGAAAACATTCGGAAATGAAGTGGTTGCTTTTGAACCTAATGCCAACAAAAAAGACGATGCTTTCTGGAACAACATTCGTCCCATCCCGCTAACGATCGAAGAAAGTACCGATTACACCAAAAAAGACAGTCTGCTCATTATCAGAAAATCTCAAAAATACACCGACTCTGTTGATGCCAAAAACAACAAGTTTAAAGTGACAGATTTGCTAATGGGGTACGATTATAAAAACACTTTCAAAAGACATTCTTTTGACTATAAAGGACTATTGAATCTGACTTCTTTAAGTTTTAATACCGTTCAGGGGTTTAATTTAGATTCCGGTTCCTCTTTTAAAAAGTGGAGTGAAGATGAGAGCAAAACAACTTCGATCAGCACCACTTTTAATTATGGCTTTTCAGAGGATCGCTTTAGAGTTACTGGAGAATTCAGTCATAAATTCAACAATATAAATTATGCTTTTATCAGAGTTTCAGGAGGAACGAAAGTCGCCCAGTTCAATGGTGCTCAACCAATCAGCAAGCTGGTCAATTCTGTAAGCTCATTGTTTTTCAAAGACAATTATATGAAGCTTTACAATTTGGAGTTTGCACAGATTAACTATTCGCAAAATATTCTAAATGGCGTCAACCTGAGTGCAAACATAGGTTATGAGCAGCGCAAACCGCTTTTTAACACTACTGATTATTCATTCTTTAAAAAAGAGGACTTCTACTCGTCAAACAATCCATTGGCACCAAACGATTTTACGACTCCGGCATTTAGCCAGCACCATTTGTTTAAGACTTCTTTAGGCGCCCGAATTAACTTTGGAAACAAATACATTTCAAGACCCGACGGAAGATATAATTTTAAAGACGACAAATTCCCAACCCTTTTCTTATCTGTCGAAAAAGCATTTGCTGCCAGTGAAAAGAAATATGAATTTGAAAAAATCGGAGCGGCGGTATACTACGATTTATCTTTGGGTAATAAAGGGGTATTAGGCATGACTTTTAAAGCCGCAAAATTCTTTAATGCCGATAACATTTCGTTTATCGATTACAAACATTTTAACGGAAACCAGACTCATATCGGAACCAGTGATCGTTACCTGAATGTTTTCAACCTAATGCCTTATTACACCAACAGTACGAATGACCGTTATTTTGAAATGCATTTGGAGCACAATGACAAAGGTTTTATCATGAATAAAATCCCGATTTTGAATCTTTTAAAATCAACCATGAACATTGGTTTTCATTCACTAGCCATACCGGACAGAAAACCTTACACGGAGTTTACCGCTGGTTTAGACAATTTAGGATTTGGCAAGTTTAAAATCTTCCGACTGGATTATGTACATTCCTGTCAGGGAGGAATCCAGCAAAATGGTGTTGTATTTGGATTGAAGATTTTGAATGCACTAGATTAGAAAAAGGTGCTAAGATACTAAGGTGCTGAGATCCTAAGGCTAGGAAGCTGAGTAAAAAACTTAGAACCTTAGCTCCTTAGTAGCTCAGAACCTCACGTTCAACAATGATAATCATCCGGTTCAATATGAATCAGAACATTGCCTAATTGTGGGATTTTCTCTTTTAAGGTATCCTGGAGTTTGTGTGATAATTCATGTCCTTCTTTCACCGAAATCTTAGCCGAAACTATGGCATGAAGGTCTACGTGATAGCGCATTCCTGCTTTACGGATGAAACATTTCTCCGTACCAAGAATACCGGGAACGGTTAAAGCCTTTACACGGATTTCTTCGACTAAATCATCATTCAGATTTTCGTCCATAATTTCACCCAATGCCGGTCTGAAAATTTTGTAGCTGTTGTATAAGATAAAAAAAGCAGCAAAAAGTGCCGCCCAATCGTCTGCCGACTCATACCCTTTCCCCATGATCAATGCGATCGAGATTCCGGTAAATGCGGCAACAGAAGTAATCGCATCACTGCGATGGTGCCAGGCATCTGCCACTAGTGACGAACTATTGGTTTGTTTGCTTCGTTTCATCACCAAACGAAACGAATATTCTTTCCATATAATAATTGCTCCCAGAACATAAAGCGTCCATGATTTTGGCAAATCGTGCGGTGTCTGAATATTAGCGATACTTTCATATCCAATAATGGTAGCCGAGGTAATCAAAAAACCAACCACCAAAAAAGTGATTAAAGGCTCAGCACGACCATGACCATAAGGGTGATTCTCATCCGCAGGTTTGTTGGAATATTTGATTCCGAATAAAACCAAAAAAGACGAAAAGATATCAGTAGTAGATTCAATTGCATCGGCAATTAGGGCATAAGAATTGCCAAAAAAACCTGCCAGCCCTTTTAAGATGGCTAAGCAGGTGTTTCCTATAATACTGAAATAAGTAGCTTTTACAGCTTTTTGTTCATCTGTCATTTAACGACATTTTTTTCGCCACGAATTCACGAATTGTACACAATCTTTGTTTTAACTCGTGAATTCGTGGCAATTTTCTTTTAAGCTCTTACGATTTTTGCTCCAATTGCTCTCAATCGCTCATCGATACGCTCGTATCCACGGTCAATTTGTTCGATATTTTGGATAGTACTTGTTCCTTTTGCTGAAAGAGCTGCGATCAATAACGAGATCCCCGCACGAATATCAGGAGACGACATTGTTGTTGCTTTCAGTTGAGACTCAAAATTATGTCCCATAACCACCGCTCTGTGCGGATCGCATAACATAATTTTTGCTCCCATATCAATTAATTTATCTACGAAAAACAAACGGCTTTCAAACATTTTCTGGTGAATTAAAACATCGCCTTTTGCCTGTGTTGCCACAACCAAAACGATACTCAATAAATCAGGAGTAAATCCTGGCCAAGGTGCATCGGCAATTGTCAAAATAGAACCATCAATATCTGTTTTTACTTCATACCCGTCTTTATGAGCAGGAATGTAAATATCGTCATTGCGTTTTTCAATAGTAATACCCAGTTTTCTAAAGGTGTTTGGAATTAAACCTAAATTTTCCCAGCTTACATTTTTGATTGTAATTTCGCTTTTAGTCATCGCTGCAAGACCAATCCAGGAACCGATTTCAATCATATCCGGAAGAATTCTGTGCTCGCATCCGCCAAGGCTTTCAACACCTTCGATCGTTAGTAAATTCGAACCTACTCCGGTAATTTTAGCTCCCATAGAGTTTAGCATTTTACACAACTGCTGTAAGTAAGGCTCACAAGCAGCATTGTAAACGGTAGTTTTTCCTTTAGCCAAAACAGCAGCCATCACAATGTTTGCCGTTCCGGTTACCGATGCTTCATCAAGTAACATATCTGTTCCGATAAGACCTTCTGCCGGAGATTCTACTCCGTAAAAATGATCTTCCCTGTTGTATCTGAATTTTGCTCCAAGGTTAATAAAACCTTCAAAGTGAGTATCTAATCTGCGACGACCAATTTTATCTCCTCCTGGTTTTGGGATATAACCTTTACCAAAACGAGCTAAAAGCGGCCCAACAATCATAATAGAACCACGAAGCGCTCCACCTTCTTTTTTGAAAGCTTCTGTTTCCAAATATCCAACGTTAACTTCATCTGCCTGAAACGTAATCGAACCCGGCTCATTTCGTTGAATTTTAACTCCTAAATTACCTAATAAAGTGATTAGTTTATTAATGTCAATAATATCGGGAATATTATTAATTCTCACCTTTTCTCCTGTTAGAAGCACGGCACATAAAATTTGTAATGCTTCGTTTTTTGCTCCTTGCGGAGTGATTTCTCCTTTTAAAGGAATTCCTCCTTCGATTTTAAAAATTCCCATATTTCTTTTTTAGGTTCTGAGTTACTGAGGTTCTAAGGTTCTAAGTTTTTCTTAAAAAAAGACTTAGCAACTTAGCTTCTTAGATACTTAGCAACTTTTTTATTTATTTATTTTAGGTTCTAAGTTTGAGGCCCTAAAGCACTAGTTTTTTAAGAGAAAAAACTTAGAACCTTAGCCCCTTAAACACTTAGCTCCTTTTTTATTTCTGATTATTATTTTTCTGAAAAGGCTTCGTTTTTCCTGGCCCTTTATTGTTTTTATTGCTTTGGATTTTTGGCTGTCCTGGCGGCGTAATTTTGTTAGACATACGCTTGTTGGTACGCAACAAATCGGTTGTATTTAAAAGCTCTTCCGTGCTTTGCAACAAATTGATTTTACCTCCCGACAACTCATACAAATGCTCAAAAATCACATCGTCTTTAACGGTATCTTTGTTCCAGCTCAGGTAGGACTTTTTCATGTGATTGGCAATGACCAATACCAATGCATTTTTCATCTCGCCATCTTCCCATTTATTCGCAACATCTATCATATACTTGATATTATTACCATAAAATCTGTATTTTGGAAAATTCTGCGGATACTGTAAAACATCCGGTTTCAATTGCAGAACATCGCGGGACGGAATTGGATATGGCGATTCAACATTCAATTTAAAATCAGACATGATAAAAAGCTGATCCCATAATTTATGCTGAAAATCCGGTACATCACGCAAGTGCGGATTCAGACTTCCCATTACCTGAATAATGTATTTCGCAGCTTTGTTACGCGTTTCAGCATCTTCAATTGCAGTAGCCTGATCAATCAGTTTTTGCAAATGACGACCGTATTCTGGAATGATTAACCGTTGTCTTTCAGAATTATATTCTAAGTTAAAAACAACATCATTCGCGACTTCTTTTCTATATTTTTCGTTCATAAGTTATAATGAAACTATACCTTCTATGGTAGAAACTTCTTTGTATTTGCCAATCACTTCGTCAGCACTATGCATGGTAACATCAACAGAAACACTGGTAAATTTACCGGTTTTCGACTTTGTTGTTTTGATAACCGCACCCATATTGTTAAAAGCTTTTTCAACGCGCTCTACATTATCGTCTACTGAAGGTACAATGAATTTATACAAGTATTCTGCTGGCCAGGTATTTGAATTGTCTAACTCAACTTTTAATCTCTCGTAAAATTCAGCGGTGTTTTTTTCTTTATCGTTCTCCATTCGTAATTAAAAATAAACGCAAATATACGGTTTTGATTTCAGACTTTCGATTTTAGATTTTAGATTTTTTTCAGACTTAAAACTTTGTTTTAAAGGAGCAAAGTTACAGCGATTGAAAGGTGCAGAGAAAAAAACTTTACAACATTATCTCTTTGTCAAATTTCATCTTATATTTGGGAATTCATCGCAAAGAAATTTGCTCGCAAAGTCACGGAGTTGCAAAGTTTTTTTACATTTTCTATAATTTGACTTTGCGCCTTCCCGACTTTGCATGATTCAAAATACATTACCATGAAAACGCGCATTTTCCTTCTTCTGGTTACTTTTATATTTAATTTAATGAAAGCACAGGAAGTTAAAACCATGACTTATTTCCAAAATGACACGATCAAACTGGATTTAGATTTATACTTACCTCAAAAGAAAACAAACGAAAAAACACCCCTGATCCTTTTTGCTTTTGGCGGTGGATTTTCTGGTGGAGAACGTACAAGTGAAAAAGATTTCGGACTGTTTATGGCAAAAAACGGCTACGCGGTTGCCAGCATTTCCTACACCCTGTACATGAAAGGAAGTGATTTTGGCTGCAAAGGAACTTTAACCGAAAAAATAAAAGCGATTCAAATGGGTGTTAGCGATATGTGGCAGGCTACTTCGTTTTTAATTCAGCATGCGAATCAGTATAATCTCGACACCTCCAAATTCTTTATTTCCGGAATCAGTGCGGGTGCCGAAATGGGCTTTCATGCCTCTTTTTGGGATTACAAACTCATGAATTTATACGCCAGCAATTTACCCGAAAATTTCAAATACTCCGGTTTCATTGGAGGCTCCGGAGCCATTATGGATATCAATTTAATCACCAAAGAAAAAGCGATTCCAATGTTACTGGCGCACGGAAATAACGACACAACGGTTCCTTATAGTGCAGGTTCACATCGCTCCTGCCCAACCAATGCTTCAGGCTGGTTAATTTTATTTGGATCCTATGCGGTGTACAACCAAATGAACGACCTTCATAAAGATATTGAACTTATTACATTCTGTGGCGGCGGACATGAATTTTCCGGCTACCTTTTTCACGACGGAAAACAATATGTTCTGGATTTTGTAAACGATGTTTTAAAGGGAAAGAAATTTAAATCGCATATTATCATACCTTCAAAAAAGAAGGATGTAAATTCCGGAAAATATTTATTTTGTGAGTAATTGTTTTAGGTAGCGAAATTTAATCCTAAAATCACAAGATCACAGCGAAGAGCAGGACCTTTATTTCTTAAAATTGCGAAATCGTCCGCTTAAGGCAAAATAATCTTTTTAAATACCAATAAGTTTAGGTAAATTTGCGCTTTATTTTTAGAAAGTGCAAAAACAAATTATAGTTCTCATTGGTGGCCCGGGAACGGGAAAATCTACTCTTATCAACGAATTGGTAGCTCGTGGCTACTGCTGTTACCCTGAAATTTCAAGACAAGTTACACTCGAAGCACAACAAAGAGGCATCGATCAATTATTTTTAGAACAACCTTTATTGTTCAGCGAAATGCTATTGAATGGCCGAATTAAACAATTCGAAGATGCAAATGAAGAACCTCACAATGTAGTTTTTATCGACCGCGGAATTCCTGATGTCGTGGCTTATATGGATTATATCAATGATGATTATCCGGAGAGTTTTGCAAAGGCCTGTGAGGATTTTAAATATACTAAAACTTTTATTTTACCACCCTGGGAAGAAATTTACGAGAGCGACGCAGAGCGTTACGAGAATTTTGATCAGGCACAAAAAATTCAGAAACATCTTGTTGATACCTATAAAAAATACGGTTACGACTTAATTGAAGTACCTAAAGATACGGTTGAGAACAGAATTCTTTATATCTTAGATAAAATTTAGGCATATGTTTAAAGTTGTAAAACTAGAAACTGATTTCTAAATTTTTTAACTTTAAAACAGGACCAATGCCAGAAGCGCAAGAAATTCTCTTAAAATACTGGAAACACGACAGTTTTAGACCGTTGCAAAAGGAGATTATTGACTCCGTTTTGAATGGTCAGGACACTTTTGCATTACTCCCCACAGGCGGAGGGAAATCGATTTGTTTTCAGGTTCCGTCTATGATGAAGGAAGGCGTTTGTTTAGTCATTTCGCCTTTGGTCGCCCTAATGAAGGATCAGGTAGCCAACCTGCAGAAACGCAACATAAAAGCGATTGCGCTTACAGGAGGCATACATACCGAAGAAATTATCGATCTTCTCGACAATTGCCAATACGGAAATTACAAGTTTTTATACCTTTCTCCCGAAAGACTTCAATCGGACTGGATATTGGAACGCATTAAAAACCTCCCCATTAATTTAATTGCAATCGACGAAGCCCATTGTGTTTCCCAATGGGGACATGATTTTCGCCCGGCTTACCTCAAAATTTCAGAACTCAAGAAGTATTTTCCAAAAATTCCTTTTTTAGCTCTGACTGCAACAGCAACTCCAAGAGTCATTGAAGACATTAAAACAGAGTTGGGACTCAAAGATCCCCTATTTTTTCAGCAATCTTTCGAAAGAAAAAACATTGCTTATATGGTCTTCGAAGTGGAAGACAAACTGTACCGCACCGAACAAATTTTAAAGAAAAACCCGCAGCCTTCTATTATATATGTACGAAACCGAAAATCGTGCCTAAACCTGTCAACACAACTCCAATCGTTAGGATTTACCGCAACTTATTACCACGGTGGACTTTCTCCTAAAGAAAAAGACAAAAACATGCAGTTGTGGATGTCGGAACAAACACAGGTTATTGTAGCGACCAATGCGTTTGGAATGGGAATCGACAAAGACAATGTAAAAACGGTTATCCACACACAGCTCCCCGAAAACCTGGAAAACTATTATCAGGAATCCGGAAGAGCGGGCCGAAATGGAGAAAAAGCTTTCTCGGTATTGCTTTTCAACAATTCAGATGCCAACCAGACTGAACAGCAGTTTTTGAGCATCTTACCCGATAAGAAGTTCCTCAAAACCATGTATATCAAACTCTGTACTTATTTTCAAATTGCTTACGGAGAAGGATTAGACGATTCCTTTTCTTTCAAACTGAATCATTTTTGCAACAAATACGACTTCCCTACCCTAAAGACCTACAATGCTTTACAGTTTTTAAACCAGCAGGGAATTATTACCATGACACAGGAATTTTCAGAAAAAATCACCCTGCAATTTTTAATTGAATCAAAAGAAGTGATTCGTTATACGAGTCTGAATCCAAATGACGAAGAAATCATACTGACGATTTTAAGAACGTATCCCGGAGTTTGCGAAATGAAAACCCCTTTTAATCTTTCGCTGATTGCAAAAAAATCACAGCACACGGAAGAACAGGTTGCTACTCTTTTAGAAAAACTAAAAGGAAAAGAAATCATTGAATATAAAGCCAAAAACAACGACGCGACTATATTATTTAACGAAGTCCGTGAGGATGAACTGACCATAAACCGTGTTTCAAAATACCTCGAAAAACAGAATGAACTCAAAAAAGAGCAACTTTCGGCTGTTCTCTATTATATAAAAGAGAGCAAAACCTGCAAAAACCGACTGATACTGGATTACTTCGGAGAAGAAACCACTGAAAACTGTGGCGTTTGCTCCTATTGTATTACCCGAAAAGGAAAAATTACAGAAGCTGATTCGATTGCCGATAAAATTCTGCATTTATTAAAATCAACCGCGCTGACCTCCAGAGAAATTCAGACTCAGATCAAACTGGACGCCAACGATATTATTGTGGTGCTTCAGGAATTATTAGAAAACAATCATATCACCGTACTGGCGAATAATAAATACACTTTAAAATCATAATGGAAAAATTGAGAATTATTTTCATGGGAACTCCGGAATTTGCTGTTGGCATTCTGGATACCATTCTTAAAAACAATTACGACGTTGTTGGCGTGATCACTGCAGCAGACAAGCCTGCAGGACGTGGACAAAAAATAAAATACTCTGCAGTAAAAGAATATGCACTGGCAAACAACCTGACCTTACTACAGCCAACGAATCTAAAAGATGAAAGTTTCTTAGCCGAGCTAAAAGCGTTGAACGCCAATTTGCAAATTGTGGTAGCTTTTAGAATGTTACCAAAAGTAGTTTGGGAAATGCCAAGCCTTGGAACGTTTAACCTGCACGCTTCCCTATTACCAAATTACCGTGGTGCAGCACCTATCAACTGGGCAATCATCAACGGAGAAACCAAAACCGGAGTTACCACCTTCTTTATTGATGACAAAATAGATACCGGAGCAATGATCCTAAACTCGGAAATTGCAATTGAACCGGAAGAAAATGCCGGACAACTACACGACCGACTTATGTTATTAGGTAGCGAAACCGTGATTGAAACTTTAAAGGTGATTGAAAACGGAAATGTAAAAACTACTATCCAGGAAGATACTGCCGAAATTAAAACCGCCTACAAATTAAACAAAGAAAACTGCAAAATCGACTGGACAAAATCCGGAGCCGAAATCAACAACCTAATTCGTGGTTTGAGTCCGTATCCTGCGTCCTGGTGTTTCTTAAAAGACAAAGAGGAAGAACAAAGCATCAAAATATACGAAGCAAAACTACTTTCCGAAACACATTCGCATGAGACAGGAAGCCTGATTTGCAGTAAAAAAGAAATAAAAGTTGCCGTTCAGGATGGGTACATTCAAATTTTAAGTTTACAGCTGCCGGGAAAAAAAAGAATGCAGGTGGCAGAATTGCTAAACGGCATCACTTTTTCGGATACGGCAAAAGTCTATTAAGCTCAATAAAACAGGGGTTTCTACCTGATTTTGACCTGCTAACGCCTCGCTTTATGAACAAAAAAAGCAAGTTATTAACAATTTTTGCTAAAATTAAAGAAAACACTTGCAAGGAACGGATTTCCTACTAAATTTGTGTATTAACAATTTTTTTTAACCAACAATTAATAACTAATATTATGAACAAATCAGAATTAATCGATGCTATCGCTGCTGATGCAGGAATCACAAAAGCTGCGGCAAAATTAGCTTTAGAATCATTTTTAGGAAACGTAGGAGCTACTTTGAAAAAAGGTGGTAGAGTTTCGTTAGTAGGTTTTGGATCATGGTCAGTATCTGCTAGAGCTGCTAGAGACGGTAGAAACCCACAGACTGGAAAAACAATTCAGATCGCTGCTAAAAATGTAGTAAAATTTAAAGCTGGAGCTGAATTAGAAGGTGCAGTGAACTAAGTAAGAAAGTTCCCTTAACTTATAATATAATCAAAACCTTCCTTATGGAGGGTTTTTTTATGCGGTTTAACGATTTTATTTGGGATTTTAGAAATTTTATGATTAAATTTAATAAAAATTGTAGCCGTATGATTTCAGAAAAATTAAAAAAAGGACACCTGCTTATTGCCGAGCCTTCTATAATTGGAGATTTATCATTTAATAGATCGGTAATTTTATTAGCAGACCATAACAAAGAAGGATCAATAGGTTTTATCATTAATAAACCCTTAAAGTATACTATTAATGACTTAATACCTGAAATTGATGCCACTTTCAAGATATATAACGGAGGTCCTGTTGAACAGGATAACCTTTATTTTATCCACAATATTCCTGAGCTAATCCCAAACAGTGTTGAGATTTCTAACGGGATTTATTGGGGAGGCGATTTTGAATCCACCAAGGACCTAATAAACGATGGATCTATCAGTAAAAATAACATTCGTTTTTTCTTAGGATATACGGGTTGGGATGAAAATCAGCTTGAGAATGAAATGCAGGGAAATTCCTGGATCATCACCGATAATAGTTATAAAAACAAAATTATCGGAAAATCGACCACCCATTTTTGGAAAGAGCAAATCATTGAACTTGGAGGCGACTATGTTATTTGGTCAAATGCACCTGAAAATCCATATCTGAATTAATTTTCAGAAATGGATTCATTTAGTTTTTGCACTAATAAGTGAGCCAAATTACTAGTAAACTCTTTTTTTCGATATTTGGTTATCGGCTGTATCCCCATGATTACATTAGTCAGAAATAATTCATCAGCTTTTTGAAGATCAAACGGAGAAATTACCTCCTCTACCACTTCTATGCCTTCTACTTTTTTAGCCAAAGCTAAAATCTGTTTGCGCATTATTCCATTTAAACAACCTTCAGAAATTGGCGGGGTAATTAGTTTTTTCCCCAGAACCATGAACAAATTCCCTTGTAATACCTCAACAACATTTTTAGTATCGTTTAGCAAAACACAGTTGGCCAGACCATTTTCATGAGCAAAAATACTTCCGGTTACATTTATCATCTTATTTGTAGTTTTAATAGACGATAATAATTGTTTGGTTACATAGAAGTCTTTATACAAATCCACTTCGTATTCAGCCGTATTTAAAGCATATAAGACACTCTCAAGAGCGGTTGCGTGAATCAAAAAGGAAACTTCATTCGTTTTAGGCAAATAAAATCCGCCTTCCTTTCTAAAAACTGTAATTCTGGCTCTGGCAGCTGCCGAAATACCTTTTTGCTGCACCAGACTCAAAAGCTGCTCTTCAAAATACTCCATGGTAAAATTCATTGGAATTTCCATTCGAACCACACGCATGGAAGCCATTAATCTGAAATAATGATCTTCAAGGAACAAGATTTTATTATTGACAATTTTTACTGTTTCAAAAACACCATCTCCGTATAAAAACGCACGATTTTGAGTTAATACATTCTCTTCTTCTGCCACTATAGTTCCGTTAAAATTGATCATAAAAAAACCCTGAATTTTGTTCAGGGCAAATATAAGGTATAAAATAGAATTTTACTAAACAGATCCGATAAGATGTTTCAGATCCGAGATCTGATTCTCCCACAATTGTTTAGCTTCTCCTACTTCTTCTTTTTCAGCAAAATCGACTACCATCAACGACACATCTTTGGTTAATTCATCCACCAGGATATGCAGTTCAAAAAAATATTCGGTGTCTTTACTACTCTCATCCACCCATTTGAATTTGACTTTCTCACCTGTTTTTTTGGAAGCCAAACGTGCTTTCTCCTGCGAATCATTCCAAATAAAGGTAAAGAATTCTCCTCTTGAGTTTACATTGTCGGCGAACCATTCAGATAAACCAGATGGTGTTGATATATATTGATACAATAATTGTGGCGAAGAATTGATCGGAAACTCGATTTCGTAACGTATTTTTGGATCCATGTGCTACTTTTAATTTTTTTGGAAATATAAGAATATATGTCCGAAAACAATGCATTTTTAAAAATATTTTTTTTTCTTCAATTTATGCTTGTATGCTTTAATATTATTTCTATCTTTGCACCCGCAATGAGGAACTCGGTTCTACTTGCAGTCTTGGCGAGGTAGCTCAGTTGGTTAGAGCGCAGGATTCATAACCCTGAGGTCACGGGTTCAACTCCCGTCCTCGCTACAAAAAATAAAACCCTAATCATCAATTGATTAGGGTTTTTTATTTAAAGTTATCACTTCTAAAGCAACGAATTGGAGTGAGAAATTTTAGAAAAAACACCTACAATTCGAACAATATGGATATAGTTAAATTTAAAATCACATCAAAAACGATAAAAGTAGAAGTACGCAATTCGAATAATTATGTTTTTAATTTTAATACTGCTTTAGAAATTGAAAAAGAAGACAGAGAGGTTTTATTACGACTTTATAATGCATTAGACCTTCTTTTTAAAAAAGAAACTTCTCCTGAAGTAAAAAACTATATCTCACCCAATCAAACCAATATACTGGATCAGATTTCGGCTGCTGATAATTTAGAGCAGGAAGAATAAACCATCACCGATTTATGGTTTACGATTAAAATTTATTTTCTAAAAAGAGGAAGTCTCAAAAGTGAGGTTTCCTCTTTTCTGTTTTCTTTGCATCCCTACAAAATGTTTTAGACCAATAGAGATCTTTTTACTACAGCCGATTTAACAATTAGCACTCCCTTCTGACTTCAGTATCCGAAACGACTAAAAAAGCCGCGAAAAGGCAAGAGCAAATCGATGCATTATAAAACTTTTCACAGAGAAGCGCTTACTTTAAAAAAAACGGCACAAAATATGGTAAGTGTTTTCACGCTCAGGCTTTCACCTCGCAACACAAAGCAAAATCAGGTATTTCTACTTAGTGTATTAATGTATTAAAAAACGAATTTTGCTGCCAAGTACGTGAAACCGTAAGTTATTCTCTGAAAACTAATCTATTTTAGCAAAATAAAAAGAATAAAAATCACAAAAAGAAAACTATAACACACTAACCATAAAATTAAAATCATTAAAAAAACGAACCATGGAAAAACTTTGGTGTTGGCGTTGTAAAATGGAAGTTCCTATGTTACACACAGAAGAATACCGAATTGCAACCAAACTCTATCGTGATGGCTTTGAACAAGGAAAATGTAATATGACCAGGACAGAGCGATTCAGTGAACTTCTTGATTATTATAAGCAATTAACCGGATTTAAAGAAACCGATCCTAATGCTATTATGCACCACCGAATTGATCTTTATGGCCCGCCTTGTGAAAGTTGTACTAAACCTTACCGAACGCCACATGCAACATTTTGTGCTGCGTGCGGACATAAAAGAGTAGCTGTCGCAACCAACTACAATCACCCTTCTCCTTCTCCTTCCATAATAGAAGAACAAAAATGGTGGCAAAAACTGTTGGTTCCAATTAAAGTAAATCACCCTGCGCCCGCTCTTTACTCTCTAATCACAAAACTTCACTTAAATCCATAGAAGGCAAAAGAATGAAACTCAATCTTAAAATCCATTTTTAGTGTACTAAAAGTGGATTTTTTATTTCCGGAAGCTACATTCCTTTCTTTAATGTCAAAAATGCGTTAAAATACCTTTCCGACGGTAATTTTTCGACAATTAAAAATACTTTTGTGAAAACGAAAACAAGGGGATCTTTTCATCACAGATCAGTAACCGGAAAACACAATGGTATGGATTACGAAAAATTCATCTTCTGCCTTGAAGGTGTTCCTGACGTAGAGAACAGCACTGTTACCCAGGTGGTAAAAAACCTGGAAGAGATAGCTATTGATCAGGGGATTGCCAGCATTTACAAAACCTGTGACACGATTGAAAGCTTAGAAGAAAGTTTAAATGTGTTACTTTATGAAGACCATAATTTTAAGGATTATGAGATTATTTATTTAGTAATGCCGGGCGAACCTAACAACATCTGCCTTCATGATTACTATTATAGTCTGGAAGAAATTGCAGAGCTGTTTGAAGGAAAGATGAAAGGAAAGATTATTCATTTTGCCAATTTAAAAGTACTTGATCTAAACGACGACGAAGCACAATACTTTTTAGACATTACCGGTGCACGGGCTATTTCGGGCTACGGCTCTACTTATAACAAAATAGCCAGCTGCAGTACAATCGACAAAGCTTTCTTTAGTTTGTATCAAGAAAACGACGATCTAACGGAAGTCGTAGAAGAACTCTATCAAAAACACTATACCCTGTGCAAATTACTCGATTTTAGACTGTATTATTAAATGATGAAAAACAAGACAGCCGGAACGATAAAAACATACGGTGCAAAAGGATTTCGGGAAAAGTTTCTGGGACCGGAAAATCCAATACAACTGTTGTTCAGATCGAATTCTGATCATTTTTTTTGTTTAAAAACAGAAGAAATGATGCAGCTTCGCTATGCCGTCCCTCCATCAAAACACAGCTGTCATACTATAATTTTCGTAACCTCGGGAGTTCATTTTGTGAAAATTGGTTTCGAGGAATACCAGACCCATCCCAATGAAATGATTGTCGTTCCTGCCGGGCAGATTTTTTCTATCGAGCACATTAATACCAAACACGTTGGTTTTATTTGTCAGTTTCATCCGGATGTTTTAATCGGGAAGTACGGCAACAGCGAAATGTTAAACGATTTTGATTTTCTTAAAATTGGAGGAAATCCTAAAATCTCCATCTCCGAAGACAACTTTCATTTCATAGTCAATCTCTTTAATCGCTTACAGGCAGCCTATCTTGAATCAGAAACTAACAATTCTGATATTGTTCAGGCTTATTTAATGGCTTTGTTTTTTGAAATGAACAGAAGTGCTCCAAAGACTTCTAAAAACAGTACTGCCGCAGCTGTTATTGCTGCAAAGTTCAAAAAACTCATTTACGCGAACATCAAAACACAACATCAGGTTAATTATTATGCTTCTTTGCTTAATATTACACCCAATCATTTAAACAAATCGGTCAAATCAGCAACAGGCAAGTCTGCAGCCAAATGGATTGATGAGACCATTATAACTGAAGCCAAATACCTGCTGTACCAAACTACTTTTTCGATAAGCGAAATCGCAATGCAGGTAGGACATGAGGATCATTCTTACTTTAGCCGTTTCTTCAAAAAACAGGAAGGAATCACTCCCATTCAATATCGAAAATTGATTGATAAATCCTAATTATTGCCTTTTGCATCCTATAAAAGGGAGAAGGATTTATTGAAATTTGCTCCGTAAAAAAAAGCAAATTTATGATCTATGTTTTCAAAACTTCAATTGATACAAAATCAAAGCTGGAATTCGCAAATGCCTTACTTGACGAATTGCTGCCCAATGCGATATGGAATTTTGACCTGGAGGACTGCGATAATATTTTAAGAATCGACAGTGAAACAGAAATAACAGAAAGGATTCTTAAGAACGAGATTTTCGACTGTATCGAATTAGAATAGAATCACATTTCCCCAACCCCTTTTCTTCACCCTCAATTTATTACTATGGAAACCGCTTTGCATCAAAACAAAACCTTTGACACTATTGATTATTCTGATCAGAAACTATCGGATAACGAATTTGTAAACTGCGATTTTATCAATTGTAACTTTTCCAAAAGCGATTTTACTTCAATTGATTTTTCAGATTGTACCTTTAAAAACTGTAATCTTTCACTCGCTATCCTTAAAAATACAGGTCTTAAAAACATCAAATTTATTGGCTGTAAATTAATGGGTCTCGATTTTAGTGCCTGCAACAGTTTTTTATTCTCGATGTCTTTTCAGGACTGCCTTCTTGATTATTCTACTTTTATCTACAAAAAACTAAAGAAGACCAGTTTCGTCGACTGTTCTTTAAAAGATTCTGATTTTTCAAATACTGATTTGTCGAATGCCGTTTTTAAAAACTGCGATCTTGCCAATGCCACTTTTGTGGAATGCATTTTGGAGAAAACCGATTTTAGAACGTCACGAAATTATGCTTTTGACCCCTCAGAAAATAAAATCAAAAAAACTAAAGTATCTCATGCCGCACTTGCCGGTTTGTTAGAAAAGTTTGATCTGGATATTGAATAATTTTCCTCATTGCCTTAAACAAAAAAGGGACGTCAAATCAATGACATCCCTTTTTATAAACAACCTTTGAATTAACTATGGCCTCCATTGCGGATCTCCAATTTTTTTATCAATTAGGACTTGATTTTTAATGGTAAAATTTCCTGCTGCGCTGTTTACAAACTGCGGATCTAAAGTCCCATAAGTTCCCGAAGCATCATATTTTACTGCCGCTATACCAGCCGTATGCAGTGCAGTCGAATTAAAATAATTATTATTTAAGAAAGTTGGCGCTGTAGTTGAAGCCTGATTGGTATACATTGCCAATGGCGTATCAAAAAGTGTGTTTCGAATTATGGAAGCATTACTGGCAAAACGCACATACAAAATTCGATTCGAAGCAGTCATCGCTTTATTTGAAATGGTACAGGCATCTACTAAAACGGTTGTTGTTAAACCTGTTCCCGTAATATTAAGCGCGTTATCGATACGGATGAAATCCCTGCCTGTGGCACAATTATTAAAAGTACTATTTTTAAGAATAAGCGATGCCAGGTGCGAGGTTCTGAAATCGATACAGTCTCCCTGAACAGTCAGAATATTGGTGACCACAGTATTTTCAACCGTTACCGACGCAATTTTAGTAATACCGGTCGCTGTTTGTGTTATAAATGATTTTACAAAATCATGAACATTACAGCCACTAATCAAAAGCGCCCCGTAAGCCGTACTTACGTCATTGTATTTCACCGCATCACTTTGGGTTTTATCTCCGTTAAGATCCAGATCGATCAAACTAACCTTTGTAGCTCCCGCATTCAGCGTAAATTTATTATGAAGCAATGGTTTATTATCCGCTCTCAAACCTCTGATTGTAATTGGTTTGCTCAGGATAATCTCTCCCGTATAAACATTGTATTCCCCAGGCATCAATACCAATACAGCATCGGGGTTTGCTGCTGCAATTTTTGCATTCAAATCGTCTGTAGGTTTCACTAAAATTCCGGTTCCAATATCAATTCCGGTGCTAAAAGTGACCACTCCTCTCTTTTTAGTTCCGTTAAACAAAGTAGCCGTATAAGCTGTTTCCCCTGTTAATCCAGTAACTGTTGCCACACCGGCCGTTTTTTCGGCAGCTGTAATGGTGTGTGCAATTCCGCCAGGAGCTGCGGTAATTTGAGTTACCGCGCTGTTCGGTGTCCATCTTAGTGTTACCTGCGTTGCTTCAATATCGGCAGGCTGTACAGGAAAGAAAATTTGTTCGGACAATGTTGCTGCTGTTGTTACCGACCATTTCGAATCAGCAAGTCCGGCTGAACTGACTGCCTTTACCCGTATCGAATAAACCGTTTCTCCCTCTAACGCTACTTTTACCGGAAGTTCTTTAGCCGTAACATTAACTGTTTTGTAAATCGTTTTAAAGTCGGGATCATCCGCACTGAATTCTACGATGTAATGATCAACATCCTCTTTGGCGGTCCAGTTTAGTTCGACCGTGGTTTGATTTTTAACCGCTGCTTTAAGTTCGATTGGAGAAAATAGGCTGTTGGCTCCTATATCTTGCAACACTGCTTCATTATAACTTTCGCAACCGGCAACTACCAATAAAAATACAGCCAGCAACCCTTTAAATATATCTTTTGCGTTCATAATTCTACAACTATAGTTTGTTTGTTAATTGTTTTTAGTTTCCGAAAACCCAGTCATTTACTAACTGACCATTGCTTCCGTCAATAAAAGTTTGCCAGATGGGCCAAAATTGTCTTTTATCAGGATTGACTCCGGCTTTGTACAATGTGGTTATTTTATTGTCCTCCAGTTTATCCCAGCTTTTTGAAGTGTAATCAGCACCCTGCGCCTGTGTTTCACCACGGTTCAGCCCGTAAACTTCCAATGTCGTATTATCTGCTTTGTATTTGTAATATAAGGTCGATGGTACAGTCGCATATTCGTCGCTGCGGGCTTTAAGACGGGCCATTTTAATTTTGGCTTCGTCTAATTTTGCTTTCAATAAATTCCAGCGCATCAGGGCAAATTTGCGCTCCATTTCTCCTGTAAATTCGTATTTATTCTCCTCGATAATTGCATTCATCATGGTTTGCTTGCTGGTCAGACCATCGACATAGGCATCTACTTTTACAGCCTGACTTCCGGAAGCAAAAGCTCTTCGTCGGATTTCTTTTAAATAAATGGCAGCTGATCCGGGCCCTTCTAATTCGTTAGCCGCTTCAGCAGCAATTAAAAGTACTTCGGCATAACGCATATAAATTTTGTTTACCCCATCGTCATTTGGTGCCGTAACGATACGGTTCATCCATTCAAAACGGTATTTACCAAAATACCAGGTTTGCAAATCTGTAAGTTCCTGTTTTGCTTTACCATTTACTGCGGCTCCCCATTTGTATGGAACACAGGTAACATCTCTGCGGCTATCGGTCTGATCATAATCATAAAAAACAAAAGGTAATGGTCCGTTCACCCCTCCTTTGTTTGTTCCCATCTGCTGAAACTGATCTGAAGCATCGTGACGCACAGCAAAAGTAAATAAGACTCTGCCTCGTGTAGCCGCAAAGGGAATTTCCCAAAGAGATTCTCCTCCGGCTGCTATATTTTCCTGATTGAATTTTCTCCACAGCCCTTCAAAAGTCGGCTCTAAATGTGCCGAACCACTCGCAATTACAGCACGGCACTCGTCTAATGCCAGTTTGTACATGGTACCTACTGAAAGCGCAGGATCTGTACTGCGTCTCACCCCATCTGAATATTGCTGAAAACCACTGGCCATCATAGCCAAACGGGCTCTGAAACCTTTTACAAACGCCTTGTTGATGCGCTCTGTACTTGTTGTTGCCGCGGTGTCATTAGGCCATGCCACCAAATTTGCAGCTTCGCCCAAATCAGCGATTAATTGCTTGTAAATTTCATCACGGCTCGTTTTAGGTACGTAGATGGTCGAAGTAGCAACCGGCTCAAAACGAGCAGGAACATCTCCCCAGTTTCGTACCAGATCGGCATAATAAATTGCACGTAAAGCCAACGCTTCTCCCAACAGCTGCCCCATCGCTGTATTCGGTAACGGATTACCATATTTGCGCAGCCCTCTGATACACAAATTCGCACGCTCAATTCCTTCATACATCATTGCCCAGGCATTTTTGGCCGAGTTCATTTCTGTGTTATCAGCCTTAGCATCGTAGACTACTAAATCTGATTTGGCATTGTCACTTGAAGAAGCCAAAAGCCATTCCGTGTCTGTATTCAAACCCTGATAAGTCAAAAGCCTTCCTCGGTAGGACTGTTCTTCTCCAAATGAGACTTTTATTCCGTCAACAGCACCCTGCGCCAGTCCTGCCGTAGAAAAAATAAGCTGTTCGTCTAATGTTGATTGAGCAGGAGTATCAAAGTATTCCTCTCCTAAATCCTGACAGGAAGTCAACAAACCCGAGATTATCAATCCTGCTATTATTACTTTATATTTCATTTTGTGATAAGTTTTAAATTAGAAATTAAGGTTTAAACCAAAAACCAATTGTCTGCTGCGCGGATAAGCCGAATAATCAACTCCCGGTGTTAGCGGCGTTTTTCTTCTTGTTGAAACTTCAGGATCCGGACCAGAATAATTCGTAATTACAAACACATTCGTTGCTGTTAGATAAAATCGTAGTTTGCTTACGCCCAGCTTAGACGTTAAGGCTTGAGGCGTACTATAGCCTAAAGTCAGCGTATTTAGCCTGAAGAACGAACCGTCTTCTACTGCCCAATCTGTAAACATAAATTTCTGCATATAAGGAGACCACATTGTAGTGTTGGCGTTCAACGCCTCTAAAGCGGCAGGATCTGTTACCAGTTGCCCTGAAGCCGGATCTAAATTTGTCCATCTTTTACCGTCTGCCATTTCGGTACTTAAATTTTTGTACTGCCCGTTTCTGTTTGAGGTTGAAAACTCAGCTTTATTGGCGTTGTAAATATCATTTCCAACACTCCAGTTGAAAGCAGCTGAAAGATCAAAACCATAAGCATTCGCATTAATGACTAAACCTCCCGTGTGTTTAGGATTTGAATTCCCAATCACTTTTTGATCGGAGGCCGTAACTTTATTATCGGCAGAGCCGTCGGCATTTTTCAGTTTCATCATTCCGGGCTGCAAAGCTCCTACAACACTGCTGGCATCCACAACACCTGCTTTTAAAGTATATTTTCCTCCCGCATAATCAAAGTCTGAAACTTCGTATCGTCCGTCACTTTGATAACCGTACATTAATCCCATTGGAGAACCAACATTTACTACATAATCATTCCCAACATCTGTTGATGCCCAGTTAGTGTTTACCCCAAAATTATCCATCACCCCAAGAGAATTAATTCTATTTTTGTTCATCCCAACATTCACAGAAAAACTTAAACCAAAGTTTTTCTTTTCAATGGCTATAAAATTCAAGGTAGCTTCAAAACCGGTATTTTGTGTTTCTCCCATGTTTCTAAACTGCGTTTTATATCCTGTACCTCCTACCGGAAACTCGATCAGCAAGTCCTTCGTTACATTTTTATATACATCAAAAGTTCCGTTTAAACGATTTTTGAAAAATCCAAAATCAAGACCGATGTTTTGTGTTACGGTGGTCTCCCACTTTAAATCGGGATTGGCCAAAACACTCGATGGTGACCAATAGCTGTCGAAGCCGTTGATGAAGGAATTTGTACCGGACATATAACTCTGAACCGTTTGTCCAACCGGAATATTATTGTTTCCTGCTTCACCATAACTCAATCTTACCTTAAGAAGACTCAGCCAGGACGCCTCTTTCAGGAAGCTCTCTTCCGAAATTTTCCATGCGGCTGCCGCTGCCGGGAAATACCCCCAGCGGTTGTTTCCTAAAAACCTGCTGGAACCATCGGCACGAAAAGAAGCCGTTAACAGGTAACGATCTTTGTAATCGTAATTTAAACGTCCGAAAAAAGACAATAATTTATCGTCGGGGCTGTAAAAATTATCAACGGAAAAAGGAGTTCCCTGAGTGGTTAATTTCTTAGCCTGATCCAGATTAAAGAATTCCGGATAATTTAAAAGGGTTGTTGTTACGGTGTTTGAAGTACTGGTAATCATTTCTTCTCCCAAAAGTGCCGTTAAATGATGATTTTCTCCCAGTATATTTTTGAAATCATAGTTTAAGGTATTCGCATTTCTAAAACGTACATCTTTACGATCGCTCATGACCATACCCGGTTTACCTGCGCCAATTTTAGCGGTACTCGAAAAGTAAGTAGAAGAACCGTAAAAACGATAATCGGAGTAATTGGAATTATCCAGTCCCAAATCACTTTGAAATTTTAAATCTTTGGCCAGTTTCCATCCAAAGCTTCCTAATAAGTTGTAATTTTTTCTGCTCTGCTGACGGTCGTTGTCTGTTATGGCTAAAAACGGATTTACCAGATAGCTGTTTACAGACTGATCGTCGTTATCTGTTGTTAATCCCGGCATCGGAATTGGAGCATAACCCACACTATGACGCAAACGGCTGTCTAGCGATGAAGCCTGATTTTGATCGTTCGCCCCGCCGCCATTGATATCTGTATCGGAGTAACGTACGGTAAAACCAAGGTCAATTTTGTCGCTTGCTTTATTTTTTACAGCCAATGACAGGTTGTTTCTTTTAAAATTCGAACCTACCATAATGGCTTTTTCATCGTAGTACGCGTAGTTAAAGTTGTAGCTCAGCTTTTCATTGCCTCCGCGAATTCCTAAATCACGACTGTTAACTTCACCACGGCGACCGTAAACCTGCTTTTGCCAGTCGGTACCTTTTAATCCGTTGTACAAATCGCGATCCTGCCAATTGCCAAAATACTTGGTATACGAGCTTGGATTGGTCATTATCGTTTTGTCTGTCTGATCCAGCAAAGCATATTCGTATTGCCATTTCACAAAATCATCCACCGGAAGCACGTCAATTTCTTTGGCCATGTTTTTCATGCCATAAAACATATTGAAGCTAACGGCCATTTTACCGTCTTTCCCGCTTTTAGTAGTAATAATGATTACTCCGTTTGCTCCTCTGGATCCATAGATAGCAGTAGAAGAAGCATCTTTCAATACGGTCATCGATTCTACATTTGAAGCCGCGATATCATTCATGCTGTTTACCGGAAAACCATCGACAATAATTAAAGGCGAAGCATCCTGTGTTAAGGACCCACCGCCACGTACTCTGATTTTAATATCGGCATCCGGCGAACCCTCACTCGAAGTAACCTGAACTCCGGCAATTCTACCCGTTAAGGCTTCTGCAATATTAGAAACCGGAACTTTCTTCAGGTCATTTCCTGAAATAGAAGAAACCGCTCCTGTTAAATCTGATTTTTTAACGGTTCCATAACCCACCACCACAACTTCATTTAAAGCATTTGAATCTTCGATCAGCACAATATCAACTTTCGTTTTTCCGGCAGCGTTGACTTCTTTGGTTTTAAAACCTATAAACGAATACGTCACTATTGCTTTGGGATTGGTCAGTTTTAATTTGTAACGTCCGTCAAAATCTGAAGAAGTTCCATTTTTTGTTCCTTTCTCTAAAATATTAACACCTGGCAACGTGAGTCCTGCAGCATCTTTAACGGTTCCTTCGAGTGTAATACTTTGAGCATTCATTTGATTGCTGGCCAGTAAGCACAATAAGAAAACAACTGCAAAACAACAATTTGCTCCTTTGTTAAATAAATCTTTAAAATTCATGGGGGTGATTGTTTTAGGTTATTAATTGGTTATTCTAAGTGGTTATTTCGTTTTTATCCCGTTACCTTTTTTTTACTGCTTATAAATTCCTGATTTCTTTGACAGCAACTACTTTTTCGAGCTGTTTACGGTCTTGCAAATAAGGTAATTTTTCGTCATTAAAAAAATTTGTAATCGATTACACAAACTTAAATATTTTTTTGAGATAAAAAATTAAAAATCCTAAAAATTTCCTAAAATAAATAAAACATCAAAAATAAAACCGCTTTTTTATGTGACATATGTAATTTAATCTAGTGATAAATATTAAATATATTTTTGTTTTTTTGACAATTGTTGCGATTTCATAAAAAAAACAATCGATTACAAGACAACTCATTGTCATATTATTAAGTTTTGTTTTTCCCTTTAGCAATTCTGTTCTTGGGCAAAAAATACCATAACAAACTGCTTCAAGAAAACGGAATTTAATATTGAAGGACAAATATCCGCGGCACAATGACATCCTATTCCTGTTAATAACAACTACAGTATACCACAGCCCTGCTTCGAATCGATTCAAAATGAATAGAAGGCAAAAAAAAGAGCCTCCGAACCCGATTGGTTCAAAGACTCTTTTATTAATACGGTAACCTCTTTTAAAAAATTTGCATAACAAACTTCTCTTAATAAGGATATGACAATAGAATTATGCTTTCTGAAGCTGTAAATTGACTTTATGTTTTTGCATTAAAGCAAACGTAATTACCATACCGCTTAGCGCCATACCAAGACCTATCAAGTTTGGCGAAGCATAACTGTATCCGGCAGACAAAGGCAAACCTCCTAAAAAGGCTCCCAAAGCATTCCCAATATTAAAGCTTCCCTGAAGTGCTGCCGAAGCGATCATCTCGGCACCCTTAGCCGTTTTGATCATCAACATCTGAATTGGAGCAATCACCGAAAAAGAAATGGCTCCCGTTAAAAAGGTCAGGAATAAGGACACGTATTGATTGAAGGAGAAAAAATACACCAGAATCAAATCAATCGCCATCACAAAAAGCAAAGCCAATACGGTAGGTGCAGGAGAATATTTATCGGCCAGTTTCCCTCCGGCAAAATTTCCTACTACCATTCCTAAACCAGCCAGAATCAAAATGTACGATACATCCTCCGCTTCAAACTTAGAAACATTGGTCAGCAATGGTGCGATGTAACTAATCCAGGCAAAGAGTCCGCCAAATCCAATGGCCGTAATTCCAATAATCAGCCAGGCTTCTGTTTTCTTAAAAAACAGCAATTGGGTTTTCATATTGACATTCCCGCTTTTTTCCAGATTAGGCATCCACAAATAGATAAACAAAAAGGTGAGCAAACCTACCGCAGCAATTAAAACAAATGTATAACGCCAGATAAAATTATGTCCTATATAGGTACCAATGGGCACCCCAATTAAATTTGCCAAGGTTAAACCCGAAAACATAATCGCAATTGCCTGGGCTTCTTTGCCCTTATCGGCCAAACGGCTCGCGACTACCGCTCCAACTCCAAAAAAGGCACCGTGCGGTAATCCGGAGAGAAATCTGGAAGCGAATAAAAAGTTATAGGTAGGCGCAATAATCGAAAGCGCATTAAAAACAGTTAGCATCAAAGCTAATATCAAAAGCATTTTTTTGGGTGCTAAATTTCTTCCCAGGATTACCAATAGCGGAGCACCTATTACAACACCCAGTGCATAAGCAGAAATTAAATATCCGGCAACCGGAATGGAGACCTTCATGTCTGAGGCAATATCTGGCAACAAACCCATCATAACAAATTCGGTAATACCAATTGTTAAACCTCCTAATGAGAGTGCGATAAGACTTTTTTTCATTTGTATTAAATAGAAAGGAATAGAGTTTCTATGCTGCAAATTTAACACCGTTAACCTTAAAATAAGTTGTACATTTGTGATATAAACTTGTAAATTTAAGTTATGCCGAAATTTAATCAGTTTGAAAAGCTTGTCATTCATGAATTTGAAGATGACGTATTTCCTCATGTTCCGCACACCCACACCTATTATGAAATTATTTATATCAAAAAAGGAAACGGAATTCACCATCTGAACCACAACTTATTGCCGTATAAATCGGGGGATTTGTTTGTGATTTCTCCGGAAGATGAGCATTATTTTGAGATAAAAAAAAGAACACGTTTTGTATACATCAAGTTTACAGACAATTATTTCGATTCCAACAAAAATCTTTTCTGCGACGATTTGCTCCTCAACACACCCGAGGATTTTATGCGAAATAAATTGCTAAAGGAGACCCTTTTAAAATTAGACGATCCCTGCAAAACCATTTTAAAAAATACGATCGAAAACATTACGGCCTATAATTGCAAAACCGATGTTTCAAGTTCGCCTATTGTTTTTTATCAAATTCTTTCCATTTTTGGTTTGATTAAAGAAACCATCCGTTGCATGAACTTGCAATTGAAGTCCGCCCCTATCGATAACGAGCAAATTGCAACTTATATCCATCAAAACATTTACAACCCAAAGCTGGTTCAGATTAAGGTGATAGCAGATCATTTTAATATTGCTCAAACGTATTTCAGTGCCTATTTTAAAAGGACTTTTGCTATAAGCTATCGCGATTACATCCATAATCTGAGAACTACTTTAATCGAAAAACGAATTCACAACAATCAGTTGCCCATTAAACAAATTGCGCACGAGTTTGGTTTTACTGACGAAAGCCATCTTTCCAATTACTTTAAGAAAAGGAAAAACATGAAACCTACCGATTATAAAAAACTGTAATTATTGAAATCTTAAAAAAAACTTGACGGTAAAAAAAAATACCTAAATTTGTATTTCTAAATTATTTTCGTTGACAAGAAAAGTTCACATAGTATTTCTATTCTTAACCTTTGGCTTCTTACTGTTGTCAAATGCCGGTTATGCCTGTGGAAAAACGACTGAAAAAACTTCTTGTGAAAAGAAAGCCAGCCCGAAGAAAGCGGCATCGGATACTTGCGAAAAGGATTGCTGTAAAAAAGAGGACAGCTCCAAAAATGATTCACATGGCTGTAGCCGAAAATGCGATCATTCCGGTTGTACAACATCCGGGCTTCAGTTCAGCTTAATGGCGACGAACGAGTTTGAATTCAACAGAAATCTATTTAATTTCTCCCTTGAGAAAACCACTCCTTATTACAAAAACATCAGTATTTCTGATGGTTTTACTTCTATTTGGTCACCCCCAAAAATAAAATAATTGTATTGCTGACAGCCCTAATTGCGTTTTGCAACGACTGTTTTAGGACTTACAGAAAAAAATCACAGCCTGCGTCTCACCCTATTTTTGAGACCAAAACCTGTCATAACAATCTTAAATTATTTAACTTAGAGGAAATTTAATCCTCTACTAAAATCGTATAAAATGAAAAAATCAATTTCAACAATAGTAGTAGTAATCTTAGTAGCTTTCTCTGCTAATATTATCCTGGCCAATTCCATAAAAAAAGAAACAACGACAGTAGAAGTTACTGCTGCAAGTCAGTTACAAACCGTTTATGATGCTTATTTTACGGTAAAAGATGCCTTAATTAAAAGTGATGCCAAACTTACTTCGGCGAAAGCCAAAGATTTACTGACTGCCATTACAGCTGTAAAAATGGACCAGTTAAAAGGGGACGAACACAACGCCTGGATGAAAGTCCTGAAAAAAATAACTGCCGACGCTAAAAATATTTCGACTACAACCGATCTTAAAAAACAGCGCGAAACTTTTAAATCACTTTCAAAAAATACTTACGAACTTATTAAAGTTTCAAAATCAGATCAGGCCGTATACAAACAATACTGCCCAATGGCTGATGCAGACTGGTTAAGCAAAGAAAAAGCCATTAAAAATCCTTATTATGGTTCGTCAATGCTAACCTGCGGAAATGTGGTAGAAACGATCAAGTAAATATGAAGCTCTACATCAAAAACATGGTGTGTGGACGTTGTAAAATGGTAGTGAAGTCTGAGCTTGAAAAACTCGGACTTCATCCTATTACTGTTGAATTAGGCGAAGTCGAACTACAGGACCCCATTTCCAAAAATCAAAAAGAAGTACTGCTTAAAAATTTACAGGCTCTGGGCTTTGATTTTATCGATGACAAAAAAAGTAAAACGGTTGAGAAGGTCAAAAACCTCATCGTGGATCTGGTGCATCATAAAAACAACGACCTCAAAGTTACGATGTCTGATTATTTAGTTCAAAATCTCCATCAGGATTACAGCACACTAAGCAATTTATTCTCGGAAATTGAAAACACCACTATCGAAAAGTACTTTATCAGCCAGAAAATAGAAAAGGTAAAGGAGCTACTTGTTTACAATGAACTGTCGTTAAGTCAAATCGCAGATACGCTCAACTATAGCAATGTAGCACATTTGAGCAATCAGTTTAAGAAAATTACAGGCTTTACTCCTACCAGCTTTAAACAATTGAAGGATAAAAAACGCATTGAGATTGAGAATTTATAAGATTCTATTTCTCGCAAAGACGCAGAGGTGCTAAGTTTTTCTATTCGCCTAAAACGGAAAATGCTGCAACTTCACTTCTTTGTGAGGTTATGAAAGCGTCTAAGTCTTTGCGATAAACAACAGACTTCCCAAATCTTACAAATCATTCTCAAAATTGTACAACCCAAAGTAATTGTTAGTTCAGAAATTTGCAGTGTAATACTTAAAGTACAGCAACAATGAGGTAGCACTCTGTTATTTCAGGAATGCTGTGCGGTTGCGAAATCTAAACCTTTAAAAAATGAGCATGAAACTACATACTATTATACTCGCCTTTCTAATTGCCTTTAGTGCAAAAGCGCAAAAAGTGGTTCGTTACGATTTACATGTGCGTGACACTATTGTGAATTTTTCGGGAAAAGAAAAACGAGCGATTGCGGTTAACGGGCAAATTCCGATGCCAACGCTGACTTTTACAGAAGGTGATGTTGCGGAGATTTACGTCCACAATGACTTAAAAAAAGAAAATACGGCCCTGCACTGGCACGGATTGTTCCTTCCGAATAAGGAAGACGGTGTTCCGTATTTAACACAAATGCCAATAAAACCAGGAACCACGCACAAATACAGCTTCCCTATTATTCAAAACGGAACGTATTGGTACCACAGCCATTCGGGATTACAGGAACAAATTGGTTTGTACGGACTTTTTATCATCAACAAAAAGAAAGACGATCCCACGTTTAGAAAAGGAATCGACGATTTACCAACCGTTCCTGTTATTTTAAGTGAATGGACCGATTTGAAACCGGAAAATGTACAACGAATGCTACACAATGCAAACGATTGGTTTGCCATCAAAAAAGGAACTACCCAAAGTTATGCGGAGGCTCTTAAACAAGGACAGTTTTCGACGAAAGTAACCAACGAATGGAAACGTATGAATGCTATGGACGTTAGTGACGTTTATTATGAGAAATTTCTAATTAACGGTAAAAACGAACAGCAGCTTTCGCAATTTAAAGCTGGCGATAAAGTCAGACTGAGAATTGCCAACGGAGGTGCTTCGAGTTATTTCTGGCTGACCTATGGGGGTGGAAAAATAACAGTTGTGGCCAGTGACGGAAACGATGTCGAACCCGTAGAAGTGGATCGGCTAATTATTGCGGTTTCTGAAACCTATGATGTTGTGGTTACCATTCCGGAGGATAAAAAATCCTTTGCTTTTCTGGCTACAGCCGAAGACCGAACCGGTTCCGCTTCTTTATTTTTAGGCGAAGGAGCCAAACAGTCTGTCGCCCATCTTCCGAAACTAAAATATTTTGAGGGGATGAAAATGATGAACGACATGATGAAAATGAACGGTGAGATGAACGATATGGGGATGAAAATGTCTTTAAATAAGATGGATATGAATGCCGTTATGTATCCTGAAATTACCGGAGGTGGTGAAGCTGAAAAGATGGAAGATCATTCCAAGCACAATATGGAAGGCATGAACATGTCTGCTGACACAACGGAAGTTGCCGGAATTACGACACTCAATTACGGGATGCTGAAATCGCCAACCCCAACGACACTGCCCAAAGATGCTCCGGTAAAAGAACTTCGCTTCGAGTTATCCGGAAACATGAACCGTTATGTGTGGAGTTTAGACAACAAAGTAGTTTCTGAAACCGATAAGATCTTAATTAAAAAAGGAGAAAATGTTCGAATTGTATTGTACAACGGATCGATGATGCGTCATCCCATGCATTTACACGGACACGATTTCAGAATTCTGAACGAACATGGTGAGTACTCTCCGCTAAAGAATGTGATTGACATTATGCCAATGGAGACCGACACGATCGAATTTCAGGCCAATGCCGACGGAGACTGGTTTTTTCATTGTCATATACTGTATCATATGATGGCCGGAATGGGTCGGGTTTTTACTTATGAAAATTCAGCGCCAAATCCGTTAATACACGATCCGAAAATGGCTTATAAGATGTTAAAGATGGACGACCGTATGTTTCATTTTATGGCTGAAAATGATTTTGCCTCTAATGGAAACGACGGAGAAGCGATGTTGGGCAACACCCGTTGGAGCATTGGTACCGAATGGAGACTGGGTTACAACGACAAACACGGTTATGAAACGGAGACCCATATTGGCCGTTACATTGGCAAAATGCAATGGTTTATGCCTTTTATCGGTTTTGACTGGCGCTACAGAAGAATGGGAATGGACGAACAGGAACAAAATCTTTTTGGTCAAAAGAATACAAAAGACAATCGTTCGGTGCTGAGTGCCGGTATCGAGTACACCTTACCTATGCTGGTAAAAGCGCAGGTCGAAGTGTATACCGATGGAAATGTGAGAATACAGTTTGAACGAAAAGACATTCCTCTTTCCAGACGTCTGCGCATGAATTTGATGTGGAATACGGACAAGGAATACATGGCGGGACTAAAGTACATTGTCGGAAGAAACTTTGGAATTACTACACACTATGACAGTGATATGGGCCTTGGCTTTGGAGTAAATTTGAATTATTAAGCAAAAAGATACTTTTACTTTAATCGTAACGTACTGATTTAAAAGACCGCAATAGGCCTTTTAAACGTTGTTTAGAAAATTAATTTATTACAAAAACATTAACTAAACTGTAAGAGTTAACACCGGAAACTCTTTTTATATTTGAACCATTATCGTCAATTAGAAAACAAAATTATAAAACCTTAAATTAAACAAAAATGAAAAAATTATTTACCGTTTTAGCTCTTGCTTTATTTACAATTGGTATTCAGGCACAAGACACTAAGCCAGCTCCTAAAAAAGAAAAAGAGAAAAAAGAATCTTGTTGTAAAAAAACAGATACTGCAAAAAAAGACGATGCCAAAAAAGATAAAAAATCATGTTGCGTTAAAAAATAAACGAAACTTGTTTCAACAAAAAAGAGGCTGTCATTAGCCTCTTTTTTGTTGTTCCCTGTCATTTCGACTAAAAGGAGAAATCACATTAGCAACTCGACAAAGATTGGCAACTTTCTATGCGTAGTTTCTTGTGTGATTTCTCCTTTTAGTCGAAATGACAAGATTGAGATAAAGATCAACGATAACAGAAAAAAATCTGCGAAATTCGCTAAATCTCCGTGTAAAAAAACGACCCAACCAAAGGGAACGGACGAAGCAATTGACACAAACTAAATCAGATATTCAGCATTTGACTTAAAATTTTATACTAATTCGGGGACAAGAATGCCTGTTTTTAATTCCCTTAACAAAGCTCGAAACGTTGTCAGAGGTCCTTATTGTAAACTCCGGATACCTGAGTATTTGGCAAACATAATTTGTGAAATCACTCCATCCGTTCCCTTAGGCCGGATCCTGATGAAAAACTATTTAATTCGAACGCTCCACTCAAAATCCATTTCAGAAACCTGAGTACCGCTCTCATCTGTTCCAATCGATTTCATCCAGAAGGTTTGCCCCTCGCCTGTTTTGATTGTTCTTTGAATGGCATCGGCTATTAAATGTCCGTCGTTACAAACAAAGGTTATTCTTCCTGTTGCTTTTTTAGTAAAGTTCCCCTTATTGTTTGCTACCAGCATCGAAATCTTTTTTCCGCTTTGTTGAATCTGAGAGATCACCAATGCTCCGGTAGTTAGTTCCGCAGCCATTGCCTGAACAGCAAAATACATCGAGTTAAACGGATTTTGATTGATCCATCGGTGTTTGACACTTACCACGCATCTGTCTTTGTCGATTGCCTTTACACGCACACCACAAATGTAGGCCGATGGTAGTTTGAATAATACAAATTTATTGAGTTTGGAAACAGATAATGCCATGGTATTTATTTTTTTTATGTAAAAATACAAAAAAACTATGCACGCACAATAAATTCTAAACACTTTCCAGGATTACCAATAAAATCAAGTATTCCGAATGGTTTTCAGTCAATTATAGTGATCTGAAAAATTTTAATCTTGTTAAAATTTTGTTAATGTTTGGTACTATGCAAAACAAGATACTGTCTTTTAGATATATATTTGCATAAGAAATTACTATATACTTTTAATCATGGAAACAACAACACCACTCATCATGGAAACGACCTCAGAAAAGAACACTGCAACGTTCACACATTTAAGTACATTAAGCCAGTACATCATTCCGTTTGGGAATTATATTTTCCCAATATTGATCTGGACGAGTTACAAAGACAAATCAGAATATGTAAATCATCATGGAAAGCAAGCTTTAAATTTTCAATTGAGTCTTTTGCTTTATACGTTAATTCTGGCTCTGATTGCAATTCCGATTTTCGTTACTGTTTTTTTACAGAACCTTCCAATGGAAGCTGTTTTTAACGACGAAGATTTTATCATCAGAAATTTTGACTTTAATGGAAACATTGCTCTTTTAAGTATCGGAGCAACAGCAGTTTTACTTTTTGGAGTATTAAAATTTGTTGAATTCTTTTTAGTGATTTATGCTTCAATAAAAGCGTCAAACGGAGAATTATACAAGTATCCGTTAACGATTCCTTTTATCAAGTAGGCTTCGACTTCGCTCAGCCAAACACAAAAGTTAAAAGTTATAGGTTAAGGATTTAGCCCTGATAGAAGTGAAAATCCTTTTGTGCCGGGGTTCGGCACAAAAGATTGAAACGGATAGCAGGAAAAAGCTCCTAAAAAAATCAATCATCAATCACCCGAGCCGGAAGGGCAAACCGGCAACTCAATCATCAATCAATCATCATCAATCAAAAAACGAATTGTTCAATCTAAAAAAAACAAAATGAAATTATGAACATTGAAAACACAAAAGCACAGATGCGCAAAGGTGTTCTTGAGTTTTGCATCTTATCGGTACTAAAAGAAAAAGACGCATATACCTCAGAAATACTAGACACTTTAAAAAACGCAAAATTACTAGTTGTTGAGGGAACAGTTTATCCACTTTTGACTAGGCTGAAAAACGACGGTTTGCTTAATTATCGATGGGAAGAATCTACATCAGGACCACCAAGAAAATATTATGGATTAACCGAAATAGGACAAACATTTTTAAACGAACTTAGCGGTACCTGGACAGAATTGTCTGACGCCGTAAAACTAATCACCAATCAAAATCAATAAGTCATGAACAAAACAGTAAATATTAACTTAGGCGGTATGGTTTTTCACATCGATGAAGACGCATATTTAAAACTGACACGCTATTTTGACGCTATAAAACGATCCCTTACCAATTCTTCCGGACAGGACGAAATTATTAAAGATATCGAAATGCGTATCTCTGAATTATTAATTGAGAAACAAAAAAGCGACAAACATGTTGTAGGACTGAAAGACGTTGATGAGGTGATTACCGTTATGGGACAACCTGAAGATTATATCCTTGAAGACGAAGAAAAAACAAGCCAGTCTTTTAGCGACTACGGAGCAAGAAAACACAAAAAATTGTACCGTGACAAAGAAAAAGGTATGATTGGTGGTGTAGCAACCGGTCTAGGACATTATTTTGGAATTGATGCAGTTTGGATCAAGATTATCTTCTTAATATTTGTTTTCGCAGGTTTTGGAACCGGAATCTTAGCTTACTTTGTTCTTTGGATTGTGACTCCTGAAGCGATTACCACTTCAGAAAAACTGGAAATGACAGGGGAACCGGTTACCATTTCGAACATTGAAAAAAAAGTTCGCGAAGAAATTGAGAACCTATCTGATAAATTCAAAAATGCAGATTATGACGCAATGGGAAACCAGGTAAAGTCGGGAGCTGAGAGAATAAGTAGTTCATTTGGAGACTTTATCATGACGGTTTTTAAAATATTCGCTAAATTCTTAGGAGTGATTTTAATCATGTCAGGAATCAGTGTTTTGATCATGTTACTGATTGGTGTTTTCACTTTAGGAACGAACGTTTTTGTTGATTTTCCATGGCAAAACTTTGTAGATGCCGGAAACTTCACAGATTATCCGCTTTGGTCATTTGGTTTATTAATGTTCTTTGCTGTTGGAATTCCATTTTTCTTCCTGACTCTTTTAGGTTTCAAATTGTTATCTCCGAACCTGAAGTCTATTGGAAACATTACCAAATATACTTTGTTAGCGATTTGGATTATTGCAGTTGCGATCGCCATCAGCATCGGAATCAAACAGGCAACTGAGCTTTCTTACGACAATAAAATGGTAGAGAAAAAAGCGATCAACATTACAGCAAAAGATACGCTTTACGTAAAGTTCAGATACAATGATTATTACGCAAAAGACCTGAACCACCATAGTGATTTTGAATTTGTACAGGACTCAGCCAACAATCAGTTAATCTATTCGAACGATGTTCGCCTGCATGTTTTACATACAGATGAGGCTGCACCTTACATTCAAATTGAAAAAACAGCCAGAGGTAACTCGTTTATCAACGCGAAACAGAGAGCAGAAAAAATCAATTACAAGTTTGAGATTAACGGGAATCGTTTAGTTTTGGATAATTATTTTCTGACAGATGTAAAAAACAAATTCAGAGGACAGGAAGTGGATGTATACTTGTACTTACCTGAAGGACAGTTGTTCAAACCAGATGCATCTGTACAGGATTACGACGCTTCTGAAAATGATTTTTTCAACTTACACTTTAGCGGTAACTACAGCTACAAAGTAGAAGGTTCTAAAATTAAATGTCTTGACTGCCCTGCCGAAGAGAATGAGTATGGGGACGAATACGAAGATACGTCTGAAGAAAGTTACATCGAGAAAGATACCGTAAATGGAGTTTCCATTGAAGTGAACGGAAAAGAAATTTTAAACGCAAAGAAAACCAAAGGAAAATTAACCACTGATAAAAACGGAGTTGTAATCAAAATTAACTAGGCCATGATAAAAATAATCATTCATATTACAAAATTCATTATTGCAGCAGTTACTGCATTATTGTTTGCCTCTTGTAACTTTAATGTGAATACTATTAAAGGAAGCGGAAATGTTACTACTGAAAAAAGAATTGTTCAGGGCAATTTTACGAAAGTATCGGTTAGTACTGCAATCGATCTGATTATTATCCAATCTGATTCTACGGAAATTGTTGTTGAAGCAGATGATAACATCCAACAGGAAATCATAACAAAAGTGGAAAATGGAACTTTATATGTTAAATGTAAACAAGGTTCTTTCCGTGATATTACCAAGAAAAAAGTAACGGTAAAAATGCCTGTTATTGATAAATTAGAATCTTCAAGTGCAGCCACGATTACGAGCAAAGGCCTGATTCAGGGTCAGGATATTAATCTCGAAGCCTCAAGTGCTTCAACATTAAATGTAAATATCGAATCGGATAACATTACTTGTGATTCAGACAGCGGAAGTTCTATTGGACTGGAAGGAAAAGCATTAAAAATGCAGGTCTCAGCTTCAAGCGGCGGTAGTATCAATGCTCATAAATTATTCGCAAATGATATACACGCAGAAGCTTCAAGTGGAGGAGATATAAATGTTCACCCAATTGTAAACCTGAAAGCAGCAGCCAGCAGCGGCGGAACTATCAATTATGACATCACTCCAAAAACAATTGAAAAAACTGCAAGTTCAGGAGGAACGATTAGTAAGGAATAAACCTTATTTATCTGTTAAATATAAAAAAATCATTCATCGAAAGTGGATGATTTTTTTATATTTGTCAAAATCAAATCTTAGAATTAATGAAAAAAAATACAGCCTTACTCCTATTATTATTGGTTACTACTTTAACTTTTGCGCAACGAAGAGAAAAAATAAAAGGTTCTAAAATTGTAACGACCTCCGTAAAAGAAGTTGGTGCATTTGATGGCATTGAAGCTGATGACAATTTAGAAGTATACCTGGAACGAGGTGAGAAAAACGAAATTAGAATCGAAGCCGATGACAACTTGCACGAGATCATCGGAATGGATTTAAGAGAAAAAGTACTTCGCCTGTACACCACCAAAGAGAGTACTATTTTTAAAAAGCTGGTTGTTCACGTTATCTATACCAGTTCGTTAAAAACGGCAATCGCTAAAAATGAGGCTGTAATTTATGCCATTCAGGAGCTTCAGTTAGACGACATCACGTTCCACAGCTTTGATTACGCCAAATTATTATTAAACGTAAACTCTAAAAAATTCAGTTTGTTTGCAGATGACAAATCTAAAACTGAACTGAACTTAAAATCGGAAGATGCTACTTTACAGCTGAGCAAAAATTCTTCGATCAAAACATTAGTTTCTGCTATAAAATTCAAGTGCGATTTATACCAAAAAACAACTGCCGCTATTGAAGGTATTGCCGAAAAAGCGACTATTCGATTAGACAATAACTCCGTTTTTACAGGAATTAAATTTACTTTAAAAGAAGCCAATGTTACCACCGAAGGTTCTGCCGTTGCCACTATACTGGCCGAAAACACGCTGGCGATTGCAGCCGGAGACAAATCGGAGATCTCTTTATTTGGGAATCCAAAAATCGACCTTACCCGTTTTAGCGAAGAAGCCAAACTGATCAAAAAACCAAGTCCGGTAAAAGCTAAGGCAGCTACGCCGTTGCAGGGGTAGAGTTTGTGGTTTGGAAAAGTTTCAAGTTTCAGGTTTCAAGTTGGAATGAGGGGAATTGATAAAGCGATAATGAACACCTAACCTACTAATCTCGCAGAAACGCAAAGACGCAAAGTTTTTACTTTTTAAAATATACCGGGCTGACTAACTGGTAAACAAAAAACAAAAAGTCCATTCGCAAAAACGAATGGACTTTTTCTATTTTAAGAGTTCCAACAACTTGAAACTTGAAACTTTCAGACTTGAAACTCTGCTTTGTTCCTTTGCACCTTTGCACCTTAGAAACTAAGAACCTCAGCCCCCCAGAACCTTTTCCGTTACTCTTTTGAAGCAAGATATCTCTCTGCATCCAAAGCAGCCATACATCCGGTACCAGCAGCAGTAATTGCCTGACGATATACGTGATCGGCAGCATCTCCGGCTACGAAAACACCTTCTACATTTGTTTTAGAAGTTCCCGGAACATTTACGATATAACCGGTCTCATCCAATGTGATGTACTCAGCAAAAATATCGGTATTCGGTTTATGACCAATGGCAACAAAAAATCCGGTTGCCGGGATGTCAAAAACTTCGCCGGTCGTTTTGTTTTTTGCTTTTATCGCATGTACTACGCTGTTGTCTCCTAAAACCTCAACAGTATCGTGATTCATTAAAATCTCAATATTTTCAGTTTTACGAACGCGTTCTTCCATGATTTTTGAAGCTCTGAATTTTTCACTTCTTACCAGCATCGTTACTTTTTTACAAAGTTTAGACAAGTAATGTGCTTCTTCACAAGCTGAATCTCCTGCTCCAACAATAACAACTTCCTGATTACGGTAGAAAAACCCGTCACAAACAGCACAAGCCGAAACTCCGCCTCCCATTTGCAAATAATGCTGCTCTGATGGCAAGCCTAAATATTTAGCCGAAGCCCCTGTAGAAATAATAACGGTTTCACAGTGTAACTCGATCGTATCGTTAATCCAAACTTTATGAATATCTCCTGAAAAATCAACTTTTGTAGCCCATCCATCACGAATATCAGCACCAAAACGTTTTGCTTGTTCTTGTAACTGAATCATCATTTCCGGTCCTGTAACACCATCAACATATCCTGGAAAATTTTCCACTTCGTTAGTTGTAGTCAACTGACCACCTGGCTGCATTCCCTGGTATAAAACTGGATTCATATTTGCTCTGGCAGCATAAATAGCAGCAGTGTAACCCGCCGGACCAGAACCAATAATAAGGCATTTAATTTTTTCGATTGTATCTGACATAATATGATTGTATTATTAATTAATGGTCACAAAAATAAGTTTTTATTGTCGGAAATAAGAATGGATTGCATTAGTTTTAACTATTCTCTAATAGAGAATTTATTCCCGTCGGGAAATTGAAAATCTTTTCCTGCTTTGTCTTTACAATTAATCGATAAGGTTATTAGAACCACACTCACAACGGGAGATCTCTTTTCGTTCAATACTCCTGCTATTTCAGCCCTTTTCTAAGTTTGAAATCGCTCCGGCTGACAACCAAAAGAACCTGCCTCTTTTAAAATCTGAATTTAATTTTTACTTATATTTGACAGGCTTATTGATCGGGTATTTAAAAACAAAACATTAGCTATCAATATGAAAACAAAGGGCTGTTTTTTATACTTCGTATGGTGTATGGTCCAGATCGTATCCGGACAGTCCTTGCGATCAGACGAAATTCGCTTTTTAAATTTCACTCCTGTGATCGACGGAAAACCGGATCGCCAACTGCTGCATTTGAAGCAAAAGGAATTCCATCACTTTTTTTCATTCGACAATGCGGGCGCCAGCCGCACGAAGGTCACTTATCTGATGGGTTATACTCCCACACATCTCTATTTGTATATCGAGGCCGCAGCTGATAGCATTACCTATCGGGACAGGGGATTCATCAATGGTGACGGATTTAAATTACTACTGGCAAAACCGCAAAAAGATTCCCTTACCGACGAGTATTACGATATTACATTTTCGCCTTCTAAGGACAAAAAATACTGGGCAAGAAAAAGAATCTGGGATTACAACAGAAATCAAAGCCATGGAAAAAAGTTAAGTTCCGAAACCCGCTTTGAGGAAACCTTTTATGACGGGAAAGCCAGATTTGAAGTCTTATTGGCCTGGAAAGATGTTGAGCCGTACCATCCGTGGTTTTCCAGCCAATTGGGATACAACCTCTATTTTGCAAAAGCAATCGCAAACGATGCTGCTGTGGGTTATTCGGTTGTTAAAGATGAAGGCATATGGGATGAGGAAATTCCGAAAAGAAATTTTATTCCAATCGTTTTTGAAAAACCAAAAAACAACAATACAGCCGTTCTGATCGCTAAACTTTCTCAAAGAAACATCCGCGTTGATGATGCTGTGCAGGTAGATTTGATGACACTATCAAAAGCGGCCGAAAACAGATCTATTGAAATCACGATTCGGAATAATTCGTCCAAAATAGTGCTGGATACCAAAATCAACTGTACTCTTAAAAATAAAATACAGCACAAACTTACTTCTCTTCAATTCCACAATCCAAAACCGGGTCTTTATCATTTTCTTAGCCGTGCGGGTAAGGATACGATTGGACAGTATGATTTTGTTGTTTTTCCCAAATTTAATTTTGACAGCATCCGTTTGCAAATCACACAGAATCAACATCATTTAGCCTATGGAACCGTAAATACCTTATTGTTCAAAGCAAATGAAGTAGAAAAGCAACTGCTTCAATTAAAGTCTTATGAAACCGGCAAGAAAATACTGGAACAGTACTTTCTTTTTGAAACGGAATTACTCTCTTTTTTAAAAGGAACTGATCCATACAAAGGCATTACAAAACCTTACCGCAGGGCTTTTAAATCAAAATACGACAACAGCTTTCAGCCTTACACCATAAAACTTCCCCGGGACTATTCTCCTGCAAAAAAATACCCTCTTCTGGTATTTCTTCATGGCAGCGGACAGGACGAACAGACTGTGCTGAATCAGGCAAGAAGCGGAGGTGATTTTATTGAAGTAGCTCCATTTGGCAGAGACCAATACAATTGTTACGATTCCGACAGCTCGCAAAAGGACATTGCAGAAGCCATAGAAGATGTACTCACACATTTTTCGGCTGACCCAAATAAAATGGTCATTGCCGGATTTTCGATGGGAGGTTATGGTGCCCTGCGAACTTATTATCAGCATCCTGAACTTTACAAAGGAGTGGCAGTATTTGCAGGGCATCCGGATTTGGCAAACGACTGGCTGGGTTCCGGACATCCAAATTTTCTGGAGGACCAATTTCTTACTCCCTTTTCAAAAATCCCTGTCTTTATTTATCACGGAAGAAAAGACGGAGCTTTGCCGGTTGCCAAAGCAGAAGAATTAATACGCAAACTTAAATCGAACGGAATTCGGGTAACTGAAAGAATAATGGAGGACAAAACCCACGAATACCCTGATGACGAAACGAACCAAATTTATTTTGAGTGGCTGACCAAAATCGCCGAAAAGTAACGGTTCTGATTCAAATAAAACCTAAAAAACTCTGATAACGACAAAAAAAAACCATTGCACAGAAACAAAAAGGTCTCTTCTAAATTTCTTTAAAAGAGACCTTAGCTTGTTGGAATTACTTTGTTCCGTATATTTCAAAAAAAGAATAGTATCTTTTATTGTACCATAATTTTCTCGGTTGACACGGCTCCATCCTGACGTACTTTCAGGATATAAACTCCTTTTTGCAAACCTTCAATAGGCACTTCTTTATTAGTGGTCTGAACAGAAAAAACCTTTTTCCCCGACAGATCAAATAGTTCCACCTCCATTACAACAGCCGATCTGGTTTGTATGTATAACCTTCCATGAGGCACAGGGTTCGGATAAACTACAAAACCTTCAATTTCAGTATTCACTACTCCCAAACTATTTTTTTCGACTGTTAGCTTATACGTTTTTGCTGTACCATCCTGAGCTGTAACTTCTATTGTAACAGCGGTACTTGCCCCCGCAGCTAAATTTATTTCCGGCGAAGCATTCCCACTGACCACGACTGTTCCGTTTACTTTAACCGTCGCATTAGCATCGCTGGTAACCGGCGTTACCGTTATGCTATTCACGTCAGCAGCTACCTTTGCGGTATAAGCTGTCGTTGCGGAGGAGAAAGCAGTACTCAAAGCTCCGGCACTCAAACTTAAATTACTTAAAGTAGCTACATTACTAAGTGTAGTAACCGTTGCAGGATTATTGGTACCTGTTGTGGTTAAATAGGTAGGAAAGGAAGGGCTATCTCCGTTTAACTCCACGACCATGACCTGATAGATTTCTTTCAAATCCAACCCTTTTATTTCTACTTCATTGCCAGGATTATTAGAGTAAGCAATAACATACCAGCCTGATGCTCCAATTTGATCACCCATACCAAAAACAGTGCTGGATAAAAAATAACTATTAGGCAGAACAGGGATGTCAGCTGTACCTGTACGCATCAACACCATCCTATTACTTCCATTCCCATTGGTCCAATGTACCGTGGTGCCTGTTGCGGTTGTATTGGTAAAAGTAAGCCCTGTAGCCTGAATGGTTGGTGAAGGATGAGGCCTGAAAACGTTTATGGTATAGGTTTTTACCATACCATTCTTAGCGGTTACCTCTATGGTAACAGCGGTACTGACCCCGACAGCCAAATTTATTTCCTGCGAACTGCTTCCGCTAACCACGGCTGTTCCGTTTACTTTTACCGTAGCATCAGTATCAGTGGTAGTTGGCGTTATCTTTATGCTGCTAAGATCATGAGCTACCTTTGCGGTGTAATCGGTCATTTCCGGGGAGAAAACGGTACTCAACGCTCCAGCACTCAGACTTAAATTACTTAAAGTATCAGAATGACCCGGCGTGGTGATTTCTGCGGGATTACCAGTGTTGGTTGACCTTAAATAAATCCAGGTATTGTTTACATAATTATATTCAAGCACCTGTACCTGATATAGAGTCTCTGGATTTAAACCGGTCACATCCACCATATTACCACCAGCAATAGCACCAACACAATACCAGCCTGATGTCCCAATTTGACTTCCCTGACCAAAAACACTATCACTAAAGTATGCAGAATAATCTTCTGGCATGGCATAGGGACTAGTACTTGTCCCCTTACGCATAAATACTATTCTATGGCTTCCATTCCCTCGTTTCCAATTAATGGTAGTTGTTGTTTTTTTGGTATTAGTAAAAACAATATCAGAAGCTTGTACAGTAGGCGCTTGCGCCACCGTTTGAAAAACTGAGAAAAAAGCGATCACATAAACCCAAAAAGGCTTTTTCGGGAAAAAGAAAGTAAAAGTACGAGTCATATTGAAATTATTTTTTACGTTGTTAATCATCTTTGATATTTATTATAGGATAATTCCTATTTATAAATACCCCGATAAAGTAACACAAAAAAAACGTCGGACTTTTTCATAAGTAACAACCGTAACGATAGTATCAATAACTGTAACTTTATTTAAAACAATCGCAGTACTATTTAAAAAAAGGAACCTCCGGCCTTCCCGATTCCGATCGGGACGCGATAACCGTTCTAACTATATCATTTAAGTATAGAGCAAAAAAAAAAGTCTTTCCAAAAAATGAAAAGACTTTTGTCGGGGTGCCCCGATTCGAACCTGCGGACTTCCCGATTTCTATCGGGACGCGATAACCGTTCAGATGCATCATTTAAGTGTAGAGCAAAAAAAAAAGTCTTCTCAAAAAATGAAAAGACTTTTGTCGGAGTGGCAGGATTCGAACCTGCGGCCTTCCCGATTCCTATCGGGACGAGATAACCGTTCGAATATTTCATTAAAGTGTAGAGCACAAAAAAAGTCTTTCCAAAATATGAAAAGACTTTTGTCGGGGTGGCAGGACGACCTACCTATTCCTTAATTCGTTGATTTTATTGGTGTTTCCAAGTACCCTTCCAAAAAGGGTAGCCGAATAGGTCTCATTTATAATGACTTACCTTATAGTCCTTTGTTTCCCTGATCAATTTAATCGCAGTCAGTCAATGTACTTTTATGGTTGTAAATATATGAAAATTGTTGTTCAGTGGCAAATTTAGGCCTTTTTTGTAATAGATGTTTTTTTGTTTCTAGTCCATTTCTATGCATCTTAATAGTACAAAATTCGAACTATTTGCTCGAAGATCTAAGGCTTATGAGTGATATATTGATTTTTTAGCGTTGCTTTACAATGTCTACTATTTGATCATGCACAAAGCAGTCTTTAAGCCTTTTAGTTCAAAAATTCACATACACTTGAACATAGAATTATGCCTATGATACATCAAAATTAAAGCCCTAATGTAACTTGAAAGCTTTTTAAACCAGACTTTATCTTTTCACCGTCAAGATTTTTGAATCCGTCAGTTATATCATGAATAAGATTTGGAGCAAAACGATATACTTTATTTCGTGCAAAAGCAGCTAACTGATAATTATTATATTTTTTAGCGCTAAGTTTATAATATGTACGATATCCTCTTAATTCCATTTGGGCGCCAGCAAATTCAATTACCGGTTTATCCAGTAATATCATGATTATATCTTCTAATGTTCCTGGACCATCAATATTTTCAATGAGCACCCACTGCCAATACCAATTTAAAAAACGGTTCATAGATCTTACCTGCATGATATTTAGTTCAGCACCTGTGTCCACGAAACTCCACATAGTCTCAACAGCGGTTTCTATAGCATCACAGAAAAAAGATTTTAAACCATTTTTTAAACGTTTGGGCTCGTACATTGAACAATATTTATATTCAGTTAGCAAGCCCCATACATCGGCCTGATAATCGGCTTCTTCAATTACCTTTGGAAACTGACCTATCCCGTTAGCTACCTCTTTAGTCAACCGATGCCCTTCTTTACTGTAATGTAATGCCTCATGAAAGAAAAACAGTCGTGCAGCCTGCATAATATCTGTATACGTTTTAGTTTTTAATCTTTTACTCAAGCCAAATAGGAAACCATCATCGAGTAGCCAAGTATTTGATTTCTCAATATATTCAAAGCCATCTTCTACATCTGTAGTTTCAGTGTCTATTTTATCATGTTTAAGACTGGTTTTATTAATATCGGTTACCGTAGTCCATGGATGACGGAAATGTTTACTAACTGTAGTGTATTCTTCATCCGATGCACATACCATTTGGAGCCAGTTATCAGATGCTCTGCCAGATATAGTCTTAATAAACGGCTTTAAATTATTCTCTAATTGCTCCTGCCATTTATCACGAATTTCTTTTGCTGAGATTCTGTCAGCCTCAGAAAGTACGACACGATTATCGACTTCTTTAGTCACCAGTACAGCCTCCTTATATTTTGGAGTTTCATTCCTGCTGAATTGGTAAGTTTGGATATAGGGGTATATAGTCGGATTTATTCTGGTGCCTAAGGCAAAGGGTAACCCCGAAGAAGACGCAATGAATAAGTGTATTTTTTCCCGATCACTTAATTTATTGGCATAGGCATTTAAAACTTTCTGGAAAGAATTCACTACATCTTGTATAGTCTCCTGATTAAAAAGTGAATCTACATCAGGCGTTTTTAAGCTAATGTCAAATTCATTTTCAGGGTTTGGAACAACTTCATAAGTTGATTGTCTATCAATATCAAAAGAGGTTGCCACTCGTATAGTTACATCACCTTTACCTTTTTGTACCTCGTTTGGCAACAAGGGCGGATTTATCGAAAACTTGTAATCAGGCGTAGGTTTTTCCGTTTCTTTATACCATTTATTTAATTTGTGATGTAATTGATAAATGGAATAAGAATGCGTATTTCCAATGAGGTAGCCAAGATGAAATGATACAGGTATTGGTGTTAGTCCGAAATATGCAATGTTAGCACTGGGATTTGCGTCGAGTACGGGCTTTACAATTTCTACAAATTTTCGTTGCTGGGATAAGGCAATATTGTCAAATGAAAGCTCATATAACTCACTTAGTTTTGCATTTCCTGCCTCAAAATCAATAAAAATGGTATCAGTTGTTTCATCTGCTGACAAAACCGACATGCATTCCTGCTCTGTAATCTTCCTATCTAAACCGTAATGCGCTATAACTATTGTTAATTTATTTATATTCATAATCTATTTAATAATTGGTGAAGGTTTAATATTTTTAATCGTTGCCACATACGCATCTTTTCCGAAAGGTTGGTTGTTTTGGATAGCAGAATATAAAGATTGTTTACCCGCCTTCTGTATTAGATCAGAAAAGCTATAAGGTGTATCCGGGTGCTTACTTGCTTCAACAAGTTCCGTGTAATCTTTGTCAGATAATTCGGAGCCTTTAAAAATTTGCTCAAATACAAGTTTCCTCGCGTCTGCATTTGGTCTGCCGAATTCTATAATCTGAGTGGCCCTACGTATAACCGCAGGATCTAAAACCTTTAGCCTGTTGGTTATCAAAATAACGGCGAGTGTGATGTTCTCCCTAGCAATTAGATCAATCTGCTTTATTAAAACGTTAAGCCCTGCACGATCCTCATGATGTGCCTGGTTTTGATCACGGTCAGTTGCAAGGTCATCGGCCTCGTCAATAATGAGAATCCCCATCTGATCGGATTTTATTTTAGATTTAACCTGCTCAAAAGCATCTGTAATACGGTTAGAAATTTCCCCAACCCTCCCGGCTCCTCGAATATTGGATGGGGTTTCAAAAACGATAACGCGTTTATCAATACGTTTTGCCAATGGCGAGCCTATGGAATGAGCTAAAGCTGTCTTACCGCAACCTACGTCTCCTGATAAGATAATAAGTGGAGTTCCAGCTATTAGATTTTGAAAAAAATCCAAACCTTTAGGATGGTGATGCTTCTGCCATTTTTCAATTTTTTTCTTATCAAAAAATAGTTCAAGATTATTCAGAAGTGTATTCTTCTGCTCATCAATAGCGATCAGATTATTATAAGCGGCCTCAGCGACCATATTGGGATGTTTCTGTTCTTGTAGTTTGACTTCCATTTTATTTTGTTATTTCAGATCTTTGTATTCTTAAGTTATTGCTTACATAATTTCTATCATGAATTTCATTACCCTTCGTTGCCGTGCCATTTCCCCAGCCACGGTCTCTTTGTAACTGTTCAAATGTTCCGGCAGGAGCATTGTCTGTAAGCTGAACAAATAATGTTGCGGTAGTATTTGTTGGGTAAGCAAAGTAATTAATACCTCCAGAATTTGCTCCAGTAGAGAGGTATCCGTATGAATCCACATTATACCTGTAACTTTTAAAGTTATCGCCCGAAGAATCTCTTAACTGCACTTCAAAAAACTTTACAACTTTTTTATTCAACACGTAAGTTAACTCTTCGATCCAACTTTCTGCCGAACCATAAGTAATAATCTGTCTATTTGCAAACCCTATGATATCCTCATAGGTATTTTGCATAACCGCTTTAACGTCGGACTCAGAGTAAGTTTCTGTTCCGGTAAATGTATATGTACTCATATCTTCTTTATTTAATAAATTAATCGCAGTGAGAAGAAAAAATAGTTCCAAACAATAGTTGCATTTGAGCCAAACTGTCTGCGTCTCGACCTTGCAAATCTGCAACAATAGCTCTATTCATAATTTCTGAAGCTTCTTGCAACCAGTCGGCTAATTCGTCAACTTGGTAACCTGCCCAAGATGTCACAATATTATTGTCATCCATAACTGGATCAAGCACATTCCAAGGCTTATAGCTATCAAGTTTAGGTGTCGAGTAATAGTCCTTAAACCAAATCGCCTCTTTATTTTTAACAATATGAGCAAGGTATGAGAACCAATTAGCCAGCGTTTGTGGATAAGTAGTATCATCACCACAAGTATCGTATGCTTTCGCACCTAACAGGTTTATTAAAAAGCTTGGCAGACACAGATTCTCGTCTGTTTCAATCTCTTTAACTTTACGCCACCATTTAAGGAGTCGGACACAATCATTAAAAGATACAATGCCGGTTGTTTCCTTTGTTGCAATAGTGCGCTTTCTGATAAATTCCCGATGTTTTTCAATAGAAGTAGTTATTATATCACCATTGCTTCTTATTAATGTTTGATATTGAGCCTTATCTGATTCAAACATTGGTACGATATCAAAGGTTAATTTTTCCTTCTCAAAAACAATGTTTACAGAGCTTTTAGTTGCCTCAATGGTATGATCAGGATAACAAGTTTCCGCGTATTTTTTAAAACGGGCGATTAATGGACCAAATTCCGTCTCCTTGTCCTTCTTAACAACAAATGGCAAGTCAATATCCTGTCCTTCTGTAGTGGTATTGCCCCGCATGTTGCGCCGTAAGCCTGTTCTGGTTGAAAACGAGCCAGAATAAGGCATATCGACAACCGTAAGTTCATCCTTCTCCGCTTCAGCTTTTATGCATTTCCTTACCTCATCAGATTTGATTTTGATGGCGTCACGAGTTTCTCTTGGTGGAGCTATCCAACTCACGAAATTCCTAATCCTTACATGTAATGTACTTTTTGTTTTATATGAACTCATATTTTTTACTTTATTTTAATAATCATTTTATATATCAGCTTTCAGCAAGAAATCATTTTAGATTTTTTATGTTAAGCTTTTTTAATCCTGTAATCTTTTTCTCCAAATAACAGTGTTGTGTCATGTTATTTCATCATTATTGGATATTCACAAAAAACTCCGAGCTACGGGCAACGCAAACTCCATTTTTAACGATAAAGCATTCTATCCAGTGTAGTCCAGTATAGCCAGAATGCTCTTTTTGCACAAGTCCACCTTTTCCTAATGTTTGTGCATGAAAGATACCTCCTCTTAATCCCATAAATGCATTTTTGGCTTCATCACCTGTATTCACAACCTGTCAGTAGACGTCATACGGTTTTGGGACATTTGTGGTGGCGGTAAAATAAATACTGCAATTTTTAGGCACAATAGTTTGGGAAGTGATAGATTTCGCTTTGTAAGAATCTGTTATATCATTAAATCTCCCATAGACATCACAGTTGTAGGTTAATGTTATTGGCCAGTGAGGCCTTTCCCTATGTGGAACTGACAATAGTCCAACTGAATAGTTAACCGGTTTGTAATTTTCAGCTATTAAATTTTCATAACCAAGATTTTTCACAGCTTCGTTTACTGCTCGTGTTCCAAGCAGATTTTTCAGGAAGCGATATGCGCTTGTAATATCCATATCTTTGATTTGCGCAAAATCATTCTGTGCTTTTTTAATCCACTCGAAAAAGTTATCTTCTTTCTGTTTTTCATCAGGCCATTTATCCGCAAAATTTTCATGCAATTCATTGACGGGATTGCCAATCCACCAAATCTCTTTGCTATGTTTATTGCTATACTTTCTTTGCATATGGCTTTGCATGTTAGAAAGAATATTAATTAGGGCATCCTTGACATTGTCTTCTTTTCTATAAGCTTTTGCAGCTAGCGTTGTTATAATTATTGATATCGGTCGGTGCTCGTCGCAGCCAAACATAATATCACGATGACGCTTTAAAATTTGCACTGCTCGCAAAAGGGGTTCTTTCTTTTTTTTGTACGATGGTAATGGTGTAACGCTTTCACTTAGATTTACTGTTCTAAAAGTATTGAGATTTGCTTGCTCTTTGAACCATGCAGCGTAACCAAAAGGGTTGCTTTTCGGCCAAAAATTTGGATCAGTCTCACTTGTGTAATTGAACTCCCGCTTATCGGTGATTCTTAATGAAATGCTTTCAACTTCAGAAGCATTCAGCTTACTATAAGCACGCTCACTTAAATTAATATGATTGTTATCTCCTATTAAAGACGGTAATATATCTAAGTGGAATTTGTCATTTTTATAAATAAGTGTCCAGCAACGATTGCCTTCTTCATCCAACATTCTTCTATAGTCTTCATTTTCATTAATAAGTTGGTCTCTAACAGCAATTTTCAGATCCTTTTGCGACCACTGGATTTTCTTTCCTTTAAGTCTGCAAACAAGATCTACGTCCAGCTCGTCATCTTCCATGATAGGACGTATCATTGTGCCTAACAAAAATGATCCCTGCGGAAGTATCTCTGGCTGATATACACTTAAAGGAGAATTATCCTTTGATAATTGTTTTGCAACCGCATCATACCGGCTTTTAACTGTCTCAAACTGGGCTTCGGTAATGTCTAGAACTATCCCGATATTTTCAAGAAGGTCATTTATCTTATTATTTATTAGGCCAAACATGTTTTTTATATTTTATAAGGTTCTTTTGTATTTTATATTGAAAACAATCTAATTTATCATTTATAGATTTCATCCTATTAATATTATGTTAAAAAATTATTCAAATATCATTCCTAAATATTCATCTGCCATACTGGCACGAGAACTAATTCATTTAGGGAGCATTTATTTTATCTGTAAGTAATTTATTGATTATTATCATAGTTAGACTTATTTTAATTTATAACTTTGTGTTCTACTATAACTACTAAAAGCGTTACCACGGTTTTAGGTAGTGTTATACAGAAGCAGTACATGGCGTGGCAAGAATTACAAAATGAATCTACCGAAAACCTCATTGAATATATTCAATGGTCAAGTGATCCAGCTTATTCAAGCACGGCTAATGATGCCTTTATGGTATTTTGTTTTAGATTTCAGATTCAGTTATTAAAAAAATTAATTCCAATATGTAAGCAGTGGAATTTAGACAGAGATTATGCTACTCAACTTGGAGAGAAAGTTTTTGATAGATTTAGAAAATACGCCGGTAGCTTTAATAAGGATAAGTGCAGTAAAGAGATTGATATTTGTGTCCTGTTTTTTTTGTTCAGAATTGCACAAAATCTTCTGCCTGGTTTTAAAAATGAAATTCTTGGAAATGATTTAAGCCCATACATAGGTGATGAAGAAATTATAAAAGATTTTCCAGATATGGAACAATCTAATATGCAACCATCAAAACTAAAAGATTTAAAACGAATTCAAGAAATTATACAAAGTGCGCTTGACAGATTATCACCAAAGCATAAAATAATTTATTTGACATATAAGATGCATGAGAAAGACGGTTATAAGCTTCCAAGAAAATTACTTGAAAGTTTAAGAAATGAACTTGACTTATCTCAAGCAACCATTAGAAGCTATAAAAAAGATTCATTTGATATTGTAGATACATATTTGAAATTATATGGCTCAAAATAAAAAACATATAACCCCTGAGAATGTTACCGAATGGTTAGCATCAACCGGATTTCTTTTTCCAAGAAATGAAGTTGAGTTGTCCAGGTTTGAAACACTTTTTGGAGATACTGACTTTGGTTTAACAGGATTGGAAATCGACCCTGCCAAAATTATCAGAGGAGGAGAAAGTCCAAAAAGTATTCAGATTCCAGAATCTATAAAACCAGAAGACCTTACTGAATATAGAATGGTTGCCCGTAATGGAAGTAAGTTGCCAGAACACATTTTGAACAAAATAAAGAACAATCAAAACAAGTCCAAAAAAAATGGTGATACCGAATCATCGGATTAATGAGATAGAAAAGCTTGCAGAGTTTATTGCTAGAGATTTTTCAAATGGAAATCTGACTCTTTTGGAAGAAATTTCAAAAGATGAAGATATTTTACATTATTTCGACCACTATGAAGATGCTTTTGATGGAATGTTACTTTATGATACTGAAGATTTAAATTTCCATATTCATATAAATATTGATAATGGAAACGGTCAATTCTCTAAAAGAGGTCGTTACACTTTTGCACATGAATTAGGGCATTTTTTCATTGAACAACATAGACTAGGATTAAAATATGGTTTACTTGAGCCTCATGCATCTTTTCATAATATCAATCAGAAAAACTTAATGGAGCTTGAAGCTGATTATTTTGCTAGTATTTTACTAATGCCAAGAGAGAAATTTAGAGGTGTTTCAGGTGGTAAAAACTTTTCATTTGAGACTATTTTTAAGTTGTCTGAAGAATTTCAAACAAGTATTCTGGCTACATTAATTAGATTCAGTAAAATAGGAACACATGAAATATTTGCAGTTATATCACAGGATAATATTGCAAAATGGTTTTTACGAAGTGATGATTTTCCTCAATGGCCATTTAAGTTTAAAGTAGGTGGTTTGCTACCCAGAACGACAGTCGCAAGCGAATATTTTACAACACCAGAAAGTAAATATACAGCTATTCAAGAACTTTCAGCAGATGATTGGTTTTATCCATTTGTTAATGATAATCGTGCCAATAGAACAATGTATGAACAATGTTTTTATTCTGATAATTATAGTTATGTTATTAGTCTTTTATGGTTTAAATAATTTTAAAGATTTTCATTAAGTTGAAAATATAACTATTTCCCAAAAAAACGAGGAAAACTTAAGTAGCCTTACCCTAACAAATGGCAAACTTTTTTTTTGGAGGATTTGGAACGTTCACTTAATATAAAATTACGAAAGAGCGTGTTCCAATTTTTCTTTCCATTTTTCCCAATCGGGAGATAGTATGTTTTGCAAATCATAGAATTCCCTGTTATGATTGTGATGTACTAAATGGCAAAGTTCATGAATAACCACATATTCAATACTCCCTTTTGGAGCTTTTATTAATTCTGTATTTAGAATTATTTTGCCAGATTTAGTACAACTACCCCAACGTTTTTGCATCAATCTTATATCTAAAACTGGTTTTTCAATTTTATACTTATTGAATTTTTCTATAGAACTATCCAGCACTTCTTCGAAGTGAAAGATTGCTTTTTCCTTGTACCATTCGTTTAGTTTTTTTTCTAAATATTCTGGATTTGATTTTTTAGTTTTCATAATCATTGCACCTCTATAAAGTTTAATTTCATTTATAGTATCATCAATGATTTGCAACTTATATTGTCTTCCTAAATACAAATGTGTTTCTCCATTAACGTATTTACGCTCTGGTGTATTTGGCTTATAACTACAAAAAAAGGTTTGTTGTTTTAATATCCAATTGGCTTTTAATTTTACCTTTTTATTGATGTCTATTAAATTCGTATCATTTGGAGCAATAACCGATACCGATCCGTCAGGTAATACTTTTATGCCTAATGACTTTCTTTCACCAAAAGACAATGTATATTCAATGCTTTTGCTGCCATACTGTACTTGTTGGATTGATTGTAACATTAAACGTATTTTAATTTAGCAATTTTAATTACTTCATCTATCAATTCATCTATTTTGTCAAATGAGAATTGCATATCGTATTGTTGCTGTTTTTCGAAAAGTAAATCATCTAGACTGTTTTTCAATTCTTTTTCAATTTCCGTATTGGTTTGCCAATCAATAATAAGTGTATTGTTTTCAAACACTATATTCTTAATACAATCTTCTATCTCTAATGCTGTACTGGCTTGCACTTCTTTTGGCTCTGGTGCATTACTAAAACTATTCTCTAAAACTGCATTTGTCAGATTATAAAAAGCAATTACATTAGGTTTGTCTTTGATAGCATTTGGAACATTATTTTGTTTTCCCGTCAAGAATTGATTTTCGTATTCTTTAGCTTTTTGTAAATAAAGTGCTTCATCAATTCGATGCTGATGGTAATCGTTTATGGCTTCTCTTATTAATGCCGATAAACTTTTGTAGAAGATTGGATCTTCATTCATTTTAACATTAATAGCTTTAACTGTACGAGTTGCAATGTGGTCCGCTTTTGCTGCTTTACCTATTACTTTTTCTACTTCGGCTTCTCTTTTTTCTCTATCAAAAATATTTACTAGTTCTGTTATTTTTAACACTTCACCTTCCGTTGTAATATGCTTATCTATTAACTTTTGAACTTGTGGTTCATAAGCTGCATAATCTAAATCATCAAAATATCTTCGCTTTACATCTACTCTTAATTGCAAGAAAAACTTACTGTCTTTTTTGTATTTATCAATGGTTTTCTCGTTTTTAATATCATTAAACTTTATTGATGCCATTGCTAATTTGAACAAACGGACAAAAGCAGAAAGTTTTTCATAAAAAGGATGTCTTATACTTTCATCATTTAATAATTCGGAATATGCTTCTGCATCGTATTTGTTTTTTATCGTTTTGAAAATGTCCCATAACTCGCTGTGTGCTTGTGGTAATTTTTCTATTTCTTTGTTGATGTTTATTATTGTTCCTGATAGTTCTTCTAACTCAAAATCATTTAAACCGCTATATGTATTTAGAGCATTGTCCAGATTTTCTAAATTACCGAAATAATCGATTATAAAACCATATTCTTTTCCTGGCGCTACTCTGTTTACCCTTGCTATAGCTTGAAGTAAAGTATGCTCTTTCAATGATCTGGTAATGTATAATACTTGATTGTTTGGCGCATCAAAACCAGTTAATAATTTATCTACTACGATAATTATTTCAGGTTGTTCTTGCTTTTTGAAAGCACTGATTACTGATTTTTCGTAATCTAATTGCTTTCCATATTTACTCATCATTGCTTTGTAAAACTTCAAGACTACATCTTCGTTTTCCTCAAAAGCATCTTCATAATTTTCTCTTGTATCGGGTGCAGAAATTAACACCTCACAACTTACTTTTCCAATTTCTTTTAAGTATTCACGATATTTTAGGGCTGTGGTTTTGTTGGGCGCTACTAATTGTCCTTTGAAACCAGTATCTTGAATATTATCCTCGAAATGTTCACTAATATCCCATGCTCTTGCATAAATGACCTGATCGGCTTTGTTTAGTTGATTTGCTGTACTGTATTTCCTTTTTAGTGCTGTTTTACCATAAGGAGTAAGTGGTTCGGAAACTTTATCAAAAAATGTGTCTAATGGTTTTTCATTTACTTCAATTAAATTATGCCTTCCTTCATAAAGTAAAGGTACTACTGCCTTATCTTCAACAGCATCTGTAATAGAATACACATCTATTAAACCTCCAAATTTATTGGCAGTACTTTTTTCTTTTTTCATTAAAGGTGTCCCTGTAAATGCGACAAAACAAGCATTCGGGAAAACCTTTTGCATTTTTACATTAAACGTACCGTATTGGCTTCGGTGTCCTTCATCAATTAATACAAAAATATTAGGTGAACTAAATCCTTCTTTTGATTGGTTTATAGCCGCTTCAAATTTGTGTATCAATGTGGTGATCACTGCGTCCGTTGTGCTATTGATTAGTTCTACTAAATGTTTTCCGGTTTGTGCTTCTTCTACATCAACGTGACATTTTTGAAATGTTTCTGTAATTTGGGTATTTAAATCTATTCTATCAGTAACAAGAATTATTTTTGGATTTTTTATTTCTTTTTGAGTTGCAATTAACTGCGCCAGCATTACCATTGTCAATGATTTTCCGCTTCCTTGTGTGTGCCAAATTACACCACCAGTTCGCTTGCCATTTACATCCGCAACATTAATTTTTTTCAGTGTTTCTTTAATTGCAAAATATTGTTGGTATCGGGTGATTTTCTTAATACCATCATCATAAATTATGTAATTAAAAATCAAGTCTATTATTCTTGATTTCTGACATAAACTGAATACTAATTTATCTTGTTCGGTTACGATTACTTCTTCTTTTTCCAGTTGATTGAAATACTGTAATACACTACTAAATCGCTGTTTGAAAATGGCTGTTCGTTCCGTATTAGGTAATTCGCTGTTTTTTATTTGTCTAATTGCATCACCATACTGTATTCCTTCTTCCTTGGTACGAAATACTTCTTTCCATACACTCCAAAACTCTTTTTGTGTAGCTGTTGTGGCATATCTTGCCTCGTTTACGGCTAATGACAACACCATATTAGAGTATTGGTATAATCCTCTTATTCCATCTTCTAATTGGTTTCTTAAATGTTGCGATATACCTTGTGTTACGGGATCTTTTATCACATTGCTTTTGCATTCAATTACTACCATTGGAATTCCATTGATGAACAAAACAATATCTGGGCGATAAGTGTCGTTTCTTTCGCTGCGCAATACGGCATATTCTTCGGTAACGTGGAATGTATTATTCTCAATGTTTTTCCAATCGATATATTGAAAAGAAAAACTTTTTTTATCGTTTAGAATGGTTTGTTCCAAACTTTTGCCCAAAGTTATTAAGTCATAAAATGCCTGATTTGCCTTTATAAAACCATCCTGTATTGGTAATTCCCGCAAGGCGATAATTGCTGCATTGATATTACTCTCTGAAAAGGAAAACTCTTTGTCCTTGTATTGAATACTATTTATTTTTTCGAGTTGTTTTTTCAGAATTGGTTCCAGCAATACATTACTTGTTCTACCGCCACGTAATTCCATCGCTTCATCTGGCGATACATATTGATATCCCATTTTTATGAGTAACTGTAGTGCTGGAATTTGACTGATGTGGTCTTCTATGTATGACGGAATATTCATTATGGCTCTATGTTTTTTGATTGATTGTACAATTCTCCCAATTCGTGTAATTTGGCTTGGAGTAATTTTTTATCAATTAATTTAGTGGTGTACTCTGCTACTTTTGTTGGAGATAGTGAACGGCTCATTGCAATTTCTACAATCTCATCGTCTTTACTTTTACAAAGGATTATTCCGATGCTTGGGTTTTCGTGTGGCTGTTTGTGATCTCTGTCAAGTGCTTCTAAATAGAAGTTCATTTTACCTAAATACTCGGGTTTGAAGTCGGTAATTTTTAATTCAAATGCAACCAAACATTGTAATACTCTATGATAAAACAATAAATCTACTTCATAGTCTCTATTGGCTACTTGTAATCTGTATTCTTCGCCAACAAAAGAAAAATTATTTCCAATTTCTAAAATGAATTTCTTAAGGTTTTTTACTATTGATTTTTGTAAATCGCTTTCACTGAAATCATTACCTAATTCCAAAAACTCTAATGAATAAACGTCTTTTAAGTGTTCGTTTATCTTGGCTGGTAATTGTGTCGGCAGTGCCGACACTTTTGTATTGCTTAAAGCATAGCGTTCAAATAGGCCACATTCAATTTGTCTTCTTATTTCCCGTTGGCTCCATTTCTCTTTTGAAGCCATAATCAAATAGAACAATTTTTCTTCCGGCAACTTACAAGCTGATAAAATCTCTAAATGGACTGACCAACTCAATTGTGCCCGCAGTGTGGATACAATTGTTTTTTCGCTATTATCAGCATTTTCTAATTGTGTCGCCACTGGTGACACTTTTACATTTTGTGCTTTTTGCAATTGTGTCAACGCAGTTGATACAAATTCAAAACTTAAATGTGTCGGCAGTGCTGACACATTTTTACTATTTTGATTTTCAGTATTTATACTAGTAATATTTTGAAATACAACATCAAATTCCGATCCTGGACAATAAGTTTCGTAAAACTGTTTCATACGGTATAAACCCCTACGATTAAATGATTTTAATGTAGGCATTTCGGTTTGAATGTAATCCGCTAATTGTTGTACTGTGCTTTGTCCCCAAGTGCCTTGTGCTACTTTTTGACTTACTGTTTTACCAATATCAAAGTATAATGTTACCAAAGCGGTATTGGTATATTGTCTTACTCTACCTTGTGCTTCTTGTATTAGTTTTACAATATTGCCAAATTCTGGATTTTGAATGTTGCTCATAAAATTAACTATTTACTATTTCTATCGCTTTTGTAAATCCACCATTAGCTGTATTTTGGTCATAAAGATATAAAGGCATATCAGCTTTTGGCATCCAAACTCTACCCAGTTCTACTGCTTTGGCAATAGGCATAGCAGGGAAAATATGGATTGGAGTTTGTGCATCATATTTAGCTTTTATTTGATTAAACAATTGTCTAATTGCAATACTAAAATCTTCTAAATGTTTTTTACTTTTTAAATAATCATTAAACGGATTATCTATTGTAATTGTAAAAACATCACATTCCTCGCCTAAAACTTGAGTAATTCTATCATTAGTAATAGTAGCACTCAAAGAAATATTTAAAGCCACTGTTTTATGTTTTTTCTCAGGTCCTATTATTGTGTATTTTACCGCTGTGGTATCATCGTCTAAATTCCAAGTATCTGGATTACGTACTTTTTGGTTAATTTGACAAGTATAAATGTCATTAATCAATGTGCCTAATTTTACTAATAATGGAATTGGAGCAAAAGCAAAAACTGATAAATGCTTGATTTCTCCTTTTGCATAATTTTGGAATAATTTTCTATCGAATTGTGCTTCTAAATTTGCTACTTCTGTTGTCCAAAATGCAGTGTCTCTATCTCTTTGTATACTATTCGATAAACTTAAATCAATAGTATCTGCCATAGCTGGATAATATGTTGGATAAAGAAATTGGCTTACTGTTTGGTAACTCATTTCTGGTGTAAACATACCTACATTAGCTTTGTAAGTAAGTATATGGCTATACATATTTGGTGCAATAGCTGTAACATTCTCAATGCGGTCTTCGTGTTCTTTTTTCATAGCCATTAATTCTGATACAGAAAAATGTATGCCGTTTTCACTATCAATTCTTCTATGACAACCGTCACAGAGGAGCATTAAATTTGATAGCGCATTTGCTAAAATTGGAGACTGTATCACATCGCCTCTAGGTCCAGTCGATTTATCTCCAACAATGTGAGCAATATATGATTTATTAAAATCTCTTTTTGTAATTAGATCTTTGTATAACGATTGATTACATCCTCTAAACTGACATCTGCCTCCAGATTTTACCAAAAGTTGGTTTTTTATTTTAGGTGGAATAGGTGTATTACTCATAGTTTTAATTATTGGTTTTCACTCTCACTTTCCCAGTTAACAATTGTTGCATCAATCCTTTCTTTTGTAATTGCAATGCTTGTAGTTTTTGTTGGTGTAATTTTATTTCAGAATCATAGGTTTCTAAAAAAAGGGCAATTGCTTTTTGTTCTTTAATTGGTGGTATTGGTATTTTTAATTTTAAAAATTCTTTTTGACCTAATGTTTTATTTCTACCTGCACCTCCAGGAGAAGCTAATCCTAATAAATCTTTTCCCTTTTTAGATTTGAAGAAAAACAAAAGATAATCTAAATCAAGTTTTGGAGCTAATGGTTTGTACATAGGAAATCTATGTGATACGATCATATCTTGTTCTGCAATAGTTGTTTTTGCAATTGCGTGTTCCCAAGCAAACACAATATTCAAAATAAAACAATCAGGTTCAATAGCGAAAACAGATTTATTCCCCAAACTTTGACCAGTTACCGAATCCTTGTAAAAAATGCCTTTTGTATGTGAACGAATACCTAATTGTTTGTAAAGTGTATCTTTTTCTGGTTTAACAGGTTTTTTCACCTGTTCCAACACAGATGATAAATTTTTTACTTCCCAATCATCAGGTATGCTATAGCCATTTCTTTGGCTAATTTTATTATTTTTCAAAAAAGTTTTAAATCTAATTTTACCAGATAAAACATTTATTGTCATAGCTTTTTTGATAACTTCAAGATTACTCAAAACTTTTTTGGTTATGTCAATAGCATTATCCCAAGTTGACAATATGGATGCTATTTTTTGCTGTTCTAGAAGCGGGGGAATTGGTAGTGGAATTGCAGAAATATTTGAACCGCTTAAACTAGGTACACCCGAGGATTCATTATAATAATACCAGTTAATTGTTTGAAAAACATTAAAAAGCCATATTGGAACTATATCTTGAGAAAGTTCCGTATAAAATAACGTATCAACAGTCCAAAATGGTGTGTCCATAAAACGAGGCTTATCAATTGTACCTTTTCTTCCAATCAAAACTGAAGGTTTATCATATAAAAAGCTATTAGTTCGACCAATTTCTCCGCCTGTGCCTAAAATTGGATAAATACCACTGTCACAAATAACTTTTTTTTGATCTCTACCGTGTTTTACTTTAGCAATCTCTCCTAATTTTTTAACCTCCCAATCAATAGGAATTAATCCAACAGAAGTGTTTTTGTATATTGTATTGTTTATCATAATCTAAATTTGCTTCTCTTTAAGAGAAATGATATTTACATCCACATTATTATTATCAAAAATAACTCCCATAGGAAAACCAGCATCCGTATCAATTTTTATACGATATGTAGGCAAATCATCAGCGTCCATTAGAATAGCTAAAGTATAATTTCTATGGTCTTCCTTATAACTTGCCGGATAATCAACGGCGATTTCTAAACCATTTTCACTTAAATATTCTTCAAAATCGAATTTGTTATTAAAAACCATATCTATTTTATTTTTTTATTTACCTAGTAAATTGATTATATAATTGTTTGATAGTAGTGATTCTTTTTATTTATCCGCAAGTTTAGGTGTTTTTGAAACTGGATGAATTCCTCCACCTGTCCATTTTCCGGTACCTAGCCAAATTTCATAATGGTATAACCACTCGTATGTCCAAGGAATAATTGTTGTGACTAATAGCATTGATTTATTCCATTCCTTCCCATCGGGATAATACAAACACAAATGTTGTTTCTTTTGGTCATAGCAATGTGGTAATTTTGTTTCTCCTATAGCTAACTCAAGTTTAGGATTTAGCACATAAATTTTTGGTGCACTTGTTGTTTTTGATGAGCCTAATCTATTTCTTGATCCGTTTATTTTATAAACTAATTTAATTTCGTATCTCCCACCCAAAGGAGAAGGCATAATTGTATGTGTCCAAGTTAATTCCTGGTCGTGAAAAGTTGTAACTGTTGAATCTGGATACGTCTTTTTTATGTTGGCTGATTGAATTGCAATCGATACATGATTATTTTTCGGTGCCATAAAAATTATGTGGTTTAATTGCACTTTTTCCTGTAGAAGTTAATCCTACAGCTGCATTAAAATTATTTATACCTCCATCCGTCATTAATTTCGTTTTGTTTCCAATATTTGTAAATGCCTTTTTAACCGCATTTTCTCCAAATGATTCTGAAAGATTTCTGATAATATTATGCTGACCACTTTGTTGTCCAGCATTATTAATATCAAATTTTACCTTTTTCAACCAATCATTAAACTTTTTTTCTTTGCCTGGAGTATCTCTCCAACGGTCAGCAAAGTTTTCAGAAAGATTTACAGGATTACCCACAAATCTGTATGCTTCTCCAGTATCTTGGTCAATTGCATCTTCCACAAATAAGTGCATTCTATCAATTACTCCAACCAAAGCATCAAGGACATTGGTTTGTCCTTCATAAGCATAAGCAGCTAAAGTGGTAATAATTATTGATATTGGTTTTTCTTTATCATCTTTAAACATCATATCTCTATGACGCTTTAAAATTTGAACCACTCTCTGTAAAGGCAATCTTCTCTTTTGGAATTTAGGTACTGGTTGAATTGATTCGTTTAAAGAGAAAAGTTTGAGATTACTGGTTTCTGCTCTGTCAATAAACCATTTTGCATAACCAAAAGGATTACTTTGCAACCAATTATCAGGATCAGTTGCCACTTCATAGTTTAATAACTCTTTATCCGTTATTCTAATTGCCAAACTATCAAAATTAATATTTCTAGATTCTGAAAAAAATTTGGTCAATACGACATTGTAGCCATTAGCAATAACAGCCGGAAGAATATCCATATGGTACTGGTCGTTATTTACCGAGTTTTCCCTGTACTTCAAAGTCCAGCATCTTCTTCCTTCTTCATCAAGAATAGATTCATATTTTTTATGAGCTTCTAATTGTTCCTTGACAATATCCTTTAAGTCTTTTTGTGTCCATTGAGGATTTTTACCTGTTAATTCACATACTAAATCAATATCAATATCCTGACCATCTGTATAAGGCTGAATAGTTGTCCCAATTAAAAATGAGCCTTGAGGTTTTACACTTGGACTGTAAGGTTTTAATTTTGATTCATCACTACAAAGCCAATTACCAACCGCATTGTAACTGGTTACAGCTGCATTAAATTGACTTTCAGTTATGTCAAGAGTTTCTCCTAATTCGTCTAATATTTCGCTGAATTCTGTTTTCTGTTGTATTGTTAGCATATTATATTAAATTTAGTTCTTTCAAGTAGTTTTCCATTTGGTTTTCTACTTCGGTTAGCTGTTTTTTCAGTTCAGTAATATTGGTATGTGTGGATTTAATATCTACTTCTTCCTCTTCTTCAAATGTGTCTACATAACGAGGAATGTTAAGGTTGTAATCGTTTTCTATAATGTCAGCCATTGTTGCACGATAGCTGTATTTATCTTCTACAATTGTTCCTTTTTCAGTAGATAGCGGTGTGGCAGCTTTGAACGCTTTGAATGCTTTTACAATATGCTGAATGTCAATTTCTCTTAACTTATTTTGATTTTTGCCATTCTCAAATTCACGACTAGCATCAATAAACAAAATGTCTTTATTTGATCCTTTTCCTCTGTTAAAAATTAATATAGCAGCTGGTATTCCAGTGCCAAAAAACAGGTTTTCAGGTAAACCAATAACAGCTTCCAATAAATTTTCGTCAATTAGTTTTTTACGAATTTGCCCTTCGCTACTGCTACGAAACAATACGCCGTGTGGCACAATTACACCCACTTTGCCCACATCTTGATAGGTAGTTTCTATCATGTGACTAATAAAAGCATAGTCTCCTTTGCTTTTTGGAGGAACGCCTCTGTGGAAACGGTTGAACTGGTCGGAAGCAGCTGTATCCGCTCCCCATTTGTCAAGTGAAAAAGGAGGATTAGCTCCCACAATATGGAATTTCATCAATTTGTCATTTTCTAACAGTTTTGGATTATTGATTGTATCTCCCCATTCTATGGTAGCACTGTCTTGTTCGTGCAAAAACATATTCATTCGGCATAAGGCCCAAGTACTGCCGTTGTTTTCTTGACCGTAAAGGGAATAGTTTTTTCCCTCAATTTCACCAGCCATTTTAATCAACAGAGAACCCGACCCCGCCGTCGGATCACACACTCTGTTACCGGGTTGCGGATCCAGCAATTTAGCTAATAGTGTACTGACTTCACTTGGTGTATAGAATTCTCCTGATTTTTTTCCACTTTCTCCAGCAAATTTTGAAATTAGAAATTCGTAGCTGTCACCAATTATATCATTGTTTTTTAAATGCGATGGCTGCAAATCCAGTTCTGAAAAATCAACCAATAAATTTTTCATAATAGCATTACGCTGTTTGGTCTGTCCAAAAACCGTTTCAGAATTGAAAGAAATGCTGCGGAAAACCATTGCTAATTTGGAACGGTTAGCATCCTCTAAAGCTGTTAATCCGATATCGATAATTTCTCCAATATTAGGTTCGTTTCGATTTTGGAATAGGTAATCAAAATTGCTTATTTCGGGTAATATAAAACGCTCTCTTTGTAATTGGCGCTTTACCATTTCTTCATTATCTGGATACTTAATACGATATTGTTCTATCTTATCTTTCCAGACATCGGATAGATATTTTATAAACAATAGTGTAAGTATATAATCTTTGTACTGTTCACTTCCCATTACCGGACGTAAAGTATCACAAGCTTTCCAAACAATATTGTTAATTTCTTTTTGAGTAATTTTATTCTCTGCCATTGTAGTTATTTTTTGGAGCTGTTATTAATTAAATCGTTTAAAGAAGCAATATCGTTTTTTTCTAAATATGTACCTAAATGCATATCGCTTCTTACATTCAGGTCGATGTTATACTTTTGTTCGATAGTTCCTATGTGTGTGTCACTTCTTTTTTGTCTTAATTCTCCGTCATCATTTCTGCTTCTGTCGCCTCTCATTCCTGGAGCATCATTTTTTATTTTTGCCATCTTGTGATTATTTTATAATTGTTGAAATTGTTGTTTGAAATAATTTTTGTTTCTCTTTGATTAAGGCATTTGTTAGCTCAATATCTTTTAGATGCAGTTCTTGTAATGCTACAACTTTTTGTTGTTCTTCTAATGGTATTAAATTAAAGGTAAAGTCTGCCAACTCGTTTTTACGAATAGAAGGAATAGTACTTCCAGCACCTGACTGCTGAAAGTGCAGTAAATTTTTTGGAAGATTGAGTACTGAAACCAAATAAGCCGGAATAATTCTAGTTTTATCAGTGCGTAAAATAAAGAATATTGAAGAGGCCACGGCTTTGCCATGTTCTTCTTTATATAATGTTGCAAAAAATCGAAATCCTTTTGCTACAAAAAGAATATCCTCATTTTGTAATAGATTTTCTATTGATTTTAAGTCTTCTTCTAAAAAAGTATCATTCTCTCCAATATATAGGCCAAATTCATTGAAATGTTTGGCTTGTAAATAGGAAAGAGTACCTTTTGTGCTAGGCTTCCCATAATATCCGAACTGAATATTTGCTATATCTTTTACTTTAACTTCCATGCATTATTTTTGTAATGTTATTCGTTTACAGTACAAAGATATAAAAATAAACGAAATAAACAAATTTATTTTATTGTACAGTTATTCAAAATAAAATAATTGCTGTTTTTCTGTCACTATGACGGTTTATGTTGTATTCATTTATAAAACCTTTTCTCCATCATTTAGCTCATTCTTCCAATTACTTTTTTACTCAATAACCAGTATGCTTTTGTCTCATTTCAGCAGCAAAGGTATTTACGTGTCCTTAACGCAATAGCAAGGCCAGGCCCTTCAGGTTTGACAAAAAATCTCCACCCATCCGGGTTGTATTTTTTGTCAAAACCTTGCTATTGCTAAACACTAACCTTTTTATGCTCCCGAAACGAAACATAGCATACTCCGGCTCTTTAGACGAATAAAAAAAATGTCAGCAATGAAAAGTAAAATATTAAAAATGGATTTGATGAAACAAAACAGCACCTCCTCTCATTGCCGAATAAAATTTCAAAGAAAATTAATCACTAAAAATCGTAGGAATTATGAACATCACAGGAAGAGTGACAGCGAATGCGCAGGTACGCAACGTGTCGGACAGCAAAACAGTAGTAAACTTTTCGGTAGCCATCAACGACAGCTACAAAAACAAAGCGGGCGAGCGCATAGAGCAGACAACGTATTTCGACTGCGCCTATTGGCTTAGTCCAAAAGTAGCGCAGATACTCACTAAAGGTACGGTGGTAGAACTGACAGGCAAAGTGAGCGCAAGAGCGTGGACAGGCAGTGACGGACAACCGCACGCAGGACTGAACTTCAATACTTCGCAAATCAAACTTCACGCGGGCGGTAAAAAAGCCGAAGCGGGGCAGGCTCCATCAGGAAATAAAAATGATGATACAAAGGACGACCTACCATTTTAACAACGAGCAAGTAAATAATTTAAACAATTTAAAATTTTAAAATCATGGCACACAATATCAATTTTAACAGCGAAACAGGACGATATTCATTCTTTAGCGTAAAGGAAAAAGCGTGGCACGGACTAGGGCAAATTGTAGAGCAATACCCAACAAGCGAGGAAGCTATCAAATTTGCAGGGTTAGATTACGAAGTCGTTAAAAGTCCTCTATTTACCAAAAGTTCGGGTATTATTCAAACGGCTGACAGTATCGAGATTGGCAGTAACGAATTGGAAGTCCCTAACTATTTTGCCAATATACGCACGGATAACAACGCAGTATTGGGCGTGGTAGGCAAAGACTATCATATCGTGCAAAACCGTGAAGCATTTAATTTCTTTGATGCCATTGTAGGCGGTGGAGAGGGAATACTATATGAAACCGCAGGAGCGCTGGGTAATGGGGAACGCATATTTATCACAGCCAAACTACCCGACTATATCCGAGTTGGAAATGGCGATGATGTAACCGAAAAATACATTTTCCTGACCACTTCGCACGATGGTAGCGGAAGTATCACAGCCGCTTTTACGCCTATTCGTATCGTATGCCAAAACACGCTTAACGCTTCCTTGCGCAGTATGACTAATGTAGTGCGTATCAAACACACTTCGGGAGCAAAACAGCGTATTGAGAATGCTCACAAGATTATGGGATTGGCGAACACCCTGAGCAGTCAATTAGAGAGTATTTTCAATGAATGGGCAAAAGTAAAGGTAACAGACAAGGAAGTGAGAAAGCTTATCCAATTGGCACTTTGTCCAAATAAAGAAACTTTCGATTTACTTAAAAAAGGTGCAGAGGATGAAGTTTCCACGCTGTTTAGAAATATGGTAGACGATGCCTTTGCGTATGCCATGACAAGCGACACACAGCAGATGGATACTACCAAAGGCACATTGTTCGGGGCATATAACGCTGTTACAGGCTACTATCAGAATGTACGCAATTACAAAGACGATGAAGCCAAGTTGCAGAGCATTGTTTTAGGCGGTACTGCTCAACTCAAATCACAAAAAGCATTTGACTTGTGTACAGGCTTTGCCTTGGATGGTGCAGAAATCCTAAATTTTAATTAGATAAACAAAGGCTACCGCCTTAATCGGTGGTAGCCTACTATAAAATAACTGATATGAAAGCAAAATCAATAGACGAAGCTAAAAATATGGCTAAATCACAAAGCCTTGAAACGAAATACAAAGACGAAGCTTTATATATCATTTACTGCAATAGAACCGAATATTTCTATATAGATACCAATAGCCTTTTAAGGAATTGGGAACAGCTTATAGGCTGTTATGAGAACGGAGTTTATAACGCTGAAAACTGAACAGATAAAATGATGAAGATAACAGATTTGAACGGTTGCCCTATTGAGGTGACCAACCTGAAAGAAGCCATTAGAATGGCAGGACACTATAAGGAATATCGCCACAAGGACAAAAGTTTCTCTGAGTTTGATAAAAGGCAGAAAACCTATTGGGCAGATATGCACGAGAAACTCAGAGCCATTAAAAAACAATTACACGACAATTAAAATTTTAGAACGATGAACGCAAATTTTTTCCATCAGGTAGCACAGTTGCAGATTACAGGTGATTTACAACTCACCATAGCAAAAGGAGCAGAAAACAACCTAATCGTATCGGTTATGCTCCAAAACGGACAATGCGGAGATAACGCAAAGAACATCATACCGCCCCTTAATCTTCGGGGAACAGCCGAAGAACTTGACAACGGTTTTTTCGAAAAGATAACCACACCCATACAGACCGCTTCGGGCTTAATGGTCGATATGGAAAACTTTATGAAGCAGTTGGAAGAAACCAAAAAACAGTCGGCAATGGAAAAAGATAAAGCCGACAGGCAGAAGAAAGAACAGGAAGCCAAAGACAAAAAGTTCAAAGACGCAATGGCAAAAGCTGATGAACTTGAGAAAGAAGGAAAGCACCGTGAAGCGTGGGTAAAAGTACCCGAAATAACAGAGTTCCCTGAAAAGTCTGACGAGATACGCAGACGTAAAAGAGAACTATCCGACAAGTTTTCTGCGCCAAGTCTTTTCGGAGCTATCGAGGAAGAAAAACCCGAACCTGCAAAAGCGGAAGAAGTTACTGCCGACTACCCAACAGAAACTGCACAGGAAAACTAAATGTAATAACTTAAAAGTCATCATCATGTTATTAGCAACGCAATTGGAAAGAGTATTTATACTCAAAGATAAAGGACACGATATTATATTGACCGATCCCGAACCACGTTGGAGCGTGGAAGCAGTACTAAATTTTTACGCCAACAGGTATCCCATTTTGACAACCGCCAAAATATCTGCACCCGCCATCAAGGATGATGCAGTAGAATACCGATTTGAGAGCGTAATGGGCACTAAAGGTTAAATCTAAATTTAAAACAATGGACTATGCACAAACATATCATATCGGGAACAATCAAGCTAACCGAACAAAAAAGACAAAAGCAGTTGTACCAACAGCTCAGCGAGTTCGCCCAATGGATGCAAAAACCCAAAGATGCGAACGAGGTTCAAAAAGACAAACGCAGGTCAGTACCTGTGGAAATGTTGCCAATGGTTTTCTAAAGACTTCGTTCCTGCCAAGGCTGAAAGAAACTGAAACGGTACAGGCTTGTATGGAAACAGCAAAAATGCACAAGGATTTTTACAAGTCGCTGTCATTACTTGTAGAGCATTATAATATTGAACCTATGCAAACCAACCAATTTGACTATCCGTACAATATGGCATTGGCTATAAGGGATATGGAAGAAAAGTTAAAGCAAAGTGTTCTGAATTGGCAGGAAATACGTTTGGTGCAGGACAGTAAGAAAACGTATTTTATCAGTGAGGAAAAATACAATACAGGCACAACCCTGTATTATATACCGATTGAACCGCTGTATCAGATGCTACACGACCCCAAGCGCAAAAGAAACGCCCAACTGCTTATTTCTGTCTGCTCTTACTTATATCACATTGCGGACATTCCTTATTTCAGACAGGAAAGCAGTTATCTATATTGGATGTATGAAATGCACAAAGAATGGGTGGAGCAGGACGATGAAACTGAAGAAAATGAATCGTATAAACTTGAGTTTGAAAAAGCTGAATTCATTGGAGATTGCATAGAGCAAAAGATTTTTAACCCTATGAGCTTACAGGTATTCGGTCAGCGTTTAAACACTTTTAAAAAAAGCGATGCATTCGACCACGATTGTTGGCTGACAGCTTCCAATGCCTTTGCCCTATTTACGGAATATCCAAAGACAAGCATTTTCCGAAATGCGCCAATGAGTGAACAAGATCCTGATAAGGATGACGATAATAATGAGACTATTGGTATGGAAAAGTATATTTCCTTTATATCACACACAAAAGGATGGCTGTATGAGAACCTTGCCGAGAGCATCAACAACGAGTTTAACGAGTACGCAGAAATGCAGGAACCGACCATCTGTAAACGTTTTGACAAAAAAGGGATAACGGAAAACAGCCTTGATTTTGAGAACAGATTATTTGCCCTCTTGGAGGATATGTGCAGTTTGCTTTATAATTATAAAACACAAGAAGATGAAAAACACAATAGATATAACTGAAAGTTTTGGTACGCTGTACCATCCTAAATCCGCACTTGTTTTCTATGAAACCAAAGGAGCAGACAGCGATGTATATGTGGAGCATTTCGATATGGACAAGAACGGCACGCCTGTTAATGCTCACCCACTCACAGAACGGGAAGCAAAAGTATTGGCAAGGGCATTGGTAACAGAAAAGGACATGGACAAAGCTTTTTTAAAATCCAATGGAATACTGCCGACAAACATACTGCATATTAATCATAATATAGATAAAGGTTCGGTATTGTGGTACACCAAATCACAAAGACGACAAATGTATTTTGTGGACGGTTTGGAAATACCCAACGGAATGGCTTATGCACCGTCAATGATTTGGTATGCTAACAAAAATAGTCTTACGGTATTTGCATTGACAAGCGACCGACGACCGACAGAAAAAACACCTTTGTATTGCGCACCATTTTTCAACATCTATGAAGATGGGAAAGTATGTATGGGTTCGGTCAATATCAATATTAAAAACTCGGCTTCGGTTGAGGAATTTACCAACGGTTGGGAAGACTACTTTTTTAATTCCTATTTCAGCCATTTATTGGGAAGAAACAGCCCAATAAAAGGCAATTGTGTAAACCTTTGGAAAGACCTAATCAATTCAGATAAGTCCTTTCCTAAAGAGGTACTGAAAAAAAATAACAAAACCCTTAAAAATCTATTGTGATGAATACTGAGAAAACAAAAATACATTTTACGGATAACTACCTCATAAATCCGACTAACCCTATCACTATAAATGTAATCGGTGCAGGAGGCACGGGTTCAAAAGTACTGACCGCCTTAATGGAAATGAACCACAGCCTGATTGAACTTGGACACGCAGGGTTATCGGTTCACCTTTGGGATGATGATGTTGTCACAAGTGCCAATTTGGGCAGACAGCGTTTTGCAGAGTGCGAGGTTGGGTTGTATAAATCCGTTGCCCTGATAAACCGAGCCAATCGTTTTATGGGAACGTATTGGAAAGCGGAAACGGTGAAATTTGAGAAAGATAGTTTGGGAAGACTGCCCCAAAATGCAGAGGCAACTATCTATATTACTTGTGTGGACAATGTACAGGCGAGGTTTGGCGTTGCTGAAATACTTAAAGAATTATGCAACCGCAGAAATCATAGAGATACACCTAAATATTGGTTAGACTTTGGCAACAGCCAGCATACAGGACAGGTCATATTATCCACTATTGGAGAAATTAAGCAACCCAATTCTGAAAAGTATGAAACGGTGGCAAGCCTGCCATTTGTTACCGAAGAATTTGGGGAATTGCTACTACAGTCCGAAGAACAGGACGACACACCAAGCTGTTCCTTAGCCGAAGCCCTGGAAAAACAGGAATTGTTTATCAATTCTGCCTTGGCACAAATGGGATGTTCGCTGTTGTGGAGTTTGTTTCGTTATGGCATGACCGAGTACAGGGGATTTTTCCTTAATCTTGGAAATTTTCAGTCACAGCCCCTAAAAGTCGTCTGATCCAAAAAATCGGGCGGCAAAAAGACACTCCCTCCCAAAAGGTCGGGACAGTCTTTTTGCGTTTAAGCGGTGCAGTCATTTTAATAAAAATGCACAATGCGCCATTTTATCAAATAGACTGCGAAAATTTTATAAGGGATATGCAGTATCCCTTTTGTTATTTTAGAGGACTTCTTTTCTTTCCGTAAAAGCGGCCAAAGAAAAGAAGCAAAAGAACGCCGCAATTCGGACAGCTTTTTATAATTGTTATCCTATTTAACTGGGACTGTTTTCCAAACAGAAAAACCCTTAAAAAGATGTTCAATGTGTTCAAACTCAATAAAAGCGATCAGTTCATTTTTACACTTCCCTTTAAATCCCCTGAAACACTGAAAATTTTTGAGGGGGATATTTGCAAGTTCTCCTATGGTAGTAATCCCTAAAGCCTCGATTATAGTGAACATTCTCTTGCTGAAAGGAAAATGGGTGTCATATAGCAATTTATTCAGGTCAGTTTCAGCTTTACTTCTTCTTTTTTTAATCCGCCCTGTTTCGTATTCAAAGTCCTCTTTTAACTGCTCTAATTTCCGTTTATAGTGGTCTATATCGTTAAGCAGTTCAGTAACACAATTCACTTTTTCAAATGTCCTTTCATATAATCTACGGACACTCTCGCCAGTGACCCCGTAATTGTCACCCACCTCCTTAAGTGTCATTTTATCTATCAAAAGTTTCTGGAGTATATCATATTCCTTTTCAGAAAGTACCTTTCTGGACATTTCGATATAAAATCTATTAGTACGGTCTATCAGTGTATTAGTTGACATCATTCGTAAGATTGTAGTTAAGTGTCGTTACAAAGTATATATAGTGCCTCACATTAAATTTGTAGCGTGCTCCTGAATTAAGCCAAATCGCTGTTTCCTGCTAAGTAGCTTAAGGCAGTTTTACTTATTGTCTCGCTGAAATAATACTCTCCCTGATCCAGCTTGATTACAGCTTTTTTTAGTTTTTCAGGAGCAGAACCTTTCAGTACGTAGCCCTGGACGCCAAGGCTAAGCATTTCGATTATACTTTTCTTATTGTCAAGACTGCTGAAAACCAATATCTTGATCTCTGTGTATCTTTCTGCCATCTGCTTGACTGTCTGGTAACCATCCATAACAGGCATGCTGATATCAAGAATACAAATGTCTGGCAGTACTTCCTGCATCTGCAAACCCTCGATTGCTTCCTGACCGTTAGCAGCCTGAAGCACCACTTTAAAATTACTATATTCCAAAAAATTTTGAAGGGATATTCTAAGCCCTTCATGGTCATCAATTAAGGCAATTGTAATCTGATTCTCTTTTTCCATTATTCCTTATTTAATGTTGAACAAATTATAGAAAATAATGACCAATAATTTGTTGTCATAGGACTTTCGTCCTATATGTAGTGATTAAAGACTTTATTAATACTTCAGAGTAAAAATAAAAGGTCTTTGTAAATTACTTGTCGATAACTGAAAATATGTTCCTGCTTAGTTAAGTAGCCGTAATCGCCGTTCTATAAAAAATATGGCGCAGACCACTACACTTATCGGAACTGAGGCACTGGTATACCCGACCACGAATAAGCGAGCGCCCACGCCAATGGCATGAGCGTCCTTACTTATTTGTCTCGCGGTCTTTAAAAATTACCAGTTTTCAGTTACCGAGCCCTAAGCAAAAACACTAAATGAGTTTTCTATATTTTGTCCAAAGATAGTAACGTTTGTGAAGTTATCCAATGTTTCTTTAACAGAATCCGTTAATAACTGACAATAAAACAACTCGAAGATCTCCGGGTTGTGCTTAAAAAAATCGAAATTTTACTGTTTATATTAAACTAGTATCGTACTGTTAATCGCTACTGTTAAATTCAAAACTCAATTGTTTTTCATTCCCAAAGTTATCTGAAATCCAAACTTCAAAAGACTGGGAAACGGTGGAGTTTGAAGTGTAATACAGTCTGAACTGCTCTGTTGGTATCGAATATAAATCATTTGGCTGGTAAGGCGGTTCATTGTAATAACGTAATGTGCCCTGTCCATCAAATTGAAAGTAGCGAATAAAATAGTTCGTGCCAGTATAATGACCTGCAGGCTGTATTGTTAACCTTATTTCTACGGTATTTCCATTAGCAATGTCCTTGGGTACGGACATGACATTTACCTCAAATGGAAACTCATGCTGTATTTCCAGTTCTTCCTTATTGCAGGATAAGAGTGTGGCAGAACTTATCAGTACTGCCAGCAATACCGGCATTAATCCTATTCTCAACTTATTAAAAAATGCTGTCATCGTTTTTCGTTTTAAAAATTAAATCTTAATCCCACACCTGCGGATGGGCGGAACTGCTTCAGGTCAGTACCCCACAAAACTTTTGTACGCCCTTGCAGGACTAATACAAAATGATCGGACAGGTATGTTTCAAAAGACAGCCGTCCGCCAGCACCGTAAATGAAATTGTCTTCACTTATTATTTTCGCCCCGTCAAATAAAAGCTCTTCGCCTCGATTGATACTTTCATACCCAACTACACCTGTTATGGCTGCATTGAATGTAATGTTCTTACGGGAATCACCCAGCAGGAAGAAACTGTAGCCGCCTTCTGCGGTATAGGTCTCCTGCGGAATGCGGAGGTCTTTATATTGATAATATTGGTGTGCATACTCTAAAGCCCAAAGCTGGTAATTCCCGTTTTTACCATTTACGGTCATAGTCGTATTAATGTAATAATCATTGCCGATTTTGTCATTGGATAATACACCTGCATTTACTTCCAGTCCTTTTTGTTTAGGCAGCATACGTTGTGCGCGCGCAATTGTGATACTCATCAAAACGAGCATTACTGTATAGATATACTTTTTCATTTTCTATTGCTTAATGGATTACTAAAACTTCAGATGCATGTCGATAATTAATCGGGCTTTTATCAAATCCGAATTTTCCACCTGAAGCGTCTGATGCCTTCCACCGTTCTTCTCAAAAATCTCAATCAGCAATACCTTATCATCGGCGATGGTAAACTGGTCCAAAAGGAATACGTTTTGTTCGACTTCTTTACCGCCAATCACACCCAGTGGCTTGTAACTGCGAAGCGGCAGCATCGGTCTTTCCTGTATCACGGTACGTTTGGCTATTTTCTTATCTACCACCTTGAAGTTCATAAATTCAATCTGGAAAGGAACATTCGTGCGATTTTCCAGCTCCGTGTGGAAATAGTATTTACCGTTATGGATGTAAATTCCCTTGAGAACAAACTGAATACCGAAACTTTTTGCCCCAATATGTTTTACAAAACGTTTATCCTTTTTATAGATTGTTTCCAGTATCAAACCTGCCAGAGATGGCGAATTGTTTCCCAGCTCTTCAAATAGCACGTCCTGTCCGGCGGATTTATCCACCGCCTTTTGCATTGCCAGAAGGTTATAGCTCAAAGTAGATGGGCAGGCACTATAATAGGCGTCGAAGCTGTAAAAACGGCCCTCATCGGTAATCACCGAAAAATTTGTTTCAGGCTCAAAGTCCTTTACCGATGCTTTTACACGCAGCACATTTTCTGCGTCTTCTGCTTTTCCTGCAATTAAGTACTCACTTCCCAGATCCACGTAACGTATTGCGCTTGGGAAAATCAGATGAGAAGTCTTGTCGTAAGTAACCTGCATTTCGTACGATTCTATCCTGCCCAAGGCAAGCGAAGTTTTTGTAGTTTCCTGCGCAAAAGAGGCGGCGGAAAAGGCGATCATAAGGGCAGCTGCCCAAAAGGTTTTTAAATAATTTTTCATTGTTAATTTATTTATAGGTTGCTGTTATTTTTTAGAGACAAGAAATACCTGATAGCCAGCTTTCAGGGTGACTTTTGGCGTTTTTACTTTTTTGGAGAAATAACCTGAAATACCCTGTACAACGCCCCTGCTCAAATCTGCCGCGACCTGCTGTCCTGCCGATTGGGTCAGCATCAGGCTCGTTCCTGAATTCTGGCTCATATTGCCTGCCATCTCAGTAAAGGCATTCATTTCAGGAGAATACGGGACGTATAAACCCTGCTGACCGTCAAGGTCATAAATGGTTATGTCTACCGGAATAATATTTCCATCGAGTTCTATGGAAGTAATTTTCATCTGTAAACGACCTCCCTGAAATTTAGTAATTGCCGTTAAGAGTGTTCCCTGCGGGATGTTGCGGTTAGGGGCTTGGGCAGGTTCCAATAAACGCAGGCGCACGCCGCTCTCACCAATAATGGTCTGTGTTTCCTGTATGCAGGCTTTAACACTGTTCTTGGGTTGTGCAATCTGATGTACAGATCCCGGACTATAAAAATTCCTGTTTTTATTTGCGCTCCAATCCGCTAAAAAAGCGCTATCTGAAGGCTCTCTGTACAAAGCTGAAACGGCTTTCTTTCCTGCAGGGGCGAATGCCACAAAATATTCCTTTTGCGTACTGGCAGCAGCTGTACTGCCTTTGTTGGGGGAAGCTTCACCATTATTTGTACCTGTTGGAAGATATTTTGCAGCCATCTGATAGGACTTTTCCATAAGTGCCAGCTGGTCATCTACTGTCACGCTTTTGGGAACGTCTTTGTCAGCCAGCTTTTCTTTCAGCTCATCAAGCTGTCTGCGGAGTTCTTGCGTTTCATTATTGTCATCCTTATAAAAGGAGCCAAGCGCACTTTGAGAATTGCGGTAACTGTTTAGTGCCGGATTAGCTGACCTTCCCGGATTGTTGCCGTAACCCATGCTTTGACCTTCCTGCTCAGCGAGTGTATCCTGATTGTCTTTAGATGAACTGTCCTCATTCCAGTAATCGGAAAGCGTGGTCAGGGCATTACGTTTTTCCTGGTCTTTCTGTTCCAGCATTTCCTGCTCATATGCTTTCTGTTTGTCGGCCTGCATCCCGGCTTCGCTGGCCTGCGGGACGGCATCGTTCAGCCCGATATTTTCGATTTCCTTCTTGTCTGAAGACGGTTTAAATATCAGGTACATACATCCGAGAAAAACGATTCCCATAAGTATGAATATTACCGGTTTTTTAAGCTGTTCTTTGCTGCTCCTTTTATCATCGGGCAGATTGGATGCTCTTGATTGGTCAGCTTCTTCAACCAGAACGCTGACCCTTTTTTCATTTCCTTTCATAAGTCTTTTCTTTTAATTTTGTTGATAATGTGTCCAATTGGGAGGCAGGGCTTTCTTTTTTACTGACAGGGTTGTCAATATGCTCGATGACCATCCTGTTATCAGATTTTGCCGTGTCGTACCACACTTTTAAAATAACCACGGCGGTAAGCAGCAGGTACACTAAAAAAAGGCAGAGCGTATATCTTCGCTGTCTGTCTAAGGATAAGGCCCGCCAGCTTTTATCCTGCTTGTCAAACCACTTGTCTATATTTATTCTTATTGTTTTCATACTTTAAAGATTATGGGTTATCACATTCTAAACCCTCTTTTTCGCGGAGCAATCTCTTCTTTAGGTTTTTCTGACACTTGGGCAATTGCCTCCTTTATTGTCGGAAACGAACTTGCTGTTAGGTTTGTCAGTTTAGATTCCTTCATTAAATGCCCGTAGCGGTCTGTTCTTTTTAAGTACATTTCTGTATCCCCTAAATCGAATTTCCCGTTCTCGTATCCTACCCGCATATTGCACTCAACCTTTGGCTTGTCTTCGCCATTCCATTCGAGATAGGTAGATAAGCGGAGATAATTTGCTGATAATGGAGCATCAGTACCATTTTCCCAAGTCTCCAAAAAACCACTAAGACTATCCTTTAGTTTGCCTGGACAACTGCTCTCAGTGTGGAAATAACCGTCATATCCCTTATCTGTCAGGGTTCGTGCGAATGCGTCTAAATCAAGTAAAAGTTTCATATCCCTTAATTTTTTAGCGTTCAATGACTTCTATGTCCTTATTTTCCACCACGGAAAATTTTTCGATATTGAAGCCCTGCGGGTTATTGTCCGAGCGGACGGAGTTAACCAGAAAACAGGACGTAACAAGGTTACGTTTTGTCACATTGCTCGAACGGATGATAAACTGTTTGGCATAGGTGCGGACGGCATACGGATAATTCTCGAAATTGCAGGCCACACTGTCTATTTCAATGCGCTGCTGCACATTGCCCGATATGATACGGTTGTAATATCCTTTTTCCGAGAGGTCTTTGTAATAATCAAAGGCACTTTTATCGGCAAGATTAAATGCCCTTTTCATGTTGCTCTCAATAGCGTTTTTATCCGGAGCGAGTGTAAAGAATAGTTCATGGAAGCGCCTTACGTGTTCCCTTGCTTCCACAGGACGGTTTATAGACGCGTCCTGAGCGAGTGCCAGCATGAGTGATTTGCCATTGTCCAGCACATATATTTTTTGTCTCTGCTGTTCAGCAAAACTGTAAGATCTCCAAACGGCATATCCTGCAATGCCTGTGCAGAGCACGGCAAACACAATAGCATACAATCTTATCTGCCTGAAACTGTTTTCGATATTTCTTAGCGTTTTAAATTCCATATTCTTGAATAATTAGTTGTTTTATTTGCTCATCAGCCTTCCGCCGATATTTCCTGCTGCTGAACCGGCTCCTGCTCCGGTAACATTTCCTGCTTTCATCGCTGTCTGGTTGACATTGCGTGTAAAGTTCCCGGCTCCGCCGGCCTGGATAATCCAGCCTGTCACTGTTGGAATAGTGAAGTAACCCACAATTCCTATAATCATAAATATGATATACACGGTATTGGATGTGTCGGGAATAAATGTCGGATCAGACAGCATTTCAATGTCACGTTCGAGTATCAGAGATTGAATCCTCGCAAGCATTGAGCTAAAGAGGTCCGCTACAGGAAGCCAGAGGTAGACACTTATATATCGCGTGAACCACTGATTAAGCGTAGACTGAAAACCGTCCCACACGGAAATAGCAAAGGCAATCGGGCCAAGTATGGAAAGGACGATAAGAAAAAAGGTCCTGATGGTATCGATCACCAATGCCGCCGCCTGAAACAGTACTTCCAAAAGATTACGGAACCATTCTTTCATGGCTTTCTCAATCTTATACTCCTGACGATCCATGTACATTCCTGCCATTGTCCCAATGTCTGAAGGAGACCAGCCGAGTTCATCCAGCTTCTTGTCGAACTCTTCATCCGAAACCATATAGGCAGTTTCGGGATTTCTTACCATTGCTTCGTATTCCAATTGATCTTTTTGCTGCTGTAGTTTGTTCAGGTCAAGCACCTGGTCTTCGAGTATAGCATGTGTTCCTGTAACTATAGGGCTTAGTACCGCATTTATGGTTCCAAGGACAATCGTGGGAAAAAACATGATACACAATCCTAAGGCAAAAGGCCGCAGGAGTGGAAACATATCAATAGGTTCGGCACGGCTTAACGCCTGCCATACCTTTAATGCTACATAGAACAGCGCGCCCAGTCCAGCCAGACCTTTAGCTACTGCTGCCATATCACCTGCAAGCGGCATCATGTCATCGTAGAGCGAACGCAGGACTTCGTGAAGATTATTCCATTCCATCCTTTACCAGTATTTTTGGTTGGAGGTCCCATAGAGTTCAAGTACACGCTTAGCGTCATTTTTCTTTTTAGCCCTGAGGTAACTCACTGAAATATTCTTGCTGGTATAGTAGCGGACAAGACTGTGATACTCTTTGACTTCTTTATAAACGCGGTCGATAACGTCCATGCGCTCTTTGTCATTTAGAGAAAGATTCGATGCGGTAACTATCTGCTTGAGTTCCTTCAGAAGTTCGGTACTCTCATTGAGCAGTGCTGAATAACCGTTTCCAATAGCCGCAAGTTCCTGCGGTGTAAAATTGGGATCGTTCATCATTTTACCGAAATTGGTAACATACATTTCCGATACGTCCCCGACCAAAAGCACGGTCTGCTGCACTTTACGGGCATCTTTCACAAGGTTGCTTACGGCTTTGAGTTTGTCGTAATACTCTTTTCCCTGATTGTACACTTTCTCCACCTCCTTGAAATTTTTAACAACATTGGATACTGTAGATGAAGTCTGTACGATTTCATTAGCGCTGTTGAGGATACCTGAGGCCAGGTTCGTAGGATCTGTAACCACCCACTGGGCTTTTACTGAAGGCGCTGCGGCAAGCATAATTGCTGCATACACCATGAACATTAGTTTTTTCATTTTTCTTTAATTTAAATTATTAATTATCTATTACTGATTTGCTTTCTCGCGCCTCTGCATAGCAATATGCTTGATGGCGAGTTCCACATTGCCGTCCAATTCTGATGCGAGCTGCATCACTTCCATTTTTTCTGTTTCTTCCGTGGTATAGGCGAGATACTCCTCAAGGCTCACTTCTGTTGCATACACCGCTGAATCCGTACCACCGAGGCCTATCCATACTTCCTTGTAAAGGCGCGAAGCATCATTATTCATATTGATAGAAAGTACCTGTGCCTTTTCCTTGTCGGTTAGACCGAGCATCGCCTGAATGTCATCGAACTTGTTCATGTACTTGCGCTGGTCGAGCAGGATTTTGCAGTCGGAGTTGTTGATGATACTTTCTTTTACAATAGGAGATTGGATGATATCATCCACTTCCTGCGTAACGACTATTGCCTCGCCAAAGAATTTCCTGACCGTCTTAAAAAGATACTTTATGTATTCCGCCATTCCTTCCTTGGCAATGGCTTTCCAGGCCTCTTCAATGAGGATGAGCTTGCGGATACCTTTGAGCCTTCTCATCTTGTTGATAAAGACCTCCATAATGATGATGGTCACGATGGGAAAAAGAATTTTGTGGTCTTTAATGGCATCAATCTCAAAAACGATGAATCGCTTGGAAAGCAGGTCTAACTGCTTATCGGAATTGAGCAGGTAATCATACTCTCCGCCTTTGTAATAAGGTTCCAGAACATTGAGGAAATTGGCAATATCAAAATCTTTTTCCCTAACTTGTTTTTCCTGAAGTACCCGGCGGTAATCGCCCTGAACATATTCATAAAAGCCATTGAAAGACGGATATACCTCATCATGCTTAATGCGTTCGATATAGCCGCTGACGGCATTGGACAAAGCCACTTCTTCAGATCTTGTGGGCGCCTCGTCATCCCGTTTCCAAAGGGTAAGAATGAGCGTTTTGACACTTTCCCTTTTTTCAATATCGAATACGCCATCATCTGTGTAGAAAGGGTTAAAGGCAATGGGATTGTCCTCTGTATAGGTAAAATATACCCCGTCTTCTCCTTTGGTTTTGCCTTTTATCAGCTCACATAGTCCCTGATAGGAATTACCTGTATCGACCAGCAACACGTGTGCGCCCTGCTCGTAATATTGCCTTACCATATGGTTAGTGAAAAAAGATTTACCGCTTCCTGACGGACCCAAAATAAATTTGTTTCGGTTGGTGATAATCCCACGCTTCATCGGCAAATCAGAAATATCAAGATGGATGGGTTTGCCTGTTAGCCTGTCTGCCATCTTGATGCCGAACGGTGATGGCGAATTGTGGTAATTCGTTTCTTCAGTGAAGAAACACAAAGCCGGCTCAATGAATGTGTAAAAGCTTTCCTCGCTTGGAAAATCGCCTGCATTGCCCGGCATTCCAGCCCAGTACAGCGTGGCCACATCGGTGGTATTGTGCCGCGGCTTGCATTCCATTAGCGCCAGTGCACTCCCGCTATCATTTTTTAGCTGTTTGAGTTCCGCCGGATCATCCGACCATGCCATAATGTTGAAGTGTGCCCTGATGGAAGAAAGACCGAATGAATGTGCTTCGTTCAGGTATTTTTCTATCCACTCTTTGTTGATTTGGTTGGCACGGCTGTAGCGAGCCAAAGAGTGCATATTTCTCGCTGATTTTTCAAACTTCTGAAGGCTCTCTTCGCTGTTATCCAAAAACAGGTATTGGTTGTAAATGTGATTGCAGCTCAGCAAGAGTCCAACAGGTGCAGCAAATGACAGCCTGCAGTCGCTTCGGTCTGTAGAAAGTTTTTCATAACGGGTATCTGCCGAGACGGTTCCGGGCAGGTCATCCGTATCGGACAAGGTATGCAGGCACAACCTTTTGTTTCCGATACGAACCTCTTCAGCGCCCAATACAATATCCTGCATCGGTGTCGCTGCTTCTCTGGAAAGCGTTAGGTATTGTTCCAGTAATCCCTGCTTTTCATCTGTACCAACAATGTCTTGTTCGCTCAGGCGGTTCAACTTGATAAGTCCGCTGTCGTTAATAATACGCTCAAACTGTGCGACGGCTTCCATAAAACGATGGGTCGCTTCCTTGTCCCTGATTTCCCTTGGTATGAGTGAACCTTTGCATAGCGAAGAGAAATTGCTCTGCATTCGCATCCTTTCCTTAGTGGTCTTGGTCAGGAAAAGGTAACAGTAATGGTTCAGGAATGGACGCTCATTAAAATGACGCTGGTAGGATTTAGCCAGAAAGCTCTGGTCATCCTTTGCCAAATCAGGGGCGTAGTTTTCCTTGATATACCAATCCTGTTTGTGGATTACCGTAAAATCAGGCAAAGTCTTGATAGCCTTGTGCCAGGCAGAATGAATAGCTTCATATTCCGCAGATGCAACTGTAAAAAGTTCCGGTAAACGCACTTCAAAGCAGGCGGTAATGTCCGCGTCCTTTGACAGGATGCAGTTATTCTCTACCGCCAGTAATGGAAACCTGCTTTCCAATGTTGTGGTCTTTGCTGAATTTCTCATACGGCATTGGATTTAGGGGTAAACCTCAGATAGCGGTGTACAGGCTTGCGACAGATGATGTAGCGGGGATGCCTTTTCTTTGCACCCACTTTCATGAGTCCGTGCTCACCGTATTTTTTATTCAGGGAGAAAGTCTGCCATACAATAAGAGAAGCACCGCCAGCTCCAAGAAACAGGCAGATGAAGGAGTTAACTCCCGCCATGTATAGTATCATGACCAGGATAAGAGTTCCGAGCAGTCCGCCGGCAAAAATGAAAAGGTATTGTGCTTTCAGCCCCTTGAACTCCACGGTTCTCCCAATGCCCTTGTTGATGTTATATTTACTCATAAGACTATGGGATTAAAGGAAGAATGAGCGCAGGATGGTTGCAGCTACTATTAGGAAGATACAGGCACCGAACCAACTTGCTGCGGTTTTGCTTGTATCGGGATCGCCGCTGCTGAATTTGTTATATACCTTAACACCTCCGATAAGGCCTACCACGGCTCCGATGGCATAAATGAGCTGCGTGGCGGGATCAAAATACGAGGTTACCATCTGCGTGGCTTCATTGATACCCGCCGTACCATTTCCCTGTGCCAGCGCACCGAAACCTGTCAGCATTGCCACTGCTGCCAACAGGATTTTTTTTGTTTGTTTTTCCATGATTAAAAACTTTAATTGTTTCTGATTTCCCACACTTTGCGGGTGTTCAGTACAAAGATGTTATGGAAATCAAGGCGCCATAACAATATGGCAGTCAATGGAATTACTTGGCTAACTTTGGCATTATTGCAGATGTTTAAGTATAAAAAAACGCCAGACTTCTTTACTGTCTGGCGTTCTGTTCTCGGAGTTCCGATTTATATTTTTCGTCCTTTAGGTTTGCTTATATCCGGTTGTGCAAGCTGCTGTTTTACGTTGGCCTTTTGGTGGTTCTTTTCGGTTTTGAGGTTGCTTTCAATCAAATCAGGAAGAAAGGTTTTTTTCCACGGAATAGGCTTCGTCGTAAACTTTAATTTCAAACCGTGCTTTGCAAGTCCTTGCGTAAGTTCAAATCCGTGTTGCCTGTTCCATCCAATTCTGTCAAGCAATCTTTCAGAGGGAAACTGCACAGCTATTAAATCTTTGGGAAGCTCTTTGATATTCTGATAGTCGGGCTCCTGGAATTCGTGGGTGTTAGGATTATAAGGTATGGTATAGGTTCTTTTGTCTTCATCGTAGTAGTTTTCGATATCCGAGAGCACAATACCTTTAGAAAGGAAATCATCTTTTGGTCGGAGCATATCCATTCGGATATCAACGTAGAATGTATGTCCTGCAATATCCACCGTTGGCAGTATTCCTTTGTTTACACGCATATCAAAAGTTTTTTGATCTACCAATAATTCAAAATCAGATTTAGCCTTAACCTCTTCTGGTGTATAATTATATCGAACAGCCATTCCTTGCGGATCAAGTGCCACAAATTCAGAAATCTTAACTGTTATACATTCACGGTCAAACATAGAAGGAAGATTTTTATTTTTCAGGCTGTAGTCAAAAGTATAACCATCTCCGACATCACGCATATTTTCAAATGCAATGATATTTGTCGGGTCAGCCTTTTCCCTGAGTTCAAGTTTGGATACATCTACAATAAAGTCGGTACCTTCAATATTTATGACTGGCAGCTCTCTTTCCATGATATTCTGTGTTTTTTATTAAACAATAAAGGGGAGTATTGCCCTTTCAAACAAACTCCCCAATATCAAAATCACCCAAATCATTTTTCCGCAAAGTGGAAGAACCGGAATCATTTTCACCGAGACTGCTATCCAATAGCATGGCTATTTTTCTTGAAGCACCCTCTATGGAATTTTCCAGCAGGCTGAATAATTCAGTACCCTGTAATTTTTGAACTATTGCAATTGCCGTTTCTTTTTGGGCTTGCTCCAATTTTTCTTTTTGGAGTAACACCCCTACGGAGCTTAGTTCATCATAGGTAACCCCTTGGGCAAGACTGTCATCACCTGTGGATATTCCATACCTGTTCCATTCTTCTTCTTCCTCTTCAAAATCAGGAATATTACTGAAAACTTCGTCCAGCTCTTCCTGCGGAATTTGAACACCTACGTTTTCATTTTTGTCGTATTCAATGTCTAAATTATCTGGATTTATCTCTGTTTCCTCGATTTGTCTTTCATTGGCACGGTTTGGCACTGAAAGGCTTCTTACAGGCTTGGGCTGCCCCATAATATCAGGCAGCTCTGGGTTAACTTTTTCTTGTTTCGGCTGCTGTTGCCCCGACCTTTTTTTGATGACAATCTTGTCCTGCAAAAGCAGGGCAATGACTATCAGCAGGCATATCGCAATTACAATTTCCATAGCTTATAAAATGGGTTTAAAACGTTCGTTGAAATAATCAGTAATATCATCCCCAAACTCCTTAAAGTGATGTTCAAGGATGTTGTCAATATATGAGTAAAGTGTTGTCTTTTCTTCCCTTGTTAATTGCACAATGCGGATTAATCTTTCATGGTATTCGGGACGTATGTAAACAACCTTTCCGTTACGGCCTGAAGGAAACCGATTGACCAGAAATATCTCATCGTAATCCGCCTTCTTTGAAGAAACAGTGCGGACTTTCTCTTTTGGTTTTGGTTCTTTCTGTATTTCTTTTTGCTGATTAGCTTCGGGTACATTAGAAGACTTATTACCACTCATGATGTTCATGATTAACTCTTCATCAACAGCAGGTTTATCAAAGTCTTTTCTTCTTTTATCTATGGACATCCTTAAGTGTTTTAGAGATTAACAATTTTTAAAAACTCCTCGATAAACAAATCCATTCTAGTTGCTTTCATAAGCTGTGGTTCGGCAGGTAGCAAACTTGACCGAAATACACTGTTGAGTGTATCATCCGTTTCTTTCCTAAAACGTTTACTATCCATTATTTTTGAGGTCATTACAAATAAATCAAGGTCATTAATAACACTTTGATAAGCCTCGTATATTCCTGTCTTTTCTCGACCATCTACCTGGTTCCAAAACATCCACATTTTTTGATCCTTATTACTCTCATCTGTTTCGGGTAAACCAAGGAATGCTTTAGTAAAGCTCAATGTACTTTCCATAACTAGACGGTCAGCACTGATTGGAGAAAAAATAAAATCCATTCTTCTTAAGGTAGTAAGCACACCTTTTGTATTGGCTGTACCAGGAAGGTCAAAAAAAATTATATCAGGCTCTATCGCAGATTCATTTACGTATTCCAAAGCCTTTGACAAGGCATCCTCCGCTTTGCAACTGATAATCGGATATGCCTTTTTATTGATACTTTGATACAACTTCATTGCAGCTCTTTTATGGTAGTTATTTTGCATAATCGTTTTCAAATCTCTTTCTCTCATATTGGCTAAACTGTGTTGCGGAAAATCACAATCCATTACAATTACATTAAATCCTAAACGATAGTGCAATACACTTGAAAGTAGTGCAGTCATAGTAGATTTTCCAACACCGCCCTTAGGCGTCGAAAAACTGATTTTTAAGGTTTTCATTTTTGTTTCCATTTTTTAAATATTTATTGTTACACATTTTATTTGTTTGGTAGGTTTGAATATTGGTGTATTTGAATAGTACCTACTTTCCGGAAACCTGTATTCCCTTTTTGAAAATTTCCTTGATTGTTGTTTGCTTTTATTACAGTTTGGTGAGTTATAATTTTTAGCAAATGGTAAGCGTTGCAATCGGTAAACTACTTTACCACTTTTATGCTTTTACATTTTTAAAGTTTTACGCTTTTAAAACCTTATGCTTTTATTCCAAAATATCTGTATCCAAATACTCCTTTCTTATTTACCTGTACACATTTTTTATAACCTGTATTAAAACCATAAAGCAAATAAAGCGATTGAATTAGCTCCTTATTGTTGTGTGGTAGTGTTTGGCAATCAAAGGCAGAGTTTGTCTAGTGATTACATTACAATATTCGTACAGACAGATCTTTACTTTGTAAAATGATTTTTATTAACAGATTTATGCGAAGCATCTTGACAGAATGGAAACTAAACAGAACGGCATCGAGCCGTTTTTCCCTGTTACACTTAATCCGTCCCGAAGGGCGGATTTTTGTGTTCAACGGAACACGGCATCCTAAGTTATATCCAAATAAAAAATGAAAAATATTATGATGAACCAAAAAAATATTGAAACAAGCGTTTGTGAGACGAAATTAAAGGGCATAAGAAGTCAATCGGAAGATTATTGT
>NZ_JBLYEG010000011.1:0-202808 GCF_048514875.1 Flavobacterium sp. T12S277 | reverse complement strand
TTTAATCGTTAATTAACCACAAAACCTGGTGGTCAATTTGCTCCGGAATCAGGTGGTCAGTTTGCTCCGGAACGGGTGGTCAATTTACTCCGGAATTAGGTGGTCAAATTGACCGGTTTTTCCAATAAAGGTAACAAACAACTCAAAAATCAATTATGATATCGACCAGCTTCGTTTTTTTATTCGAGATACTAAAAAAGTAAAAAGAACGGCTTCGCAGGAAATTGAAATTAACCCAATTTATATCTTGAATAATGTAGCTAAAATTGATGGTGAAACAGAAAACACTTTCGTATTTGCACTTCCTAAATTTACAATTCCAGAGAAAAAATACTTAGCCATTCAGCTTATGGAGAAAAATGGTGGCAGACATGTAGAACTGCATGTAAAGAACACAAAACTGGTACAGGTTACTGTACTTCCTAAATTATAATTAGTAATCATTAAAAAAAAGAGTCATGAACGAGAAAAATTTTGAATACTTAAAAGAGCAGGTAAAGTACACCGGTTTCGGTGAAACACTAGAGTCTGAATTAAAAGAAAAATTACAAAAAGAAGAACCTAATTTTACTTTGACCCATCATGTTAAATATGGCAATGATACTGCTACAGCGACATTGAACTTTAAAAAATCCGATCAAAGCGATATTTACTTCTTTAATTCTTATAAAGTAGAATTGCAAAAAGAGAATTCAAAAGAAGCTTTGGAGCAAACCTTTTATATCAATAAAGGAAGCAACATCACTATGAAAGAAGCCTTCAATCTTATGGAAGGCAGGGCTGTCAATAAAGATCTTACCAATAAAGAAGGAGAAATTTACAATTCATGGCTTCAAATTGACTTTAAACAAACTGAAACTAATGGAAATTTCAAAGTAAATCAATACCATCAAAATTATGGTTATGATTTGGAAGTAACACTTTCAAAACACCCGATTAAGGAACTTGAAACCCCCAAATATAAAGAAGATTTGATGAATTCGATGAAAAAGGGGAACCTGCAATCCGCTACTTTCTTAAAGGAAGGCGAAGAGGTTAAACAGTTTATCGAGGCCAGTCCGCAATTCAAGACAATTAATGTATATGACAGCAATTTGCAACGCATTGATAATCGTAAGTCTAAAGAAGAAAAGCAATCCGAAACTCAGCAAGCTTCCGAAAAACAAGGTAGTAAAAAGCAAAACCAAACCGCCGATGATGATGGACCAGAAGTGCCAAAGGAAGCAAAGAGAAAAAGGAAAAGCCAATCTATGTAATCAGTAATCATGAACGAACAACTTCCCGTTAACAGAGTAGAGATGGAATTGAACCAGTGGCGCTCAAGGGAAGAGCGTTTTAGTAAACTGTTTAATTTCAGTCTTTCAAACAATAGATCACTACTTAAGGAAAAGCTGCATCATTATGAACGTATTGGAACAAAGTACAAAGGCACTAAAAATATCGAAGAACGTTTTGCTTTGCAGATGCTCAAGCAGGAAAAGAGCAAAATACTAAAACAGCTTTATCCTAATCTATTAGTTCGTCTTCTACGTAAACTTATCGTTGCGCCACTAATAGATCAAATTGCGGTTCGTAGGGATGCAAAAGAAGAGGAAAAGAACAACCAAGCGCTGTACGAACAGGTGCAGCGTATTGGTTTTGGAGATTTGTCAAATCAAATTGATCAGCAAATCAAACAAAGTCATGAGCAGTTCACTATTCCAGTTTGCTATTACGTCAACGAAAAGGAACGGCTGAACCATGAGTTGTCTTTTGCTAAAGACCAGAGTGGACAGTATCAAATTGAAGGATATAAAACCACTTTGCAAAACGAATCAAAACCTGAAGAAAACAAAAGTCAATACTTTAAAGTTGAGCAAGAAAATCCTGTTAACACATCGCAGGCTTATAATTTATTAGCAGGACGAGCGGTTCAAAAGGAAAAAACTTGGATTCAATTGGATCTTAACGACAAAGATTCCAATGGTAATCATCGTATTAAAGAATTTCATTCGGGATATGGTTATGATCTTGAAAAGGCAGTACTGCAACTTCCTTTAAAGGAATTATCAAATAAAACTGAAGCCGATAAATTAAAGGATGCTTTAAAACAAGGGAATAGGCAGCCCGTAACCTTGATTAAAAACGGAAATGAACATCGGTTTTATATTGAAGCCAATCCTCAGTTTAAATCGGTAAACATTTATGATGAACACTCCAGAAAAATAACACTCTCAACAGCATTGGGTAATAAACCAATGGAAACTGTAAAACAGCTGCAAAATTCAAATGAGAGCCAACAGGAGAACCATTCCAAAAAAAATGGTATGCGTGTAAGCTGATAATCCAGGAAATAATGAAAACACTAAAACCTTTATCTGATTTCTTTAAGGCAATAGAAAAAGATCATCGTATCAGTATCACTCATATTGGTATATATGCTGCATTGCTTCAATTCAGGACAGAAAAGGGTTTTATTAATCCTATTGAGGTCTACAGGCACGAAATTATGAAGTTAGCTAAAATAACCGGACCTGTAACATACCATAAATGCATACGGGAACTAAACGAGTATGGTTACATTAGTTATCTGCCAAAACGTAACAGAAATCAAAAGAGTACTATTTATTTTCCTATATGAGTAATTGAATCAATTTTAATTTAATAAGTAAAGCCCGCTTGCGGGCTTTTGCTATCAATAGAAGGAGGTATATGATGAGAGAGGAAGAAATTGATAGAATAACACCACACAAGGCAATGGAATTATTGAGAAAGGATGGTATCAATGTAGATGTTGAACAAGCAAAAACCATCTTGGATTTTCTGTACGAAATGGCTGAAATAGTGGTTGATACATATTTAGATAAACAAAAAAAACGTAAATTTACCCTCACGCAAATGGGCGTAAATAAGTATAATAAATCAATAGTGAAATCATGAAAATTGCAGATTTATATATCCGGGTAAGTACAGAGGAGCAGGCTGATAAAGGGTATTCGCAAAGGGATCAGGAAGAACGTTTACGCAAATATTGTGAATTAAATTCTTATCAGGTTCGAAAAGTGATTATTGAAGATCATTCTGCAAAAACATTTAACCGTCCGTCATGGAAAAAATTCTTGATGGAGCTTCGTGCACGTAGAGGACATTCCGATTTGGTACTCTTTACCAAATGGGATAGATTTAGCCGTAATGCAGGTGATGCTTATCAAATGATAAGTACTTTACGAAGATTGGGAGTTGAACCACAGGCTGTAGAACAACCTTTAGATCTTACAATCCCGGAAAATAAAATGATGCTTGCCTTTTACCTTGCGGCACCTGAAGTAGAGAATGATCGCAGAGCATTAAATGTTTTCCATGGAATGCGCAGGGCGAAGAAAGAAGGTCGTGTTATGGGACTCGCACCTTTAGGCTATATAAATAAAATTTCCGAGACTGGAAAAAAACATATTGCCATCAAAGAGGATCAAGCTAGTATCATGAGATGGGTATTTCAAGAATTAGCTAAGGGAAAATTAAATACAGAACAAATCTGGAAATTAGCAAATAAAAAAGGTTTAAATGCCACTAAAAATAGTTTTTGGATAGCATTACGTAATCCTATTTACTTTGGAAAAGTCTTCATACCAAAATACAAAGATGAAGAAAGTCATTTAGCCCAAGGTCAGCATGAGCCATTAATTCCTGAATCCCTTTTTTATGATGTACAGGATGTACTCGATGGACGTAAAAGGATTAGAAGAACTACTTTAACAGTTGATCCCGCATTACCTCTTCGTGGTTATCTAATATGTCCTTTATGTGGCAAGCTACTCACTGGCAGTGCTTCTAAAGGCCGTTATAAGTATTATCATTACTATCATTGTCGGTTAGGTTGTACGTTCCGCGAGAAAGCCCCTGAGTTAAATAAAAGAATTGCAGACGAAATAAAAAATTACGCAAGACCACTACCCTTTTTAGAATTATATAAAGAAGTAATAATATCCGTATTTAAAAATAAGACAAAACATGAACGCAGTGATGTTAGTCAATTAAAGAACGAATTGGATCAGGCTAATGAAAGATTGACAAAAGCTAGAAATTTACTAATTGCCGGGGATCTAGACGCAGATGATTACCGTATAATAAAATTAGAGACTGAAGAAAGAATAAACAGGCTCGAAGTAAAATTAACCTCCGGAATTAAAGGTACTGCAAACGTGGAACCCCTACTGAATAAGGCTATCAGTCATATTTCTCAACTGGCAACATTATACGAAGAAGGCACAACAGCAAGAAAAAGAAAGATAATTGGTTCGATTTTTCCCGAAAAACTCACTTTTGAAAATAATCAAGTTCGAACCACCAGAATTAATGAAGGATTGAGGCTAATGCTCTTATTTTACAAGGGCTTAGACAACAAAAAAAAAGGGACAAATCAGAATTTTTCTGATTTGTCCCAAGAGGTGAACGCAGAAGGATTCGAACCTTCGACCGCCTGCTTAGAAGGCAGGTGCTCTATCCAGCTGAGCTATGCGTCCATTTGTTATAAAACTTCCGACAAAGTTTTTGTCGGGGTGGCAGGATTCGAACCTGCGGCCTCCTGCTCCCAAAGCAGGCGCGATAACCGGGCTACGCTACACCCCGAGGCAAAATTAAGCGGAGAGACAGGGACTCGAACCCTGGCGACGGTTACCCGTCGACAGATTAGCAATCTGCTCCATTACCGCTCTGGCACCTCTCCAAGCTCAAGAAACGTGTTCTGTTTTGCGGTTGCAAATGTAAGACAACATTCCATATCTCACAACTATTTCGACGCTTTTTTTTGTCTTTTTTCAATCTTTTTTTTAAACCTCTTCACTATCAAACAAATAGAATTAACAAAAATTTGATATTAAATTTAAAATCCAATCGAATTGCCTCAAAATTTGAATTTATTCAAATAAAGAGTAAATTTGCTTGATTAACTAATATTAACAGAAAATGAACAAAAGAGTTGTTATCGTTTCTGCCGTTAGAACACCTATCGGAAGTTTCATGGGAGGTTTATCTACCGTACCCGCACCAAAATTAGGTGCTGCCGCAATAAAAGGCGCACTTCAAAAAATTAACCTTGACCCAAAATTAGTTGATGAAGTTTTTATGGGTAATGTGGTACAGGCCGGAGTTGGCCAGGCACCAGCACGTCAGGCTGCACTTTTTGCAGGTTTATCTGAAGAAGTTGCCGCTACCACTGTAAACAAAGTTTGTGCTTCAGGAATGAAAGCTGTTATGTTCGCCGCACAGGCTATCGCTTGTGGTGATGCTGAAATCGTAGTAGCCGGAGGAATGGAAAACATGAGTTTGATTCCACATTACGTACAAATGCGCAACGGAACTAAATTTGGTCCAGCTTCTTTACTTGACGGAATGCAGAAAGATGGTTTGACAGATGCTTACGATAACAACGCAATGGGAGTTTGCGCTGATTTATGTGCGTCTGAATACAACATCAGCCGTGAAGAGCAGGATAATTTTGCTATTCAGTCTTATGAAAGAAGTGCAAAAGCCTGGGATGCCGGAAAATTTGACAACGAAATTGTTCCTGTAGAAGTTCCGCAAAGACGTGGTGAACCTATTATCGTTTCAAAAGACGAAGAATATACCAATGTAAAATTAGACAAAATCCCTTCGTTAAGTGCTGTTTTTACTAAAGACGGAACAGTTACTGCTGCAAACGCTTCTACTATCAACGACGGAGCTGCCGCTTTGGTTTTGATGTCTGAAGAAAAAGCAATCTCGTTAGGATTAAAACCCTTAGCCTACATAAAAGGTTATGCTGATGCCGCTCAGGAGCCAAAATGGTTTACTACAAGCCCGGCAAAAGCATTACCAAAAGCTTTAGACAAAGCAGGAATTTCAATAAGTGATGTTGATTATTTCGAATTCAACGAAGCATTCGCAGTTGTTGGATTAGCCAATTCAAAAATCCTTAGCCTTGATAACGACAAAGTAAACGTAAACGGAGGAGCTGTTTCATTAGGACATCCACTAGGATGCTCAGGAGCAAGAATCATTGTAACTTTACTAAGTGTTTTAGAACAAAACAATGCTAAAACCGGAGCTGCAGCAATTTGCAACGGTGGTGGCGGTGCTTCGGCAATTGTTATCGAAAGAGCCTAAATACTATTTTATTAGGAGTTATTTCATTTGTAAATAACTCCTAATTTTCAACTCATAAATTACCCTAAATGTTCGGAATTTGCAATCTAGCCATAGTACCTGTACGAGCTGAGCCAAGTGACAGAAGTGAAATCGTTACTCAACTTTTGTTTGGTGAACATATCGAGATTTTAGAACGCCAAAATCAATGGGCCCGAATAAGAATTCAGTTCGATGACTATGAAGGCTGGGTAGATTCAAAACAATACCAGGTTATCTCTGAAGCAAATTTCAACCAATTAAGCAATGAAGCTATTATTCTAAATGCAGACCTGATTGATTATATTACTTCTTCGAATAATTTACTACTGCCAATTCCGCTTGGCGCTTCATTATCCTTTTTAAACAATAATGAAATTAACATTTCAAATTTTGATTTTGAAGGCACCAAAACCAGCGGTATAAAACCTAAGAGCGCTATTATAAGCACGGCTTTTATGTATTTGAATGCTCCCTATCTTTGGGGAGGAAAAACTCCTTTTGGAATTGACTGTTCCGGTTTTACCCAAATGGTCTACAAATTAAACGGCTACAAAATTCATCGTGATGCCTCACAACAGGCCCTTGACGGAGAACCTTTGAGTTTTATCGAAGAAAGTGAGCCCGGCGATCTGGCCTTTTTTGATAACGAAGAAGGGAATATCACACATGTTGGTATCATTATGGACAATAATTACATCATTCACGCCAGTGGAAAAGTCCGTATTGATCGTTTAGACCACTTAGGAATCTACAATCCCGAAATAAACAAACACACCCATAAATTACGAGTGATCAAGAAGATAATCTAACTTTTTCATCCTCCCTCTAAGTTAATTTTTCTTTAAACCTCAAAGCGAACAACAAAATTGTTGTATCTTTATAGCAAATTTGTTGTGTCATGGAAAAATTAACGCAGAAAACAGAACCTTTTGATACTAAAAGAAGTATTCGAAATGCCTCCGGAAAAGTAATCTCCATTAAAAGATCAACTTTAAGTTCTGATGGCAAAGAGTACAGCTGGAGCAGTAAACTGGAGCGCGTTGGAGTCATCCGATCCGGTATTCCTTATGATTCAATCGAAGTCATTAGCAGGCGATTAAACAATCCTGTAAAATCTGTTCTGGCGATTGTAGGGATTCCTCAAACGACTTATAACAAGAAAAAAAGCGAACATTTGCTTTTAGACAGCAGAGACAGCGAATTGGTTATTTTAATCAATGAGCTGATCGATTATGGCCTTGAAGTTTTCAACAATGAAGAAGAAAAATTTCAAAGATGGCTTAAAAAACCCAATTTATCTATTGGCGGAAGCACTCCTGAAAACATGCTCGACACCGTAACGGGAATTAACGAAGTGAAGTTTAGTTTGAATCGATTAGAGTTTGGAAACTTAGCTTAAATGAAGGTTTTTAGAATCGAAAGAGAAAAATACTTAAGCACGACTTTAGCTGGAATTGGAGCTTCAATGTCTGAGGGTTTTCGATGGAACAGCCTTAATACCCGCATGGTTTATACTGCCGAAAGCCGAGCATTGGCAACACTTGAAGTATCTGTTCATTTAGATTTAAGTGAAGATTTGCCTTTGGATCGTTTTTATGTTGAAATCGAAATCCCGGACGACATTACCATTCAGGAGGTTCAGTTAGAAGACTTACCGGAAGACTGGAATTCGAAACCTCCAATAGTAATCACACAAACGATTGGGGATGATTTTATAGATTACAACGAAGCTGCAGTCTTAAAAGTCCCGAGTTGCATTGTACCACAGGAGTTCAATTATTTAATAAATCCAACCCATCCAGACAGTAAAAAAATTAAGGTTGCAAGCACTACCCGGATGAATTTTGATTCGAGATTTCAACATTAATTTCGCGAATTGACACGGATTTAAAATCTATTTAATCTATATAATCATTGGCAAAAATTAGTACCAATTAGTACAATCCGTATTTAGACACCAATTTCACTAACTAACACAGGTTAAAAATCTATAGAAGTTACGACGGAATTTATAGTTGGTGGGAAGAGAAAGACAGTAAAAACAACTACTTTTGAAGATATTGAGAAAAGGCGTAAAAAAAAGAACTGTCAGACTTTAATAAAGTACTTTTAGAAGCTAAGAATTTTAGGAAATAAGATCTATAACTAACTATATTAAAGTTTAATTAGAACTAAGTATTTTAAAAACAGTAAATTCTCAAAAATTAACTAATATTGTATTAAGAAACTAATTAGTAGATGAGTGAGAATAAACCGAAAAGAAAAAGAATAACTATTCCAACTAGTGATGTAGTAGTTGGATCATTAACGAAGTATACTCCCAATTCCTGTACACAAACCGGTAGACAATTTCATAAAGCTGTAATCCACACAGATGTAGAATTATGGTTTGAAAAACATTGTGACACAAGGCAAATAGAACGTGGATTAGAATCAAATACACTTCAAGATTTAACTGTTAGATGTATAAATCATATATTCTACTACCAATTAAGATATCCTGCTCATGTGTTAATACAATATCCGGAAAAGAGAGGGATAAAATATAGGTTTATTTTACAAGAAAGAAACAAGGATGGTGATCTTCTAAACATAGCAACAGAAATACATTTTGTTGATATTGGGATATATGAAATCACATTAGTGACAGCAATGATAGAAGAGAACTTTAATATATTTGATACACAATTAGTACTTAGAGTTGATGGTGAAAGTTCTCAATTATTGCGACAAGTAAACAAAAAACTAGAAGTACTTGCAAGTTACATTGGATAAAATTTTCCTATACTATCTTACGGGTCTATAGAGAAAAAGAATCAAATATTACACTTAGAAATCTAATCTTATTGTAATTTTGTCTAAGAATCATAAGACAGGGTAGAAATAAATCTGAACGGTCGATAGACAGGGTTTAAAGTTATCTGAACGGTCTTAAAATATAAAGCCTCCATTAGGAGGCTTTTTTATTAATATCGCCCGCAAAAAACAGAAAAATCTAGTGCAAAAAGAATATACTTACCAAATCTATATACCCCTTTTAATCCTTGGCGAAAAAAATTAGTGCAATCCGTGTTTAAACATTAATTCCACAAATTGACATGGATTTAAAATCTATTTAATCAGTGTAATCAGTGGCAAAAAATTAGTACCAATTAATGCAATTCTTATTTAAGCACTGATTCTGATTGTTTTCCTAAATTCTGAAGGGCTATTCCCTTTTTGCTTTTTAAAGAATTTATTAAAGTGGCTTTCATCGGTAAAACCAAACTCGTAAGCAATCTCATTGATTCGTTTATCACTAAACTGCAGACGATGCTCAATCAGCTTTGTTTTATAATTACTGATATACTGCTGCATGGTTTCGTTGGCATGCTTTTTAAAATAGCGTCCTAAATAGGTATTTGAAATTCCGAAATAATCACTAATCGATTCTGCTTTGATTCTCTCAGGATAATAAATATTGTTTTGAATGTATTGCAGAATGTCCATCGCTTTTGCCTCACAACCAATATTTACCTGTTCCGGCAAATACTTCGCGATATTTCTTGCCACGACAATAATTAAAGTGTTAACCAGTTGCTGAATCAACTCTTTATTATAGACATCTTTATCTTCATACTCCCGAATAATAGCCTCTACCATAACTTTCACCAAACATTTATCGGCAACATTTTTTAAAATGCAGCCCGGCTGATGATTAGCGTTTTGCAGGATATACTCTAAACGCTGAATGTTTTCGTTTTGCAGACTTGAATTTTTTAAATAAATATCATTGAACCTCAAAAAGAAAAAATTGGTTTTGGTTTCAATGGTAAAATTATGACAATCCTCAGGCGTCAACAAAAACAGATGTCCCGCATCATATTCAAAGACATTTTTATTGATGCACTGCAAACCGGTTCCACCCAGAATATAAACCAATTCAAAAAAATTATGACGATCTCCTACATCCGGATATTCATCTAAAGTTTCAAAGGAAACACTAAACGGTTCGTATAAATTTTCTTTTTTCATAATCGCTGTTATTATATCGTGGCTGCAAATATACCTAAAAAACACAAACATATACCATTTAACACTCTTAAAAATGGTATAATTTTGTCAAAAATTTTTAAACGATCTAAAACATCACTTATGGAATATAGAAAATTAGGCAATACTGAACTCGAATTATCCACAATTACTTACGGTGCATTTGCTATTGGCGGGAATATGTGGGGCGGAAATGATAAAGCAGATTCAATTGCTTCTGTTCATGCTTCAATCGATCATGGTGTTACTACAATTGATACTGCTCCTTTCTACGGATTTGGTTTAAGCGAGGAAATGATTGGCGAAGCTCTAAAAACTCAAAATCGTTCGAAAGTACAAGTATTGACAAAATTTGGTTTGGTTTGGGACGGAAGTACCAACGGAAAGGGCGAATTTTTTTTCGATGCTGAAGACAATGGAAAAAAAGTACCTATTTACAAATATGCTTCGAAAAACAATATTATTAAAGAAGTTGAAGAAAGCCTAAAACGTCTTCAAACCGATTATATCGACTTGCTTCAAATTCACTGGCCGGATGCTACAACTCCCATTCACGAAACAATGGAGGCATTGGAAAGCCTAATTCAACAAGGAAAAATCAGAGCAGCCGGTGTAAGCAATTACAGTGCATCGCAAGTTCAGGAAGCTCAAAAAACCATTCAATTGGCCTCCAATCAGGTTCCTTTTAGTATGTTAAATCGCAGTATTGAAACGGATCTGATTCCATTAACACTTGCGGAAAATATTGGCATTATTGCTTACAGTCCAATGGAAAGAGGTTTATTGACCGGTAAATATTTCACCGATGGTAAATTAAAAGACAACGATCATCGAAATGGCTATTTTGGTCAGTTTGATCTTCAAAAAGTAAAAACTTTGGTGGAAGAACTGAGCTCATTAGCCAATGCCAAACACATTTCTATCTCACAATTGGTTTTGCGCTGGACGACTTTACAAAAAGGGATTACAATTGTTCTGGCCGGAGCAAGAAATGCCGAGCAAGCCATTTCAAATGCCAAAACAATGGATTTTGATTTATCCGTTTCTGAATTAGATTTCATTAATCAGGCTATTTCAAAATTAAAATAGTTCCCCGAGCAGTTTTACCTTCTTTTAAAAGCATAAAAAATTAAATTATATCGGAGAGATAGCACTCTTATCTCTTACACAAACACATAAGAGCAATTCATAGTATGAAAAAAATATTTATTATCAACGGCGGGCAAAATTTTGCTCACTCAGGCGGAAAGTTCAATCAAACCGTTACCGACTGGACTTTGGAATACTTAACAAACAGTAAAAAATTTGAAATAAAAACAACCAATATTCAGGATGAAATTGATCTTGAAAAAGAGGTCGAAAAATTCGTTTGGGCCGATTTAGTGATCTACCACACTCCGATCTGGTGGTTTCAGGTTCCTAATCTTTTTAAAAAATATATTGACGACGTTTTTACTGCCGGACATGAAAAAGGAATTTACAAAAACGACGGTAGAACGAGAACAAATCCGGACATTAATTACGGTACAGGCGGGCTTTTACACGGGCGAAAATACATGCTTACCACAAGCTGGAATGCTCCTGCAACAGCTTTTACCCTTCCGGGAGATTTTTTTGAAGAAACAACTGTAGACGAAGGTGTTATGTTTGGTTTCCATAAAATGAATAAATTTGTAGGAATGGAGAAATTAGACGGTTTCCATTTTCATGATGTTGAAAAAGGTGCCACAGCCGAAAATATTGGTATCTTTAAGGTGAACTATACCAACCATTTAGAACAAATCTTTAAAACTTTATAATTATGATCTCAATAACTGCTATTTTAAAAAGTAAACCGGAAAATACAGCACAAATCAAAAACATGCTAAATCATTTGATTACAGAAACCAGAAAAGAAGAGGCTTGTGTACGTTATGATCTTCACCATAGTGAAAATGTTTTTATTATTTGGGAAGAGTGGAAAGACCAGCCAGGACTTGATATCCATAACAATCAATCGTATTTACTGGATTTCATTAAAGAAAGTGAAACTTTCATCTCCTCTCCTATACAGGTTTACAAAACGGCACAAATCTTATAATTTAAAGAAACAATGAAAGCACTTTTTACAAATACATACGAGTCTGATTTTGTCAGTACTGAAATAGAAATACCAACTCCAAAAAGCGGAGAAGTTTTAGTTAAAATTCACGCAAGCGGTGTTAACCCGATCGACAACAAAATTCGCATTGGCGTTTCGCCTTACGCATCGCCTGTTTTACCTGCGATTTTAGGAACTGATCTCGCGGGCGTTGTTGAAGCCATCGGAAAGGATGTTACTGATTTTAAAGTTGGTGATGAAGTTTACGGACTCGCCGGAGGTGTACTGGGACTTCAGGGAACTTTAGCCGAATATACTGCTGTTGATGCAGCTTTACTGGCTTTAAAACCTAAGAACTTAAGCATGAAAGAGGCCGCAGCCGTTCCGCTTGTATTGCTAACAGCCTGGGAGGGCCTAGTTGACAGAGCAAAAGTAAAAAAAGGCGATCAGGTTTTGGTTCATGCCGGAGCCGGAGGTGTTGGACATATGGTCGTACAATTGGCCCGCATTTTTGGTGCCGATGTTTATGCAACCGTTTCGCCTGAAAAAGCGGCTATTGCAGAAGCCTTTGGAGCCACTCCAATTGATTACAGAACCGCAACTGTTGAAGATTATGTAGAGCAATTTACAGCTGGAAAAGGTTTTGATATTATTTACGATACTGTAGGCGGGACATCCTTAGACGATTCTTTTAAAGCCATTCGCCATTATGGTCAGATTGCCAGTTGTTATGCTTTTGGAACACACAATTTAGCTACGGGATCCCTTCGATCTGCAAGTTTACACGGTGTTTTTGTTTTGCATCCAATGATTAGCGGTGAAGGCAGAAAACATCACGGAGACATCCTGAAAGAAGCTGCAAAATTTATCGAAGAAGGAAAATTAAAACCTATTATTGATCCCCGAAAATTTACTTTAGATAATGCAATAGAGGCTCATAAAGCGGTTAGCGATGGTTCGGCTATCGGAAAAATTGTAGTGGATATCGTTTAATTTCAAAATTCTACTCTTTTTTGTGATATTAATTTACTTACAAAATTAATTTCGATAAAAAAACTAACTTGCCTCTTATTCAAAACTTTACAATTTTATGAGCGAGTACCATTTAGCCGAAATTAATATTGCCAAAATGAAAGGTATTGATATAAACGATCCTATCATGAAAGAGTTTAAAGACAATATAGATCTTGTGAATATTTTGGCCGAAAACAGTGATGGCTTTGTGTGGAGGTTGAAAGATGAGAGTTATAATACGACAAGTCCTAATCCGTATAATGATGAGCAGATTATTATTAATATTTCTGTTTGGGAAAATGTGGAAACATTAGAGCATTATATGTACAAGACTTTTCACAGCGATTTTTTAAAACGACGAAAAGAATGGTTTTTTAAATATGGAAAAGCACATACAGCAATGTGGTGGATTCCTAAAGGCCATGTTCCAACTCTTGAAGAAGCAGTAGAAAAATTAGATTATTTGCAGCAAAACGGAGTTTCGGAATTGGTATTTGATCTTCGAAACAAGTTTCCGGCACCACAATTAAAAAATATTTCTTAGTAAAATAATTAAATAAAAAAGAGACTGTATCCCAAACGGACACAGTCTCTTTATTTTTTATAGCAGACTAAACTACTGCTTTATGATTTTCTGAGTGAAAGTTTTTTTAGCTGAAGAAGTTACGTTAAGAAAATATACTCCTCTTGTTTTTCCCGATAAATTAATCGCTTTTTCGGTGTTATTTCCTCCGGCAAAAGTTTCGGTATAAATCATTTTTCCTTCGGCGCTATGAACGGTAACTGTATAATTATCAGCAGTAGATGGTGTTACCACATGAAAAACATTAGTGGAAGGATTTGGATATACCTGAACTCCTTTCAGATTGTTTATTTCTCTTGGTTTTGTTACTGCCAAATTAGGGCCGTTGTCTACTTTTAAATTATCAAACCAGATTCTGGTTCCAAAACCTGAAGTGCTTTTAAATTTAATTAAAACATTTTTCTGTTGTTTTACGATGCCTAAATCAATCTTTTCGGCTCTCCAGTCAGAATCTTTAGTTGGTGTCCAATCATTCGTTTCGTTTGATGTAGTTGTTGCAGGATCGTCCTGAATTGGAGGTGAAACCGTTTGCAACTGTATTTGATTTTTAGAATAGACATTCGTCCACGTCACACCACAATCTGAAGATACCAAAATATCAATCTTATCGGGAGCTGGTTCAGGATCAAAAACGCTGAAATATTGGGTATAAGCCAGATCAAAATACAAATAAGGTGTTGCCGCAGAAGAAAGATCAACTGCTTTTAAAACAAGTTCGTCGACCTTAGCTGCCGGGTTGTCGGCATTATTGATTACCAGACAGGATAAGTCTCCTTTACCAACATCCGAACGTTTTTCCCATGTAATAGCATCTTCACCCGGATTAATGATTTGCCAATCCTGAACAGGAAAACTTCCTTCAAAATTTTCTAAAAACGGAAGGCTGTTTTTACTTTTTATAACTACCACACCCGTTTTTGTCATAGCAGTTCCTGTTCCATAAGTATTAGAAGCTGTTAAAGTCACATTATAAGTTCCCGGGTTATCATAAACAACAGTAGGCTCTTCGCTTGTTGAAGAAGACGGTGTACCTCCCGGAAATGACCATGCCCATGCTGTAGGCTCTCCTGTTGAATTATCTTTGAATGCAATTGGAAGATCACTGCACAATTTATCGCTCTTCACAAGAAATTCTGAGAATGGAGTTTCTTTACTATCAAAATTAAATTTCAAATTGTCAATCCATATTCTTGCGCCAAACCCTGAAGTGTTTTTGAATTTAAATAAAACGTTCGGTTCTCCTTTAAATCTGGATAGGGTGACTCTTTCAGTTCTCCAATGTGAGTCTAAAGACGGAATCCAATTGTTGGCATCGGCACTTTCAAATGTTTCTAACTCCATATGAGTCTTTTTATAAATACTTTCCCAAGTAACTCCGCAATCTTTTGAAACTAGAATTTCCAGAGCATCCGGACTCACGGCATCAAATTTAGCATAGGCCACATCGAATGAAAAATCGGTTACTCCAACTGACAAGTTAGCTGGTCTCAGAATAATTTCATCTACCTCACCCACCTTATCATTGTCGGCATTATTCATAACCATACAAGAGGAGGAGTTATGCCCTACTCCGATGCGTTGTTCCCAGGCTAATTTATTGTCCGGATTAATAATTTCCCAGTCTGCTGGTGGAAAAGAACCTTCAAAGCCTTCGGTAAAAGAAGTTTTATAAGGATCAACAATGGTTATAAAATTATTTTTAGTCGTTATTGTTCCGCTACCATTGGCATTTTTAGTAGCCAGTGTTACGGCATAAGATCCCGGTACATCATAGGTTACTGTTGGATTCTGATCGGTAGAACTTGACGGTGTTCCTCCCGGAAACGACCAGTTCCAGGATGTTGGATTTCCTGTTGAAACATCTACAAATGGAGCTGTAAGACTTGTACAACGCGTATCTCTCATGCTGGATGCAAAATCAGAAACCGGAGTAGCAGCCTGCGTCACAGCAACGTTTACATTATCAATCCAAACTCGTGTTCCATAGCCCGACACGTTTACAAAACGAATCGAAACATTGCTGTTCCCGATATATGCATTAAGGTCGACTACTTCTTTTCGCCAATTGGCATCTGTAACGGGTATCCAATTATTGGCCTGAGCGGTAGGAACAGCTGTGGTTTGTAAAACCGTGTGCGTTTTCGAATAAACATCATTCCAGGTAAGTCCGCAATCTGTCGAAACCTGTACTTTTAAAACATCAGGGCTTACATCATCAAACTTGGTATAAGCAACATCAAAATACATTTGACTGTTTTGTCCCGCCGTAAAATCAAAATAAGGCAATCTGATATAATCCAAAGCACCTAATACTGAGTTATCGGCATTGTTCATAATCATACACGAACTGTCATTGTGCCCCACTCCTTTACGTTTCTCCCATCCAAGACCTTTGTCCGGGTTTGTAACTTCCCATCCTCTCGGAGGAAAAGCTCCTGCAAAACTCTCCGTATAATTTACATTTGATTTTTGATCTACTTCGATATAATTCTGTACTTCTTTGGTATTTGTTCCCAGCGAGTTGGTTACCTCTAAAGTTACTTTGTACTTTCCTGATGTATTGTAAGTAACGATCGGATTAACGTCTGTTGAAGTTGCCGGAGTTCCTCCATCGAAAGTCCACACTCTTGAATTGGGCAATCCCAAAGAAACGTCTTTAAAAGCTATTGCTTTTCCGGAACAAACAGCGGTTGTGCTGTTGCTAAAATTAGCCAGAGGAGCAGTTTCAATAAGTCCAACTGCACCAAGATTAGCGGGCTCCCATAAAAATCCTCTCGGATATTTGGCAACCGTTTTATCTTCCAGCCAGTACGTCATTGCATTGGTCTGATCACGGGTGTACATATTTTGGCATTCCGTATTGTAATCCATGTGGTTTTCGGTGTTGGCATACACTCCGCAGCTGTTCAACACATTTCTGGCACAGCCTTCCGCAACTTTGGTCGGAGGAGTATCCGCCATCCCGTCATTAACCGGATCACAATCGTCCTGGAAAGTGTGTTTTAATCCAAAATAATGGCCAAACTCATGTGTCATTACCTTTGCAAAAGTAGCACTCGCATGTGATCCGCAGGTACTCCCAATGTACCTGTGGTTGAAAGCCACACGCGGTATGGCATCCTGAATGGGTAAAAACGCATGTCCTGAACCAGTAGCCCCCTGTCCCGTATTGGGTTCATCCACCACCAAAACATCCAGATAATACCTGTTGTTTTTGCCGTACCAAATGTGGTCATAAATTCTGGCATCATAACCGTCGGCAACGTGTGCTTCGGGATGCCAGTCTAAACCCGGAATTTCTAAAGGATTCCCCTCCGGATCTACGGTCGCCAAGACAAACTGAATGTTCATTTTACTTTTAACAGCGTCAAAACGAGGATCGGTTGTGGCATATCCGGGAAACAAACCATTAAAATCTTTGTTCACGATTAATAATGCATCATCAATTCTGCATTTCATCTGCTCTTTGGTAAAAGTATTATTGATATTGGTTCCATCGGTCAAAATGTGAAACACAACCGGAATGAGATAAGGAGCGGTAGCCGCTTTCTTTGTATTCCCTTTTTTCCAGGTTTTAATTTTAGAAAGCGATTTTTGAAATGCCGTTTCTTCCTTCTGGGACAATTGGGTTCCGCAACCAATAGGGTTTTGCTTTTGCCCAAAGGAAATGTAGCATTGAAGCAGAAAAACTGCAGCAATAAGGTAGTTTTTTTTCAAAATAATAGTTTTTTGTTAGTTGTTATTCCGAATATAAAATTGTCAGAAAATTTGTTAAAAATTTAAACTTTTAAAACAAATCATTATTTATAATTTTATATTCGATGGTTTTTTTTTGATAAAATTATCCATTTAACACTTATAAAAAAGATATTATCTTATTGTAAAACAATTGTATCTTATCTGGTTTTTGTCGTTGTAATACATTCTAAAAAACAAAAAGCTGTCCTCTTACGACAGCTTTTCTTAAAAAAAGTTTTCAATTCATCTTATCTTACTTACTTAATTCCTCCAAAAGCTCCAAAACACATGTTTTTGTGTAAAATTTCCACTTTTGTGAAACCCACTTTTTTCATCAGATCCAATTGGTAATTCATCGATCTTGGGGAATCTTCTTTTTCTACGTAGTCCAGAACTTTTTGTCGGTATTCGGCCCCTCCAATTTCTTCCAGATAATCGCCATAACGCTGCCAGGTATAGCTGTTTAAAACTTCGGTATCCTGAGTAATTAAATCTGAAATAAAGAAACAGCCACCGGGTTTTAATAATTTAAAAATTTTGGCAAAGGTCGTTTCCCAATCCTGATCGTCTCTCAAATGATGCAAAACTGCTCCTGCCAAAATAATATCAAAGTGGTTCTCTGCCAAAGGGACTTCTCTGATATCGCCTTGTTGTACCTCCACTATTCCATTTGTTTCTTTTGAAACTCTTTCAAAGGCCCTGTCCAGCATCGGCAAACTCAAATCGACCAGCGTGCAGTTTAAATTCGGCACTTTCGAAAGCATTTTTAAAGTATAATTTCCGGCACCACAGCCTATATCCAAAACATTCACCGCAGTTGGAACAATCCTTTTGGCGGCTTCGGTAATTAATTCCAGCGAAATAGTCGCATCGATAGTGGCTACTTGTCCAGTTTCTAAATTTGAAAATCGTTCGACATCCTTATCAAAACGTTCTCTGATTTCTTCAATGGTTGATTTTTTCATAGTTTTTTTGTTGCTCCCGAATAAAACGGGTTTATTAGTTATATTTTTTTGTTCCGAATTCACGAATTTTTATGTCTAAAATCGATATGAATTCGCGGATAAAAAAATCATTACAATTTATAACACCAATCCCAATAATAAAAAGGGAACTTTTAAATATCTTAGCAAATTATAATTCTACAAAATAAAACCAACAAAAATGGCTGAGCAATCTTCAATCCAGTGTCCAAATTGCGGCACCCCAATCGATGTAAATGATGTTTTGAAGCATCAATTGGAAGATAGTATCCGTAAAGAATTTCAACAAAAAGCTAACGCTCAGTCCAAAGAAATGGAACTTAAGAACGAGCAGTTTGAAAAAGCAAAAGCTGAATTTGAAGCCAAAAAGAAACAGGAGAACGAACTTTTTGCTGAACGACTGGACCGTGAAAGAAAGGTTGCCGAAAAAGAAATTACTCAAAAATTAAAAACCAAACTCGAAGAAGAAAATAAAGACCGTTTGCAGCTGATGGAAAAAGAGCTTTCAGAGAAATCGGAAAAACTGCGTGAGCTTAATAAAATGGAGGGCGAAATTGCTAAGCTTCAGCGCGAAAAACTCGAAATGAAGGAAGCCATCGAAGCAGAGGCTCAAAAACAGCTTAACGCGACTTTAGTTTTAGAACGCGATAAGATCAGAAAACAGGAAGAGGAAAAAAACGAGTTAAAAATAAAAGAATACCAAAAACAGTCTGACGATCAAAAAAAGCTGATTGAAGAAATGAAACGCAAGCAGGAACAAGGTTCTATGCAATTGCAAGGTGAAGTGATGGAACTGGCGATCGAAGAATGGCTGGCCAGCAATTTCCCGTTAGACACCATCGACGAAATAAAAAAAGGTGCCAACGGAGCAGATTGTCTTCAGGTTGTAAATACCCGGGAGGTACAAAATTGCGGTTCTATTTATTACGAAAGTAAACGTACTAAAGCTTTTCAGCCCGCCTGGATTGAAAAGTTCAAAAACGATATTAGAACCAAAAGAGCCAATATTGGAGTTTTAGTGACTGAAGTTATGCCGGCCGGAATGGACCGCATGGGAATGCGCGACGGAATCTGGATTTGTACTTACGAAGAATTTAAAGGCTTAAGTGCCGTTTTACGTCAATCGTTAATACAGGTTAGCCAGGCTGTTCAGGCGCAGGAAAACAAAGGCGATAAAATGTCGATGTTGTATGATTTTTTAACCAGCAATGAATTCCGCTTACAGGTGGAAGGAATTGTCGAGGGCTTCACACAGATGCAAAGTGATCTGGACTCCGAAAAAAGAGCCATGCAGCGTATTTGGAAGCAACGTGAAAAACAAATCGAAAAAGTAGTTCACAACACTTTGGGAATGTACGGTTCGATTCGCGGTATTGCCGGAAATGCTGTTCAGACGGTACGCGCTTTAGAACTTGATTTTGTAGAAGACGAGGAAGAACAAAAAACAAAGGAACTGGAATAAGTACACCAACTGTGTATTTTTTACTCCTTTCCCTTTTTATCTAAATGCAATTTGCCATTCCAATCAATGAGTTCTCGTGAACAATACTGTCTTTTTACAGCATTAACCCGGGAGATTCATCACAATCGGAATGGCAAATTTTATAGTTTTTTATAAGATGGGATTTAATCTACCTTTCTAAATACCAATAGTTTTCCGTTAGGATTAGACAATGTCAATCTTAGATCTCCAATTGAATAAGTGTTTGTACTTTGTAATGCCTGCACAAACTCTCCTTCTTTGTTACCCGGCATACAAGCCATCATAGTTGAAATTACATCAGAGAATCGCAACAATCCTTTTTCGAAGAAAATGGTTCCTCCTATTGAATTACATCCCCCAAATCCCATGAATTTATTCTCAGCTGCGTTAATTTCAATTCTTGGCAATTCTTTTTGGAAATCAGAAGCAGTCACTTTTTTTCCATTTAACTCTTCCAATACCCAGATATCATGCAAACGATAATCGGTAATGTATTTACCACAGCCGTTTAAGGTCTGGTCCTTCATCTCTACCTTAACCGTATAAGGAGAAACAGTTCCCGACATTGAATCGGTACATTCAAATTGCTGAATGGTAATGGTGGCCGAAGTTTTTCCATTGTTTACTTTGTACATCTTTACATTGGCATCCATTGCTCTGATGGGTTCAACAGCATTAAAACTGATGGATTCCATTCCTTCGATCAACGATGTAAAAACAATTTTATCTTTTCCAAATTTCAATCCCCAAAACGGTTCATTTCCAGTAGCTTCAAAATAAACACTTAAATCTTCTTCTTCTGAAGTTGTTTTAGAAGTTGTTTCATTCGTGTTTGTTTTTTTAACTGCAACCGACTTACAACTTAAGATCACAGACATTAGGGCGCATAGTAAAAGTACTTTTTTCATATCATTAAATTTTTATTATGACTCCACACTAGAAAAAACCGGGCCAAAAATCGTTACTGCTCATTTTTTATGATTTTTTTAAGCAGAACCCTTCCTCTAATTTAAGAAAAATAACACAATTACAAAAGAAAGTATAAAATACTGGCAAACTCAACGGATTTGCAGGGTGCAACAAAACAAATCAATACTTCTCACTGCCGAAAAAACCTACCCAATCACTAATTTCTGTATCTTTGAAATCTATTATTTCTCTAAAAAATGAACACACCTTTTCAAAAAGCCAGCCAATTGATTGATGCTGAGAACGCTCAGGATCCTAATATCGAAACCGATCAAAATACAACCTATCCGAAGGAATTACTGTATTCTGACAGGATGTATAAACGATTGATGCAGTTTGAACCTGAGGCTTCAGAACAAATTCAGATTGCTTCGAAAGCACAGCACATTTGCCGATGGAAAGTGGCACGCGAATCCTATCCGATGGATCGTGTGGGGTATTTAAAATGGAGAGAAGAGCTTAAAAAATTCCACGCAAAAACCACTGCAGGAATATTAGAGAAAGTAGGATATGCTCCTGAATTTATTGATCGTGTTTCCTTTTTGATTGAAAAAAAACTACTTAAAAAAGACGCTGAAACACAGCTGCTTGAAGATGTAATTTGTTTGGTTTTTTTAGAATATTATTTGGATCCTTTTGTGCACAAACACGATGAGGAGAAACTCAAAAACATCATCAAAAAAACCTGGGATAAAATGTCCGACAAAGGACATCAGGAAGCCCTAAAAATCAATTATTCCGAAGAAAATCTAAATCTGATAAAAGCCTCGTTAGGACTATAATTTTCAAACTTAATTTAAGAAACATTTCCTTCAGCCCCCACACCTACTTGATTCTTAATCCATATTACGTATATTTGCTTAGTCAATTTAGACAAATATACGTAGCATCTTGAAGTAACAATTAAATAAATAATGAGTAAAACGATTCGGGTAGTCCTCGCGGATAATCATGTTTTTGTAAGGGATGGAATAAAATCTTTGTTGGAAAACGAAGTAAACATAGAAGTTGTAGGCGAAGCTACAGATGGAATCGATACACTCGAAGCTGTTGCTGCAAGTGAGCCAGACTTACTTATACTAGACATACGTATGCCGCATTTAACGGGTATTGAAGTAGTCGAAAAACTTAGAAGTGAAAATAATAAGGTTAAGATTATTATACTCACCACACATGAATCTGAAGAATACGTATTAGGTGCATTGAAAGCAGGTGCCGAAGGGTATTTACTAAAAGATTCCAGCAAAGAAGAATTTTTAAAAGCCCTACATACAGTTTTAAATGGAGGAAAATATTACAGCGGTGATGTTTCAGGAATTTTGATTCATCACTTTGTGCATTGTACTGTTTCATTAGGGCCTAAACAAGCTTTAGCCGAAGAAATCACGATTACTAAGAGAGAAAAAGAAATTCTGTCTCTTTTATTATCCGGAAAAGGAAATAAGGAAATTGGCGAAACTCTTAAAATCAGTAAGCGTACTGCCGAAGTGCATCGTTTTAACTTAATGAAAAAACTAAAAGTAAAAAACCTGATGGAGCTTTCAAACAAAGCAAGCGAGTATTCTTTGTTATAAAAATTACGTACAATTACGTAACTAATTTGCCAGAAATTACGATATTCTACCTGCCCTTTTCGATTTCTGAAAAGGGCATTTTTTATTCTTCGAGCCCCTCGATAACACCTTTTAAATTGGTATATTTGAGAGGGTCTTTTCTCAGACAGGAAAATCAGCTTATGAAAATTATAGCATGGAATTGTAATATGGCATTCAGAAAAAAAGCAGGCTTTCTTGACGCTTATAATGCCGATATTGCTGTTATCTCTGAATGCGAAAATCCTGAAAATCTAAAATTCCAAACCGATACAAAATTGCCAAACGACATTCTTTGGTACGGAACCAATCCCCATAAAGGACTTGGTGTTTTCTCCTATAGCACTTATAAGTTTGAATTGTTGGACTGCCATAATCCGCTGTTCAAAAACATTTTGCCAATAGCGGTTACGGGCGGAGCCGTTGATTTTACATTGTTTGCGGTTTGGGCCAATAATCCACAGGACAAAGACGGCCAATATGTAACTCAGGTTTGGAAAGCGATTAATTACTATGCAGATCTGATCAAGGAACACAAAACCATTTTGATTGGAGATTTTAACAGTAATACGATTTGGGACAAACCCCGAAGAGAAGGAAACCATAGTACCGTTGTAAATAAACTGAGCGAAAAAAAGATTTTCAGCACCTATCATACCTATTTCAATCAGGAGCAGGGCAAAGAAGAGCATCCTACTTTATATCTTTACCGGCATGAAAACAAACCCTATCATTTGGATTACTGCTTTGCCTCACAAGATTTCATAGCCGTTTTAGATACTGTCGAAGTTGGCACTTACCGCGACTGGACGATGCTGAGCGATCACAAACCTTTAATCATTAATTTCAATATATAAATCATGACCAACTCCTGGACCGAACGGTGGAACGACCGTTACAGCACCGAAGAATTTGCCTATGGCACCGCGCCCAACAACTATTTAAAAGAAACCTTAGAAAAACTAGACCCCGGAACCATTCTCTTCCCTGCCGAAGGTGAAGGCCGAAATGCCGTTTTTGCTGCTAAACTGGGCTGGAACGTTTCGGCATTCGATATTAGTTCAGAAGGGAAAAGCAAAGCTCTTAAACTAGCCCAATCTCAAAATATCACCATCGACTATCAGGTTGGAGAACTCGAAACCCTAAACTATCAACCGGAACAATTTGATGCCATTGCTTTAATTTATGCACACTTTCCGGCAGAAATTAAATCGGTGATCCACAAAACACTCGATCAGTATCTGCGCAAAGGAGGTTATATTCTTTTTGAAGCGTTCAGCAAAAAACACCTCGAATATCTGGCCATCAACGATAAAGTGGGCGGACCAAAAGATATTGCTTCTTTATTTTCGATCGAAGAAATTCAATCTGACTTTCCCGATTATGAGATCATCACACTGAAAGAAAAAGAAATCGAACTCAATGAAGGTCTTTTCCACAACGGAAAAGGTTCCGTTATCCGATTTATAGGAAAGAAAAAGTAATTCGTTTTACAATCATTTCGTAGAGGCGCAGCAGTGCGTCTCTACACCGCATCTCTCTCCCCTCACACAATTGCGTCCTGCTCTCTTCCATTACAATGGAGCAATTTCTAAAATAATATTTAATATAAGGAGCTGTTTCCAGCTGTCCGTTGTATCTTTTGTCCCGAACCCCGGCACAAAAGGATGCCACTCCCATCTGGGCTAATGAGCTCAGTGTACAGTGTACAGTTTTCAATTTACAGCTCACAGCCCACATCTCACAGTTTACATCTCACAGTTTACATTTCACAGTTTGCATTACACAATTAATAATTAACAATTAACATTTCACAATTAACAATCAACTCCTCCCATTTTCCATGTAGAATTGTTAAGAAATTTTGGTTTCAGATTTCAGCTAAAAAACCAAACAATTCACTTTCAAATACTTAATGTTAATTTTTATAAGAAAACTTAACATTGAATACCATGTTTTATAATTATCTTTACTTAACTATAACTTAACAATTTAGTTACATTGCTAATAATAACCTTACCTAAAAGCACATTTATATGGAAAACAAACCCGAAGAAAGTACCCCGGAAAAAATCGATTCTGTAAAACCTGAAGCTGTTCAACCAGCTGCAGAAACTGCAAAACCTGCCAGCACTCCTGTTAAAAAAGCACCCGTTCGTAAAGCGGCGCCTGCTAAACCAACAACAGCGGCAAAACCAACAGCAGCAAAACCGGTAACCCCTAAAGCTCCTGCAGCTTCTGTTACCAAAGCTGCAAGTACTACAGCAAAAGCACCTGCCAAGGCGGTTGTAAAAACGGCTGCAGCGACTTCAACTACACCAAAACCGGCAGCAGCAAAAGCACCGGTAAAAAAAGTAGTAACACCAGCCGCTAAGCCAGTAGAAAAAACTGCTGTACAAACAACTGTTACGAAATCAAAAGAAGAAGATACTAATCAGGCAGTTAAAACCGAGGAAACCGGAAAAGATAAAGCCGCTAAAAAAGCCAAAAAAGTGAAAGACAAAGAAAAAGACAAAGCCAAAAAGAAATTAGCTAAGAAAAAAGAGAAAGCTAAAAATGATAAGAAGAAAGAAAAAGCTAAAAAAGCAAAACTAAAAGCGGCAGCTAAGAAAAAAGAAAAAGCTAAAAAAGCGAAAGACAAAGCAAAAGCTAAAAAAATTGCAAAAAAGAAAGCGAAAGCTCAGAAAAAAGCGAAAGCCAAAAAGAAAAAATAATCTTCAGAAAGGTTTGACTTGATAAAAGTTGAACCTTTTTTGTGTTTAAAGGGCTTCGACTTCGCTCAGCCGGACAAAGCGGATATCACTTTGAGTGCCGAAAGAAGGACCTTTTTAAATCACTCGTAATTTATCCCCCAATGGCGATCATGCTGCGGTTATCAAAATGTTTTGCAGGATCATTCATTTCATCCATCGTTACCATTCCGGCACGAACCTTCTTTTTACTTTGAACAGCTGCTGAAATGAGATCCGTTATCGGCAGACCGTTTCTAAAAGGGGTTAAAAGATCCGTTTCTGCATTAGAAAAAAGACAGTTTTTTATTTTTCCATCGGCGGTTAAGCGAATTCGGTTACAGCTGTCACAAAACGGATTTGTAATTGAACTTATAATTCCGAAATCTCCCTGAAAGTCTTTTATTTTATAGGTTCTCGCCGTAAAGTTTTCTTCGTCTTTGAGTTTTATAATTTCCTGTTTTGAAAAACCATTCCCTACCCAGGAAAGAATCTCCTTTTGCGAAACCATTCTGCTCCTGTCCCACTCATTTCCCGCAAACGGCATAAACTCAATAAATCGCACCGAAATGGGCAAAAAACGGGTTAGTTTAATAAAATCAACAATTTCGTTATCATTAAAACCTTTTATTAAAACGACATTTACTTTTACCTGAAAATCATGATTCAAAAGTAAATGCAGATTGTCGACAACTTTGTCAAACTGATTTCTAAGCGTTATCGAATGAAATTTCGACGCAACCAGCGTATCCAGACTTAAGTTGATCTTTTTAATATTAAACTGCTTTAAAACCTCGATATGGCGGTCGATCAAAATTCCGTTTGTAGTCATCGAAACCGAAATATCAAGAGCAGCCAGTTTTGAAATGATTTCCGGAAAATCTTTTCGCAAAAGCGGTTCACCGCCTGTTAATCGTATTTTATCAACACCCTGTTGCACGAAAGTCTGAGCAATACCAAAAATCTCATCGGCAGTCATTAAACTGGCTTTTGGAGACAGTGCGATACCATCTGCCGGCATGCAATACGTACAACGCAGATTGCATTTTTCCAGCAGCGAAATGCGCAGATAATTGTGTCTGCGTCCAAAACCATCCGTCAAACTAGTGTTAAAGGCTGTCATGATTTTTACCTTTTAAAACATGAAAAACATGCATCACATGCGGAAAAACCGCATCCATAGACTCTCTTGCTCCGTTGGTCGAACCCGGCAAAGCCAAAACTAAACTCTTGCCCAAAGTTCCGGCTACGCTTCTGGACAACATCGCATAAGGCATTCTCTGCTGTCCATAGTCCCGAATCGCTTCCTCAATTCCGGGAATTCTGCTTTCTAAAATTGGCGCTAAAGCTTCCGGTGTAACATCTCGTGGAGACAAACCCGTACCACCCGTAAAAATCACCAATTGGTGTTCTTTGGCAAACGTTTTTGTTCTTTCCTGAATAATAGCAAGTTCGTCAGGAATAATTTCATAATGCGGCGTCTCAACTCCATACGAATTTAATTTTTCGACTATAACTTTTCCCGAACGATCTTCCTTATCACCCGCAAAAATAGAATCAGAACAAACAAAAACAGCCGCTTTTATTGCATTCGGAAATTTATTTTTAAAAGACGTTTTTCCGCCTTCTTTCTCAATCAATTTTATGGTCGAAATTTCGATTTCTTTATCAATCGGTTTCAACATATCGTACATGGTAAGGGCTACAATTGATGCTCCATGCATCGCCTCTACCTCAACACCGGTTTTATAAACGGTTTTTACCGTAAAAATGATCTGAATCTCCAGGCCTTCTATTTTATATTCCACCGAAGTAAATTCAATCGGAATCGGATGGCAATCCGGAATCGATAAATGCGTGTTCTTAACCGCAAACAATCCCGCCGTTTTTGCCATTTCGAGTACGTTTCCTTTGGGCACTAAATTATGGGTCACAGCGTCAATTGTTTCTTGTTTACTAACTTTTACAATTGCGGTGGCGGTTGCTTTTCTTAAGGTGCTTATTTTATGCGTAATATCTACCATTGTATCTTATTAGGAATTCTGTTTCCAGGTGAAGGTATCGTTTTCAAACATTTCTTTCCCAAAGATGGGTACATCGGTTTTGACCCAGTTTACAATAGCCTCTGTTGCTTCATAAACTTGTTTGCGTCGTGCTGCCGAAACAAAGACAAACAAACAAATTTCGCCCGCTTTTACAACGCCCAAACTGTGGTAAATGTGCATACAAGTCAAATCAAATTTAGCAAACGCTCTTTCGCGAATGGTGTGCAAGGCTTCGTTGGCCATATCCGTATAAGCCGAATAATCGATAGCCACAACGGTATTATTATGAATGACATCGGCACGAACTTGTCCTAAAAAAATATTGTGCGCCCCAATCGTGTGTTTGGACTGGTGTTTTGCGATCGACTCGGCTATAAATTCAGGACTGATTGGCCCTTCTACAAATACATTTTTACTCATTACTTCTATTTTTTTTGCCACAGATTAAAAAGATTTTTCTTTGGCCACGAATTCTATTTCTAATTCAAAAAAATAACTCGTGAATTCGGGACCAATAAATCTGTATGTTTTTTTACTTCTTTACAGACGCTCTGTTTTTTGATTATCCTCCTGCAAATGGCGGCAATAAAGCAACCACATCATTCGTCTGCAACGTACAGTCTACGGTTTTTGAAACTATTTTTTGATTTACCGCTACGCTGAAAACAAGCGAATCAAATTGGTATTTCTGGTCTAAATCACGCAATAGTTCCTGCAGTGACACTTCAGAAAAAGCTACTTTTTCAAGTTCACATTGGGTTCTTTCGGCAACAGCTCCAAAATATTTAATCTCAATCATTTTTATAAATTTAAATTCTGAAAAATAAACTCATCTTCAAAATGTTCCTGAAAATAAGAAATCCAGCTTGACGTATTTTTCACTACTTCGCCAATGACAATAATAGCCGGCGATGTTATATTTTTTTCAGCAACCAATTTAGCAATTGAACCAATAGTTCCAATCACTTTTTGCTCTGTTTTTTTCGTTCCGTTTTGAATAATGGCAATTGGAAGATTGTCGGTTCTGTTCTGCTGATAAATAGCAATGATCTCTTCTAATTTGTGCATTCCCATCAAAATAATTACGGTCGCATCCGATTTAGAGGCCAGATGAATATCTTTCGACAGCTTATGATCTGAGGTTGTTCCGGTAATGACCCAAAAACTTTCCGCCACTTTGCGCTGTGTAATACTAATTCCAGCCGAGGCAGGAACTCCCAACGCAGATGAAATTCCGGGAACAATTGCCGTTTCGATTCCAAATTGTTCTGCAAATTCAATTTCTTCACTCCCTCTTCCAAAAACAAACGGATCGCCTCCTTTTAACCGAACCACATGTCCGTGCCGCTTTGCCATTGACACGATCAGTTCGTTGATCTGATCCTGCGTGTAAGCATGGCAGCCCAGTCGTTTTCCCACAAAAATAATTTCGGCATTTGCTGCATAAGCTAACAATTCTTCATTGACCAAAGCGTCATACAAAACCACATCGACCTGCTCTAAAACCTTTATGGCTTTCATCGTAATCAGTTCAGCATCACCCGGTCCTGCGCCTACAATCGTTAGTTTTGGTATTCTTAAGCTTTGCATAATCTTCTAACTTAAATTAGCATTCAAATCATTTAATTCATCAGCCGAATTAATATTGGTTAAAGGAATGATCTCACTTTCATCCAGATTAATAATCTGATGCGGTATTCCGGCCAGTAAATCCATCATTTTTAGTACGTCCGAATCAATAGCCTTTTTGATAAAAGGGATCATCTTTTTGGAATAAATTCCGATCAGTGGGTGCATTCGGCTCTCCGAAGCAAAAACGGTAATTCCTGCCTCTTCCGTATGTTTTGAGAGTAACTCCTGTAACAATTCTGTTGAAATTAACGGAATATCACAGCTCAAAATCAGGTTAAATTCGGTTTCAGACTGTAATAAAGCAGTGTAAATCCCTCCCAACGGCCCTTTGTCTGCAATAACATCGGGTATTTTTTGATACGGGAGATAATCATACTCTTTTGATGCAGTAACCAGTCTTACTTCTGCTGTAACAGGCAAAATCGCACTGATGATGTGCTCTATAAAAGGCTTTCCCCGAAACAAAACCAATCCTTTCTCTGACTGCATCCGGGAACTTTTTCCTCCACAAAGAATAAATGCTGTTAGTGTTTCCATTGTTTTTAGTTTTTGTTTCAGGTTTTTCTTGTTTCAGGTTTCAGGTTTTCTTTGTTTCAGGTTTTCTTTGTTTCAGGTTTCAAGTTTCAGGTTGAAAGGAGAGAAAATTTAACTTTAAAGGATAGACCTTACATTCCTACTCTCTTTTTATTATTCCATTATTAAGGAAAAATCAATTTGACGCTTGCCATTAAAATTACGGTTCCTAAAACTATTTTCAGCGTTTTGTTTGAGAAATAACCACTTCCGTAAAATCCTCCCAATACTCCTCCTACAACTGCAATCGGAACTAAATAAAAACTTTCGACAGGGATTGTTTTTCCGCCCATAAAAAAACCTAACATTCCCGCAAAAGAATTCACAAATATGAATAAACTCGAAATGGCCGCTGATTCTTTTACAGACGCCCATCCCAAAAACAATAATATTGGACTTAAAATTATACCTCCGCCTATTCCCAACATTCCGGATAATAATCCGATCGCAAAACCAATTGTTAAGGCAAACGGCAGGTTGATTTTAACAGCCTCTTTTTCTTTAAAATTAAAAACTCCAAACAGCCTTAACGCTGCAAAAACCAGGACTACTCCTAAAACTGCTTTATAAATACTGTTATCTAATGTGACAAATCCACCTATAAATGCTGCTGGAATTGACGCGATTGCAAAGGGATAAAACAATTTTGGCCTGAAATAATTCATCCGATAATAAAAGAAAAACGAAATACTGGATACAAATAAATTCAGCAACAAAGCCGAAGGTTTCATCACCGCCACCGGAAAAGCAAAAATGGTCATCAAAGCCAAATATCCCGATGCTCCTCCATGTCCCACACTAGAATATAAAAATGCAATAACAATTAATGCAAAACTAAATAGCAATAGGTTTTCGGAACTTAATAGGGTCATTTTTTTATTGTTTAATCGTTTGGTTGTTTAACTGTTTATTTGTTTCAGGTTTCAGGTTTCAGGTTTCAAGTTTCAGGTTTGCTCCTCAACATCGTTTTATTTATATACAGTTTCTCTTTCTTCTAGCATCTTTCTTCTACAATATAGTTTCAAGTTTGCTCCTCAATATCGTTTTATTTACATACAGCTTCTCTTTCTTCTAGCACCTTTCTTCTACAATCTAAAATCTACAATCTAAAACTCCTCTAATCAATCGGCAATACAGTCACTAAAGTTCCTTTTTCATAGGCTTCAACATCCTCGGGAACGATTAGCAAACCGTTGGCAACGGCAAATGTATTGAGCATTGCGGAGCTTTGTCCGTCCAAGACTGTGACATTTGTTTCGTCGTATCTTGCCTTTAAGAATAATGTTTTGCCTGTATCGTTTTTAACATCCGAATTTAGCGTTCGGACTATTTTTGTTCTGTGAATTTCAGAAAGCCCAATTCTGTTTCTGATGGCCGGATAAACATAGATATAAAAATTAGTCAGGGATGAAGCCGGATTTCCGGGTAAAGCAAAAACTAAGGTTCCATTTTTTGACCCAAAAAACATAGGTTTGCCCGGTTTTTGGTTGATTTTATAAAAATGTTCATTGACATCATTGTGCAATAAAGCTTCTTTGACAAAATCATAATCTCCTACCGAAATTCCGCCAGAAACTAAAACAATATCATATTTTTTTAAAATCTCTTTTAATGACTTTTTTGTAGCTTTCAGATCGTCTTTTACGCGATAGACTTTTGTTTTGCTTATTCCTGCCGTTTCAAGAGCAGCCTGAAGCATAACCGAATTACTTTCGTAAATTTTTCCTTTTTTTAGTTTTTCACCAGGTTTTACTAATTCATTTCCTGTTACCAAAATAGCCACTTTCGGTTTTTTGTACACTTCAATTTCTGTGATTCCTAAACTCGCCAAAAAACCAATTGCCGCAGGAGTTATTAAAGTTCCTGCCTCAAAAACAACATTATCTTTAGCAATTTGTTCTCCTTTTAAGCGAACATTTGTGCCTTTTGAAGGCATGACAGCAATCAAAATAGAATCTTTATTGGCGATCACATGCTCCTGCATTACTACCGTATCTGCATTATCGGGTACAAAAGCACCGGTAAAGATTCGGACTGCTTCATTGGCCTTTAGTTTCAAATTGGAATGATCGCCCGCCTGAGAAGTACTTACGATATCGTACTGATGTTTTATACTGTGAATAAAAGCATAACCATCCATCGCCGATTGACGAAACGGCGGCATATCGATTGGCGAAATCACCTTATTGGCCAAAACATAACCCAATGCTTTGAGTATTGCTATTCGTTTCGTAGGCATTTTGACACAGTTCGCTTCAACTCTTTGTAATGCTTCTTCAACTTTAATCATAACGGTTGTTTTTTAAGCAAAAAACACTTTTTGTAAAAACATTAATTTTTACTTCTCTAAGTCTCTCTTATCACTTTTTTAAGAATATAAATTTAGCTTAATTCTTTGGATTACTCCCCGAAAAAATCAAATAGCTTTTTAGGATCAGAGGTTTTGGTTTCTTTATTCCGTAAATTTCCTTTCAGACGATCCTACAACCTATAAAATTACGCACAACTTAACACACAAACAACTAATTCACAATACTTTAATCAATTTCTCTACTTCATTATCCCATCTCAACCTAAAAATGCATTTGCCGACCATCATTCTTATAATAAAGTCGTACCTATAAAAGTTACGTTTTTAAAAAAAATCATCTTTTGGAGACTCCAATGACTTTTAGCTGACGTTTTTGCCTTATTTTAAAATGAGATAAGATCTTAAAAATTAGAAAATTAAGTATAAAGTACTACATTTTTTAATTGGAAAAATAGAAGCTTATACTTTTTTTTAACATCTTGCTCAAAAACATAATTCATTGAAAAACAAATAATTAACTTATTTTTACAGATAAAAAACATCTCAAAATTTTATCTTTTTCAAAAAAAAAGAAGCAAACTTTTGGTTTTTATTATATTAAAATTAACTTTGTCTATAGGATTAGTAGAGTTTAAAATAATATTTGAAACCAAAAAAATTATATTTTGAAAACAACCGAAAGCATATCGTATTACATTCTTCCTAAAAAATATACTTATAACACTTTTTGTTATATGTGCTTCTGTTGCTAAATCTCAGCCTTTTTTCGTTTGCATTCGATTCCTTTTTTGTACCGAATCATTTTAAAAACGAATTTTTAAATACACCACAAAATCTTTATTGAAATTTCCAAGTCGGTTTGATGCATTCATTTGTATCAAAAGGAGTACTGAAACTATACCTATACTTTAAAAAGAAAATAATTAACAACTAAAAAAAACAAAATGAAAAATATGCAAGGCTGTTGCTGTAAATAAAAAAAGCCATTTCTGCGGCAACAGAAATGGCGAGGCTTAAAGAACATTTATCACTAAATCAAGAATACCGTCAGAGAGTTGAAAATTCAACTTTCAGGGCTTCTTGTTAATTACTTAAACCAGTACAAAGAAATGAAAAAAAAATTAAAAATATACTCATTCCTGTTTCTCCTGCTGCTATCGGCAGGAATTAATGCCCAAAATACAACCCCACTTATACAATCGAAATTGGATGGAACAGTGGTAGACGACATCACCAACCAGCCTATTATTGGCGCTTCTGTTGTTATTAAAGGAACTACACACGGTGTTCAGACGGACGCCGAAGGAAAATTTTACTTTCAAACCGGACAAAAATTCCCTTATACTTTAATCATAAGCTACATCGGATATAAAAAATTAGAAGTTGTAGTCGAAAAAAATCCAATTACCATTCATCTAAAAGAAGAACGTCAGGAACTGGACGAATTGGTGGTTGTTGGTTATGGTTCTCAAAAGAGAAAAGACATTACTGGTGCTGTGTCCTCTGTACCAAAGGCCAATTTAAGTCAGGTTACCTCATCGGCAGATAACTTACTGCGCGGTGCCATACCGGGGGTGGTAGTCACACAAAGTTCGGGACGTCCCGGAGCCTCTTCCAGTGTTCGTATCAGAGGAGGAAACTCTATTACGGCTGGTAACGAACCGCTTTATGTAGTGGACGGAATTTTAATCTACAACGACAATAACAACAGTACGGCAGGAGTATCTAACGCCGGAGCGACTGTCAATGTCCTTTCGACGATTAACCCGGGTGATATCGAATCTATTGAAGTACTGAAAGATGCCTCTGCAACTGCTATTTATGGCTCCCGTGGGGCAAATGGCGTGGTCATCATCACAACCAAAAAAGGAACAAAGGGTCAGGACAATATTTCGTATCAGGGTTATGTGGGGTTTCAGAATGTATCGAAAAAACTAAATTTAATGAACGCCAGTCAATGGGCAAGCCTGCGCAATGATGTTCAGGCCAGTATTGGTCAGGCTCCTTCTTTTACTGCTGCTCAGATCGAAGCTTTAAAAACTTCGGGAGGATACGACTGGCAATCGGCTGCTTTTAGAACGGCTGCACCCATTCAGAATCATCAATTGTCTTTTTCAGGTGGTGACGAGCGTTCCCGTTATGCCGTTTCAGCAGGTTATTTCCAGCAGGACGGAATTGTAATTGCCTCTGATTTCAAACGTATCTCGCTTCGAGTTAATTACGAAAGAAACTATTCTCAGAATTTTAAATTTGGAGTGAATGCCAACTACAGCAATTCGGTTGCAAATGGTATTGGTACCAATGGTGGTTCTTCTGCCGGAAGACAGCCTAATCCGCTAGTTGTCGCTTTATATCAGCCACCGGTAGTTCCGATTAAAAATGCCGACGGAAGCTATAACTTAACCAATAATCCTTATGCAACAGCGGTTAACGGAGTTATTGCCAATCCGATAAACGATCTTGTTAGCACCACCAATGAAACTAAAATCAACCGAATCCTGACCAGTTTATTTGGCGAATATAAAATCACCAAAAAACTAACCGCAAAAGTGGCTGTCAGCGGCGATGTGATCAATACCAAGCAAAATTACTATGCACCGGCAACTACCACTACAGGTGCAGGAACTAAAGGTTTTGGTTCGGTTGGAGACCGTTTAGTAAGTTCTGTACTGAATGAAAATACGTTGAATTACAACACTAATTTTGGTGAAAACCACAAATTTTCAGCCTTGGGTGGCTATACGCTTCAATATACACAAGGGGAAGTTGTAAATGCAGGAGCTCAATTTTTTGTTAATGACGCCAATACTTTCAACGCTTTGCAGGATGGTGTGCCGGTAAAACCGTATACCGATGCTTTCGAGAGTGTTTTAAAATCCTGGCTAACCAGAGTCAACTATTCGTATAAAGGAAAATACAATTTTACACTTTCTGCCCGTGCAGACGGATCTTCAAGATTTGGTTCGAAGTCACTTTGGGGGTATTTCCCATCAGCAGGATTTTCGTGGAATATTACCGATGAATCATTTGCAAGCAACATCAAAGGCGTAACCGAAGCCAAGTTAAGAATAACTGCCGGAACAACCGGTAATCAGGAAATTGGGAATTACCTTTCCCTTGCACAAATGGCCTCTGTTAACTACGCTTTCGGAGGAACGCTGCAAACGGGTCTAGCCCCAACCCGACTGGCCAATCCGGATCTGAAATGGGAAAAAACAAATCAATACAATGTTGGATTGGATTTGTCCTTGTTAGACCGTAAAATCAATTTTGTTTTTGATGTGTACTACAAAAAAACAAACGATTTGTTGATCAACGTACCGATTCCGTTGACTTCAGGATATGCAACGGTGCTTCAAAACATTGGAGGGGTTGAAAACAAAGGGGTTGAAATTGGTTTGATCACTGAAAATCTAAAAACAGAAAACTTTTCATGGAATTCCAACATCGTTTTCTCTGCCAATAAAAACAAAGTCGTTTCTATAGGAAATGGAGTCGATCAGTTTTTCCCTGTAGTACCAAACGGTTCTTTACTACAGCAACAACCCGTAACGGTAAAAGTAGGATTGCCATTGGGAACTTTTTGGGGGTACAAAACCAACGGTATTTTTCAGACGCAGGAAGAAGTAAACACTCAGCCCAAAATAAACAGTTTGGCCAACACAAAAATTGGAGACCGAAGATATGTGGATACAAATGGAGATGGAGTAATTACAGCTCTGGACAAAGGCAATCTTGGAAGCTCACAACCTAAGTTTGTGGGAAGTTTTAGCAACACGGTTTCGTATCGTGACTTTGATCTTAACTTTTCTTTCCAGGGATCATATGGCGGTAAAGTATTCAATGCTTTAAATCAACAATTGGAAATTTCTACCCTTGGTACCAATGCCAATGTTACGCTGGAAGATCGCTGGACCCCAACAAATCCAAGCAACGAGGTTCCTAGAGCTACAAGTTCTCCACTGGGAATTGTTTCAGAACGTTATGTGGAAGATGCTTCTTTCCTGAGATTAAAATTAATCACCTTAGGCTATACTTTACCCAAAAGCCTTTCAAAAAGACTGGGAGCAAAAAGTATCAAATTTTATGTCTCTGCCGAGAACCTAATCACATGGACAAAATACACAGGATATGATCCTGAGGTAAGTTCCTACGAACAAAACAACTTATATCCGGGAATTGATTTTGGTTCATATCCAAATTCAAAAACATTCATCTCCGGCCTGAACGTAACTTTCTAAGTAAAAAAATATAACATGAAAAAGATAATTCTAACATTTCTATTAAGTGCCGGACTATTGGTATCCTGCACCGATTTAGAGGTCACACCTACCTCTTTTGTAACCGAAGACAACTACTTTAAAACCCAGGACGATGCCGTAGCAAGCGTAACAGCAGTCTATGCTTCACTAAGTCTTGATCCGGGAGAACAGAGTTTGTTTGGACGAAATTTATACTTCCTGACCGATATGGCTTCTGATTATGCTGCCGCGGGAGTTTCGGCAACCAATCCACAGGTTAGAGCTTTAAGCAGTTTAACGCATGACGCTACTTCCGATCGTGTTCAGGTAGCATGGCGCCAAATCTATGCCGGAATCAACAGAGCCAATGTAGCGATCGATAACATTCCAAAAGTAGTTGGCTCGGATGCTGTTAAAAGCAGATTGATTCTCGAAGCCAAATTCATACGAGGGTTGCTGTATTTTCAGGCCGTACGACTTTGGGGCGGAGTTCCGATTGTTTTACACGAACCTACTTCGATTCAGTTAGAGAGTTTAAAATCGAAAAGAGCGACGGTACAGGAAGTTTACACTCAGATTATTTCAGATTTAAAAGAAGCCGAATCGCTGCCGCCGACTTATGCTGCAACAGATGCGGGGCGTGCTACATCGGGAGCTGCAAAAGCCATTCTAACAAAGGTTTACCTTACCAGAAAAGACTATCCAAATGCGATTTTAAAAGCCCGAGAAGTCATTAACGGTGGATATGGATATGCCCTTTTTGAAAATTTCCAGGATATTTTCACCAAAACCAAAAAGAACGGAAAGGAACATATATTCTCGGTTCAGTTTGAGCCTAATCAGGCCGGAAACGGATCCAGTGGAAGTACTTTTCAGGCCACTTCTTTTACCGGATTTACCGCCACAGAACCTGCTGATATTATTTCGGATGTCGCTTTGTTCTACGACATTTATGCCGCCGGAGATACTAGACGCGATGTAAGTTACGCCAAGCAGTTACCAATTCCGGGTACTGCAAACGTTTATACGTTTCCGAAACCAATCTTCAAAAAATACCTCGATTTAACCAATCTGGCTACCCCGTCTAACGTCGCCATCAATTTTCCGGTGATTCGTTATGCCGACATTTTACTGTCGTTAGCAGAAGCGATAAACGAACAGGGGCCACCCACTCCTGAAGCCTATGAGTTAATCAATCAGGTAAGAAGGAGAGCTTTTGGAAAACCCATCAACACACCTGATGCAACGGTAGATTTAGTCGGATTGACGCAAACAACGTTTAGAGCAGCGCTGCAGGAAGAACGCAAAAAAGAATTTGTTCAGGAAGGACAACGCTGGTTTGATTTGGTTCGTTGGGGAACTTTGGTTACCGAAGTCAAAAAAGTACTGGCGAAAAATTCCGTTTCCGAACGAAATAATTTATACCCAATTCCGCAAAGCGAAAGAAATATTGATCCTGTTGGATTACCACAAAACCCCGGATATTAATTCAAACCACAACTATAAAACGAATAAATTATGAAAAATTTCAAATACCCTCGTAAAATTGAGAGTCCGAAAAAAGGACTCTTAATCACTGCGCTGCTTGTCGCACAATTGAGTTTTGCACAAAACAATCCGAATCCTGATTTTAAAGGTGTTGTCGGAAAAACACTGGCCGATTCAAAAGAATATTGGCCCGATCCTGTGAAAGCCCCGGCAGACGCACCAAATATTGTCTGGATTCTACTGGATGATGTTGGTTTTGGAGCTTCAAGCGCTTTTGGAGGTTTAATTCAGACACCAACTTTTGATGATCTGGCCAACAATGGTCTACGTTACACCAATTTTCACACCACTGCTATTTGTGCCCCTACCCGCGCCGCTCTTTTAACCGGAAGAAATTCAGGAAAAGTACACGTAAGCGGATTTTCACATACCGTTTTGTCGGCAGGTTTCCCGGGTTGGGATGGAAGAATCCCGTCGGATAAAGGTACCATTGCCGAAATTTTAAGAGACAAAGGATATAATACTTTTGCAGTAGGAAAATACGGTTTGACTCCTGATGAAGAAGCGACCGATGCAGGACCTTTTGACAGATGGCCTACCGGAAAAGGATTCGAACACTTTTTTGGTTTCTTAGGATCTCAAACCGATCAGTATAAACCTGATTTGGTAGAAGACAACGCACATGTTGCGCCTGACGGAAGACATTTAACCGATCAGATTACGGATAAAGCCATCAGTTATATTACCAAACAGCATAAAGCTGCACCCAACAAACCTTTCTTTTTGTACTATGCCCCGGGAGCGGTTCACGCACCGCATCAGGTGGCAGAATCGTGGAGCGATCCGTACAAAGGAAAATTTGATGAAGGCTGGGATGCGTATCGCGAGAAAGTACTGGCCAACCAGAAAAAACTGGGCGTAGTTCCTGTTAATGCTATCTTACCGGAACGCAATCCGCTGATTGCCGACTGGAAAAAACTAACACCCGATCAAAAGAAAGTCTACGCCAGATTCATGGAAGTGTATGCCGGATACCTTACCTATACCGATCACGAAATTGGACGAATCGTAGCGCATTTGAAACAAACCAATCAGCTGGAGAATACTTTAATTTTTGTTGCAATTGGCGACAATGGTGCGAGTAAAGAAGGTACTACACAGGGTACAATCAATCAGAGTTTGTTTGCTCAGGGCGGATCTGACGAAGAAAATCTACAGAAAAATCTAAACAATATTGGAGAAATCGGAACTTCAAAAGGATTGAACACCAACTATCCACTGGGATGGGCTCAGGCCACAAATGTTCCTTTTAAAAACTGGAAACAAGATGCACAATCGGAAGGGGGAACGCGTAATCCGTTGATTGTTTTTTATCCAAAGGGAATTAAAGACAAAGGCGGAATCAGAAATCAGTACAGCCACGTAACCGATTTATTGCCAACTACTTTAGACATTGCAGGAATTAAAGCTCCGGAATATATCAGAGAAATAAAACAGGATGCGCTTCAGGGGTCTACCTTCTACGCTTCACTAAACGATGCCAAGGCACCCTCTTTACACACCGTTCAATACTACTATATTTTTGGAAACAGAGCCATTTACAAAGATGGATGGAAAGCGGGAGCAGCACACCTTCCGGATTCTTTTGCTGTAAAAAAATCTTTAGGTAAAAACGAAAAACCTGCTGAAAGCAATTTTGATGCCGATGTATGGGAACTGTATAACCTGAACGAAGATTTCAACGAACGTAATAACCTCGCTAAAAAATACCCTGAAAAATTGGCTGAACTAAAAAAACTGTTTGATGAACAAGCCAAAGAAAACAATGTTTATCCGCTGATCGACTGGCAGGATGTGTACAACAGAAGAATACACAACACTACAGCCGACAAAGGTAAAACACTGCAAGACCTTATTCAGCAAGCTACCAGACCGGGAAATTCTAAATAAGTAATCCATTAGCGATTCAGGTCTTTTGACAACGTTCTAAAAACCTGAATCGCTTTTAATTCCATCATTATGAAAAAAACAGATTTTGAAATTATAGGAAAAAAAATCATCGTGGGAGCGATTATTTTTTTAGTTCCGCTAATTATTCTGGCGGGAGGTTTAACATTAATTAATAACTTTTTAAAATAAGAAATCATGGCAACAATAGCTTATAATTCAAAGAGCAAACTTACCAGAGATTTAAGCATTAGTCTCCTTATTTATGCACTGCCTGTCGTGGCAATTTTTCTTTATTTCAAATTGACGAATGGTTTAGTAACGGAATCTCATCTTACCTTACCGTCATTTTTAGAATTTGCAAAACCCGCTTTCGAAAACATTAGAACCTGGGGCTTAACTGCTTTTATGCTAATCCTGGGCGTTATCGAATTTACAGCAGGTTTGTACGATGACCAATGGACGGGCGAAGAACGCAAAGTCGATATCGTTTGTTTTCTGGCTCCCAAATTGCTTTTGCCACCCGTAATTGCTTTTTTTAGTCTGACTGCATTGCCGTATTTAATTCCTAATCTTGCCAACTCGCTTTCGTGGGTTCCGTTTTGGGGAGGCTTTTTCCTTATCGCAATAGCCGACGATTTAACACAATACTGGTACCACCGTTTGCACCACCAAGTTCCTTTTTTATGGCGTTTTCATCGAACGCACCACTCGGCACCCTACATGGGAATGGCAATGGCATCCAGACAAAATTTTATTTATACGATTTTCTTTTCTCAAATTTACTTAACCGCAACTTTAACCTTTTTAGGATTAGGATTGCCGGCTTTGTTTGTACTGGTCATCAAAAGCTTCATTACTTTAGGGGCGCACTCCAGCATTGCCTGGGACAAACCCTTTTACAAATACAAAGTTTTACATCCAATTGCATGGGTTTTAGAACGTTTAATTTCGACGCCTGCAACCCATCACGCGCACCACGCCGACACCAGCGGAGACGGCGTTGGACATTTTAAAGGCAATTTTGGAAATATGTTTTTCATCTGGGACATCATTTTCGGAACAGGCTTAATCACCCGCAAATTCCCAAAATCATACGGAATGAAATCGTACAAACAAGAAGAATGGTACGCACAGTTTCTTTGGCCAATTTTCAAATCCAAAAAAGAAGGAAGTGCTTTGGCCGAAGGAGTACTAGCCGTTCCTATTCGACAAAAAGTAGAAAATACCATTCCAAATCCGGCTTACTACGAGCAGGTTCAATCTTAAAGATCATGCAAAAAAATAAGATCCTCCAAAACAGTATTGCCATCGTAATACTGTTTTTATCCGGAATTGGCTTTGCGCAGCAAAAAGCATCCAACACTGTTTCTTTAGACGTTTTTTATGCTAAAATTCAAAGCGAGAAAAAGCCCCAGATCATTGACGCCCGTAGTCCCGAAGAATTTGCATTAAACCATATCAATGGCGCTCAAAATTTTAATCTGGAATCAAAAGATTATGCCAAACGTGTTGCTGCCTTAGATAAAACGAGACCTGTTTTTACCTATTCTATTGGAGCCGGAAGAAGTGTCTGGCTTGCCGACGAGTTGCTCAAAAATGGTTTTAAAGAAGCCTACAGTTTAGAGGGCGGAATTGCCAATTGGATTGGAAACGGAAAACCCTTTTATTCCAATTCAAAAAGTAAACTAACCTTAGCCGAATACAATAAAATTATAGCTGAAAACAATGACGTTCTCGTTGATATTGGTTCTGTTTACTGTGGTGCCTGCAAAAAAGTAAAACCGGTTTTAGAAACCATCAGAGCACAATACGGCACTAATTTAAAAATCATCGAAATTGATCTGGAAGACAGTCCGCAGGTAATTGCCGATTTAAAAACCGTAAAAGTATTCCCGACTTTGATTTTATACAAAAAAGGAAAAATTGTCTTCAAAAAAGAAGGTCTGGGTGATTTAAAAAATGATGTTGATGTCGCTTTGGCTTCGAAATAAAAACCGCTAAATAATCGAATACAAACCAAACCCGACAGGTTTTTGAAACCTGTCGGGTTTAATTCGGCTTGCGTTTAAGAAATAAACATTCTCCTCTACAAAATAATCAACACAAACCCGACAGGTTTCAAAAACCTGTCGGGTTTAATACAGTAAAACAACCCATAAAATGGCATCCCAAACCAAACAATTTACCCTTCACGAAGACTGGACCGTCGTAGTCCTTGGGTTTATCATCATCGGAATTTCCCTTTTTGTTTTTCTTCCTGAAATCCCTGTTTTCAAATGGTCCACCGGAACAGATTTACTAACGGAAGTATTTAATTCCGGAAATCTGAAAATCCTTGGTTTACAATTTATATATCTGATTGCGATTGGAACACTTGGTGTTTTGTTAATTGGAAAATCGGTCAAAAATTTTCTACTGGGGTTCCCCATAGTATATCTTTTAACCCTTTTAGCGCTGATTATCTCTGGAAACACAACTGTAAAAGGACTCAACCTCGAAGCGGTCATTTTCAGTTTAATCATAGGTTTATGTATTGGCAATTTTTTCCAACTGCCTCGTTGGTTCCGTTCGGCACTTTCGACAGAAGTTTTTGTCAAAATCGGATTGGTTTTACTGGGAACCACGGTTATTTTTTCAGACATTCTAAAAGCCGGTTCCCTCGGGCTTCTTCAGGCATTGGCAGTAGTGCTATCGGTTTGGTACTTTGCCTTTTGGCTGTGTAAAAAACTAAAAGTCGACGATGAGTTAACGCTGATGATCTCGAGTGCTGTTTCGATCTGTGGCGTTTCTGCTGCGATTGCCACATCGGGTGCTATTAAAGGCGACTCTAAAAAACTATCTTATGTAATTTCTGTCGTTTTGGTAACCGCCATTCCCATGATGATTTTCATGCCTGTAATTGCCCAGTATTTCAATTTCCCCGAAGAAGTAACCGGAGCCTGGCTGGGCGGCAGTATTGATACCTCGGGCGCTGTTGTGGCTTCCGGTTCATTAGTAGGCGAAACGGCTTTGAAAATTAGTACGATTGTCAAATTTTCTCAAAATGTATTGTTAGGACTGGCGGCTTTTGCCATATCGGTTTATTGGACCTACACCCACAACAAATCAGCCGAAGCCGTTGCCTCAAAACCTACTTTAGCGGTGATCTGGGAACGTTTCCCGAAATTCGTCATCGGTTTTATTGCCGCTTCACTCCTCTTTTCTTTCCTGCTGACGGCAGAAGTCAGAGATGAAGTAAAAGACAGTTTAAAAAACCTGCAGACGATCTGGTTTGCATTGGCTTTTACCAGTATCGGACTAGAAACCCGCTTTAAAGATTTATGGAATCATAGCAGTCGAAAACCACTGTACGCCTTTTTAATCGCGCAATTATTCAATATCATTATCACACTGATCATTGCTTTTTTACTGTTTGACAAATAACAATCGGAATCCTTTGTTACCTCATCAAAACGGGGCTTGTTGCACCCCAAAACATTCCACAAAAAATAAAAAACGTAGTTATCTAAAAAAATCATAAATTTCTATCTTTATTAAAGACTATCTTCCTATGTGTCAGCCCTATTCCACGAAATACAAAACCAACCTCAGCAACTCACAACATGAATTAAAATGAAAAAGACACTTCTCACACTAAACCTACTGTTTTCGGCCGTACTTTTAGTTTCTGCACAAAATAAAACGACTGCCGATTCTTCAAAACCAAACATCATTTTGATTATGGTGGATGATATGGGCTATTCTGATTTAGGCAATTACGGCTCCGAAATTAAAACCCCGAATCTCGACAAACTGGCGAGTGAAGGTTTGCGCCTGCGCGAATTTTACAACAACTCTATTTGCGCACCCACCAGAGCCTCTTTGTTAACAGGACAATACCAGCATAAGGCCGGAATGGGATTTTTTGATATCAACCTCGGACTTCCCGCTTATCAGGGGTACTTAAACAAAGAATCTTTAACATTGGGCGAAGTTTTCCGTTCCGGAGGTTACAGCACTTTGCTTTCGGGAAAATGGCATGTAGGCTCACTAGATCAGTCGCAATGGCCCAATCAAAGAGGCTTTGACAAGTTTTACGGAATCTTAAAAGGAGCTTCCAGTTATTTTGACGCCAAACCTTTGCCTTTTGGAAAAACACCTTATCCGGTAAAATTGCTTCTCAACAATGAAGAGCTGCACCCAAAAGACGATTCGTATTATTTTACAGACGAGATCGGAAACAATGCCGTGACTTTCCTTGACGAACAAAACAAAGAAAACAAACCATTCTTCCTGTATTTGGCCTTCACGGCACCACACTGGCCATTGCAGGCAAAACCGGTAGACATTGCCAAATACAAAGGTAAATTTGACGAAGGCTGGGATGTTCTAAGAGAAAAAAGAATCGAAAAACTAAAAGCAAACGGTATTTTACCCGCCAATCAAACCGTATCGTCAAGAGACCCCGAAGTTCCGGAATGGAACAAACTGACCTATGATGAGAAACAATTCTGGAAAGCCAAAATGGAGGTCTACGCTGCTATGGTAGACAATATGGATCAAAATGTGGGCAAAGTTTTAAACAAACTAAAAGCATTAAAAAAAGACAAAAACACCCTCATTATTTTTATTTCAGACAATGGAGCTCAGGGAGGTTTTAATACCTACAACCCGTTAGGAAGAGGTTTGGTTCGAAATGATGGTCCAATTGGAACCTCGGGTTCCTTTGATTATCAGGAGCAAAACTGGGCCTACTTGTCTAACACCCCTTTGCAGCAATACAAAAACAACATGCACGAAGGCGGTTTCAGTTCTCCATTTATTGCCTGGTTCCCGTCCAAAATAAAAAGCGGACGAATTGATAAAGGAACCGGACATATTATTGATCTGGCTCCTACTTTTTATGAATTGGCTGGAATTGAATATCCAAAAGAATACAACGGTGTAAAAGCTAACCCCTTAGCAGGGAAAAGTCTGCTGCCTGTTTTATTTGATAATGCTCCGGAAGTCAGCAGAGGAACACCTTTATTTTGGGAAAGAGCCGGAAACAGAGCTGTACGCGATGGAAAATGGAAACTGGTTTCGACTTACCCTTCCTACGAATGGGAACTTTATAATATAGAAACAGACCGTGGAGAAACGACCAATGTAGCACAACAAAACCTCGATATCGTCAACAAACTGTCTGCTTCCTACTTTGATTGGGCCGATCAGACAGGAGTTGTAGAATACAGTAAATTCAAACTAAAACAGGAAGTTATGCCTGGCGGTGCTGCTTTAAAAAAATAAGTAAACCGTCTTTATACCTTCCATCAAACCTTTAAAAGACAGAAAAATAAGTACAAAAAAACGCGTACTTCTTTTTCTGTCTTTTTTTTTCAAAAATCACAAACAATTAACAACAAGCAAGTTAATAAGTAAAATTCCCTCCCCTAATCTGTTTTTCTTTCAGCTGAAACAATAAATTATAAAAAACATTTGGATATTATTATTTTAAATTTAACTTTGTCTATAGAATTAGTAGAGATTAAAATTAAAAAGAACTACATTTTGAAAACAACAGTAAGCCAATTCAGTTACATTCATCCAAAAAAATATACCTATAACACTTTTTGTTATATGTGCTTCTGTCGTTAATTCCCCCACAATCTTTGCGTTTAGAATCCATTTCAGTTCTAAAATCAAAATCCAGTTCCAAAGACAAACTGAACCTTATTTTGCTATCGATCACTGAACCGGGCAAAGAGGTCTTTCGCTTGAAGAGTAGCCCAATCTGCGTTGATAATCCTTAAGATTCAATCTTTTAGATATTATTATACTGTAAATTAAATCATATTTATTTCGGAGACTTTTACTTTTAAGTTAAATTTACTAGTACAATAAAATTGTTTTTTACGAATGCAAGTTCTTAAAATAGTTCAACAAAAAATAAATTAACCATTAAACCATTAAGCCATGGCTGAAAAACAACAACAACAAACAGCATTAGGAGATGTTGCAGCAAGACAGTTAGCAATTGCAACACGTACAGTTCCTCAAATTGGAACCATAACACCACGTTGGTTAACGCATCTTTTGCATTGGACACCTGTCGAATCAGGTGTGTTTCGTTTGAATAAAGTAAAAGACGGAAGCCATATCGAAGTCGATTGTTCTGCAAGAGACGAAAGGGTTTTACCCAACACTTTTGTCGACTATATCGACAATCCGAGAGAATATAATCTGGCGGCAGTTCAAACCATTGTCGAAGTACATACAAGGGTTTCAGATTTATACAGTAAACCTTATAATCAAATTTCGGAACAGCTTAGGTTGGCGATCGAAACCATCAAAGAGCGTCAGGAAAGCGAATTAATCAATAACAAAGACTATGGTTTATTAAGCAATGTGGCACCTTCGCAAATTATTAAAACCAGAACCGGTGCACCAACACCCGATGATTTAGACGAGTTACTGACCAAAGTATGGAAAGAACCTGGATTCTTTTTATTACATCCCTTAGCAATTGCTGCTTTTGGACGTGAATGTACACGCCGTGGTGTGCCGCCTCCTACTACTTCTTTGTTTGGATCTCAATTTTTAACCTGGAGAGGAATTCCGCTTATTCCATCCGATAAACTGCCCATCAAAGACGGAAAGTCAAAAATCATTTTGTTGCGCACAGGTGAAAGCCGTCAGGGAGTTATCGGCTTAATTCAGCCAGGATTACAAGGCGAACAATCACCGGGACTATCTGTTCGTTTTATGGGAATTAATGAAAAAGCAATTGCCTCCTATCTGGTATCCCTATATTGCTCGTTAGCTGTGTTGGTAGACGATGCCATAGCCGTTCTTGAAGATGTAGAAATTGGAAAGTACCATGAGTATAAATACTAACAACAACGGTTTACCCAATATTGAGGATTTGCAGCTTTTGGCTAACGAATTGTTTCATACGCTACCTAACGAATTTCCCAAAGAGATTTCGTTAAGTCCTGATCGTAGCGAACATCCCCGTGCCACAAAAGTTGCAGAAACCTTCCTTAATTCGGGGAACTTAAGTGGCCACAACCCGGCAGCCCTGCCCTTGCAGGATACCGCAGCTTCACCTTCTGCTTTACCAGCATTTAGCGGATTTGGAGCAGCGCCAAACGTTGCCAATTATGGTTCAGGAGCTTCGGCTTTATATCCAAATGCCGGAGCCGGATTTGATCCTAAAAGCGAAACTTCTCCATTGGGAATTTCACACGGAAATAATGTAAATGTCAACAATCCGCAAACCGGTTTTTATGACGAAAATTTCGGGAATAACGGAGCTGCTCAGCTAAATGAAGAAAGTTTTTTCTCGAAACTGCTTTTAAACAATGAGTACCTGCCTTTTCAAACCCAAAATTCTTCGTTTGAAACCGAATTAAAAGCAGCATTGGCTTTTGTGGATACACAATTTACAAAACGTATCAACCTTCCGTTAAACGGAAATGAGAGCTCCAATTCGTATTACTTTTTAGAACAAAATCCGTTTGCTTTTGATCAGAGAAATTCGAATTTAATCGTTGGAAATACTTTTGACAAACAAGATTTCGGTGCTATTTCCGGTTCCCATTTTGATGCCAATCGAATTAAAAAAGATTTTCCTATTCTACAGGAAACTGTAAACGGAAAACCTTTGGTTTGGTTTGATAATGCCGCTACGACACAAAAACCACAATCGGTTATTGATCGAATTGCGTACTTCTACGAGCATGAAAATTCGAACATTCACCGTGCGGCTCATGAATTAGCCGCCCGTGCATCAGATGCTTATGAAGCTGCCCGAGAAAAAGTAAAAACGTTTTTGAATGCCGGCTCGGTAAACGAAATTGTATTTGTTCGTGGTGCCACCGAAGGTATTAATCTTGTAGCACAAAGTTGGGGCGATCATAATTTAGTGGCCGGTGACGAAATCATTGTCAGCCATTTAGAACATCACGCGAATATTGTTCCGTGGAAACGCCTGGCCGATAAAAAAGGACTGAAACTCCGCGTGATTCCGGTTGACGATGACGGACAAATTTTGCTCGATGAATATGCAAAACTGCTCAATTCAAAAACCCGTCTGGTTGCTTTTACCCAGGTTTCAAATGCACTGGGAACAGTAACACCAGCCAAAAAAATAGTCGAAATGGCACATGCGGTCGGAGCAAAAGTTTTAATTGACGGTGCGCAATCGGTTTCACATATGAAAGTTGATGTTCAGGATTTAAATCCGGACTGGCTGGTTTTTTCAGGACACAAACTTTTTGGTCCAACCGGAATTGGCGCTTTATACGGAAAGGAAGATTTACTAAATGAAATGCATCCTTACCAATCGGGCGGAAACATGATTCAGGATGTAACTTTTGAGGAAATAAAATACCACAAAGCTCCTAATCGTTTTGAAGCCGGAACAGGAAATATTGCCGACGCAATTGGTTTTGGTGCCGCAATCGATTATGTGACAAAACTGGGAATAGATGCCATAGGACAGTACGAACATCAATTATTAGATTATGCAACAAAATTGCTGAAAGAAATTCCCGGTGTCCGACTGATCGGTACAGCCGCGAATAAGGCCAGCGTACTTTCTTTTAATTTGCAAGGCTACACCAACGATCAGGTTGGACAGGCTTTAAACAAAGAGGGCGTTGCCGTACGAACCGGACATCATTGTGCACAGCCTATTTTACGAAGAATGGGAGTCGAAACAACCGTACGTCCTTCTCTGGCTTTTTACAATACCACTCAGGATGTTGATACCTTTATCAAAACCATACGAGAACTTAAAAAAGTCAGGTTCTAAAAATACTACAGAGAGCTTTCTTGATGAGTTTCTCTAAATGAATAATTACTTTTTTTGATATTTTGAGTAATTATAACCAAAAGCGATTGTTTTCGGACAGTCGCTTTTTTGCATTAAAAAAAGCACGCAAAACCAATAGTCATCCAAACCAAAACAGCATACTTGTTAAAACAAAACATTTAATTCAAATAAAAACAAACAATACTAATGTATGATTAAACAAAATAACTCTTGCTTCAACAAAAGAATCAATTCTTATTAAAAAGTTACAGATATTACAAAAATGCTTATTTATGTGATTTTTATTGTTAATTAAGAACAATCCTTTAACAATAAATTATGATATTTGAAAGAACTAATCCAAATATATTAAAAAATGAAAACCAACTTTAAGCTATTTATGGGGCTATTGTTAGCATTATTTGTACAAATAGCCAATGCGCAGGAAGAATCTATTACGGGTAAGGTTACAGATTCAAAACGAAACCCGCTTCCGGGAGTAAACATCGTCGTAAAAGGAACCAAAACCAGTACTCAAACTGATTTTGACGGGAATTTTAAGATCACAGCAAAAAAAGGAGACATCCTTTCTGTGAGTTATGTAAGCTTTACGACAGTACTTGTTCCTGCTTCAAATTCGATGAACATTAAGCTCACCGAAACTCAAAACGAACTCGAAGCAGTTATGGTCGTAGGTTATGGAACACAGACCAAAAAGAACCTAACGGACAATATTGCCCGTGTTACCGCAAAAGATATCCAGCAAATCCCCGTTTCAAACGTACAAAACGCGTTGGTAGGTAAACTTGCCGGTGTACAAATTACGCAGACAAATGGTAAAGTCGAAGGCGGAATAAACATTAGAGTTCGTGGTGCTGCCAGTATAAGTGCAGGTACGCAGCCCTTATATGTTTTAGACGGAATTCCGTTAATCACAGACGACGAATCCAGCAATGGAGCTCCAACAAACCCGCTACTGACTTTAAGTCCGAACGAAATTGAATCTATTGATGTATTAAAAGATGCATCATCGGCGGCTATCTATGGGGCACGTGGCGCCAACGGAGTTATAATCATCACTACCAAAAAGGGAAAAGAAGGCAAAGGAACTTTCGCGCTTAATTTCTCGCAAGGTGTTAGTGAACCTACACACAAGAGAAAGTGGCTTAATGCCAAACAATATGTGGAATTAATACGTGAAGCAGGAAAAAATGCTAATGATTTAGCAGCTGTAGACGAAGAACTGGAAAAACTGTCTCTGGGAACGGACTGGAGAAACGGAGAAATTGATACCGACTGGCAAGCTATTGCCTTTCAGTCAGGATTTACAACCGATGCCGATTTTTCAGTTTCCGGTGGAAACGATAAAACAAGGTATTTCTTTTCGGGAGCCTACAACAATACAACCGGTATTATCGACAGCAATCATCTGGAAAGAATAACAGGAAGGTCCAACATATCACATAAGGTATCGGATCGTTTTATGGCCGGAATGAATATTGGTTTTTCAAGAGCAGTCATCGACAGGATTCAGGATGACAACTCCTTTGTAACACCTATGCAAGCTGTAGCTCAGGCTCCTATATCTCCGGCAAGACTAGCAGACGGAAAAGCAAATCCAAACACAGAATACGCCAACTATTTATTGGAAAAAGACAATGCTTTCTGGAAAACCGTCATGCGCAGACTTACCGGAAAAGTGTATGGCGAACTAAAACTAATACAAGGCCTCAAATTAAATTCTGATTTCTCTTATGATTATTTATCTCAGACTGAAGACTACTGGCAAGGCAAAAACTCCCCATTTATGGCGACAAGTGGTGCTGTATTTGCTTCTTCCGTAAATACCGAAAATTATGTATTCAGCAACTACTTTACTTACGACAAAACATTTGCCGAAAAGCACGTTTTGAATGTTGTGGCCGGTATGGAACTTAACAAATACAACCGAAGATATCAGGATGTAAACAGCATCTACTTCCCTAACGACGGTTTTCAGACTATTGACGGTGGAGCCGAAGTTAATGAAGGTCATGGAAGGGAACAGGACTATAGCTTTGTTTCTCAATTTGGAAGGCTGAATTATGCTTTTGATGGTAAATATCTCTTCAAAGCCAGTATTCGTCGTGACGGTTCTTCCCGTTTTGGAAAAAACGAACGCTTTGGGGTTTTCCCTGCCTTATCTGCAGGCTGGATCGTATCACAGGAAAGTTTTCTAAAGGAAAATCCCGTGCTGACCTATTTAAAAGTAAAAGGAAGCTGGGGTAAACTGGGAAATGCCGAAATTGGAAACTTTGCTTCACGTCAATTGTACATGCCAAATCCGTATAACTTAAAATCAGGGTTGACATTTGACCAACCCGGAAATGACAATTTAACCTGGGAAAAATCGACTCAAATTGATTTTGGTACAGAACTGGGCTTTTTAAATAAAATTACATTTGAAGCCGATTACTATCAAAAAGATACCGACGGATTACTGTTTGATGTACCCCTTCCAAAAAGTGCCGGTGCCGGTGATTATGGGACCGTTAGCAAAAACATTGGAAAAATTAGAAGCAGTGGTTTTGAATTCACTTTGAACACCAAAAACATCACCACCGAAAATTTTACCTGGACCACAAGCTTCAATTTAACCACCAACCAGTCTAAAGTACAATCATTACCCAATAACAATACAGATGTAGTAGGTGCTGTTACCATTAACAGAGTTGGCGAAAACATTTCATCTTTCTACCTTGTTGAATACGCAGGAGTTGATCCGGCAAACGGAGATGCGCTTTTTGTAAAAAACAAAAAAAATGCCGATGGTAGTATTGATAAAAGCACAACCAACAAATATAATGAAGCACAGAGAACAATTCTTGGAAATCCATTTCCAACATTAATGTCGGGCCTAACTAATACTATCCTCTACAAAGGTTTTGACTTTACCTTTACTTTCCAGGGCGAATGGGGAGCCAGTATCTACAACACTGCGGGAATATACCAATCTACAGCCGCCGATTATTTTGACAACCAAACCTTAGACCAGTTAGACCGCTGGCAAAAACCGGGTGATATTACAAATGTACCTCAGGCGAGGTTTGGAGGCGCAAACGGTACACAAGACTCAAGCCGTTATCTCGACAAATCAGATTTTGTGCGTCTAAGAAACCTGACTCTGGGCTATTCATTACCTAAAAAATCGGTAACCGATATGGGAATGAGCAGCTTAAGATTCTATCTAACAGCTGTAAACTTATTAACTTTCACCAACTATAAGGGTTCTGATCCTGAAGCTCGAAGAGATAATACTGTAAAAACGAGTCCTATTATTGGACAAGAATTTTATTCGGCTCCTCCTGCAAAAACTATCGCTATGGGAGTAAATATTAATTTTTAAATCGATCAAAATGAAATCAAATATTATAGCACTATTGATACTTTTTACCGTCTTTTTTACAAGCTGTCAAGACGAATTAAATGTAGAACCAAAGCAAAGGGAAGACGCTTCTATAACTTTAAGTACGGAAGAAGGCATCACCAACGTACTAACCGGAACATACGCTCTTGCCGCAAGAGGAAATGCCTATGGGGGAAGAATCTTAGCTTATGCTGAATTATTGGGAGTAACAGGTGTCAACGCAACTACCGATTTTAGATTTAGAGGGAGTTTCAGCGAATTAAGACAAATGTACCTCAAACAAATGCAGGCCGATAATGGAATCCTTACGGGAACCTACTCCAGAAGTTACGAGATTATAAACGCCGCCAATACCGTTATCGAGAATATCAGCAAAGTAAAAGACCCTGCCAAACAAAGTCGAATGATTGGTGAAGCCAATTTTTTAAGATCACTTGCCTATTTCGATCTGGTGCGATTCTTTGCCAAACCTTATGTTAGCGGTAAGGCCAACAATCAATTGGGAGTGGTGATAAGACCTAACGCCATTTATGATTTCAATGCCGATTTATCCAAAGAAAGAAGTACGGTTGACGAAGTGTACAAAGTAATTATTGACGGATTAAACGTTGCTTATACCAATCTGCCTAAAGACAATAGTTTTTATGCCGATAAATATGCGGCAAAAGCACTATTGGCAAGAGTATATCTGCAACAAGGTAACTATGCTCAGGCAAGAGATGCTGCAGATGACGTGATCAAAAATAGCGGTCACTCCCTTTCAAAAAAATACGCAGATGCCTTTAATCATGATACCGATCAGGCCGAAGATGTGTTTGCCATACAAATTACAAAACAAACCGGAGTGAATGATGTCGTTACCTTTTATGCAGCAGAAGACAACGGAGGCCGCGGAGGTGATATTTCAATTCGATCTCCTTATCTGGACAAATTTACAGATCCAAATGACGATCGTGCAAAATTCAATTATGTAAATCCAGCGAACGACCGTATACTCACACTAAAATTCACCAATCAGTTTGCCAATGTTGGCGTAATTCGTCTGGCCGAAATGTATCTGATCAGAGCCGAGGGAAATTTACAGGCCGCAACAACAGTAGGCAACACTGCTCTTGACGACATCAATATCGTTAGAACAAGAGCCAATGCTAAAAATTTAAGCACAGTAACCCTTGATAGTATTTTATTGGAACGCCAATTAGAATTAGGCATGGAAGGATTTTTAATTCACGATATTCGTAGAACCAAACGTTCCATTGATGTAAGCAGCGATGGCGATGGCACTGAATTGTTACTTTATGATGCTAATGAATTGGTATTCCCTATTCCGATTTCAGAAATGGATGCCAACAAAAAAATTACTCAAAACCCGGGTTATATCAAATAAAATAGTAGTCCCAAAAAAAAACATCCCGCCAGGCGGGATGTTTTTACATACTAAAATCAAAAAAATTAATTTTTGAAGTCGTTCAGTGATTTCTCGATAATTTCAAGACATTCCTGAATTTGAGTTTCAGTCATCACCAATGGCGGTGCCAATCTGATTTTATTTCCATGTGTTGGTTTTGCCAATAATCCGTTATCTCTGAATTTAAGGCAAATTTCCCAGGCCAGATCCGAATCTTCACCACAATTAATTACAATTGCATTTAATAAACCTTTACCGCGAACTAGTGTAATTAAGTCGTTACGTTCTGCAATTTCGTTTAAGCCTTTTCTTAAAATTACACCCAGACGCTCTGCATTTTCAGCAAGATTTTCTTCTTTTACTACTTCAAGAGCAGCGATTGCAACCGCAGCTGCAACAGGATTTCCTCCAAAAGTAGATCCGTGTTGTCCCGGTTTAATCACATTCATTATTTCATCATTACACAATACTGCCGATACAGGATATACTCCGCCAGAAATTGCTTTACCCAAAATTAAAATATCAGGCTGCACATTTTCATGGTGTACCGCCAATAATTTTCCGGTACGGGCAATTCCGGTTTGAACCTCATCAGCAATAAACAAAACATTATGTTTTTCACACAAAGCTTTTGCTTTTGCCAAATATCCTTCAGAAGGCACATATACTCCGGCTTCTCCCTGAATTGGCTCTACCAAAAACCCTGCAATATTTTTTGATGATTCCAATGCGTTTTCAAGAGCATCCAGATTATCATATTCAATTTTTATAAATCCCTCCGTAAAAGGTCCGAAATTTTTACGTGCTCCCTCATCATTTGAAAATGAAATGATTGTAGTCGTTCTTCCGTGAAAATTGTTTTCGCAAACAATAACCTGAGCCTGGTTTTCAGGAATTCCTTTTACCTCATAAGCCCATTTTCTACATACTTTAAGCGCCGTTTCAACAGCTTCAGCACCTGTATTCATTGGAAGAACTTTATCAAAACCAAAATATTTGGTTACAAATTCTTCGTAATTTCCTAATTTATCATTGTAAAAAGCACGGGAAGTCAGCGTAAGCTTTTGTGCCTGATCCACCATTGCTTTCACAATTTTCGGATGGCAGTGTCCCTGATTCACAGCAGAATAAGCAGACAAAAAATCAAAGTATTTTTTTCCGTCTACATCCCAAACATATACCCCTTCTCCTCTTTCTAACACAACAGGAAGCGGGTGATAATTGTGAGCTCCGTATTTATTTTCTTTTTCAATCAAAACCTCTGATTTTGACGATAAGCTATTTTCAGTATGAATCATGATCTTTTATTTTATTTATAGAAAACGCAAAAGTATTAAAAATTATTCATTACTGATAATAAAATCTATTTTTTGACTTTAAAAATCGTTTAAAAAGTCAAAACTAAAACTTTTTATCTTTAAAAAAATCAAATTCACTTATTACATGACACATTTTTTAACTCTTATAATTAAAAAAAATAATTACTTTTATAAATGTAAAAATCGTACCCCGTGTTTGGGGATGGTTAAGTTTTAACACAATTTAAAAGAATGGATATATTAGACGAATTTGATATTAGCATCATTAAAGAATTAGAAAAAGACGGAAGAATGGCTTTTTCTGCCATTGCTGCAAATTTGAAAATATCAAACACTATGGTGCATCAGCGTATTAACCGAATGATCGAGCAAGGTGTGATTGCTGGCATCAAACCTATAATCCAGGAGAAAAACATCGGTTACGATTGGGCTTCTTTTACAGGAATCACCCTGAATAAGGATTCTGACTCTGATCGAATTATTGAAGAATTAAAAGGTATTCCTGAAATCACCGAATGTTATTACGTAACAGGTTCCTTTACGCTTTACATCAAAATTATTGCAAAAAATCACGAACACATGCGCCGAATCCTCTACGAAAAAATCGACGGGATTCCCGGCATTGCCAAAACCGACTCGATTATTGAGTTAGGCTGTGCTTTCAAGCGTAATATTTCTTTATAATCATTTTCTAAATTTGAAACGATGGTGTTACGAAAACTACTTTTGCTTGCTTTACTTAGCTCCAAGTCAGTCCTGTTTTCGCAAACCGTTGTTTCCAATCCGTCAAAAAGTGATTTTTCACCCACGCTTTCTTTTTTAGCTTCCGACTGGATGCAGGGCCGCGGCACCACTCAAAAGGGCGCTTTTATGGCCTCGGAATACATTGCCTCTATGATGGGATTATACCAGTTGGCTCCATATGATACTGTATCAGGCTATTATCAGAATTTTAAAATTGCAGAGCACAGGGTAGAAAAAGTCACATTTGAAATAAAAAAAGGAGCTAAAGAAACTTTTTCACTTTCTCCTGAAACCGATTTTCAGGTTACCCCCACTGCTCAATCCATTCAAAAAGAAGCGCAAGTCGTTTTTGCGGGTTATGGACTAAGCCTGCCAAAGGAAAAGTATGACGACTACAAAAATCAAAATGTAAAAGATAAAATTGTTATCGTTCTCAAAGGATTTCCCGGGCATCAGGACAGCACCTCCGCATCTTATCAAAAATTTAAAAAATACTATCCCGAAGCAGACAATCTGAATGAAATCAAGCTTCAGACCGCGATCAATAAAGGCGCAATTGCATTAATCTTTGTTGATGGAAAAAACGATTTTCAATTTAAAAACAAAAAAGAAGATGTCATTTTTCATTCTCTGGAAAACCCAACCGTTAGCTCGATTCCAGTTTTTAAAATAAGTAAATCAGCTGCCGATATTTTATTTACGGGCAACTCTATATCCTTAGAAGGTATTGAGAAAAAAGCAGCACAAAAACTAACTGTTGCTTCCACTCTACTAAAAAATACAAAAATTAATTTCTCTGTCGACTTACAATCCAAAACCTTTGCGGTCCGTAATGTAATAGGAATGATCCCCGGAAAAGACAGCAGCAAAACCATTATTGTGGGTGCACATTACGATCATTTGGGAATTAAAAATGATTCGATTTTTAATGGTGCTGATGATAATGCCTCAGGGACTTCAGGGATGCTGGCGTTGGCAAAAAAATGGTCAGAATCAAACCTAAAACCAGAATACAATATTCTCTTTGCAGCCTGGACTGCCGAAGAAATGGGACTTTTAGGAAGTGAATATTTTGTTCAGAATTTGAATTTAAAAGATCCCAAAATCCTTCTCTGCATTAATATGGATATGATTTCGAGAAGTGCTCCCGAAGATACAAAACATCGGTTTTTAAGTATTGGTACCGAAAAAGAAACGGAGTACTTAAAGAAAATCGTTAGCGAAAGCAACGCTAAACTTCAAAATCCGTTTACGTTGGATTTATGGGAAACCAACGGGCATTCTGGTAGCGATTATGCATCATTTACCGTCAAAGGAACTCCTGTTTTGACTTTTTTCAGCGGCTTTCACGAAGATTACCACACCCCCGGAGATATTGCTTCAAAAGTAGATTTAGATAAAATTCAGGATGTTTTGTTTATTGTAAACCATTCTCTTTTAAAGTTCATTGAAAATCAGCAAAACTAAACCAAAATAAACCATGAAAAATCAGCTAGTTATTAAACACACACTTAAGATATTTACATCCCTGCTTTTTTTAGCTACCAGTTTCGTTCAGGCACAAACACCTAAAGGAAAACTTTTTATCATTGGCGGCGGTGATCGCTCTGATGCCCTAATGAAGCAGGTTTTGAGTGTTGCCGATCTATCCCAAAAGGATTATATCGTGGTTTTACCAATGTCAAGCGAAGAACCGGACAGCTCGTTTATTTTCTTCAAAACACAAATGGTAAAACTAACACCTCATCCCATTGTGATGCTCAATTTCAATAAAGAAACGGCTCAGAATAAAAGGCTGGCAGATTCACTGCAAAAAGCAAAACTGATTTTTATAAGTGGCGGAGATCAGACCCGTTTTATGAACGTCGTTCAAAACAGTCCGGTTAAAACGGCCATTCAAAAAGCCTATGAAAACGGAAGTACCATTTCGGGAACAAGCGCCGGTGCAGCAGTAATGTCAGAGAAAATGATCACGGGAAATCAGAAACTAGAAAAAGAATACTCCGGAACCTTTGACAACATCCGCTACGACAATCTCGAAACCTCCGAAGGCTTAGGGTTACTCCAGACGGCCATCATCGACCAGCATTTTTTAAAAAGAAACCGCTACAACCGATTGCTATCGGCACTAGTTGAATTTCCAGCCCTGACCGGAATTGGAATCGACGAAAGTACCGCTATCATTGTTCGGAACAATCAGATTGAAGTTGCGGGCGAAAGTGAAGTAATTGTAGTTAAAAAACCAAAAGGAATCCTCAAATCCAAAAACAACAATCTCATTTCGATCGAAAATCTGCAAATGAGCATTTATACAGCCGGACAAAAATTTAATATCAAATAAGCATGTTTAAAACTCTAAAATTAGCCTTTGTAATTTGCTGTGTCAGTTTTCAGCTTTCCGCACAAAAAATTAATCCTAAAGAAGTAGCACGTCTTGAAAATCTAGCCGGACAGGTGACCATCATCCGAGACAACTGGGGCATTCCGCATGTTTACGGAAAGACGGATGCCAATGCGGTTTTCGGATTACTCTATGCGCAATGTGAAGATGATTTTAAACGGATTGAAATGAATTATATTGAAAAGCTGGGCAGGCTTTCGGAAATAAAAGGGCAATCTGTTTTATACAACGATTTAGAAATCAGACTTTTAATAGACTACGAAGAAGCAAAAGCCGATTACAAAAAAGCACCGGTATGGCTCAAAAAACTACTGAACAGTTATGCCGATGCCATAAACTTTTATTTGTACAAACATCCCGAAGTAAAACCGGCACTCCTAACCCATTTTGAACCCTGGTTCCCACTGCTTTGGACGGATGGAAGTATTGGAGCCATAAGTACTGCTGACCTTACCACAGGAGAATTAAAAGCTTTTTACTCCGGCAATTCGGATAAAGTAGCCTACGTGGAAAGAGAAAAAAACGTTCAGACAGGTTCTAACGGTTTTGCATTTGCACCCTCAAAAACAGCTGACAATAACGCTATTTTATACATCAATCCGCATACTACCTTTTATTTCAGACCTGAAGTACAGGTAACTAGCGAAGAAGGACTAAACGTTTACGGAGCAGTGACCTGGGGACAGTTTTTTGTCTATCAAGGTTTTAATGAGCATTGTGGATGGATGCACACCTCATCCAATGTAGATGTCGCCGACATGTATGCCGAGAAAATTATCGATAAAAAGGGCAAATTGTTTTATGAATTCGATAAAAAATTAATCCCGGTTGTTGAAAAAGAGATCACGATACGTTATACCGAAAACGGGAAACTGATTCCTAAAAAGTTCAAAACTTACTTTACCAATAACGGTCCGATTATGGCAAAACGCGATGGAAAATGGATCAGTTTGAAGTCACATAATCGATCGATGACCAGTTTAATTCAGAGTTGGGTCAGAACCAAATCTACCAGTTTTGAAGATTACAAAAAAGCAATGGATTTGAAAGCCAACACCTCCAACAATACTGTATATGCAGATGACAAAGGAAACATTGCCTACTGGCACGGGAATTTTATTCCGGTTAGAGACAAAAGTTTCAATTGGTCTAAAGTAGTGGACGGATCAATTTTAGCGACACAATGGAAAGGTCTGCATGAAGTAAACGAAACCGTTCATTTGTATAATCCGGTAAATGGCTGGCTGCAAAACTGCAATTCGACCCCTTACTCCGTTGCCGGAGAAAACAGTCCGAAAAGAGAAAACTATTTGCCTTATATGGCTCCTGACGGAGAAAATTTCAGAGGCGTAAATGCGGTTAGAATTTTCAGCAAAGGCAATCAATATACTTTAGACAAAGTAATTGCAGACGGATACGATACCAAATTGTCGATTTTCGAAATTTTAATCCCATCTTTGATTAGCGTTTTCGAAAAAAATAGCAACCCGGCAAATCCTGAATATGCGGAATTAAAGGAAGCCATTTCACTCTTAAAAAACTGGGATTATTATGCTCAGGAAAATTCGGTGGCCACCACATTAGCGGTGGAATGGGCTTATAAACTAGACCCCATTATACTCAAAGCCTATATCGATGAAGGAGAACCGGATCAGGTAGAAAACACCAAAAAATTTGCAAAAAACGCAACCGCTAATCAGATGCTTCCGCAATTACAGGCGGTTTTAAAAGAACTCACCTCAAAATGGGGAACCTGGAAAATTGCCTGGGGAGAAATAAACCGCTTTCAGCGTTCCAACGGCGACATCGATTTAAAATATGACGATGCGCTGCCAAGTTTGCCTATTGCTTTTGGCCCGGGTTCGTGGGGAAGTTTACCTTCCTTTAAAAGCAGCTACCAAAAAGACTCTAAAAAACGATATGGTTACAATGGCAACAGTTTTGTTTGTGCTGTAGAATTTGGTCCAAAAATAAAAGCAAAATCCCTATTGGCAGGAGGTAACAGCGGCGATCCTAACTCCCGACACTTCAACGATCAAAGCGAAATGTATCAAAAAGGAAGTTTCAAAGAAGTCTTATTCTACAAAGAAGATGTGATCAAAAATGCGGAGAAAACCTACCATCCCGGTCAATGATTTTCATGGTAAGAAAACAACAGATAAAAACCTCGGAAGAAATAGATCCCGAGGTTTTTTTGTAACATAATATTTCTGATATTTGTTAAAAATTGTACGCTTATGAAAAATTCGGCCCTTCTCCTTTTTGCTACCCTACTGTTTTCTAACGGTATAAATGCGCAATTAAAAGCTGTAAAATATAAAGATGGTTCTCAGGCTCTAAACGGACTATTTGTAAAATCTCTTAAAAAAAGCACTCAAAATCCGGGTATTTTACTTATTCCGGCCTGGCTTGGAATTGACAAAGCCTCTAAAGATATTGCAGAAAACTTATCAAAATTAGGTTATAATGTTTTCATAGCCGATATCTATGGCGAAGGGAACTATCCTGCCAATACTGCCGAAGCAGGGAAACAGTCCGGCTACTACAAAAGCAATTACGAGATCTATCAAAAACGCATCAATGCTGCCTTACAGGAATTAATTAAATCCGGAGCCAATGCTGACAATATTGTGGCTATTGGCTATTGTTTTGGAGGAACCGGAGTTCTTGAAGCTGCACGTGGCCATTTGAAACTTAAAGGCGTAGTTTCGTTTCACGGAAGTTTAGCCAGAGACGCTGCCCGCAAGATTGAACCAATCACCTCTAAAGTACTGATTTGTCATGGAGCTGACGATCCTTATGAATCAAAAGAAGAAATCACTGCTTTTCAACAGGAAATGCGCGATGCAAAAGCCGACTGGCAAATGATTTATTATGCCAATGCCGTACACTCTTTCACAAATCCGGAAGCAGGAAATGACAACTCAAAAGGTGCAGCCTACAATGCAGTTGCTGCAAAAAGATCTTTTGAACACTTACAGCTTTTCCTGAACGAAGTATTAAAAAAGTAAATAACAACGCACCAATTTACATTGATTGCAATAGAATTAATTCGCGTTAACTCCTGAAATTTGCCTAAAAAACCAGCGTAAACCCATTTAAATCTGCAACATTTGCAGATTAAAAACAAACCAAAATTAAACCAAAGTAATTTATAATCAATGTCACACAGTCCGATTAGAAAAGACAAAACCTGCTTAAACTGCAGGCATGTTGTTGAACAAAAATTTTGTCCCAATTGTGGGCAGGAAAACACCGATTCCCGAAAAACATTTCATCATTTGTTCGTTCACTTTTTTGAAGATCTGACACACTACGAAAATGCTTTTTGGCGAACAATCAAAAACCTTTTGTTTAAACCTTCTGCTTTAACTAAAGAATATCTTTCCGGAAAACGTTTATCTTATTTAGCTCCTGTTCGTTTATACATTTTTATCAGTTTTGTTACTTTTTTAATGATCGCTTTATTTCCAGGTCATTCCGAGGATACCGCAGCTGATTTTAATCTGGAAGTAAGCAACAAAAAAGAAGCTCCAAAAAACGTTTTCACAGGAGATCTTAACGATTTAAAACCCGGAGACGGTTTTGATAAATTCACCCGAGAAGTCGATTCCGTTCAAAAATATGCCCCCGAGGACAAAAAGCTGGATTCTTTTAGTTACTGGTTAGTTCAAAAAGCAAAATACGTAAAAGAGCACAATACCAAAAAAGAGATCATTAACAAATTCACAGAGTCATTTGTACACAACATTCCAAAGGTTCTGTTTATTATAATGCCTCTCTTTGCTTTCATTCTATGGATCTTTCACGGCAAAAAAAGATGGTATTATTTTGACCATGGTATCTTCACCTTGCATTATTTTTCTTTTTTACTACTGGTAACCTTCATCTTATTTGTCATCCGAAGATTGGTTGGATTATTTGGAGAAGACAGTCCAATATCTTTTATCTCAAGCGTAACCGATTTCTTTGGAGGTCTCTGGATGTTCTACTATTTTTTCCCGGCACACCACCGTTTTTACGGAGAAACAAGATGGATTTCCTTTTTTAAAAGCATTGTAGTGCTGACCATCAATTTTATGATCATCTCATTCTTATTAGTTTTCTACGTTTTCTATACCTTTATCAATTTACACTAAACACAACATGAAAAAAATCATACTATTATTGCTAATAGGCACTGCATTTTCCTGTAAAAACACGCAGTCAGTTGCCTCAAAAGACAATTCAGATCCGTCTAAATACATCGAATTTATTTCTGAAAAAGATCTGAAAACGATGCTTTATGTTGTCGCTTCAGATGAAATGGAAGGTCGTGAAACCGGATCGAAAGGACAAAAGAAAGCAGGTCTTTACATGATCGAACAATACAAAAAAAGTGGAATTTCGTTTCCTAAAGGAGCGACTGATTATTACCAACACATTCCTGCCGCTTTTTTAAATGCCAGACGCAACGAAAATTTACCGGATTCAGAGAACATCTGGGCTTATATTGAAGGTTCTGAAAAACCTGATGAAGTTTTGGTAATTTCAGCGCATTACGATCACGTTGGAATCAAAAAAGGCGAAATCTATAATGGTGCCGATGATGATGGTTCCGGAACAGTTGCTGTTATCGAAATGGCAAAAGCATTTGCAAAAGCCAAAAAAGACGGGCACGGACCAAAACGTTCCATCCTGTTTTTGCATGTAACCGGTGAAGAACACGGCTTACATGGTTCGCGTTATTATTCTGAGAATCCGCTATTCCCAATTGCTAATACCATTACCGACATTAACATCGATATGATTGGGCGTCGCGATGTTGAACACGCACAAACAAACAATTATGTTTACGTAATTGGAGCCGACAGACTTTCAACTGACTTACACAATATCGTGGTGGCTCAAAACGAGAAATACACCAAAATTGACTTGGATTTTAAATTTAATGATCCGAAAGATCCAAATCATTTTTATGAGCGTTCTGATCATTATAATTTTGCAAAATATGGAATTCCAGCTGTTTTCTTCTTTAACGGAGTACATGAAGATTACCACGGAAAAGGTGACGAACCTCAAAAAATCGAATACGATGCTTTGACCAAAAGAACAAAATTAGCCTTCGCCATCGCCTGGGATTTAGCCAATAGAGAGAACAGGCCGGTAGTCGATAAACCGATTAAATAAGGGACTGAGGCTCTAAGGTTCTGAGATTCTGAGAAACTAAGTTATCCCTTAATTTTATAAATGAGAGGCTGTCTTTTTAGACAGCCTCTCTTATTTTTTCTATTCCTTAAAGAGTATTCTTGCGTCTTAGAGCAACTTTTAAATAAGCTATCGCAATGATTTCTTATTTAAGCGGGTACTCCTGATTTTAACTTCTGTACAATTTCTAAACATCTGTTTTCAAAAATAGATTCTTCGACTGGCACAACAACCGATTCAAATAGTTTCATCAAATCATCAGAATGAGAGGCGCGTTTTGTGCTCTGAATATTGTAATGAAAGAACTTTATCCATAAAATTGCCTTTAATTCGGTTTCATTTTCATTCCACATTTTCATTTCAACCAGCAGAAAATTATCGCTGTACTGAATCAATTGTGACTCAATCAGTACCGTTTCCATGGTTGAAGCAGGCCGCATATAACTGATCTGATTGGATGCTACCACCCAGCTAATTCCTGTTTCCTTAAGATATTTAAAGATATCTAAATTGTAATGTTCCGCAATCTGATCTTCTCTGGTATTAATAAAATACTCCAGATATTTTGCGTTGTTTAAATGATTAAAAGGATCACAATCCTGAAATCTGATTTTCTTTTTTGTTTTTAATACTTTTTCCATTCTTTGAATCTATTGCATCAGATACCAATCGGTATCTGATAGGTTAAAAAAAAACTATTTTCTAATTTTATCAATTATTGTACTGTCTATAAAGTCCATTGCACTAATGATGTAACTCTCGTCATTGTGTGTAAAGGCCAAAAGCGAGCTGCCTTCAATTAAGGACAATATTATTTTTGCGTATTTCAGAGGATCCGTAGTTGGTAGTATCTCTTCTTTATCAATACCTTCAATGATAATATTCGTCAGTCCGGTAATAAATTTTTGGGATAAATTCTGAGCGGTCTGAAACAATAAGGGATTGATAAATTTTGTATCAACTCCTACCCGCAGCATAGGACATCCGCCTCTATCTTTGACCAAATCATAATAACTTCTCTGATAATGGGTAATCGCATAAAGTTTATCAAGACTTCCACTCTTAGCAGCTACAAGTTTGAATAAGGGTGTAATCGCCAAATCAACATTGAATCTAAACGACTGCAGTGCCAAATCTTCTTTATTGGTAAAATTGCAATAAATAGCTCCTTTCGTAAGGCCAGTTGCATTGGTTATGTCCGTCAGACTGGTACCAATGTATCCCTGCTTGTTAAAAATTGGGGCCACTTTATCCAATATAAATTCAGAAGTATTCATCATTTTCCGTTTGAAATAGAAATTTTCAAAACAAATATAATCAAAATACCGATCGGTATGTAACGAGATTAAATTATTTTTCTTAGAAATTCTAAGTTGCCCAAAAGTCAAGTAGTTGAATAACTGAGAAATGAAAAGAATTAAGGTCCTGAGTTCCAAAGTGCATTTCACTTTAAAACTCAGGACCTTTTATCTAAATAGTCTATATATCTTAGTATCTCAGAACCTCAGCTCCTTAGTATCTTAGCACCTTCCTCCTAGTCATTCATAGAAATCAAAAACTCTTCATTGTTTCTAGTTTTCTTGAAACGGTCGTTTACGAAATCCATAGATTCTACCGGATTCATATCAGACAGGTATTTACGCATGATCCACATTCTTTGTAATGTTTTCTCGTCCAGTAATAAATCATCACGACGTGTACTTGACGAAGTAAGATCGATAGCCGGGAAGATACGTTTGTTGGCAATTTTACGATCCAATTGAAGTTCCATGTTACCGGTACCTTTAAATTCTTCAAAGATCACCTCATCCATTTTAGAACCTGTTTCAGTCAATGCTGTTGCGATAATACTTAATGAACCTCCGTTTTCTACATTTCTTGCCGCTCCAAAGAAACGTTTTGGTTTTTGCAATGCATTAGCATCAACACCTCCACTTAAAACTTTACCTGAAGCAGGCTGAACTGTGTTATAAGCTCTTGCCAAACGCGTAATAGAATCGAGTAAAATAACCACATCGTGTCCGCATTCTACCAATCGTTTTGCTTTTTCAAGTACGATATTGGCAATTTTCACGTGTTCCTGTGGTTCTCTGTCAAAAGTAGAAGCAATAACTTCTCCTCTTACACTGCGTTGCATATCGGTCACCTCTTCAGGACGCTCATCGATCAAAAGAACAATAAGGTATACTTCGGGATGGTTGGCTGCGATTGCGTTGGCAATGTCTTTTAGTAACATTGTCTTTCCCGTTTTAGGCTGAGCGACAATCATACCACGCTGTCCTTTTCCAATTGGAGAAAACAAATCGATAATACGGGTTGAAACTGAACTGCCTTTTTCAGCTAATTTGAATTTTTCAGAAGGGAAAACCGGGGTAAGATGTTCAAAAGAAACTCTGTCGCGAACAACTTGCGGATCGTGACCATTAATTTTAAGTACACGAACAAGAGGGAAAAATTTCTCTCCTTCTTTTGGAGGACGAACCACTCCTTTTACAGTATCTCCGGTTTTAAGACCAAACAATCTGATTTGTGACGTTGATAAATAAATATCATCGGGAGAGGCTAAATAATTATAATCTGATGAACGTAAAAAACCATAACCGTCCGGCATCATTTCAAGAACACCTTCGCTTTCTATAATTCCATCAAACTCAAAGTCTGAATCTCTGAAATTACTCTTTTTATTTTTATGGTTTGGATTTTGATTCCCGTTATTTCCATTCCCGTTCTGGTTAGAATTTGGATTCTGATTTGGGTTTGGGTTGGGATTCTGATTTTGATTTTTATTCTGGTTCGGATTAACCTTTTTGGTTTGAACCGGTGCTTCTGCTTTTTCAGCTGTCGGAACTTCTGCTACCGTTTCGTTTTCCGGAATTGCTTCTTTTGTTGCTTCTTTTTCTTTTTGCAAAGCGACCTTTTTCTCGTAAGCTGATTTATTAAATTTTACGATCTTCGGTCCTTTTTTCTCTACTTCTTGATTCTCCGTATTTTCAGTATTCTCGGTATTTTCGTTGTTTTCCTGAACCTCCGGAGCTGCTTCGGCAATTTTAACTTCTGCTGTTTCTTTCGCCGCTGCATTTCCTTTTATCTTAGGATTGGTTTTAGGATTTGCTTTGATCGCCGGGGTTTTATTTGCTGCAACTGGTGCTGCTGCTTTTTCAGGAGCTTCCTCTACTTTATCAAATTCCAGAACTGGTGCATTCTTGCTGATTGGTGTTTTTTTGGCCGGAACAATTCTTGCTCTTTTCGGTTTATCATCAACTATTTCCGCTTCTGCCACAGGATTTGCCGGCGGCGCTACAGTCGCTTCTTGATGTGCTAAAATCTGACTGATTAAAGTCTCTTTTTTAACACCATTAAACTTTATAGTTTTAGCTAACTTAGCTATTTCTTGAAGCTCAGAAAGCTTCATTTCTTTTAATGCAGAAATATCAAACATGAATGTTCTATGAATTTAATTATTTTAACGGAAATACTGTAAAAAGAATAGGTAGATATTTTTTTTCGATTGACCGCAGTATGAAGTGCTTACGGTATTATGATGCAATAATACGAATAAAATTTAATCATACAATAGTATTTTATAAAAAGAAAATATATTTTTGTAAAACAATTTTAGACCATGATACAACGAATTCAAACCGTATATTTAATTCTTACCTTTTTAATCACAGGGGTATTACTTTTTTTTATTCCGCTTTGGACCTTAAATAATGGTAAGCCATTTTACTTTATGCAGGATAAGTTTTACGCTGTTCTTTTAAGCTTAAGTACCATGCTTACTATTCTTAGTATCATTTCATACAAAAAAAGACAAAATCAGTTTGTAATGGGCAGACTGAACATAATATTAAATTTAATTTTATTGGGATTATTTGTATATCGATCTCTAAATTTATCTGGAGATACTACTACCATTGTATCAGAGAAAGGTATTGGGATGTTTCTACCTATTGTTGCTATCGTATTATTAGTTTTAGCTAATAAGGCCATCAAAAAGGATGAAGATCTTGTAAAATCTGTAGACCGTTTGAGGTAAACCTATAAACTTAAATTTTTTGTGCGAAGAGAACCCGAATTTTAAATTCGGGTTTTTTTGTGCCTTACATTTTCTGCCATTTTAAACAGAACAGCCAAAACAACCTTAAAAAGAAACCTTGTAAGATAATTTTTGCTTAATTTTGTGTTTCAGCTCCTAAACTAATTATGAAACACAAAATAAGAATACACCTTGCAGATGATCATCAGGTGCTTATTGATGGCCTGACCAACCTGCTGCAAACCGTTGAAAATTTTGAAGTGGTAGGCAATTCACTGGACGGCACCACTGTTTATAATGATATCCTCCAAAGCAATCCCGATATTTTGATCCTGGACATCAGTATGCCTAAAAAAGACGGCATAGAAGTAGTTAAAGAGCTGCTGCAGAAAGAATTTCAATGCAAAATCATTATTTTGTCCAGCTACGATGATTTAAAAATTATCAAAGAAGTAATGAAACTAGGCGTAAAAGGCTACCTCACCAAAAAATGCGCCGGAGAAAATATAATCGAAGCCATAGAAGCCGTTTATCAGGGACAGGAATATTTTTGCGATTCGGTAAGAGAAAAAATCTTTAACATCTTCTCTCATAACAATCCAAAACTCAACAAAAACATTCAGGTCGAAAACCCCATTCTAAGCGCGCGTGAAGTTGAAATCATTACCTTAATTGCCTTAGAATACAGTGGAAAAGAAATCAGCGAGCAGCTTTTCATCAGCACAAATACCGTAGAAACACACCGAAAAAATATCATGAAAAAATTACAGATAAAAAGTACCATTGGCCTTGTAAAATATGCCCTGAAAAACAATCTGATCAATTCCTGATACCTATACCAACACACCTAAACAATTCAAGTCGCCATGTCTCTTTTTAGAATTTTTCTATTTTTCAGTCTTTTAATTTCTTTAAATAGCGGCCTTGCAGCTTCTCAGCAGAAGAGGGCTTCTGAAAATACGACTATTGCAGTTGCCGAAAATTCGCAAGAAAACAGCATTTCTACTTCAGAAAATATACGAAACAAACAAATCATCAGTTTGTCGATTGTACTGGTAATCCTGTTGTTCTTCCTGTTCTATTTTTTCTATCAGAACAATAAACTGAAGCAAAAAATAAAACGAAAAGAGATCAAGCAAAAGATATTGCTAAACGTAATTAATGCCGCAATCGACAGCCAGGAAGTAGAACGAAAAAAAATCGCATCATTTTTACACGACAACATCAACTCTTTGGTTTCTTCTGTCGGACTTCACTTAAAAACTTTTACAACACAAAACAATATAGAATCTGACGAAATTAAGAAAGCAAAAGCTATTTTGCAGGAAGCACATGATCTTTTACGGGATGCTTCACACGATCTGGTTCCTACCCTTTTGGTTCGCTTTGGTTTAATTTATGCCCTGGAAGATTTATGTGAAAGAAACTCCAATTCGCATATTCATTTTGAATTTTCAAGTGCCATTCCGACTAAAAAAAGATACACCGAAAAATTTGAAATGAAGCTTTATTTTATTGTGACAGAGCTATTCAACAACATCATCAAACACAGTGACGCGCAAAAAGCCAAAATTTCCTTATCCGAAAAAAACAACCAATTTCTCATTGAAATTCAGGACAACGGAAAAGGTTTTGAAACCGAAAAGCTAAACCATGTTGAAGGTTTTGGTCTCAACCGAATCAGGGCCCGAATCAAGAAATACAAAGGAACTATCTCGATTACCTCCAAAAAAAACGAAGGAACTTTTATCAAAATTCAGGTCCCTTTACCACTTTAAGTCAAGTTTATTTCTTCCCGATTTCTACGATCTCCAGGTCTTTAATTTTATCGCCGTCAATTACAAATCGCAACATCGTTCGAACCTGATGAAACCCACTTTTTCCGGCTGCACCGGGATTCATATGCAACAGATTATTTTTTTTATCAAACATAACCTTCAGTATATGTGAATGCCCGCAAATGAATAGTTTGGGCGGATTCAGTGCCATTTCTTCCTTTATATTGGGATTATACTTTCCCGGATATCCTCCAATATGCGTAATCCAGACCGAGACATCCTCACATAAAAACCGATTGTGTAAAGGAAATTCCAATCGCGCCTGTGCGTCATCAATATTACCATACACACAACGAAGCGGTTTCAACTTTTTGATGGTATCCGTAACATTCAGATCCCCAATATCTCCCGCATGCCACACTTCATCAGCCTGAGCAACGTATTTTAAAATGGTATCATCAATATGACTGTGCGTATCCGAAAGCAGAAGAATTTTTTTCATTTAGTAGGTAAAGAGGTTCAGAGGGGCAAAGGTACAAAGGTTTTTTTAAAAGGTGCTAAGGCGCTAAGATACTAAGGTTCTAAGGTTTTCTTTTTCGAGGTTCATAGTGACAAAGAGGCAAAGTTACAAAGGTTTCTTTTAAAGGTACTAAGACGCTAAGGTTCTAAGTTTTTTTTTTACATCTCACATTTCACATCTCACATTTCACATCTCACATTTCACATCTCACAATCAAAAAAAAATCCGACTCGTAAAAAACGAATCGGATTTATTAGATGTTACGTATTTCAATAAAAAACACGCTCACCTTTTAGGACTATAACTTGTTATCCCTTTTTAGGTGTTTTTGTTTCTTTTAGGTCTTTGGTATCCATCATTTCCATGAGTTTTAACCCAAGTAAACCGCTAATAGAACCGTCAGAACCGCCATTTCCGGAGATTAGTACATCAGGAATTACTTTGATATTTCCTTTACCAATTTCTTCGGTTACTTTGTATCTGGTAAAATTATCCCCACCCATCGCGCTAACTTGCAGTTGGTACGATTCTGCTGTCGATTTACCAACAGCCATAATTTTCTCTGCTTCGGCCAAACCGGTTTTTGAGATACGCTCTGCCTCGGCACTTGCATTCAATTTGGTCGCTTCGGCCTGTGCACCTGCTCTTGCTTTCGTTGCTTCTGCCTCAGCATTTGCACGCATTTTAGTTGCTTCTGCTTCAGCGTTCACATTCAATTTCAAACTGGTAGCATCACCTTCCGCTTTCTTAACGGTCGCATCGGCAGTACGCTGTGCAATTTCAACACTTTGTGAAGCACGCACAATCTCTTTCTGCATATCTGCAATTGCCGTTTCTTTTTCCATTCCCTGACGCTGTTCCTGAGCCATCCTTTGGGTTTGATATGTTTTTTGCTCTTCTTCAGCCAACTTCCTGTCCGTTAAGGTTTTCATCAACGAATCCGGCGGAACAATATCTCCAATCAAGGTGTCAACAGCATTAACATTATATTCGTCAAGTACTAATTTTATGTGATTCTTAGCAGATTCCTGACGTTCTTTTCTGGTACTTAAGAAAGAAATTACATCACTGTCCTGAGCCGAGTTTCTGAAATAATTACCAATGGTAGGCTCTAAAACCTGAGAAACCAGATTGTTCATGCTTCCAAAACGCGCAATTACTTTTGGAGCTTCATTTGCCGGTACATGGATAATCTGCGCTACGTCAAGATTAAAAGGGAAACCGTCTTTTGAACGAACTGTAATGGTAGACAGGTTTTTATCTAAATCATGCGATTCACTGCGTGCGTTTGCCCAGTTTAAAACTAAATTAGTTGTTGGCACAGGTTCCAGTTTGGTCGTGTATTTGTTCAGGGCATATTTCCCCGGTCCAAAAGGCTCCATCCAAACACCTCGTTGTCCTTTTGAAACAATATTTCCGTGTTTAAAAGTATCTCCAGTAACATCCTGACCGTCTTCTCCAATATAAGAAATCACCACACCAACATATCCTATTGGCACATCTGTCATCGGATTTTGTTCGATTAAGATTCCCCACGTATTAATGTAGTACGACCCTGCCAGCATTACCTGAGGCTGCAGACCACGATTTCCTCCTTTGTCCAAAAATTGATCAAAGTCCTGAAAGTTATTGTGCCCTTCCACAAACTTCCCGGCAATTTGTCCCTGCGGAATAGGCTCGCCGTCAAGAGCGGTCACAATACCAATCATATTCTCATAAATCTTGATCTGATCTGCAATTATAATTTCAAACAAAAAGGTATTAATACGATACGATCCTGTTGTAATAAATGCGGTCTGACGTCCTTTTTGTCCGCCATTGTTTAAAAAAGAAGTAGCGTCCTGAAAATTATCACTGTCCACTCTTCTTGCCAGGATTCTTCCGGTTGGAATCTCCTGTCCGTCTTTACTTAAAACCAATCCAATTTTACCTTCCGGAATAACCGTAAATCCGGTCATATCAATTGAATATTGCCAGATCCACATTCCCCAGTACAAACCCGGAGCAAGTGTTTGCGCCTGATACCCGGCTTCTCCTTTTGTAGCGATAATACGCCCGTCGGGAAGCGATTTATCAGCGCCGAACAAAACAAATTTCTTGGTTACCAAACCAATTTTATTTTCCGGAACCATAACCATTCCGAAAAATACACGCAAAATAAACTTGTAAAAAACAATGGCAAATAAGATTAAAATTATCCACCAATAAGAAGTAATTTCATTCATAGTTTTAATATTTAGTATTACAAACATAGGAGAAATACTTCCTGTTAAAATGAAAAATTTTAAAATTTAACTCTTATTAATTTTTACTTAAAAAAGTTAAAATTTGATTCCTTCTCCATCGTTAGAATTGTCAATTTCTGACACGATTTTTTAGTCTGTCAACTGCGGTTGGCATTTTGGGCTTTAACAGTTTCTTCATAAGTCCAGAGGCGCATAGGTACAAAGGAACAAAGGTTTTTGTTTTAGAAATTATGAAATACTAAAGTTTTATGCTACCGAGATAATAAGTAACTTATAAAAACTCAAACCTCACAAAGAAAAAACTTAGAACCTTATTGCCTTAGCAACTCAGAACCTTTTAAAAAAGCCTTTGTACCTTTGCCTCTCTGTCCCTTTGAGCCTCTTTTTAAAAAAACCTTCGTACCTTTGCCACTCTGAACCTTTGAACCTTTACTTTGAGATATTTTATTCAATTTGCTTACAACGGAACACATTATCATGGGTGGCAGTTTCAGCCCAACGCGTCTTCTGTTCAGGAAACTTTAAACAAAGCGCTTTCTATTTTATTAAGCACTCCTATAAATGTAATGGGTGCGGGACGAACGGATACCGGAGTTCATGCACAGGAAATGTATGGCCATTTTGATGTTGAAACTCCATTGGAGGTTCCAACTTTGATTCATAAGCTCAACTCCTATTTACCAAAAGACATTGCTATTTTTAATATACTTCCGGTTCACGATGACGCGCATTGCCGATTTGATGCCACCAGAAGAACCTATGAATACCACATCAACACTGTTAAAAATCCATTTTTAGAGGAATTGAGTTGGTACTTTAATCAAAAATTAGATGTAGATTTGATGAATGAAGCTGCGAAAATTTTACTGCTCCACACCGACTTCCAGTGTTTTTCGAAAGTAAATACAGATGTCAATACTTTTGATTGCACGATTTTTGAGGCCTACTGGAAACAAGAAAACAACAAGCTGATATTTACCATTTCGGCCAATCGTTTTCTTCGAAACATGGTTCGCGCAATTGTTGGAACATTAGTAAATATTGGTTTGCATAAAATTTCTCTGGACGATCTTGAAAATATTATCGCCAGTAAAAGCAGGGAAAAAGCCGGTTTTTCGGTACCGGCACACGGATTGTATTTAACCGAAATTGATTACGATTATATATAGCTTTAGGCTATAGGCCACAGGCAATAAGTCTGGATGCCTAATGCTTAATGCTTAATGCCTCAATAAATAAATGAAAGCAAAAGCATTTGATACCGGATTATTCAAACGAATTTTAAAATATACCAAACCTTATAAATGGCGTTACTACGGCGTTATTATTTTTGCTGTTTCGCTCTCTATTTTTGCAGCCCTTCGTCCGTATTTATTAAAACAAACGGTCGACGGCTATATCAAGACGCATGACAAAGAAGGTTTACTCCTTTACATCATCTTAATGGGAGTTGTTCTTTTGATGGAAGTATTCTCTCAGTTTTATTTTGTTTACTGGGCCAACTGGCTTGGGCAGGACATTGTAAAAGACATCCGTACCAAACTTTTCAAACACATACTGAGCTTCAGAATGAAGTATTTTGACCTTGTACCCGTAGGACAATTGGTAACAAGATCCGTTTCAGACATCGAATCCATTGCCCGTATTTTTAGTCAGGGGCTTTTTATGATCATCAGTGATTTGATGAAAATGCTGGTGGTCCTTATTTTTATGTTTTACATGAACTGGAAATTAACGTGGATCGTAGTAGTCGCCATGCCAATTCTGGTGTACATTACCCGAATTTTTCAGCGTAAAATGCAGGTCGCTTTTGAAGAAGTGCGCACGCAGATTGCCAATATGAACTCTTTCGTGCAGGAACGCGTTACGGGAATGAAAATCGTACAGCTTTTTAACCGCGAACAAATCGAAGCCGATAACTTTAAAGAAATTAACAACAAACACAGAGTTGCCTGGATCAAAACCATTTTATACAACTCGATATTTTTCCCGATTGCCGATATCATCTCTTCCATTACTTTGGGCTTGGTTGTTGTTTATGGAGGTTTTAAAATCCTGAACGGAGATCATTTTACCACTTTTGGAGATTTGTTTTCGTATACCATGTTTATCGGAATGCTGTTCAATCCACTACGTCAGATTGCGGATAAATTCAACGAGATGCAATTAGGAATGATTGCTGCCAATCGTGTGTTTGATATTATCGATACTCAGGATCATATTCAGGATACCGGAACGATCGAAGCACCTATTTTTGAAGGAAGCATCGAATTTAAAGACGTCCGCTTCAGTTATATTCCGGAAGAAGAAGTGATAAAAGGAATTGATTTATCTGTCGCATCAGGACAAACTGTTGCCATTGTAGGTTCGACAGGAGCTGGAAAGTCAACTATTATCAATTTATTGAATCGTTTCTACGAGATCAACAGCGGTACCATTTGCATTGACGGACATAATATCGAAAATTATACTTTGGCATCCTTGCGAAAACAAATTGCCGTGGTTTTACAAGATGTATTTTTGTTTGCCGATACCATTTACAACAACATTACTTTACACAATCCCGAAATTACGCGCGATCAGGTTTTAGAGGCTGCCAAAAAAATCGGAGTCCACGATTTCATCATGAGTTTGCCCGACAATTATGATTTTGATGTAAAAGAACGAGGCGTAATGCTTTCATCTGGTCAGCGCCAGTTAATTGCCTTTTTAAGATCGTATGTCAGCAACCCGAGTATTTTAATTCTCGACGAAGCAACATCATCCATAGACACCTATTCTGAAGAATTAATTCAGCGCGCTACCGAAACCATTACCAAAGGAAGAACTTCGATCATCATCGCGCACCGTTTGGCAACCATTGTAAACGCCGACAAAATTGTGGTGATGGATAAAGGCTTGATCGTAGAACAGGGAACGCATCACGAATTACTCCTTAAAACCGACGGTTATTACAAAAATCTGTACGACTCTCAATTTGCTGTGGCCAACTAGAGATTTCGAAATGCTAAAAAAGTTCTTAAAAAAGTTAAATTAGCGTTATAAGAATCATAAATCTACTGGTTCACAGGCCTTAGGATAGCATTCCTTTTTTTTGAATTATTTATCTTTGAGAGACAAAATTCAAATGCAAAAGAAAATGCCACAAAACAGATTTTATCCTAACGAAGAATTCAAAGAAATAGAAATAAACGCCTCATTACAACTTAGATATGCCATTTCAAACAAAGGCCGACTGATTAGTTTTTCAGATGAAATTCAAAACGGACGCATCCTGAAAGGCGGCTTAAGCGATGGTTATCCTACCTTTAGATTTAAGGTCAAAAAAGACGACAAAATTGTCAACAAATATCTTTTCCTGTACAAATTAGTTGCACATTACTTCATCCCAAAAGAGTCCGAAGAACAAACTTATGTACTTCATTTGGATTACAACCGCAGCAACGATGATGTAAAAAATTTATGTTGGGCGACCAAAGCTGAAATGATGGCACACAGCCGCAAAAGTCCGCATGTGATTCAGGCCAAAAAGAACCTGATCGAACACAATTTAAAAGCCGACGGAAGAAAATTAACAACCACCAAAGTCATGTTAATCAAAAAAATCCTCGCACGTCCGGAACAAAAAACACGTCTGAAAATGATTGCCAAACAATTTGGCGTAAGCGAAATGCAGATACGACGTATTGCCAGCGGTGAAAACTGGGGGCATGTTAAGGTGTAATTGTTAATTATGAATTTTTAATTCGATATAATATACGCTGAGCGGAGTCGAAGAACTTTTGAACACGAAAGGTCTTTGGCTCCGCTTTGTTAATGAAAGTTTTATTTTGCAGATTTAAAGCAAAAAACATAATTTTAAATTTATAATTCATAATTAACAATTAACATTTCGCACAATCTCTGTGAAAAGATCAAAATCAGTAAGGCTAAAAATAAATTTTAAAGTATTTTTTAAAATAAATCCTTAAATTCGCAAGCACAAATAACAAAAGAATAAATCGACAAATGAGTTTCGGAATTAAACTGCATTTTCGGTAATAAATACTAAAAACCAAACAAATGAAATACGACGTTATTGTTTTAGGAAGTGGTCCCGGTGGATATGTAACAGCAATCAGAGCTTCACAATTAGGCTTTAAAGTAGCTGTAGTTGAAAAAGAAAACTTAGGTGGTGTATGTTTAAACTGGGGATGTATCCCAACAAAAGCATTATTAAAATCAGCTCAGGTTTTTGATTATCTAAAACATGCATCTGACTACGGATTGAAAGTTTCTGAGTTCGACAAAGATTTCCCGGCAGTAGTTCAACGTAGCCGTGGGGTTGCTGAAGGAATGAGCAAAGGAGTTCAGTTTTTGATGAAAAAGAACAAAATTGACGTTATCGAAGGTTTTGGAAAACTAAAACCAGGAAAAAAACTTGACGTTACAGACAAAGACAATAAAGTTACTGAATATAGCGCTGATCACATTATCATCGCAACCGGAGCTCGCTCTCGTGAGTTGCCAAACCTACCACAAGATGGTGTAAAAGTAATTGGTTACCGTCAGGCAATGACCTTACCAACACAACCAAAATCTATGATTATTGTAGGTTCTGGAGCAATTGGAGTTGAGTTTGCTCACTTCTACAACTCAATGGGAACTGAAGTTACTATTGTGGAATTTATGCCAAACGTTGTTCCTGTAGAAGACGAAGATATCTCAAAACAATTTGAGCGTTCTTTGAAAAAAGCCGGAATTAAAATCATGACTAACTCATCTGTTGAGCGTATTGACACAACTGGTGCAGGAGTTAAAGCATTTGTTAAAACTGCAAAAGGTGAAGAAGTTCTTGAAGCTGACATCGTACTTTCGGCAGTTGGAATTAAAACAAACATTGAAAACATCGGTTTAGAAGAAGTTGGAATCGCTGTTGACAGAGATAAAATCTTAGTAAACGCTTACAACGCAACTAATATTCCTGGATATTATGCAATTGGAGACGTTACTCCAGGGCAAGCTTTGGCTCACGTAGCTTCTGCAGAAGGAATTAACTGTGTAGAAAAAATTGCAGGTTTACACGTAGACCCAATCGATTACGGAAACGTTCCTGGTTGTACGTATGCAACTCCTGAAATCGCTTCTGTAGGTTTAACTGAAAAACAAGCTAAAGAAAAAGGATACGAATTAAAAATTGGTAAATTCCCATTCTCAGCTTCAGGAAAAGCTAAAGCTGCCGGAACACCAGACGGATTCGTAAAAGTAATCTTTGATGCTAAATATGGAGAATGGTTAGGATGCCACATGATTGGTGCAGGAGTTACCGATATGATTGCTGAAGCAGTTGTAGCCCGTAAACTTGAAACTACAGGTCATGAAATCCTTAAATCGATCCACCCTCACCCAACCATGAGCGAGGCTGTTATGGAAGCTGTAGCGGATGCTTACGGCGAAGTAATTCACTTGTAAAAAATAGACCTTTACGGTTACATATAATTTTCAATTTAAAGAATCCGATTTGTGAAAACAGATCGGATTCTTTTTTTGCCCACTTTTGTCTCACGCTCGAAAATTATCCGCAAAGTATATCATTTCGACTGAAAGGAGGCTCGAGCGATAGCGAACTGACGAAGTCAATCACACCCGAATGTCGACAAAGAAACTGCACAAAGTATGTCATTTCGAGGAACGAGAAATCCCCACAAGAAATTCCACAAAGTATATCTTCAATCATTGTCGATATGCGAATGTGATTTCTCCCTCCGGTCGAAATGACAATACAAGGTTTTTAAAATTTTAACAAACGAAAAGTTGTTAAAAACTTGACATAAAAAGAGCGTATCGTCGTCTTATAATTCTTATTTTTATTTCTTATAAATAAGAATTCATGAAACTACCTTTTATAGAAATAATTGAAGCCACAACAAGTGACCCAAATTTACTGATGTGGAAATTTTATGATGAAGACAAAGAAATCAAAAACGGAGCAAAACTAACCGTTCGAGAAAGTCAGCACGTTATGCTTTTAAATGAAGGGCAGCTCGCTGATGTTTTTTCTCCCGGGCTTTACACCTTATCTACTGAAAACATTCCTGTTTTAAGCAAACTAAAAGGCTGGAAATACGGTTTCGAAAGTCCGTTTAAAGTGGATGTTTATTTTTTCAATACCCATCAGTTTATCAATAATAAATGGGGAACTCCCGCTCCTATCCTGCTCAATGATCCGCAATTTGGTCAAATCAGAATTCGCGCTTTTGGTAATTTTGATCTTAAAATCGCCGATGCTGCCAAATTCTTCCGACAATATGCCGGAACCTATCCGCAGCTCACGATTTTTGAATTACAAAATCAGCTGAGAGATTTTGTGGCTCCAAAATTTGGAGAAGTTCTCGCAAACGAAAATATAACCGTTACAGACATTGCCGGAAATATTACACAATTAGGGAAAAAAATCGAACCTTATCTTAAGCCTTATTTTGAGCAATTAGGAATCGAGCTCACCCAGTTTGTCATCACTAGTGTAACCTTACCGGAAGAAGTTACAGCCCATTACGATAAAATCACTAATATGAATATGGTGACCGATATGGACAAATTTACCAAATTCAATACCGCAACGGCTATTGGCGATAAAGGAACAGCGCTTCACGATGCGACTCAAAATGCGTTGAGCATGGGAATCCTTCTCAATCAATTACAGCAAAATAAAGAAACTCCGAAAGAAGAAATCAAAGACGATATAACTACAAAACTTCAAAAACTAAAATCTTTATTTGATGCCGGTTTAATTGACGAAGACGAGTTTAAAAACAAAAAAACCGAACTGTTAAGCCAATTGTAATGGAAGAGAAAAAAGTCAACTCGTTTTTAGACAAACTCAAGGCTAATGCGAAAAAGCAAGCCAATTACGGCGGTGAGTCCGAAAGCAGCGAGGCGCAGCTGAACGCCAGAGACTGCCCAAACTGTGGTGCCGGAAGAGCCAAACAAGACGGTGTAACACATTGCGCCTATTGCGGATTTGAATTTATAACCGTCAAACTTACAGACGGGGTTTACATTAAAAAAGAAGATAATTCAATTTAAAAATAAGAGACAGTGTTCGGATTATTCAACAAACAAAAAGGCGAAGACGCTGTTCCCGAATGGCATTCAGAACTTAAGGAATCACAGGAAAGATGGTTTAATTTCTTAGAAAAACTAGAAGCCAAAATGGAAGAGTTTGCCACGGCAGCTATTCCGGAGCTCAAAGAAATTTTACAAACCGATGACGATTTGTACAAGAGAACCTTTCATAAAGTCTATTCGGGCGTAAACGGGCAATTGTCTAATATCAGAGAAAAAGCCAGAACTACCTACGACGAAAAAATAATAAACGTTTATTACAACTACAATTCACATATCTCTGTTTTAAGCAAACACCACAATCTGGTTTCCGATTTTAGAAACCACTGTTCTGATCGTTACCATGCTTTTGAAGACAACTACGAATATTGGAGAAATCAAATCGAAAAAACACAGGAACGTGACCTCGAAATCGAATATCAAAAAATAGTCGACGAGTATGAAGCCATTAAAGACAAATTCAGCTGTACACAATGTGGTGGCAATATTCAAATCGAAAAAATATTTTTAATCGAAACCTATATCGCTTGTCCCTACTGCAAAACGCAAAACACCTTTGCGCCCAGCACGCAGGGAAGAAATCTGCAAAATATTGCAAGAGGTCTGGCCGAACAAAGAACTGCGCATTTGTACGAAGCCTTTGAAACCGAAAACAACAAAGAACGCGAATTGTACCATCAGCGTCATGAATTAAGTTTGAGTAAAATTCACGAATCAAACAAAAAGGTTTTAAGTGAAATTCAGTCAAAAATGGACGATTTAGAAGAACAAAGACAATTTGTGATTAAAAATGCTCCCAAACTATATCAGGTTTATTTGCGCGCTATGTACGACGAATGGAATAGAATTACACCCGATTTAAAAGAACACAACGAAAAAATGTATCAAAATCAAATACAATCCTAATAATTTATTAACCCTAAAATTTGAAAAATGTTTAAAAAACTTTTTGGAGCTCTAACTGGAGACAACAAGCAGGAAAACCAGAATTATGAAGCACAAACTTCAAATGACAATTATGAAAATGAATACGAAAATGAGGATCAGGAAGTACAATACGATCCGGAAACTTTACACGGAACACATTATACTGTAGAAGATTTTGATGCCGAAGTTGCCGAAAGAGCCGAAGCATGGATTGCAGACGAACGTGCAAGTGGAGAAAATCTGGAAGACAAAGACATTCAAAACATATATTTTAATTACAGAAGAACGGTTTACACCGAATGGAACAACTGCGATTCAGATCAGATGATTCGTTTTGAGCACGCCAACTCTTTAAAATACAGCGGAGTTCAGGTTTCGGGATTTGTAAAAGTTGACGATAACAATCCGTTCCTCGAGCCTGTACATGGTGTAGATTTAAGAACCTATACCGCAATGTGTCTTAAAATCAGTGCCGGAGTCGATTACCTTGAAGTTTGTAAAGCAATGGGATTTGAGCCTGTAATCTGGGAAGAACTTAACACCATCTGGCCACAGCGTATGGGAGAAGATACTTCGTTTACGGTTACCACTTTGTTTGGACAATATTATGCCGAAAATGTAACGGTTCCACAATTAGAAAACCTGAATGCTGAAATTTCGGAAGAAGGAGCTGCTAATCTTGAAAAAATCAGAACCGACCGTTATTTCTATGAAGAACTTGCAGGTGCCAGACAAGCCGCTTACGAGTACGGAATCGATGGTGCCCAATGGATTTTAGAAAATTTCGGAATCAATCTTGCCGATTTCCAATCGGTAGCCATGCAATGGATGACCGAGCAAAATCAAAACTGGAATTCAGCAGATATTACAGAATTTCATGACTATCAACAAGCAAAACAAAAGGAGTATGCCGCAAAATTTGCTGCAGAACAAGGAGGAAATATTGCAGACGATGTAAATTTCTAAATTGACTTTCTTATCAGTATAAAAAACCGATTTGCAAAACAAATCGGTTTTTTGTTCGTTTAAAACATTTCAGAATTCTATAAAAGTTACTTCATAAAAACAATACCAAATGGAAAACACACCTACCTTCTTTGCCGACGGGGAAAACCCAATAATGATCGAAGCCTATAAAAGAGCACAAGAAACCTTCAAATATTTCTGGAGAGAATTATCGTGGGAATACCGTCGAATCGTTCCGGGACTTGATGTTGCCTGTGTAAAACTGGCCTTCACACAAGAGATAGACGGAGAAACCGTAGTCGAACATATGTGGATTAACGATATTAATTTTGACGGCGACACCATTTATGGCATCCTGGTAAATCAACCCAATGATTTAACCAACGTCAATAATGGCGACGAAATACAAATACCTGCCAATCAAATAAGCGATTGGTTGTTTGCCAGCGATGGAAAAACTTACGGCGCTTTCACCATACAAGCCATGCGTTCAGAAATGGATGAAGACGAAAGAGAAGATCACGACGAAGCCTGGGGATTAGATTTTGGAGATTACAACGACATACTGGTTGTTTCAGATCAAAAAGAAAAGCCCGAAAATCTTATCGAGCATCCAATGAGCAAAAACATGAAGGAAAGCCTTATTGATTTTGTAAAAAATAATCCCGAAGAACTTAGCGCAACAGATGAACTGGGATATACTTTTCTGCATCGTGAAACCATTGCAGGAAACAAAACAAGTGTAGAAATTTTACTGGAATTTGGAGCTGATGTGAAAGCCGAAACTGTCAATGGAAAAACCGCTCTTGATTTTGCAAAACAGCTAAACTGGGAACATTTAATTCCTTTGTTGTAATATTTAACCTTTAAAGTCCGATTTTCATAAGCAAGTCGGACTTTTTTTTTGAAATTTCTATGAAAATAAATATTAATTTATAGTAACCATTAAGACACCTTTTTTTAATAATAAAGCACTAATTTTGCGGCACCCAAAACAAATCTGCCATGAAAAAAATATTGCTAGTAGTAACATTTACTCTTTTTTTACCCTATGCCCTTCTTGCGCAAACCAAAACCGAAGCACAGGCCATTTTTGCAAAATCAACTAATTATGTAAACGATTTTGAAAAAATCCTTACTGCAAGCCAGATCAAGAATCTGAACGACTTTTTAAAAGCAGGCGAGAACAAGACTAAAACTAAAATTACTATTGTAACCACTTCTTCAATAGCCCCTTATACCAACCTTACCGATTATTCATCCGATTTTGAACAATACCTGGTTTCTACCTTAAAAATTGACTCCTCTATTTTGATTGTTTTAAGCAAGCAACTCAGACAAATTCAGATTCAGGGAGTTAATAAACTGCGTCCTAAAATGAGCGATCAGGAAATTAAAGATATAGTATCGGCCTATGTGCTTCCGGAACTAAAAAAAGGTGATTACCATAAAGCCTTACAGGAAGGTACAATTCAGCTTATTAAGAAGCTCGAATAAAAAATCCTTTTTATCGATAACCGATTTAATCCGAAAAAATAGTAAAATCTGACTTGTGAAAACGGGTCGGATTTTTTTTTATCTATAAAAAACGTTTGTTGTCCTGCAGACAATTCAATACAAACATAGCGATCTCCCCTCTTAACGCGCGATTTATTTTCATAACTTTAGCACTAAATAAATAAGGTTATGAAAGAAATATGCATTGTTGAATTTCCATCAAATTTGGGTTTAAAAGAACCTCAACCCGGAAAAGAACCAGGCGTAAAAAAACTGCCGGATTGGTTATGGAAACATAATTTACACAAAGTCATTCTCCCTAAAAACATCATCAGGCTTGACCCTCCTAAATATTCAAATAGCCGTGATCCTGAAACTCAGCTTCTCAATAGCAATTCACTGATTGGTTATGCCAGAGAGCAGGCCTATTTGCTAAACAACTTGCTTTCTCAAAACAAATTTCCATTTATTTTGGGCGGAGACTGCAGCATTCTACTGGGAGCAGCTATCGCTTTAAAGCAAAAAGGAAATTACGGATTGTTTTATCTGGACGGGCATACCGATTTTATGGATATCGCCTTATCCGAAACCGGGGGTGTTGGCGGAATGGCCGCATCAATAGTTACCGGAAACGGAACTGAAAAACTAACCAATATTCTAAACCTGCGTCCTTATATCAACGAAGAAAACCTATGGTGCGTGGGCAACCGCGAATATGATGATGCCTATGAAAATGAAATTCGCAATTCGGCTGCCACTTATGTTAGTCTTAAAAACTTACGAAAACAGGGGATTTTAAAAAGCGTACAATCTTTTCTTTCAGAAGTAAAGAACAAAAAACTGGATGGTTTCTGGCTGCATATTGATCTGGATGTTCTAAACGATGCTGTAATGCCTTGCGTAGACAGCCGAACGCCTGACGGACTTACTTATGAAGAGTTCAATGAGCTACTTTCACTCCTTTTTCAAAGCAATCAATTAACCGGACTTGAAATTACCATTTTAGACCCTGATCTCGACGTTACCGGACAATACACCAAAGAGTTTGTACATCAATTTACCACTACTTTTAATACCCATATCAATCTGGAGGTATAAAAACTTTTTGTCCTGATTTTGTCAAACTAAAAAACGTATTTTAGCTACTACCATTGAAGCAAAAAACGCAGCCAAAACAATTGCATCATGAATACAGCGATACAGGATTACAATAATTCACAAAGCAGTTCCTATCAGGAAATCTGCGATCGACTGGCGGTACTAATCGACGAAAATCTGCCGGAAGCCGAGAATAAAATCTGGCACGCGCATCCGGTCTGGTTTTTAGACGGAAATCCTATTGTAGGCTACAGCAAGCTAAAGAATAATGTTCGGCTATTGTTCTGGAGCGGTCAGTCTTTTGAGGAAAAAGAGCTTATCAACGAAGGTTCTTTTAAAGCGGCAGAATTTCGCTATACCTCAGTCGATCAAATTAACCCATCCGACTTAAAACGCTGGCTAAAAAAAGCAAGAGAAATTCAGTGGGATTATAAAAATATTGTCAAACGTAAGGGCGTTTTAGAGCGGTTAAAATAAACTAGCAATGAGCCAAGCCAAAGACAAAAAAGATATTGGACCAAACTAAAACTAGATCAATGAGATGGAGAGCCAAAAAATAATACAAGTCCTAATTTACTTTCATGCCCTGTTTGGTGCTATTGCGCTTGTTTCGGGATTCATCTCGTTACTCTCCCAAAAAGGAAAAAAAACGCATAAAAAACTCGGAAAACTCTTTTATTACACCATGCTTTTGTCGGCCATAAGTGCTTTGATTATTTCGGTTCTGCCCCAACATCAAAGTCCGTTTTTATTTTCAATTGGAATTTTTAGTTCCTATTTTGTACTTACAGGCTACAGGGCTTTGCGCTTTAAAAAGAGTGATGTAAACCTGAAAAACGATAAAATCATTTCGAGAATTATGATGATTACGGGACTTATAATGATCCTGTACAATCCGATTGTGCATCAGACTATCAATATTGTTTTAACTGCTTTTGGTCTTGTTGGACTGATTTTTTCAAGCAGAGATTTAATACTGTTTAAAAATAAAACCAGACTTAAAAGTGTCTGGCTCAAATTGCATTTAGGAAAAATGCTCGGCGGTTATATCTCTGCCACAACCGCTTTTGTTGTTGTAAATGATTTTTTCCCCAGCTTTTATGGTTGGTTTATCCCCGGAACAATCGGAGCATTTTATATTGTTTACTGGATGAGAAAAGTCAACAAAAAACAAACCGCAATAAGAATAGAATAGAAATATTGAAGAAACAAAAAAAGAAGAGAGACAATTTACTCCTTAAACTAAAATGAAAAAACGAATAACCTATCAAATTGATTCCTTTACCAAAGAAAAATTCAAAGGAAACCCGGCAGGAGTTGTGATAAATGCAGATGGAATGAGTGATTACGAGATGCAGCAAATTGCCAGGGAACTAAATAACTCAGAAACGGCATTTCTTTTCTCTCCCGATAGTCCCGACTGCGATGGAATTATACGCTATTTTACACCAAATACCGAAGTTCCCATCTGCGGGCACGCCACAATTGCAGCCATGTACGCAAAGGCAATCGAAGAAAAACTGGACTCCTGTATTCTAAGATACAAAACAAAAGTTGGTATTCTCCCATTTGAAATCATCCGAAAAAATGACGATTATCAAATTGTAATGACACAGGGAAGCTTCGAACTTAGTGAACCATTTAATGCAACGATCACACAAAAAATGTTAACGGCCTTAGGAGTGGAAAAAGCAGAAGTAGATGAAAGATGCCCGATTCAAATTGCTTCTACAGGTCATTCTAAAGTAATGATCGGAATCAAAAGCAGAACAAAACTAAATGCTTTAACTCCTAACTATACGGCTTTAGCCAACTTAAGCCAAGAGATTAACTGCAACGGGTATTTTGTTTTTACATTTGATTCTGACGATAAAGATGTTTTGACCTATGGCCGAATGTTTGCACCCGGAATTGGCATAAATGAAGATCCTGTTACCGGAAATGCAAACGGTCCTTTGGGTGGTTATTTGATTCAAAACAAAATTATTGCTTTTACTGGTAACGAATTTCAGTTTAACGGAAGACAAGGAGAAAAAATAGACCGTCTTGGAGTCATACAGGTCAGAGTGGCAATTGAGGATAATCGCCCAAAATTAATTCAGATCAAAGGAGATGCTGTTGCTGTTTTTAGAACCGAGATCCTTCTTTCGAGATTGCACTCAACTCCTTAATCCACTAAAAAACACAATGGAAATAACAGCCTTCCGAAAAAACGACTACGAGCCTTTAAGAACTTTATTCTTAAACGAGAGACGACGTACTTTTTCATGGCACGATCCTTCTGAATTTCAGTCGAAAGATTTTGACCGGGATACTAAAGGTGAGTTGATTTTAGTAGCGCGAGAGAACGAAATTCCGGTTGGCTTTATTTCGATCTGGATGAAGGATTATTTTATACATCATTTGTATGTCGACGAGCATTATCAGGGCAAAGGTATAGGAACCGAATTATTGAAAGCGGCAATCAAAGTTACAAAACTGCCCCTTACTTTAAAATGTTTAGAAAACAACTCCAAAGCCGTTGCCTTCTATCTCAAAAAAGGCTTTTGGGCCACCGAAAGAGGACAATCAGAACATGGCCCTTATATTTTATTTGAATTGAATGGAAATATAAATTAAGAAGTAAAACATCCCTATCGAATGAAAGCCTGCGAAAGAAAATGAGTACCATCGCATTGCCTATCGATCTTAAAAAAATAATCGATAACAAAAAAAACAATTTTGTTAATTTAAAGATACAAGACAGCAACGCAACCATTTAACAAAATTTACATCTATTAATTAAACCAATGTAAATTTTAAACCAGTTAACATGAAAAAATATTTTCTACTACTTGTAATAATGATCTTTAGCTCTTGTAGCAGCGCTGATCCCGAAGTTACTCCACAAAAAACATTAGAGGGCAAATGGAGTTGGATTGGTTCCAGCGGTGGGATAGCCGGAACCTACGAGACGCCAGAATCAACAAACAAAGTAATTTATCTTGAATTTTCAGGAGCTACTTTTAAAAAATATATTAACGGAAAATTAGATATTGAGTCCGCATATACCATAAAAACTGAAAAATCAATTTTTGGCGGCGAAAGACCAATGATTGTAAGTAATGAGCCTTCAAAAAAATTTGTTGCCATGTCATTCGAATTTGACGGCACTAAACTATACCTATACGAAGAATGTTACGACTGCTACGGATCAGGTTATGTCCGCGCAAAGTAATAACACAAACAACTAGGCCTTCTCCAAAAAAAAAATCCGCTCTTCAAAAAGATCTGAAGAGCGGAAATTAAAAATTAAAAAATGTTTTAGGGAACTAAAAAAAGGGCATTGCTGAATAACAAAATTCCATTTTCCCAAAAGCCTCTGAAAAGTGGATTATCCATCATATAAATTACCGTACCGTCACCCCTTTTATCTACGGCAAAACTTACCGTTTCGTCCAGTTTTTTTCGGATGTCATTACCCACAAATCCGTAACTTAAATACCCTTTTGGGATATACGCCACGTTAATCGCTTTTTTGAGTAACGAAAACGATCTTTCGTTGCTTTTAAGACTGAAATAGGTATTTCCTAATCCGAAAGCCATTGGATAGGTTTTGTCGAGTTTATTCTCGATTATTGCTCCCGGAATAGAGCCCGAAATTCCTCTTCGTTCCGAACCTTCAAAATCCAGAAAACGCTTTTTAAGCTCAAGCTCTTTCTCTTCTTTTTCTGATTTCTCTTTGTCTTCTTTACTTGCAAACTGACTCAAAGCATAACCGTCGCGATCCTGAAATACTGAAATTGCATTGGCCATAGCGATAACTTTTCCACCATTTTTTACCCATTCATCAATTTGTTTTTTCTGCTCTTCGCCTAATTCATAATTGCCGTCTGACAGTATCAAAGTGTTGTAATTGTATAATTTAACCCGATTCAGATTAGCCGTTTCTACTATACTTACCGGATAAGCGACCGTTTCATCGAGATAAAACCAGGTCGCGCCAAACTCTGTTGAAACTACCCCTTTTCCGGACAGCATTAGTATTTTTGGGGCTTTGAGCAAGGTAAAATTCTCTCCTCCAATATCTTTCGAATTTGTGGAAAATCCTGTGCTTATAAAACTAAAATCGGTTTTGATTTTAATAATAGCACTTACCGTTTTTTCAAAATCAGTTAATTTTGGATTATCAGCCCTGCTGATAATTAATCCGCCCGGTTCAACGGTAACCGTTCCGAAAACCGCTTTTTTCATGGCCGATCGCACTTTTATTCCCGCCTGATGCAATAAAGAAAGTACCTGTGCCGAAGTCCTGTTATTCCAAGGTACATAAAAAGCATATACCGATTCAGGGATGTTTTTAGCCGCGGTCTCCATTTTATTTTTTGTTTTGATTGGAAGACTATTTTTAACCGCATACCCTTCAACACCATACGCCAAAGGCAAAGCCCAGGCCGTAATATCATACGACAAACTATCGTTTAATTTTTGATTGGGTTCAAACAACACCTGTGTTAAAACCGATCTCGGCTGGTCGGCTTTAATGATTAAGTCGTTGGGTTCTATTTTAAAACTCTCGTTTTTCTTCGTTTGATAGTGAAATCCCGAGGCATTCGCGGAAGCATCAGCAAAACTAAATTCAACATTGTTTTTTTGAAGCAATTCGGTCAACTGCTCCAGTTTAGGATTGCTTTTCAACACATAAGTATTGTAAACGCCTTTGGCTTTTTTACGGGCATTGAGATAAAAATCTCTAAACCCTTTGAGCAATACGTCTTTTTGTGAAGCGGCACTTTCCACCACGGTCAAAACTGCAGTTGCATGATGTGTTAATCGGTCTTTTATCGTAACATTTGCACCGTTTTCCATGGTTATTTCACGCCCTGCGCCTATCCCTCCTTTTTCCAGCGTCAGACCAACCGCACCATTATACGTGGGATAAGTGTCTCCGTAACTCGGATAAAACAAATCAAATCGCTCTCTCGTATTGTACATCCAGTTTTGCTTGTCAAATTTCTGTGAAATATTTTTACCCAAAACCGTATAAAAATCCTTCTGATATTGCTCGATAAATTCATGCAAAGGTTCTGCAGCCGGAGGAAAAAAGTAGGCCGAATTGTAACTCATTTCATGCACATCGGTGTGTACCTGCGGCATCCACTGGTTGTACAATTTAATACGCTGCTGGGATTCGGTTTGTGTTTGCCAGGCCCAATCGCGGTTCAAATCAAAAAGATAGTGGTTGTATCTTCCGCCCGGCCAGACTTCCATATGCTCTCTGTCGTACAAACCCGGATGTGTTTTTTTACCCGAAATCTCTCTTAACCAGTTTCCGTATCTTGAATAGCCATCGGGATTAATACAGGGATCAAGAATGACAATGGTATTTTTGAGCCATTGTTTTGTGGTTTCATTTGACGGGTTCAACAGTTCGTAGGCCACGGTTAAAGCACTTTCGGTTCCGGCAAATTCATTTCCGTGCACATTAAAGCTCAACCAGACGATAATTTTATCATCGGTTCCGCTACTTTTTTGATCCGATAATCCGATTGCCGCTAAATTATTATTTCTAATTTGTTCCAGATTGGCCAAATTTTCGGGTGTCGAAATATAATACACATTCAGATCACGCTGCTCGTTGGTTGCCCCGTACTTCTGTTTTTTGATCGATTGGGATTGTTCCGTCAGATACTTAAAATAATCTTCGACCTGATGGTAATAACTAATTTGTTTTCCGTAATTCGGAATAAATTCTGAAGGCGTTTTTAATTGCGCCAAAGCAGTAAAAGAAATGGTTAACAGCAGAACTGTTATAAAGAATAGTTTCTTCATAATTAATTTTAATTTGGATAGTTTTTAAAAAGTAAGAATTAACTTAGTTATTTTTCAAAAATCACCAGGAATATTATCATTTTAAATTCTTCCTGCTAGTTATTTAAAACATATAGATGCATCGATTTTTAAAACCATAAATAAAGACATTTCACTTGTAATAAGCAACATAACATTATATGAAAGACGTTTACTTGTCTTACACCTTCTCTTCTGCACAAAACAAGCTCTGTTTTACTTCCATCAGACATTAATTTGTATTTTTGACCTTTTGACACGGACTATTAAAATAAAAAAAACTCAATACTATAGTATGGAAGAAGCAGCAATTGAAAAATCAGTTTTTGAAGAAATACCAACAGAAAAAATCTATACAGACAACGCCATTCGTGTTGGCACTTTCTTAGGAGGCCCTTTGGTTGCCGGTTATTTTTTAGCAGAGAATTTTAAAGTTTTTGGTGAGTCAGCCAAAGCCAAAAAAACCTGGATTATAACCATACTTACCACTATTTTGATCTTTGCCCTGATATTCTTAATTCCGGAACACATCAGCGCTAAGATTCCAAATATCGTTTTCCCTTTAATTTATATGGCAATCGCCACTTATTTCACCAAAGAATATCAGGAAAAACAAATTAGCAAACACCTCGAAAATGGCGGTGAGCATTTTGCCTGGCCGAGAACCATTTTAATTTCGGTAATTGGTATTTTGGTTCTTCTGGGAACGATATTCGGTATTGCCTTTCTAACCGAAACAGCAAACGGAGGTCTCACAGAGTCAACGAAAAAATACGGCATTATGAATCATGAGATTGCTTATCAAAGCAATATTAATGAAAACGAAGCGGATAAAATTGCCGAAGCGCTTCAAAAAACAACCTTTTTTGATGACGCCATAACCAAATATGTCTATCTGGAAAAAATCAATAACAACTACGAAATATCCATTTCCTGTAACGAATCGGTTAAAGATGATCCATCAGCCTTTGAGCCTTTTGTACAACTGAGAAACGATATGCAAAAATATTTCCCACATGATAAAATCATTCTGAAACTTGTGGTGAATGATCTTGATAATGTGGTCAGGAGAATTGAGTAAATCTAAAATCCAACAGTCTAATTATCTAATTGCCTAATTATCTTGTCCGATTCACCCCTCATTTTTGTCTCTTAACAGCCCTAACACATTGATTTTTAAACCGTAAATTTGTGTTACAACTTTTTAAAACCAAACAAAATGAGTGCAACAAATTTTACCACAACTATACTAGTAGATCAGTCACCACAAGAAGTTTTTAAGGCTGTTACAAATGTCCGCGGCTGGTGGTCGGAAGAAATTGAAGGGAATACAGCTCAGTTGAACGATGAGTTTGATTATCATTACGAAGACATTCATCGCTGCAAAGTAAAATTAATAGAAGTGATTCCGAACCAAAAAATTGTCTGGCTGATAGAGAACAACTATTTCAAATTTACGGAAGATAAAACGGAATGGACTGGTACCCATCCTACTTTCGAGATTTCAGAAAAAAACGGAAAAACTGAACTTCGTTTTACCCATGTAGGTTTGGTACCCGACTACGAATGTTTTGAAATTTGCAGAGGGGCCTGGACCAATTATATCGGGAATAGTCTCCTTAAACTCATTACTACAGGAAAAGGAGAACCTAATGCAACCGGAAAGCCTCAGACCGAAAACGAGAAAAAACTATCTGAAAAACCATAGTCTGCTCTTTCTCGCTCATTTTTTAACTATAAAAATAAAAGTCCGACGCATTATTTAATTGCGATACCAGCTATAATTTTCATAAATTCGTAGTACTAAAACTATGACTATGAATCCTATTTTAAGAAATACAATAGCTGTTATAATTGGTCTTTTTGTTGGAAGTATTGTCAATATGGCTATCATTTTGATGAGCAGCTCTATCATTCCTGCTCCCAATGGCGCTGATGTTACCACTATCGAAGGGCTAAAAGCTACGATGCATTTATTTGAACCGAAACATTTTCTGTTTCCGTTTCTGGCGCATGCCATCGGAACGTTTGCAGGTGCGGGAACAACGGCTTTAATTGCCATCAGTCATAAAACAAAACTTGGACTGGTTATTGGCGCTTTCTTTTTACTGGGTGGAATTATAAATGTGTGCTCCCTGCCTTCACCGGTTTGGTTTAATATCACAGACCTTCTATTTGCCTATCTACCGGCAGCTTATCTGGCTACTAAATTGGTGGTAAAAGAAAAATCTTAAAATCAGTTTTTTTATTAGCTAATAATGATAAGAAAAAAATGTTTTAACACATAGAAATATAGATTCTTAGGTGTAAAAAAGGACGCAAAATGTATCGTTCCGCTGGAACTTATTCTGAAGACGCTTTTTTTTCAACGGATTAAAATCCGTTGCTACAAATTTGTCGTTCCTTCGGAACTAAATTATCCAGCTGTTTTTGTTGTTAACGAATCATAATTCATGAGTATAAATTAGCATAGAACAATTAAAAGTCGCTATAAAATTGTCGTTCCTTCGGAACTAAATTATGCGGCTGTTTTTGTCGTTGACGGACCATAATTCATGAGTATAAATTAGATAGAACCATAAAAGTATGGTAGATTCAGTATAATCCATTTTCGTAAAATAGGTGTTAAAGCTGTAAAAGAGCCATTGGCTCGAATGATATTGTAACAACGGATTTTAATCCGTTGTAGAAAATAGACACCATAATAAAAAGAGCCATAGGCTCGGCCCATATTTTTTCGGGATTAATATAACCCGTTGAGCATCATTAACAAAAATGATTTAACACATAGAAACATATTTTTTAAATTATAAAGTCTGCTTTATAAATGCCCCTCAAAACAATGAAAAAAATAGGCCTTGTAGGCGGAATCAGCTGGGTTTCTACCATAGATTATTACAAATTAATTAACGAAGGTGTTAACAAAAAACTAGGCGGACTCCAATTTGCCGAGTGCCTCATTTATTCATTAAATTTTGGTGATGTTCAGGAAAAAACCTGGGCTCATTCTTATGAGCTTCTGTTGAATGCCTGCTTAAGTTTGAAGAAAAGCGGTGTTGAGGCTATCGTATTGTGTGCAAACACAGCGCATATGTATGCCAATAAAATTGAAAAAGAAATTGCATTACCGCTGATTCACATCGGAACAGAGACCGCCAGAGTCATAAAGAAAGAAAAAATCACAACAATTGGACTTTTAGGAACCTCATTTTCGATGGAAATGGATTTTTATAAAGATCGTCTGAAAAGTTTTGGGTTAAACGTGCTTATTCCCGAGCAACAGGAAACGCGAAATTACATTCAGCATGTTCTCAAAGAAGAACTCGGAAGAGGTATTATTAACCCAAACTCCAGACAGAACTATATCAATATTGCAAACGAACTCATTTCGCGAGGCGCCGAAGGGATCATTCTGGGCTGTACCGAAATTCCGTTGCTGCTGAATCAGTCTGATTTTTCTGTTCCTGTTTTTGATACCACAAAAATACATTCCGAAGCCATTGTCGACTTTATATTATCTTAAGATCAAAGACATACCCGCAGGACTTCCATTAATAATTTCATAATTCTTTTTATTTCAGGAACTTATTTTCATAACTTAGTTAGCTATTAAATTCCAAAACCATGAGTAAGACTAAGAAAGAAATCGCCCGCGACTTTTTAAAACTTGCCGCAAACGGGCATTCGCACGAAGCTTTTCGTCTTCATGTTGGCGAAAATTTCAAACATCACAATGCCTATTTTAAAGGAGATGCCGATACTTTGATGCTTGCAATGGAAGAATCGACCCGAAAAAACCCTAATAAAACCTTTACCATTCACCATATACTTGAAGATCAAAATCTGGTTGCTGTGCATTCGCATTTAAAACAAACTCCCACTGATATCGGTTTTGTAGTGATACACATTCTTCGGTTTGAAACGGACAAAATTGTAGAGCTTTGGGATTTAGGGCAGTCCATCCCAACCGAAATAGTGAATGAAAACGGCATGTTTTAATTGCAATTGATCACAGAGACAGAAAACACAACACCAAACCACTAAAAACATTAATGAATACGATTCGAAAAATTTCAACACTCCTCTGTTTTCTACTTTTATTTTCAAACTGCAATTTGGTCGCGCAGAAAAAAGACAAGCTCTCATCTCAAATTGACAGTATTCTTAAAAAAGCTTCTCCCGTTTTTAATGGAGTAGTTCTGATTTCGAAAAAGGGAAAAACAATCTATTCGAAAGCGCAGGGTTTTGAAAATTTTGAAACCAAAAAGCCTTTAACCCTCAACAGTCACTTTGAAATTATGTCGAACAGCAAACAAATTACGGCTGTTTTGATTTTACTCGAAGTTGAAAAAGGAAAGATTAACCTCAATGCCCCAATCAAAAAATACCTGCCGGATTTAACCCAATCCTGGGCCGACTCCGTAACGGTTCAGCAGCTGTTAAACCACAGTCACGGAATTACAAGTTTGCAAAAACCTCTGGCTTTTCCTCCAGGAACCGATTTTAAGTATGGAGATCTCAGTTTTAGTCTGCTTGGTAAAATTGTAGCAAACACCACTAAAAAAAGTTATTCCGAAAATGCGAATCTGCTTTTCAAAAAACTAAAGATGAAAAATACTTTTGTCTACGATGCTGCTAAAAATCAAAATATAGTGTTGGGATATCTCAATAAAAACGGCGTTTTTGAATCGATGAAAAATTCTAAAATCACCCCTGAAAGCCTAGGTGCTGATGGAATTGTCTCCACGGTAAACGATCTGGCCCTTTGGAACGAAAATCTTCATAAAGGAAAAATACTCCAACCGAAAACATATCCGTTAATGATTACTTCAAAGATTACTTCGCAGCATAATTTCTTCGGAAAAGAAAAAGAAGGATATGGTTCCGGGATACGCATTATCCAAAAAGAAACCGTAAAATATTTAGGCCACACTGGTTTAGGGGATGGTTTTTCTTCCGTAAATTTGTACTTCCCCGAATCTGAAACAACTGTGATTATTCTAGAAAATCAAATGAATACAGAGCCTAATTTGTTTTATGCATCTGAATTCAAAATCAAAAATGCAGTCTTAAACAGTAATTTATTAAATCCATAAAAATGGCAAAAAATAAAACTACAGCAACCGAAAGCAGTGTCGTTGATTTTGTAAATGCGATTGATGACGAAGTTAAAAGAAATGATGCTTTTGAGCTCATTAAAATCATGCAGAACATAAGTGGTTTTGAAGCCAAAATGTGGGGACCAAGCATTATTGGTTTTGGGAGTTACCATTACAAATATGCCAGCGGTCACGAAGGCGATGCTCCTCTTGCAGGATTCTCCCCAAGAAAAGCCGCAATCTCGCTCTATGTTTATCTTTCGGATAAAAAAAGAGAAGAACTACTTTCAAAATTAGGAAAACACAAGTCTGCAAAAGCCTGTATTTACATCAAAAAACTAAGCGATGTTGATCTCGAAATTGTTAAAGAAATGATTACGATATCGCTTGAACTGACACTAAAACTTTATCCACCACAGCAAAAATGATCACACCCATACTTATTGTCCTTCTCGTTTTAGCCATTGCGCTTTACTTTTTTCTACAGCATCCAAAATTTGGAAAAGCCCCCTCAGGAGAACGATTGGCACTGATTCAGCGATCGCCTCAGTATAAAAATGGTAAATTTGAGAATCGGAATTTTACACCGGAACTTGCAGAAGGTTACGGATACTCAAAAGTACTTTATGATTTTTTCTTCAAGAAAGTAGACCGAAAAATTCCGTCCGACTTCATCCCGTCAGTCAAAACCAATTTACTGACACTAGCTCCTGAAAAAGATGCGCTGGTTTGGTTTGGGCATTCTTCCTATTTTATTCAGCTTGAAGGAAAGCGTTTTTTAATCGACCCTGTTTTTAGCGGTAACGCCTCCCCGATTCCCGGCACCACAAAAGCATTTAAAGGAACTGATATTTACACCGTCGATGATCTTCCCGAAATTGATTATTTACTGATCACACACGATCATTACGATCATCTGGATTATGATACCATCCTGCAATTAAAACCTAAGACAAAAAAAGTAATTTGCTCGCTTGGTGTGGGTTCACATTTTGAATTTTGGGGATTTCCAAAGGAAAACATCATCGAAAAAGACTGGTTTGAAAAAGTCGAACTCGATCAGAATTTAACGCTATACACTACGCCTTCAAGGCATTTTTCGGGCAGAAGTTTTAAGCGTTGTAACACGCTTTGGAGTTCGTTTGTTTTAGAAGCCAGAGATTTTAAAATGTATTTGGGCGGTGACAGTGGTTATGATACACACTTTAAAGAAATTGGAGCTCAATTTGGCCCTTTCGACCTTGCCCTTATCGACAATGGTCAGTACAATCCCGCCTGGAAGTACATTCATAATTTACCTGAAGATGTAATCAAAGCCATGCAGGATCTGAAGGCAAAAAGAGTATTTCCGGTGCATTCGTCTAAATTCTCGCTCGCCCTTCATTCCTGGGATGAACCTTTAAAAAAAGTGACTGAATTAAACGATTTATCTGCGAATCCAATTCCATTAATTACTCCAATGATTGGAGAATTAGTCGAACTGAAAAATGAAAAACAGCCCTTCCAGCAATGGTGGAAAGGGATCCAATAAACCTATACCTTAGCATTAATATCCTAAAAAGAATGACTCCACCCACTTATATTATCCGAAATGCTTTTTCTTCAGAATTTGAAGAAATTGGAAAATTACTCATCAGCGTTTATTCGCAACTGGAGGGATTCCCTAAAGAGAATGAACAGCCAAACTATTATAAAATGCTGGCCAATATTGGCGATTTTACGAATTACCCGCAAACAGAACTTTTAATTGCGGTTGATGAAAACAACACCCTCTTTGGTGCGGTAGTTTATTTTAACGACATGCAATACTATGGCTCGGGCGGCATTGCTACTCAGGAACAAAACTCAGCTGGATTTCGATTGCTGGGAGTCGCCACAACTGCAAGAGGAAAAGGTATTGGTAAACTTTTAACGCAGGAATGCATTCAGAAAGCAGCCCTTAACAAACGCGGGCAATTGATCATTCACTCTACTTTAGCCATGAAAACAGCCTGGGAAATGTATGAGAAACTGGGTTTCAAAAGATCCGAAGATTTAGATTTTATGCAGGGAGAACTGGCTGTATTTGGCTTTCGCTTGCCCCTTCTTTCCTAAAACTATTGTGTACCTAAAAAAACAGCTCAAAATGAATACCGATCTATTAAACCTACAGCCCGAAATTTTAGAAGATGATTTGACCCAATTAATTCCGCTGCAGGAAAGTGATTTTGAAAAACTTTATCAAGTGGCTTCAGATCCTTTGATTTGGGAACAGCATCCGAATAAAAACCGCTATGAAAAAGAAGTCTTTCAAAATTTCTTTGAAGGTGCTATGGAAAGCAAAGGCGCTTTTTTAATACTGGATAAAACGACAGGCGAAATAGCCGGAAGTACCCGATTTTATGAATATGACCCCGAAAACAAAACTGTTTTTATTGGCTATACCTTTTACGGAAGAAAATTCTGGGGCACCGGATTTAATGCACAGGTGAAAAAAATGATGCTGGATTACGCCTTTAAAGCGGTTGATAAAGTTCAGTTTCACATTGGAGCAGAAAATTACCGTTCGCAAAAAGCCATCGAAAAATTGGGTGCCGTAAAAGTGGAAGAACTAGAAGTTGCCTATTATAATGAACCCTCTCGTCATAATTTTGTCTACGAAATAAAAAAATAATGAAAAGAATAACAGTTTTCTGCGGTTCGAGTTTTGGAACCGATGAAATTTACAAAGAACAGGCAACCCTGCTCGGAAAAACGTTAGCCAGACAAGACATAGAACTGGTTTATGGCGGAGCAAATGTGGGTTTAATGGGTGCCGTGGCCGATGGCGTTCTAAACGAAGGCGGAAGAGCAATTGGTGTCCTGCCTAATTTTTTGAGATCGAAAGAAATTGCACATTTAGGTCTGACCGACTTGATTGTAGTAGAAAGCATGCACGAAAGAAAGACCAAAATGAACGATTTATGTGATGGCGTAATTGCTTTACCGGGCGGCTTTGGAACCCTTGAGGAACTTTTTGAAATGCTTACCTGGGGACAATTGGGGTTGCACAAAAAACCAATCGCCATCCTGAACATCAATGGCTTTTATGATGCGCTGATTGAATTAACGAAAGTTATGGTAGAAAAAGGTTTGCTAAAAGCCGTCAATCAACAAATGCTTTTGGTAAGTGATAACATTGAGGATTTACTAACTCAAATGAAAAATTACATCCCGCCAACCACCGGGAAATGGATTGAAAAATCACAATCCTAGCGGTTTTGCTTTTTCTTTCTCCAAAAAGTCTGAAGAATATTTCAAAAAAAATCTTTTCAGACAAATTATAGTGCTTTTCGAACAAGTATCAGATAATCAATCTTTTTAATTTTACCCTATGAACTAAAACACAAAATCATGGATACTTTTATTACAGATACTAAAACCGTTACACTACTGCTGGCCACCTTATTTACAGGCCTTTTAGCCGGTATATTTTTTACCTGGGGCAACGCTGTGACGCCGGGAATTGGAAAACTTGATGACATTGGTTATCTCAGGGCTTTTCAGAACATGAATCGTGCGATCCAAAATCCTTTATTTTTTCTGGTCCTTTTTGGCCCGTTATTATTTTCTTTTGCAGCCGCTTATGGTTATAAATCAGATACTATTCTTTTAAAGCTGACGCTGACTGCTGCCATTATCTATTTTGCCGGTGTTATACTTGTGACCATTATCGGAAACGTCCCGCTTAATAAAATGCTGGACACAACAGATCTGCTTCATATTTCAATCGAGCAGGCAGCCCTTTTAAGAAGTAAATTTGAAGCAAAATGGAACAATCTTAACCTGATTCGGATCATTGCGTCCCTAATTTCTTTTTCACTTTTGATCATTAGCTGCTTGCTAAAAAACAATACCGTTCGTTAACGATAAAGCAAACCATAAATTTTATAAATTAGAAGTCAAGAAAAAATGAAGTTGAAAATTCTAAATTTCAGCTTTCACAAACTCATTCCACATCTAACATTTTACATCTAACACAAAAAATGAAAACAGAAAACAACCACTTCGCAAAAGCCGAAATGCTGATTAGAAAGCCTGTTTCAGAAGTTTTTCAGGCTTTTATCGATCCGGAAATTACCAGTAAATTTTGGTTTACAAAAGGCTCCGGAAAACTAGTGCAGGACACCACAACTGAATGGACATGGGAAATGTATAATTTTTCACTAACCGTAACCACGCATGTTTTAGAGGAGAATAAAAAAATCGAAATCGAATGGGGAAATGGTAACGAAACCACTATCGTAGAATGGATATTCAGTCCGTTAAACGATAATGAGACCTTTGTCAGCATTACAAATTCAGGTTTAAAAGGAGATTCCGATAAAATCATTGATCAGGTTCGAAACTCGACCGAAGGTTTTACATTAGTTTTGGCTGGTGCAAAAGCGTACTTAGAACATAATATCCAACTGAATTTAGTTTTGGACCGATTTCCTAAAGGATTAGAATAAAAGCAAATTCCAAATTCCAAATTCCAAAACTCATAACTCATAACTCAGAGACCCTATGGAAACCAAGAAACCCGAAAACATCGATGCTTATATTGGCGGTTTTCCGAATGAGGTGCAGGAGGTTCTGGAAAAGATTCGAATGACCATTCAGGAAGCAGCTCCCGATGCCAAAGAAAAAATCAGTTATGCCATGCCGGCTTTTGAACAAAATGGAATCGTAGTGTATTTTGCTGCGTTCAAAAATCATATCGGACTGTATGCTTTGCCAAGCGGACATGCTGCTTTTAACGAAGAATTATCCAAATACAAATCCGGTAAAGGTTCGGTGCAATTTCCGCTGAATGAGCCTATGCCTTATGATTTGATTGCCAAAATTGTAAAATTCAGGGTGAAAGAAAATCTCGAAAAAGTAAAAAAGAAATAACGCGGCGCAAACCTTTCAGATTCCCTTTTACTTATTAAACTTCCCAAAATGCCACAAAACACCCGAAGGGTCGTGCAGGAAACATTCGCTTCCCCAATCCAAATGAACTGTAGGAGTTAATTTCACACCGTATTTTTCAGTTAAGTTAAGCGCTAAAAGCTGATTGTAATAGTAATCAACATCTTCCACTTCCAAAAAAATCATGGTATTTTCATTCCAGCTTTTATCGTAATAGTCCTGAAGGTAAAAGGCTAAATCACCTGTTTCAAAAACAGAAAGCTTAGAGTCTAAAACACCTTCTTCAAAACCTAAATCCCGATAAAAACTTCTGGAGATTTCAAAATCTTTGGCTCCGATAAAAGGGCGAATGGATGTTGCTTTGTGATTCATTTTGCTAAATTTTATAAATGAAATTATAATTTTTGACGAAATAAGTTTAAGAAAACCATTCAATTTTATGGTCCAGACGGACGAGAAAGTCTGTAAATGATTTCCCTATTTCAGTATTGTATTTGCTATTCAAATCCATAAAAGGCGAAAGAATTATTTTTACCTGATCAAATTGATCTATTTCAATCCCAATAAATTCTCCGCTTCCGTTGGAGCCAATTCCAATCGTTCTGGTCATTTTTTCAACTATATGGTAACCTTTGTTGGTTTCGATAATTTCTTCTAAACTCCAAAGGTTTATAAACTCCACACCAATAAATTGATCAATCCCAAAATAGTTTTTAAGATAAAAGACATAATCTGCCGGAAGTTTTAAATTGGCGTAAAATTCAACATCATCAATTTTAACATGACTGGCTGTATCTCTCTTCGGAAAACTATATTTTGCAATTATTTTTTCTAAGTCCTCCATAAGCCAAATTTTCTTTTATAAAACTATATTGTTCTAATTAATCAAGAAGAATTTATTTTAAACCACAGTTTTAAACCGGGGTTTTATTTATCAAAACCAAGCTGTTTGCGCAAATCCAGATTTAAATTGTATTGTTCCTGAATTGAAATGACTTTTCGCGAAGTTTTATTGATATCACTTCCTGCCTTCGTCCAAAGAAAAGGGTAAAAATTAAAAACGTCGTCTCCTTTTATTTTAGAAACTTCTTCTCTCCATCCTTCCCATCTGCTCCCCGAATAAAACTTATCGAGATCGTTGTTAAAACAGAATTCTAAAAACTCCGAGTACGTAACATCCAACTGTTCGTATTCGAGACTATCCGGAGAAAAGTAATAAATTTTACCTAAATCGCTTCCCAGTCCGCCACCATTCAACAAATAAAAACCTCCAATTGCATCATCGGCGATCAACAAAAAACCGGGGTTTTCTCCAAATTCTTTAAAGGACTTTCCCTGGTTCCAATCCGGAAGACTGCGATTGAATTTTGAACTTCCTGATCCCAGAATCCGAATCCAGCCGTCATCGATCAAAAGTCCGCCAGTCATAAAAACAATTGCTCCCATTGGCGAGCGCGTTGTTACCTGCGTTTTATACAAGGCATCTTTTGCTTTTAGTGCATCGACAGGCAAAATCTCTACTTTATTTTTGGCCCTTTTAATCCCTGCTTCTACTATGGCCCAGCCGGGTTCTTTTTTATCAATAAGTTCTTCTGTAGTTTTCATTTTGTTTTGTGCACCTGCGAAAAAAGTGATCAAAATCACCGTAGTCATTAACAGTTTTTGTGTCATTACTTCAATAGCTATATACTTACTTTATCTCTTATCCTTTCTTCAGAATATTTCCTAAACCACGGCCAATCTGCTCAATGGCTTCAAGACCTTTCGTTAATGGTGTTGCAGTGAAATCTTCATACGCATCCATGGCAGTCTCTTTACGATCGTCTTGTGCATAAACCAAAATCAGGTTGTTATCACTGAATGATTTCTCAAATTTCTGCGGTAATTTATCAAAAATCGATTGGTACGACACAGATCCTTTTCTGGATAAATTAAAAACGATCAGATCAGTCGGTTTAATTTCATCCGAGATCAATTCAAAATCTTCCCAGTTCAAAATACTTTTAAAACCTAATTTGGCATTTAACTTCAGTTTGGTTGCAATCTGCAAAATGGCCTCGTGTGTTTTGTATTCGGAATAAATGACAATCGGAATACTTAATTCCTGCGACAATCTGGAAATTTTCTGCAAAAGCAGGTGAAAACCAACCCCTCTTTCAGAGAAAGGCGGACAGATGAAAACCAGTCTTTTTTCCTCAATAAAGGTCTTTTGAAACCTACAGATAAACAAACACTTATCGACATTGTTGATAATCGAATCTACATTTTCTCCGAAAATTTTATCCAGAAAACCAGTTTTTCTTGGCCAGCCTACTATCACGATATCCGACATGATTTCTTTGGAAGTTCTTGCAATTCCACTTGCCGGATTGTGGTCAATTCGGGCAATGGTGTTGATTTTTACTTCGGAAGCCGAACCCTGAATCACAAATTTATCAACTGCTTTTCGGTAGTTTAAGATATTAATTTCCGCCTGATCATTATTTGGAACAATCGTTAACAGCGTCACCGGATTAGACGATTTTTTATCTTTTATCAAAAGAGCAAAATCTAATAAACTGGCTGTAGCCGACGTTTTGGCTAAAGGAATTAAGATATGCTCGTCTAAAATCTGATCGCCGTTGGCATCTTCGTTTGAAACTTCTTCTTCGCAAATAGCAATCTTTTTAGCCGCTTTTTCTGTGGCAAAAGAGGCTACAATACACGTAATCAGGATTAAAATAATGGTACCGTTTAGGATGTTTTCGTCCAAGATTTTTGCTTTAAATCCAACCAGAATAACGGCCAGAGTTGCTGCGGCATGCGCACTACTCAATCCAAAAATAAGCTGTCTTTCGGTTTTGGTATATCTAAAAACAATTTGCGTAAAAAAAGCGGCAATCCATTTTCCAAAAATAGCAACAACACTCAATGTTCCGGCTACAATCAGAGCCGTTGGTCCGCTCAGGATCACGCTGATGTCTACCAGCATCCCCACCGAGATCAGAAAAAACGGAATGAACAAGGCATTTCCAATAAATTCAATTCTGTTCATTAAAGCTGACGAATGCGGGATTAAAGGGTTAAGTGCTAAACCGGCAACGAATGCTCCGATGATTGGCTCTACCCCTGCTACTTCTGCCAAAAACGCCGCAAAAAACACCACTGAAAGTACAAAAATATAATGGGCGTGTTTTTCACTTTCTAATTTTTTAAAGAACCATTTTGCTATTCTCGGAATAACCAAAAACATGATCGCCGAGAAAATCGCTAATGAAACCGTTAGTTTGATCCAGAAGGCCTGATTTAAATTTCCCTGACTGCTTCCCATAATCACCGCCAGAATAATTAAAACGGCCGTATCGGTCAAAATAGTTCCACCAACCGTAATGGCTACTGCCTGATTCTTTGCGATTCCGAGTTTGCTCACAATCGGATAGGCTACCAGGGTGTGGGTCGCAAACATACTTGCTGTTAAAAAACTTGCGTTAAAATCGTAATTCAGCAGGTAAAAACAAACCGGAAACCCGATCGTTAATGGAAAAATAAAGGTAAAAAAGCCAAACAATAAACTCTTATTTCTATTGGCTTTAAACTCATTCATGTCCAATTCCAGACCGGCAATAAACATGATGTATAAAAGTCCGATCGTAGAAAATAAATCAACGGCCGAGTTTTTTGCCAGAATATTTAATCCGTGAGGCCCAATAATCACTCCTGAAATAATAAGCCCGATAATTCCGGGAATGTTTATTTTTTTGAGTAAAATAGGTGACAAGAGAATGATGAAAAGTATCAAAGAAAAAATCAATACTGGATTGCTGAGTGGTAATTCGAATTCTTGTAAAAAATGCCTGAAAAATTCTATCATAATGTAATTTTATCTTCTTTAAACTCTTTTAGTTTTTCGCAAATAAAACGCTAAAACCAAACTAAAATCTCAGAAGTTATTATTTGCCGATTCTTCGAAAAGCTCTAAAAACGGCTTCTTTAGTGATTGTTTCATTACAAAAATACCTAAAAAAAACGCGAACTTTCTATGAAAATACCATATTAAGCAATTAATTTTGTTTCGTTGCCAAATTATTAATATTTAATATTTATTTTAACAAAACGGCAACATTAACTATAGAAAATTAAGCGACATTGCATTATTCAATTATCTTTGTCTTAATAAAAATTGCACAATGGAAGAATGTATCTCAGTTTTTGATATGCTTAAAATTGGCGTTGGTCCCTCAAGTTCACATACTTTAGGGCCATGGAGAGCCGCAGAACGTTTTTTGGAAGAGCTGAAAGACGAATCAATTTTAGACCAGATTAAACGTGTAAAAGTCGATTTATACGGATCACTTTCCTTAACCGGAAAAGGTCATGCTACCGATTTATCGGTGATGCTGGGATTAAGCGGGCAAGATCCCGAATACATTCCGGTGGAAAATATTGCCGGAATTATAAAAAACATTGAAGAGCAAAACGAAATTATTCTGGCTAATGAATATAAAGTTCCGTTCTACTTTCTTCAGGACATTGTATTCAATAAAGACTTCCTTCCTTTTCATGCCAACGGATTAAAGTTCACAGCTTATAAAGCCGACGATTCTGAATATGAATCTACTTTTTATTCGATTGGAGGAGGATTTGTTGTTAAAGAGGAACGTACGAATGCCAAAATCAAGGAGGTCATCAAATGTGCCTTCCCTTTCCCGATTCAAAATGCTGTTGAGCTTTTAAATTATACGGTTACCGAAAACAAATCGATTTCTGAGATTGTTTACGAAAACGAAAAATCAATGCGTCCGGAGCCCGAAATTCACTCCGAATTAATGCGCATCTGGCATACCATGTTAGAGTGTATGTACATTGGCTGCCATTCTGAAGGAATTCTGCCAGGCGGTCTAAATGTTCGCAGACGTGCTTTTGACATGCATCAGAATTTAATCGGACTGTCTAACTATTCCGATCCGCAAAGCTGGCTGGAAGAAATTAGAAAGACCGAAGTAAAATTTCGTCAGATCTTAAAATGGGTAAGCTGTTTTGCACTGGCCGTAAATGAGGTGAATGCTTCTTTGGGCCGTGTAGTTACTGCACCTACCAATGGAAGCGCTGGTGTAATTCCGGCCGTTTTAATGTATTATCTGGTAATTGAAAACCATGATGCAGGCGAAAAAGAAATCAAACAATTCCTGATGGTTGCCGGAGAAATTGGAAGTATTTTCAAAAAAGGATCAACCATATCAGCAGCAATGGGAGGCTGTCAGGCAGAGATTGGCGTTTCGTCGTCGATGGCCGCAGCAGCACTTTGCGAATTAATGGGCGGATCTCCTGCTCAGGTTCTAATGGCTGCCGAAATTGCAATGGAGCATCACTTAGGATTAACCTGTGATCCTATTGGCGGTTTGGTTCAGATTCCATGTATCGAAAGAAATACGATGGGAGCCATAAAAGCCATTAATGCTGCCGAACTAGCCCTTGAAACCGATTCTAAAAACGCAAAAGTGCCTTTAGATAAAGTCATCAACACCATGTGGCAAACGGCTAAAGACATGAATTCTAAATACAAAGAAACCTCTGAAGGCGGATTGGCAATTGCCGTAAACATGGCGGATTGCTAAACTGTTTGCTTCATATATTACAGCCACAGATTAAAAGGATTAACACAGATTAGATATTTCTTTAATCTCTAATTAAAAAATTCTTTTACTCTTTTTAATCTGTGGCAAAAAAACAAACTGAACTTCATGAAAAAGCACTTCCTTACAGCACTACTGCTTTGCGCTGTTATGATGCATTCGCAGCAGCGTTATTTCCTAAATTCAGATACACGTTTGTACACTTCAACCAATGCAGCCGGTGACTTTTTAGGCTACTTTAAATACGGCGCAGAGGTGCAGTTGTTATCGGAAAGTAAAAATGGATGGTACAAAGTAAGATCCGACAATTTCTCTGAAGGTTATGTGCCTGAAAATTTTGTTGCAACCCGATTGAACGCAAAAGATGTTAAAACAATAGACCGTGAAAACCCCATTCTTGAAGGCAACGACAATTATTATGGCGGCAATCACCTTTTTGTTTTGGTGGCCGGTCTGAAAGCAAGAGCACTTCCCGGTAAAAACGCAAAGACCAGGGAGATCTTATTCACCGGTGATCCTGTAGCAGTTAACTATCTTCCCAAAAATCCAGACGAGTGGGTAAACATACAAGGTCGAATCGACGAGGAATATGCGCAGTACACGCTTGGAAAATTTCTCGGAAAAAGACCCGATTTTAATTCATTACTCAAAGATTTCGACCAACTCAATGTCAATGGAGTTGCGGAACGAAAAACGATTGGTGAAAGAATTGTCGAATTAGCATGGAACAGTGACAATACCACACTGGCTCCTGCCTACCAAAGATATTATGAAGTTGTAAAACAGCTCAACGATCCTAAACTTCTCGCTGATACCGAACTGAATATCGCGATTGCCAAAGGCTTAGCCAAACACAAAACGTCGGAAGAAATTACCGCTTTCAGCAAAAAAGCCGAGTTTGTTTTGAAAGGAGTAAAAACCAAATCACTCTACTTCTCGCAAAAAGATTTAGTGAAAGCATTTGGAAATCCTCCCAAAAAAGGAACGATAAGCGATGAATGTGGCATTTACCTGAGTGAGCTTTTTTATTATTACCCGGATTTTGAAGCCTCTGTAGACGAACACCAAAATAAGGCCGAAATCACCAGGGTTTTCATCAATGAAAACAACAAACTTGTTTTTAGTCCAACGCATTCTCTGGACCACAACCTGTCTGAAAATGCATTTATTGAAAAATACGGGGCCTATATCGGAGCTTCCATAAAAAGTCCGCATTTGTATTCTATCCAGGTGGAAGACAGCGAGTTTAGAATAAAATTCAAAGATGGAAAGTTATTTACCATTGAAATAATCTTCTATTGCTGATTTCAATCTATAATTATTCAATACTTTTACACATTCAAAAAAACTCAAAAATGTCAGTAGCAAAAAAAGATTATAAAAGAATCACAACAAAGTCATTGATCGAAATGAAAAGCAATGGAGAAAAAATCTCAATGCTTACAGCTTACGATTATACCATGGCTAAAATTGTTGATACCGCAGGTATTGATGTAATTCTGGTAGGCGATTCAGCATCCAACGTTATGGCGGGGCACGAAACGACATTGCCTATTACTTTAGATCAGATGATTTATCACGCTTCCTCTGTAGTTCGCGCTGTAGAGAGAGCCTTAGTAGTGGTAGATTTACCTTTTGGAAGTTACCAGTCGGACCCGAAAGAAGCTTTGCGTTCTGCGATCAGAATCATGAAAGAAAGCGGTGGACATGCTGTGAAACTGGAAGGTGGAAAAGAAATTAAAGAATCTATCAAAAAAATATTAAACGCGGGAATTCCGGTAATGGGACATTTGGGTTTAACCCCACAATCGATCTATAAATTCGGAACTTACAGCGTTCGTGCAAAAGAAGATCAGGAAGCTGAAAAACTAATTGAAGATGCTAAACTCCTGGAAAAAATTGGTTGTTTCGGTATTGTTTTAGAAAAAATTCCGGCACATTTAGCCGAGCAGGTTGCCAAAAGCATTTCTATTCCCGTGATCGGAATCGGAGCTGGAGGCGGAGTAGATGGACAAGTGCTTGTAATTCATGATATGTTAGGAATGAACAATGAATTCAGTCCTCGTTTCTTACGTCGTTATTTAAACTTATACGAAGAAATGACCAAAGCAATCGGTCAATATGCTGCCGATGTAAAATCGACAGATTTTCCTAACGAAAGGGAACAATATTAAGTTTAGACTTACTTAGATATTAGACTTACTTAGATATTAGACTTACTTAGACTTGCTTAGATGTTAGACTTTTTAGATTTGTTATTTTAGAATTAAATGTACAAAATCTAAAAAGTCTAAATTCTTCTAAAAATCTAAATAAATCTAAGCAAGTCTAAGGAGTCTAAGAAAGTCTAAGGATGTCTAAGCAAGTCTAAAAATCTAAAAAAATGCATCAGTTTAAAGAGCTTCTAATTTGGAAGAAAAGCAGGTTATTTTGTTCTAAAATTTATAGTGCAACAGCTAATTTTCCGAGTGAAGAAAAATTCGGAATAACGAATCAATTGAGAAGGGCTTCCGTTTCTATTGCTTCAAATATAGCAGAAGGCTCTTCAAGAAATTCGAATAAAGATTTTGCCCGATTTTTAGAGATTGCGATTGGCTCAGCCTATGAAGTAGAAACACAACTTCTTATATCATCAGATTTAGGCTTTATAAACGAAGAAAACTTAACCGAACTAACAAATCTGTTAGAAGAAATAATTAAAATGACATCCAGATTTAGGGCAACTTTATTATAAAGTCTAAGAAGTCCAACATCTAAGAAGTCTAAGCAAGTCTAGAATGAAAATCGTTTCCAACAAAAACAACCTCCAAATCCTGCACGAAGACAATCATATTATTGTGGTCAACAAGCGTGTGGGCGATATTGTACAAGGAGATAAAACAGGGGATAAACCTTTATCAGATATTGTAAAAGAATACATCAAAGACAAATACAATAAACCCGGAGATGTTTTTCTAGGGGTGATTCATCGTTTGGACAGGCCTACAACGGGAATTGTTGTTTTTGCCAGAACCAGTAAAGCATTGTCGCGCATGAACGAAATGTTCAGCAATCGCGAGACTCAAAAAACCTATTGGGCAGTGGTGAAAAACAAACCTCAGGAAACCAAAGCCAAACTAGTACACTACCTCAAAAGAAACGAAAAAAACAATACTTCCAAAGCCCATTTAAAAGAGGTTCCCGACAGTAAACTGGCCAGTTTGGAGTATACGGTTTTTAAAGAACTTCAGAATTATGTGGCGCTCGAAATCAATTTACATACGGGACGCCATCATCAGATACGTGCGCAGTTGGCTGCAATTGGGTCACCAATAAAAGGCGATTTAAAATATGGTGCTGATCGAAGTAATCCTGACGGCGGAATTCATCTTCACGCCCGCAAATTAGTTTTTGTACATCCGGTTTCTAAAGAAAACATCACCATTATCGCTCCTACTCCCGATGAGTCTATCTGGAACGCCATATGATTTTTATGATTTAATTGTTAAAATTCTAACTTTTATCGATTAACTTGCATTGACAAAAAATCAATCGGATTATACATTATGGACTATAAAAACGACATCGCATACAGGAAAGAAACGTTAAAGAAATTGTTGTATAACATTCAAAAAAGCGAGGATTTAATTGTAAAAGCTTTGTACGATGATTTTAAAAAACCCGAATTTGAAGCGGTTTTAACCGAGACCAATTATGTGATTTCGGAGTTGAAAGATACCATCAGAAACATCCATAAGTGGGCAGGACGAAAACGCATTTTACCTTCCCTGCTTAATTTTCCTTCTACCGATTATATTTTTAAAGAACCTTACGGAAATGTGCTGGTGATTGCTCCCTGGAACTATCCGTTTCAATTGGCTTTATGCCCTTTAATTTCGGCCGTAGCAGCCGGAAACAGGGTTGTTTTGAAACCCTCAGAACTCACTCCCCATACTTCAGCCGTAATCGCTAAAATTATTGAAAAAACATTCCATGTCAGTCATGTTGAAGTTTTTGAAGGCGGTGTTGAAGTATCCAACAAATTACTGGCACAGCGCTGGGATTATATTTTCTTTACCGGAAGTGTTGCTGTTGGTAAAATTGTCGCCAAAGCCGCTGCCGAAAATTTAACTCCTGTAACCTTAGAACTAGGCGGGAAAAATCCTTGTATTGTCGATGAAACTGCCAATTTAAAACTGGCTGCCAAACGAATCGTCTGGGGGAAATTTATCAATGCCGGACAAACCTGCATTGCACCGGACTATATATTGGTTCAAAAAAACATGAAAGTCAATTTTATTTCTTTTTTAATAGAAGAAATTCTAAAGGCTTACGGTAAAAAAATAGAGAAATCTCCCGATTTCGCCCGAATCATCAATACCAAAAACTGGGTACGCCTGGACAGTATGATCGAACGTGAAAAGGTTGTTTTTGGAGGGGAAACAGATGCCGAAAACAACTACATCTCTCCTACCTTAATCGAAGAGCCTGCACTGGACAGTCCGGTCATGAAAGAAGAGATATTTGGCCCTATACTTCCGATCTTAACATACGAAACCGAAGCTGATATTCATAATGTAGTCAGCCGTTACGAAAAACCTCTTGCGTTTTATGTTTTCAGTGAGAATAAATATTTTGCCAAAAAACTAATCACTTCCCATTCTTTCGGAGGAGGCTGTATCAATGACACAGTGGTGCATTTCTCAAACAAAAGACTGCCTTTTGGAGGAGTTGGTCACAGTGGCATCGGTGCTTATCACGGCCAGCTGAGTTTTGATATTTTTTCGCACCACAAGGCTGTCGTAAAAAAAGCAAACTGGCTTGACCTGCCCATGCGCTATGCTCCTTACAAGGACAAACTAACGTCCCTGAAACGGTTACTGAACTGGCTATGATGATTAAAAACAATTTCGTAATGTTTAGTAGATTTTTATATGGAATTGATTAAAAATATTATATTTACGCCTCAAATAATCAACTAAATTTTCGGCGACATAAAATAATTCTACCCCAGTTAAAATGAAATCCACATCTGATCAGGTCAAAGACATTAAAAATCATGGTTATACCTTAGATTTTTCAACTGTTTTCAATCATGCTTTTGAAAATTATAAAAAAATAGCCGTTTACGCCGGATTAATGCTACTGGTTTTTTCGGTTCTTTTTGGAATTATCGCCTACATAATACTGCTTACCGCTTTTGGTATCGACAAAATAACAAATGCGAATTTTCTTAACATTCAGCCTCAAAATCTGTCGCAAATTCAATTGCTCTATTATATTCTGGGAACCGCATTTGCATCGGCAATTATGAGTCCTTTTACTGCCGGATTTTTAAAAATGGCCGATTGTGCAGAAAAAGACGAGGAGTTCAACGTCTCCACCATCTTTTACTATTACAAAACCAGTCATTTTTCACAAATTTTTGCGGCCACCTTCCTTATTTCATTGTTTAGTGTAATAATCACAACCGCTTTAGAGATTTTTAAATTAAATGCATTAGGTCTGGTGTTTTCATTGTTTATTTCTTTTTTCACGTTTTTAACCATTCCACTTATCGTATTTGGAAATTTAAAAGCAGTTGAGGCTGTCAAATCCAGTTGTATTGTAATCGCAAAACAACCTATGGTACTAATCGGACTAATCATTACGATTATTGGAGCTATATTGGTTGGATTCTGTGCGTTTTGTGTTGGAGTACTCTTCACCATTCCGTTCAGTTATTCGATGACATATGCCATATATCGAGCCATTTTTAAGATTGATCAACAAGATCCTATTGACTCTATCGGTCAGTCTGATCTTTAAAAAATAGAAAATTCCATCACAAAAGAGCCTAACCTACTCTGTTGAAATTTTCAAAAACTATTTACTAAACCAAACATACCCCCGAATTCTATGGTAGCAAACTATAGTCTCTTCAATTCGTTGATATCAGGAATTGCCCATTTTGGCAGTGCCCTGAAATCAATTATTACGAAGTGGTATGTACTCAATTCCGATATTATATTTTACAACAATCCTAAGCTCATCATGTTAGGATTGTCTCTGTTTGCTTTTCTGGCACTGTTGGTGTATCAATTTTTCCGGATCAAAGCCAGAATTGGCTATTTCATCGAAAAAAAACCGGAAGCTGAAACGCTAAACAAAGAGTATCAACTTTACATCTTGTTCTTTGGTCTTGCGGTAATTGTAATCGAAATTATCAATGAAATCTTCAAAATAAGACCCAAAAGCTTACTCGTCGTCAATTTATGCATTGGTTTCTCCGTCCTTTTAGTTTACGTGATAATCGACAAAATTCAGTTTTTACGGGAGCAGGTCCAGTCCATATTCATTTCATTTTTCTTTATTTACGTTTTTTACATTGGACACAATATCATTTACCACGAAGATGATATTATACCTGTAATTGTTTTTCTAATTTCCTTCTACTTTTCCTATAGCATCTTAAAGCCCATAAAATTATACTGGCTTTATATCGGATTGGTTTTTGCCTTTCTTATTGCCACTATTATTTACCAATTAGTTCCAATAAAATCCTCCATTTTATTACTTAATTACTGCATCCTGATCTTCATTCTTAATCAGGTTAAATATGCTGTTTTACTGAATAACAGTGATAATTTCAGATTCACCAATGAAATTGTACACAAAGGAAATTCACTAACAATTGCTACAAACGAAAAAAATGAAGTACTGTTTTGCAGTGAAACGATCACTTCAATCCTGGGGTATTTGCCGGACGAAGTTATGGGACCCAAATTTTGGGACTTAACCACCGAAGCGGACTGTCCCGAAAACCTCAGCAACATCAATCATGAAGAAGATAAACTCTACATCCGTAAATTAAAAAGTAAAAACGGGGAGTACAAATACATTCAGTGGAAAGACAAAAAGTTTTCACAGGGTTTAATCATTAGCATTGGTCAGGACGTTACCGAGCAGATCACTGTACGCGATCAGTACAAAAACCTGATTCAGACTGCCACCGATATTATTTTCGAAATCGACGCTGACGGTTATTTTACCTTTATCAACGATTTTGGATTTTCGATCTTAGGGTATAGCGAAAATGAAATCATTTCGCAGCATTATTCTAATTTCATCCATGAAAATTACCAACGAAATGCCGTCGATTTTTATGAGAATCTGGAAGTTAATGAAAATAATTTTCCGACTATTGAAATTCCAATTTTAAAGAAAAACGGAAAAAAACTATGGATTTCACAAAAGATCATTGTTCGAAAAAATGACCTTGGACAAACTATTGGTTTTGCCGGAATCGCCCGCGATATTACGGAGATCAGAAATATAGAAAACGATAAAAGGAAACGTCTCAAAAAAATTGAATCTTATAACAATTCAACCAACAAATTATCGACTACAGATTTTAGTAAATACGATAATTTAAACACGGTTATCGATTATATCATCAAAGAGGCCGCAACCGTAACCAAAACCAATCGGGTAAGTTTCTGGAAGTATCATAAAGACCTAATCACCTGCAAAAACCTTTTTAGCAGCAACAGTCAGCATTCTAACGACAAAAATATTCTCGATAAAGAATCTTATCCTATTTACTTTGAAACCCTAAAAAGTAAAACCATCATAAATGCGCCGGATGTTTTCAACAAACTGGAAACCTCTGAATTTCAAAAACTTTACTTCACCAAGAACCAGATCAAATCGATGCTGGACGTTCCTATTTTTCTAAACGGGCAATTGGCGGGTGTAGTTTGTTTTGAAAGTACTGACGAAAAAAGAGACTGGGACAACGAAGATATCAATTATGCCCGTACCATTTCGGATGTAATCTCATTGGCCATTTCATCACAAATGCGTCTGGAGGCCGAAAGAAAACTGGAATTTAAAAGTCAGCTATTGTCTGCACTTTCGTTATGTACCGAGAAATTTTTAATGAGCAAATCGACTCAGGAAATGTTTCAGGAGACTTACAATTTAATTGGTAAAGCAGCCAAGGTAGATCATATGTACTACTACGAAAAAGATTTTACAACCAATACCGTAAGCCAGAAATACAAATGGTCGAGACAAGGCATTGAACATCAGATTACAAAATTACAGCGGCTTACCAAAGATCACTTAAGCGAAATTTACGAGGCAGCTCAAAACAAAAAAATCGTCAACACGCTTACCCGCAAACTCGAGGATACTTTTTTCAGGCAGTTACTGATCGCAAACGAAATTAAATCAATCCTGATTTTACCGTTGTACATCAATGATATTTTTACCGGTTTTATAGGTTTTGACGATTGTACCAAAGAAAGAAAATGGTCTGAAGAAGAAATTTATATCTTTCAGGTTTTGGCCAACAACATCTCATCGGCACTGGAAAGAAACCGAAACGAAACCAAAATTCTGGAAAGCGAAGAAAAGTTCAAGTTAATCGCCAACAACATTCCCGGCACCGTTTACTTGTCGAAATTTGATGCATTCTCTACCAAAATATTCCTGAATGATGAGATTTTAAACCTTACCGGTTACTCAAAATCTGAATTTATCGAGAACAACTTATCGTTCTTATCCCTTATTCATCCTGACGACAAAGACGAGGTGATCAACAATCAGATCGACAATTTACAAAAGGGGATGCCACTGCACAATATCTATCGCATCCGACGTAAAACAGGCGAATACATTTGGGTAGAGGAATTTGGAGACGTTATTAAAAAAGGCGATGAAATCGAATTTGTGGGTGGAATTTACTTTGACATTACCAACAAAAAAGAGACTGAAGACGCCATAAAAGCCAAGCAACTGGCAGAAGCCGCGAATAAATCCAAGTCTGATTTTCTGGCCAATATGTCTCATGAAATCAGAACTCCTTTGAATGGCATTATTGGGTTTACCCATTTACTGATGAATACGGGTCTCGAAGAAATTCAGGAAAAATACATGACCACGATCAATCAATCGGCGCATTCGTTATTAGACATTATAAATGATATCCTCGATTTCTCTAAAATCGAAGCCGGTAAACTCGAACTTTTTATCGATTTATACGACATTAAAAAAGTCCTCGGACAGGTTTTTGATCTCATCGTATACGAATCCAACCAAAAAAATCTAAGGTTAGAACTAAATGTCGCTCCCGACGTTCCGAAATACATCTGGACCGATATTGTGAGAATCAAGCAAATCTTAATCAATTTGCTTTCCAATGCTGTAAAATTCACCAACGAAGGCTCAATCAAGCTGAATGTTTCTGTTTTGGAAAAAAGCAAAAACAACAACTGCACAATCCGTTTTTCAGTCGTTGATACAGGAATTGGAATTCTCGAAAAGAATCAGAAGAAAATTTTCAAAGCTTTTTCACAGGAGGATAGTTCTACAACGAGAAAATTTGGAGGTACCGGTTTAGGACTGACCATTTCAAATCAATTGCTTGCTTTGATGGAGAGTCGTTTACAACTGGAAAGTAAAATCGATGAGGGAAGTAATTTTTATTTTGATCTGAATCTAAAAACCAGCAATCAGAGCATTAACGACAAATACAAGGCAGAACTTCAAAGCATCAACCTTGACCTAAGTCCTGAAAGTCTGGCTTCTAATCACAAAAACATTACTTTTTTGATTGTAGAAGACAACAAAGTGAATATGCTGCTTTTAAAAACCATCATCAAAAACTTGTACAGCGGCGCGTACATACACGAATGCGAAAATGGTTATGAAGCCGTGAGTCAGTTTGAAAGCATCAATCCTGATTTGGTTTTTATGGACATTCAAATGCCAATCATGAACGGTTACGAAACCACAAGAGCCATCAGAAACACCATTATCGGAAAAGATATTCCGATCATTGCAGTAACCGCAGGTGCTGAAAAAGAGGAACGTAATAAATGCCTCTCAGCAGGGATGGATGATTATATCTCGAAGCCCATAATGAAAGGCAGTGTAGAGGAAGCTTTAGTAAAATGGCTAAAATAATTTAGAACTAAATCGGACTATTACTGCGCGTTATTCCTAAAAAAAATATAAATTCGTACAACACAAATCCTAATCAACTAAAATTCAAATTACTATGAAATGGCAAGGTAGAAGACAAAGTGATAATGTTGAAGACAGACGATCAATTTCTGGCGGTAAAGTTGCCGTTGGCGGTGGAATTATTGGTATTATTATTTTACTGTTAAATGTTTTTGGCGGCGAAAATGCCCAGATGATTACCCCTATACTGGAACAAATGCAAGGCGGACAGCAATCCACCGAAGCTGCAGCTCCATTGAGCAAAGAAGATGAAGAACTAGGACAATTTGTGAGAGTTAATCTTGCCGATAACGAAGACATTTGGGGTAAAATATTTGCAGAAAACGGCATGACTTATAAAAACCCGAAATTAGTACTTTTCAGAGGAGCAGTAAACACGGCATGCGGAGGCGCATCATCGGCATCAGGACCATTTTATTGTCCGGGCGACCAAAAGGTTTATATGGATTTGGGCTTCTTTGAGGAACTAAAAACTAAATTTGGTGCCAAAGGTGGTGATTTTGCTATTGCGTACGTTATTGCGCACGAAATTGGGCACCACATACAAACATTGCTGGGAACCTCAGCAAAAATGCATCAGGCACAGGAAGGAAAGAGTCAGGCAGAAGCCAACAAGCTTTCGGTAGCCCTGGAATTACAGGCCGACTTTTATGCCGGAGTATGGGCACATTACAATCAGAAAAACTTAGACCCAGGTGATATTGAAGAAGCTTTAAGTGCTGCCAATGCGGTTGGGGACGATGCCATTCAGAGTAAAATGCAAGGACAAGTTGTCCCGGATTCCTTTACTCACGGTACCTCTGAGCAGAGAATGTATTGGTTCAAAAAAGGTTTTTCTACAGGAGATATCAAACAAGGGAATACTTTTGATGAAATATAATATTCATAAACCAAATTATAACAACCAATTTAGCATGACTTAATCGTCATGCTTTTTTGTTATTTTTAAATACAACTACTCTTTAAAGTAAAAACTCCCAAGTCGAAACGATTCTCTACATTTTTGTTTTTATTGGGGTCTATTACAAAATATTCAAATTATAAATTTGTATTCGACTCAGGAGAAAGCTGTACACTTCCTTGACCGTGCAGCTTTTTTTTTTACTAAACGATATCCTTCCAAAAACTAAATATCTGTTTAGTGGGGTAAAGATAGTAGCACACTTCCTGCTATTTCATGATAAAAATCATGGAACACTATTTTTAATTGAATACTACCAGATCGCAACAACAATCACATTACCCTACAGTTGAAACCATAGACCATCATAGAAAAGAATAAAATTTAGGAGACTCCCACAATGGAACAAAGTGGAATTGATAAAAACTGGCGTTTTCAATTGAGCGCACAAAAAAAGCCTTGAATTTCTTCAAGGCTTTAAATTTCTGGGTGGCTGACCGGGTTCGAACCGGCGACCCGCGGCACCACAAACCGCTACTCTAACCAACTGAGCTACAACCACCATTTTTCTGCTTGTGCATTTCTGCTTAGCGAGTGCAAATATATAACTAATGTTGAGTTCTGCAAAGAAAAAAATGAAAAATTTACAGTAAATTTTCTAAACTATTGACTGCCAAACACCTTTCAACAGTAAAACCTTCGGCAAATTCTTTACCAACTAGCCTTCCTAAATCCTTCGCACGATAATCTAAACTTTCAAAGAAGTTTTTACTCGTAATTGGCGTTGCAGGCTCTTTCGAATTCGGATCGTAAAACTGCGTTTTGTATGCCGAAACAGCTTCTACCTTTTTCTTTTCAAAACCTGTAATATCCACTACAAAGTCCGGCACGATGTTTTTCCATTGAATATAATGGTACACCACCTTTGGTCTCCAGGCTTCCTGCCCTTCTCCATCTATCGAAGTTTCGATTTTTGACAATCCAGACAAGAAGCAGGCATCCGACACTAATTTACTTCCTTTACCATGATCAATATGACGGTCGTCAATTGCATTACACAATACGATCTCCGGTTTGTACTTCCGAATCATTTTAATTACTTCCAACTGGTGTTTTTCATCGTTTGTAAAAAAGCCATCACGCATACCTAAGTTTTCACGAACCAGTACGCCTAATATTTTTGCCGCTTCTTTTGCCTCCGCATCTCTAATTTCAGCTGTACCACGGGTTCCCAATTCCCCACGCGTTAAATCGACGATACCTACTTTTTTACCCAGTGATATCTCTTTTAAAATGGTTCCCGCACAACCTAATTCTACATCATCCGGATGTGCCCCAAAGGCTAATATGTCTAGTTTCATTGTTTTTGTTTTTTGTTTTCTTTGTTTCAGGTTTCAAGTTTTCTTTGTTTCAAGTTTAGTCCCAGTCGAAGTCTCAGTATACAGTCTCAGTAACTGAAAACTGCAACTGCAACTGAAAACTCATAATTTCTAACTCATAACTCTTAATACTCTTTTCATCGTCATCGATTTGTTTACGCTTTCCTCCCATTCTTTTTCAGGAACGCTTTCTTTGGTAATACCGCAGCCCATATATAAAATGGCAGTATTCTCCTGAATTTGCATGCTTCGTAAATTTACGTAGAAATCAGAACTTATATCTTCATGAGCAAAGCTTCTGTTTAATTCTCCCAGAAAACCGGTATAAAAAGTCCGGTCGTAATTTTCATTCTCTATAATAAATGCTTTTGCTTTTTTCTTTGGCAAACCACAAACTGCCGGCGTTGGATGCAGTGTATCGATCACTTCTTCCAAAGTCGAATTGTCATTTAAAACTCCCGAAATATCTGTTTTAATATGCCAGATAGATCCTGCTTTCACGCTGTAAGGTTCTGTTACCTCAACCGAAGAAGCTACTTCACGCAATCTCTTGACAATAAAATCGGTCACATATTGCTGCTCGTCCTTTTCTTTTTGCTGCCATAAGATATCGGTTTCCAGCGTTGCTTTCTGCGTTCCGGCCAAAGCCACCGTTTCAAAAACATTGCCATTGGCTTTTAGCAATCGCTCAGGAGTTGCTCCCATCCAGAAACCAATTTTTGGATGAAAAAACACATACGATAAAGTCGTGGGATACAACTGAATCAAATGCTGAAAAGTAGCAACAAAATCAAATTCGGCTAAAGCTACTTTTTCGCTTCTGGACAGCACTACTTTTTTGAATTCATCGTTTTTAATGGCCTGGATTCCTTTTGAAACCAACATTTCATATTGTACCCTGGCTTCATTATCAAGCTCCGAAGTTTCTATTTCTGTACTTTCAAAAAGAATTTCTTCCTGTACTGTTGTTAGAATTTCAGATTCATTTTCCGGAATCAGTATCAGTTGTTTTTCATCAAAAGAAGCAAAAACAAAACCTTTTTCTTTATAATCAGAAATTTTATGCAGCCTGTCATTTTGCTGCAAAAGAGCAAAAATAGTAGTGGAATTAGGTTTAGAATACATCACAAAAGGCAAACGCTTTTCGTACTGTACTTTAATTTTAGAAAAAAAATCATTCATATTTCTATACTGTTTTCTTTCTGTCCAAAACCATATTGGTCAGTTTACAAAGCGAAATCAAATTTCCGGCCTCGTCGGTAATTTTAATCTCCCACAGATGAATACTTTTTCCTTTGTGAATGATTCGCGCTGTTCCGAAAACCCATCCTTCTCTGATACTTTTCAGGTGATTGGCCGAAATTTCTATTCCGCGTACTTCTTGTTCATTTGGATTGATAAAAAAGAAGGATGCCGCACTCCCTACACTTTCAGCCAAAGCAACCGAAGCACCGCCGTGTAACAAGCCCATTGGCTGGTGAACAGAAGGATTTACAGGCATTTTTGCAGTTAAAAAATCAGCTCCTGCGTCGACATATTCTATTTTTAGCGTTTCCATCAATGTGTTTTTAGAAAACTCATTACAGTGTGCTAAAATCTGTTCTTTTGTATAATTCATTAAAATAGACTTTAAAATCGTAAAATTAAAGAAAAGATGAGATACAAATTCGAAAATCACATTCTAAAATTAAAATTCAACTTCAAACATGTAAGTTTTTTGCTATTTTTACAAAAACATTAATATTGATCTGTTGCAAAGATTTTTTTTATGCCACAGATTACACAGCTTACGAAGGTTTTTTTTGCTTCAGGCAAAATCATTTAAATCCTTATAATCTGTGGCAAAAAAGCCAAACAAATGCGTCAATACTTTATACTTCTTATTTTCGGATTGCTTATAACTTTCAGCTCTTGCCGAACTGATTTTGATACCGTTCCCAGTTCCGGAGATTTGAAGTTTTCAAAAGACACCGTTTATCTGGATACTGTTTTTAAAAATATTGGCTCTGCTACCTACCAGCTTAAAGTGTACAATAGAAGCAAAAATGACATTTCAATTCCGGTCATTCAGCTCAAAAACGGCTTAAATTCAAAATACCGAATGACGGTTGACGGGACGAGCGGAAACAATGGTAAAATCTTCAAGGACGTCACACTTTTAGCCAAAGACAGTTTGTACATTTTTGTAGAAACCACTGCAGATATCACAGATGCAAACCCAACCGACTTTTTATATACCGATAAAATTCAGTTTGACAGCGGTGCGAACCTTCAGGAAGTCGCTTTGGTCACACTGATTCAGGATGCTGTTTTTCTTTATCCGAAGCAAAATCCAGACGGAAGCAAAGAGAAAATTAAAATTGAAGGCAAAGATGTAGATGGTTTTTATCTCGATGACAATGATCCTGTAAACGGAAATGAGTTGCTTTTCACCAAACAAAAACCTTATGTTATCTACGGATATGCGGGAGTTCCCAAAAATAAAACTGTCACTTTCGAAGCAGGAGCACGTGTGTTTTTCCATGCCAATTCAGGACTTTTTATTGACGACAAAGCCTCTTTACACATTAATGGAACAACATCTGCAACTCCTAAATTAGAGAATGAAGTTGTATTTGAAGGCGATCGCTTAGAATCACTTTACGACAATATTCCGGGGCAATGGAACTCGGTTATTTTTGCGAACGGAAGTACCAATCACACCATAAACCATCTTACTCTGAAAAATGCTGTTGTTGGTTTAAACTTCAAAAATCCCGACGCTGCTTCGACTGTTCAAATCAAAAATACGCAGATTTACAATTCTGCCGAATACGGAATACTGGCTCAAAATGCGCGCATAAACGGAGAAAACATCGTTATTAATTATGCCGGCCTGGCCAGTTTGTCCTGCGTATATGGCGGAAATTATAAGTTCACACATTGTACTTTCAACAACAGCTGGTCCAACAACTCACAATTTGCGGTTCAGCTCAGCAATAGCCTGGCCAATGCCGTACCCGAAACAAATCCGCTGACACAGGCAACTTTTAACAATTGTATCATTTACGGATCGGGTACTAATGAATTCAATCTGAGTAAAAATGCTGCAACAGCCTTTGTATATCAGCTCAACAACTGCCTAATAAAATTCAGCAGTTCAACGACCAATCCCGATTATCAATTTAAAACAGATCCCGCGCACTACAACCAGATCATTCTAAACGAAAATCCAAAGTTCTTTAATGTAGCCAAGAACCTGTTCAACATTGACAATACTTCTGCCGCTTTCGCGAAAGGAAATCAGGCTTATAACGTTCCTCAGGATATTATTGGAAAAACCAGAACTTCTCCACCCGATCTGGGAGCTTATCAGAGTGCGGCATTTCCGAAATAAAGATTACTAAAAAAAAATTGCTCGCTAAGACGCAAAGTTTTTTTCACTTTACCCATCTTCTTTTTGGTCTATAGTTCTTTCTTAAAAGTATAAGCTTTTTCTCTAACCCAACAAAACCAATGGGCTTGCAGCTGTGTGCTAAAAAATAAAAAACGTAGCATCCACGCGCCTTCGCGGTTCTCTTTACAACCGTAAGAAAAATTATCTTAATTTAAACATCGCTTAACGCAACGTGTTTCATAAAGTAGTAAATTTGAGACAATTAATAAATTCAAACAGGAAACACTCATTTATTAAAAAACCAAATTTAACTACTGCTATTTATGAAAAAAATCTACTCGCATGTATTATTCTTTTTTATTACCGCATCATTTGCACAAATTCCATCCGGCTATTACAGCACTGCAACAGGCTCGGGTTACACTTTAAAAACACAATTGTACAACATCATAAAAGGACATACCAATAACGGTTATGCTGGTTTGTACACCACTTATCAAACTTCAGATATTGATAATTTTTACGAAAACGACGGGACAGTTTTAGACATGTACTCAGAAAACCCTGCCGGAACCGACCCTTACAATTATAGCATAGCATCCACACAGCGTTGTGGCAACTATGTCGTAGAAGGCGACTGCTACAACAGAGAACATATCATTCCCCAATCTGTTTTTAACGAACAGTCTCCAATGGTAGCCGATGCTCATTTTATCACTCCAACCGATGGAAAAGTAAACGGAGTTCGCTCCAATTTCCCACATGGCGTGGTGAATACCCCAACTTATATTTCTAAAAATGGAGGAAAACTGGGGGCAAACTCCACTTCTGGATATTCCGGAACCGTATTTGAACCTATCAACGAATTCAAAGGCGATATTGCCCGAATGTATTTTTACTTTGCCACGCGTTATGAAAATACCGTTGCGGGCTACTCTTATCCTATGTTTGACGGTTCGAGCAACAAAGTTTTTACAGCAACATTTCTAAGCATTCTTCTGGCATGGCATACACAAGATCCGGTAAGTGCCAGAGAAATTGCCCGAAACAATGCGATTTATGCCCGTCAAAACAACAGAAACCCTTTCATCGATCATCCGGAATATGTAAATCAAATATGGAATACTTCGGCAGATACTCAGGCACCAACTGCGCCGACCAGTTTAGCTTCTACGGCTAAAACTGCGACTTCAATTACAGTGAGCTGGACCGCTTCAACAGATAATGTAGGCGTAAGCGGTTACAACGTTTATTCAAACGGAGTTTTGAAAACAACAGTGACAGGATTGTCCGCTACAATAACAGGATTAACTGCTTCTACCAGTTATAACATTAATGTGAATGCAAGAGATGCAGCCGCCAACACTTCGGCGTTGAGCAACACAGTTGCCGTGACAACCGACAGCAGTGGAGGAACCGGAGGAACAACAAGCGATTTGCTTTTCTCTGAATACATCGAAGGATCCGGAAACAACAAAGCAGTGGTTATTGCCAACAATACCGGAGCAGCTGTAAATTTATCAGCCTATACCATAAAAAAACAAACCAACGGTGCAGGTTCCTGGAGTACGGGCTTAGCCTTGACCGGAACTTTGGCTTCGGGATCTAAATTTACAATCGTAAACAACCTAATGTCTTCCAGTTGTTATTCAACCGGTTCGGCCAACCTTTCAACAACAGCAACTGAACTGGCTTTTAACGGAAATGACCCTATCGGATTATTCAAAAATGGCGTTCTGATTGACATCATCGGAACTTTTAGTGGCGGAGCGGCAAATTTTGCAGCCGATGTTACTATAAGAAGAAAAGCAACCGTTACTGCCCCAAGCACTACTTTTAACCTGTCGGCGCAATGGGATTCATTTGGAGTTGACACCTGTTCTAATCTGGGTACCAAACGAATAAAAGAAGGTCTTTCTGAAACAGAAGAAGCTTCAACAAAGGAGTTGGTTATCTATCCAAACCCTTCACAGGGCAACTTCACGGTTTATTTTAACAATTTAGAAGCACCCTATTCTATCGGGATAATTTCAATATTAGGTCAAAAAGTATTTGAGAAATTAAATACTACTGATTCATTATCAACGATAAATAATGTACCAAAAGGTGTGTACATTGTTCGTATTAGTAAAGGTTCTGAAAATTTCAGTAAAAAAATCGTAATCAACTAATTACATACGAGTGCTTACTAAAGAAAAACAGCGGCAATAGTGTCGCTGTTTTTTTTATACCATTAAAGAAGAACGCAATCTTTATTTTTTCTCGCAGATTTTACAGATCAGGCAAATCGAAAACTCACTACATAATTTGCGCAGATTTACAGCATTAGAATATCTTACCATCCATTCACTGCGAAAAATTAAAAACTTTGCGCCTTTGCACCTTCGCGAGATCAAAACATCAAGAACAATTACACCAACTTCTAAAAGGAGCTCATAGCATTTATAGGGTTTCAAAAAGCAGCTTCATTTTTTTTCAAAAGAGTTTATTTTCAAATTTGCGCTTGCTATTTATTTACACTAAATTTGCACTTCAATACAACAAACTACACATCACAATGATCCATTTCTTTGAAAACCAAAGCAAAACTGTTTTTGCAGTACAAACGCAAAACGAAATTTCGGCTCAAGACATTTCAAAACTAAACTGGCTTTTTGCCGACTCCAATAAGATCGAAAAATCCGCACTGACGGATTTTTTTGTTGGCCCTCGTGCCACTATGATCACTCCATGGAGTACAAATGCTGTAGAAATCACTCAGAACATGGGTATTACAGGCATTATCAGAATTGAAGAATTTCATCCGGCAACAGCTGATTTTTCAGATTTTGACCCAATGCTCTTTCAAAAATTCAGCCAATTAGATCAGGAAATTTTTACGATCAATGTGCAACCGGAACCTATTCTGGAAATTGATGATATTGCCACTTACAATAAAGTAGAAGGTTTGGCTTTAAGTCAGGAAGAAGTAGATTATTTAGTCAATCTTGCTGTAAAACTTGGACGAAAACTAACCGATTCTGAAATTTTTGCTTTCTCGCAAGCGAACTCAGAGCACTGCCGTCACAAAATTTTCAATGGAACATTTGTAATTGACGGAGAAGAAAAAGAAACTTCTTTATTCAAATTAATCAAAAAAACATCACAGGAAAACCCTAACGATATTGTTTCTGCTTACAAAGACAACGTTGCTTTTGTAAAAGGACCAAAAGTGCAGCAGTTTGCACCAAAAACAGCTGACAAACCTGATTTTTACGAAATAAAAGAATTCGATTCTGTTATTTCATTAAAAGCCGAAACACACAATTTCCCAACCACTGTAGAGCCTTTCAACGGAGCAGCAACAGGATCAGGAGGAGAAATTCGTGACCGTCTGGCTGGCGGACAAGGTTCTTTGCCATTAGCAGGAACCGCTGTTTATATGACTTCTTACTCTCGTTTAAACGGCGAAAGAAAATGGGAAAATGCTGTTGAAGAAAGAAAATGGCTGTACCAGACTCCAATGGATATTTTAATCAAAGCTTCAAACGGAGCTTCTGATTTTGGAAATAAATTCGGACAACCTCTTATTACAGGTTCTGTTTTAACATTCGAACATTCAGAAAACGACCGCAAAATTGGTTACGACAAAGTAATCATGCAGGCAGGTGGAATCGGTTACGGAAAATTAGATCAATCGATCAAACAAAAACCACAGGAAGGCGATAAAATCGTAATTCTTGGTGGAGAAAACTATAGAATCGGAATGGGTGGAGCTGCGGTTTCTTCTGCAGACACCGGAGCTTTTGGATCAGGTATTGAATTAAATGCCATCCAGCGTTCAAATCCAGAAATGCAAAAACGTGCTGCCAATGCCATTCGTGGTTTGGTAGAAAGCGATCACAACCCGATTGTTTCTATTCACGATCACGGAGCAGGAGGACACTTAAACTGTCTTTCAGAATTGGTAGAAGAAACCGGAGGATTAATCGACTTGGATAAATTACCTGTTGGAGACCCAACCCTTTCGGCTAAAGAAATTATCGGTAACGAATCTCAGGAAAGAATGGGATTGGTTATTGGTCAAAAAGACATCGATACTCTACAAAGAATTGCCGACAGAGAGCGTTCGCCAATGTATCAGGTTGGAGATGTAACGGGTGATCACCGTTTTACATTCGAATCAAAATCAAATGGTTCAAAACCGATGGATTACGCTTTGGAAGATTTCTTCGGAAGCTCTCCAAAAACGGTAATGACAGACAAAACAATCGACAGAAAATATGCTGATGTTGCTTACGACGCAGCAAATTTCGAAAGTTATCTACAAGACGTTTTACGTTTAGAGGCTGTAGCATCAAAAGACTGGTTAACCAATAAAGTAGACCGTTGTGTGGGTGGAAAAGTTGCAAAACAGCAAAACGCAGGACCACTACAATTGCCTTTGAATAATGTTGGGGTTATGGCCCTGGATTATTTAGGTAAAGAAGGAATTGCAACTTCTATTGGCCACGCTCCTATTGCGGCTTTGATTGATCCGGTTGCGGGAAGCAGAAATGCGATCGCAGAATCGTTATCAAACATTGTTTGGGCGCCAATTAAAAACGGATTAAAAGGAATTTCATTATCTGCCAACTGGATGTGGGCTTGTAAAAACGAAGGTGAAGACGCTCGTTTATACGCTGCTGTAGAAGGTTGTTCAGAATTTGCAATCGAATTGGGAATCAACATTCCAACCGGAAAAGATTCACTTTCGATGAAGCAAAAATATCCAAATGACGAAGTAATCGCACCGGGAACGGTAATTATTTCGGCTGGTGGAAACTGTACCGATATTAGAAAAGTAGTAGAGCCAGTTTTACAGAAAAACGGAGATTCTATTTATTATATCAATTTGTCTCAGGACGATTTCAAACTAGGAGGTTCGTCTTTTGCACAAATCAGAAACACCATTGGAAAAGAAACTTCGACTATTAAAGACGCTGCTTTCTTCAAAAATGCATTTAATACGATTCAGGAATTAATTGGTGACAACCAAATCTTAGCCGGACACGATATTGGAAGCGGTGGTTTAATCACTACTTTATTAGAATTGTGTTTTGCCGACGTAAACCTTGGAGCTAAAATTGATTTCAGCGCTTTCGCGGAAAAAGACTTATTGAAAATCCTTTTCGCTGAAAACATCGGAATCGTTTTCCAGGCGAAATCAGATGCAGCGGTTGAAGCTAAACTAAAAGCCAACAATATCGAATTCTTCAAAATTGGTTCAGTTCAAAGCACCCCAAGTTTGGAATTTGGAATTTATAATTTGGATATTGCGAAGTACAGAGACATCTGGTTTGAAACTTCTTATTTATTAGATCAAAAACAATCTAAAAACGGAAGAGCGCAGGCACGTTTCGAAAACTATAAAAATCAGGTTTTAAATTATACTTTCCCAGCACACTTTACAGGTAAAAAACCTGTTATCTCAAGTGAAGCCGTGAGACCAAAAGCTGCTATCATTCGTGAAAAAGGAAGTAATTCTGAGCGCGAAATGGCAAATGCCATGTACCTGGCTGGTTTTGATGTAAAAGACGTTCACATGACCGATTTGATTTCGGGTCGTGAAACACTTGAAGATATTCAGTTTATTGGTGCTGTTGGAGGTTTCTCTAACTCAGATGTTTTAGGTTCTGCCAAAGGCTGGGCCGGAGCTTTCTTATACAACGAAAAAGCCAAAACGGCATTGGATAATTTCTTCAAAAGAGAAGATACGTTATCAGTTGGAATTTGCAACGGTTGTCAGTTGTTTATGGAATTGGAAGTAATCAATCCGGAGCATGAAGTTCACGGAAAAATGCTTCACAACGAAAGCCAGAAACACGAAAGTATCTTTACCTCAGTAAAAGTACAGGAGAACAATTCGGTAATGTTATCGACATTGGCCGGAAGTACTTTAGGGGTATGGGTTTCTCACGGAGAAGGTAAATTCAAATTGCCTTTAGCGGAGGAAAACTACAACATCGTTTCAAAATATGCTTACGAAGGTTATCCTGCTAACCCTAACGGATCTGATTACAACACGGCCATGCTGTGCGACAAAACCGGAAGACATTTAGTTATGATGCCACACATCGAGCGTTCAACCTTCCAATGGAACTGGGCACACTATCCAAAAGACCGAAATGACGAGGTTTCACCTTGGCACGAAGCTTTTGTCAACGTCAGAAAATGGATTGAGAAAAACTAAAAATATATTTTACTAAAAGCGTTCGATAATTCGGACGCTTTTTTTTTTGCCACAATCTTGTCATTCCGAGGAACGACGACTCTTCGTGAGAAACTCGACAAAGATTGGCAACTATTCTGGACGAAACTACTTGCGAAGATTCCTCGTTCCTCGGAATAACAAACTTTGTCTAAATCGTTGTTATACCATAAATCGAGATTATTTAAAACGACTCTAAGACTAATTTAATAGTATCTTAAGGCACTTTAATAAACTGTTTTTAATGCGATAAATATCTTTGTCTCATGAAAAAATGGACGCCAAAATTATCGCTTTTACTACTCTTATTACTTATAAGCCAAGTTACATTTGCACAAAATTCTTCTGTAAAAGGAACTGTTTCTGACGGAAAACTGGCCATCGAATTTGTCGATGTCGTTTTAAAAAACACCGCCGATTCTACAAAAGTAGCCGGATATGCCGTTACAGACGCTTCGGGAAACTTTTCTTTAGACAATCTTGCTTCCGGCGAATATCAGCTGCAATTCAGGTTAATCGGATTCAAAACCCTTACTCAAAAAGTAAAATTTGCGGGCACTCCACTTTCAGTTGGGACCATAACATTGCACACCGATGCCAATTTATTAAATGCTGTGGTTGTAAATTCTCAAAAGAAACAAATTCAAAAGACTGACGAAGGTTTTATTTTTAACGCAGTTTCCAATCTGACACAGGCAGGCGGAACGGCTACAGATATGCTAAAAAACATTCCAACCGTTGCCGTTGATGCAGACGGGGGAATTACTTTGAGGGGAAAATCTCCAATGATTTTAATCAACGGAAAAAACTCTGCCATTACTAATATGGACCAGATTGCCGCGAGCAGTATTGAAAGTATTGAGATCATCAGCAATCCTACGGCTAAATACGATGCCAATGCAGAGAGTGGCATTATCAACATCAAACTCAAAAAAAACAACCAAAGCGGTATGAACGGCGCGGTAGTTTTAGGGAGCGGATTTGGCGCCAAAGGAAGATTAAACAGCTCCGTGCTTTTAAATCATAAAACGGACAAATGGAATTTTGGACTGGGTTATGACAATCGTTTTGCCGGAAGAACTAAAAAAATAAAAGGAGAAAGAATCAATTATCTGATCGATGACGAGCATTACATCAATCAAAACCGAAGCGATCAACGTACCGAAGGTTTGCAAAATTTGAAATTCAACATTGATTTTTCGCCTAACGAAAACAATAGTTTCTCTTTTGAGGCTTTGGGAAATATGGAAAGTCAGGACAATGGCGAAACCCTGTACACGCAGGTAAACAACAGTGCAAATCAGTTTTTCTCTAACAACAAAAGACATTCTCTGGAACTTGAACGTTCTAAGGTAGGTGAACTTGCTTTTAGCTACGATCGCAAATTTACCGATGATCGAAAAAGTCTGAATGCCAGCATTACTTCTTCTTTTAATAAACACAGAGAAAATACAGACATCGACACCTATCAATTTGACCAATACTACAACCTGATTGGTGCTGCTGCATGGCAAAGAACACACAATTACGAGCACGAGAACATTTCAAATGCTGTGGTAAATTATGCGCTTCCGGTTTCTGAAAAATCAATTTTAGAGACAGGTTACAAAGGAACCTTCCGATTTTTCGACTCCGACTTTCAAAGCGCCGATCAAACGAATGGCGAATACATTGTAAATCCGCTGGCCAGTAACGGCTTTAAATTCAACGAGCAGATCAATGCGGTTTATGGAATGTTAAACTCCTATATTGGTACCAAAGAAGCTCCAAAATGGAAATACAATTTAGGACTGCGTGCCGAACAGGTTTCAAACAACGGAAAGACACAAAACAACAGTGACAATTTTTCAAATCATTATATAAAACTTTTTCCTTCTGCCTCTTTACAGCTTAATTTAGCTTCAGATGAATTTCTAAAAATAGGATACAGCAAACGTATCAACCGCCCGGATTTAGACAATTTAAATCCTTTTATCGACATTACGGACGCTTTAAATCCGCATGGAGGAAATCCGTATTTAAAACCCGAAATCATTCACATCATCGAAAGCGGTTATACCAAAGAATGGTCTAAATACTCCTTTTCGACCAATGCTTTTTACCGAAATGCTACCAATAGCATCAGGCAATATGCAGAATTGCAGGACAATGGAGTTGTTTTACAGCAGCCCAGAAATATCGGAAGCACCGTTACTTATGGTCTTGAAACTATTTTCAGCTTAAAACCAATTGGGTTTTATGATGCCAACATCAGCATTACCGCTTTCCAGCAAAATATAAACGCTTCTAATCTGGCTCAGGATGTGGTAAACAATGCCTTTAGCTGGTACGGAAAGATCATCAATAATTTTGTTCCCTGGAAAGGCGGGAAACTGCAAATCATCGGAAATTACAATTCGGCTCTCGCTACGGCACAGGGAAAAAGGATTCCGATTTATAATGTCGACATGGGGTTTCAGCAAAAACTTGGCAAGGGTAATGCCCGTTTAGGCTTAGTGGTTACGGATATGTTTAACACCCTTGAAAGCGGTTTTAAAAACAACACGGCCCTGTTCAGTAACCATCGAACTTCAAAATCAGATACCCGCGCTCTGATGATTACTTTTGCTTATACTTTTAAATCGGACTTTAAGGAAAAATTACTGGAAAACCAGTTTTCGACAGAGTAACATTACATTACGGTAAAAAAAATCATTCTTGTAATTTGGATTCATTTTTCTAGTAAAAATTGAACTATATTCGCCAAAAAATTCGTGCCCCGGATTTTTTGGCAGCTCCAAAACCCCTTAAACCTACATAGAATGAAAATCCTAAAAGTATTTCTTTTTACTTTATTATTTATTGCCGTAAAATCACATTCCCAAATTCAGGTAGACCGAATCACTTACAAAGTACGTGATCATTTTATTACCACTACAATTGGTTATCCGGTTCCGGGAACTTTTTTACCAACAGGACAAAAAGAGCCTTCTACCGTATTAAATCCGGACGGAACAGGAGTTATTCAGTATGACGATTTAAGCAAAAAAAAGATCAACTGGGGAATTGAATGTACCGAAGAAGGTATTCCGGTTTTCAAAGAAGGTTTCAACAGTGCTTCTTATACTTTCTGGTACCGTACCGATGATAGTGAGGAGTGGAATTACACTCAATTTTCGATCCATTTTGCTAAGAAAAAGATGTTTCTGATGGGAGAAAGAGTAAAAGAATATGTAGATTATAACGTACAATAATTACTACACAAAAATCATTTTTTTCTTGGTTTTTCTAAATTTTACTACAAAAAAGAAAACGTTTTCGTTGATTTTCTAAAGTAGTTATAATTTTTCCCATAAATTTTCATAAATATAAAAATTATCCCTAATTTTTATTTAATTTGCGATAAAATTCAACATTTTAAACATGGTTTCAATCACACGCCTTTTTGATTTTCCCTATTATCAACAAGAAACTTATAACCTTCAGGTTGCCTTAGCAACTAAAAAAAACGGAGTCTGGGAAAAAACATCTAGCCAGGAATATATTGCAAAAGCAAATGCCATTTCAAGAGCATTATTGCGCATGGGTGTTCAAAAAGATGATAAAATTGCATTAATCACTTCTAACAACCGTACGGAGTGGAATATTATGGATATTGGTATCCTGCAAACCGGTGCACAAAACGTACCGATTTACCCAACTATAGCCGAAGAAGATTACGAATATATATTAAACCATAGCGGAAGTATTTACTGCTTTGTATCCGATACCGAAGTACTTGATAAAGTAAACGCGATCAAAGCAAACGTTCCCACTTTAAAAGAAGTTTATTCTTTTAATGAAATTGAAGGCTGCAAACACTGGTCTGAATTATTAGAGCTTGGAAAAGACGATAGCAATCAGAGCGAAGTTGAAGCCAGAAAAGACAGCATTCTACCAGAAAATTTAGCGACTATCATTTATACTTCCGGAACAACAGGAAGACCTAAAGGAGTTATGCTTTCTCACAAAAACATTGTTTCTAATGTTTTAGATAGTGCACCAAGAATTCCGTTTGACCCGGGAAAAAGTTCGGCATTGAGCTTCCTTCCTATTTGTCATATTTTTGAGAGAATGATCCTGTACATCTATCAGTATTATGGTATTTCGGTTTATTTTGGTGAATCGATTGATAAGATCAGTGACAACCTCAAAGAAGTTCGTCCAAATGTAATGACAGCTGTACCAAGACTTCTGGAAAAAGTTTACGATAAAATTTATGCAAAAGGAGCTGAATTAACCGGCATCAAGAAAAAACTATTTTTCTGGGCTATTGATTTAGGACTAAGATACCAACCGTATGGAGCCAATGGCGCCTGGTATGAGTTTCAGTTAAAAATTGCCCGCAAACTTATTTTCAGTAAATGGAAAGAAGGTTTGGGAGGAAGATTAGACTTAATGGTTTCAGGAAGTGCTGCATTACAACCACGTTTAGCGCGAGTTTTTGCCGCGGCAGAAATTCCGGTAATGGAAGGTTACGGTTTATCTGAAACATCACCGGTAATTGCCGTAAACGATCAGAGAAACAGAGGCTTTAAAATTGGAACAGTTGGAAAACCAATTCAAAACGTAGAAGTTAAAATTGCCGAAGACGGTGAGATCCTTTGCAAAGGACCAAACGTGATGCTAGGCTACTTTAAAGATCCTGAAAAAACAGCCGAAGCTTTACAGGACGGTTATTTTCATACAGGAGATATTGGTGAGATTGACAGTGAAGGTTTCCTTAAAATCACCGACCGTAAGAAAGAAATGTTTAAGACTTCAGGCGGAAAATACATTGCTCCTCAGCTGATTGAAAATGCCATGAAACAATCCCGTTTTATCGAGCAGATCATGGTAATTGGTGAAGGTGAAAAAATGCCGGCTGCCTTTATTCAGCCTAACTTTGAATTTGTAAAAGAATGGGCTAAAATTCACAAAATAACTTTAGGAAGTACCGATAAAGAAATCAGTACCAATGCACAGGTTATTAAACGTATTGACGAAGAAGTAGAAGGAATCAATGAAAAATTCGGACACTGGGAAAAAATCAAACGTTTTGAGTTAACGCCTGATGTTTGGTCTATCGATGGCGGACAACTTACTCCTACCCTAAAATTAAAACGTAAAATCATCAAAGAAATATACAAAGATCTTTACGCTAAAATATACGGTCAGAATTAATAAATCAAAATAATAACAACCAAACCTAAAACGGCTGCCTTTACAGGACAGCCGTTTTTTAATGGTGCAAACATCAATTCAAATATGGAACAATAGTTATTAGTGCTGCACAAAACGGACTTACGTTTAAGCGTTGTGACTGATTTAAACCCTTATAATTTGGGGCAATTTTACCAGTTTCAGCTTCTAAAACAGCCAATGCATATTCGATAATTGTACGTTCCTGTTCCTCAGGAGCTGCGTTCTGCCAACACTTGGCCTCTAAATCGATACTACTCATTTTATTCTTAAATTTCATTTTTGTTCCTTTTTAATTTAATCTTCTCTTATAACGAGATTTCATTTCACGAAAACTTTCTTCAATTGACCAATGACGTTTTCGCCCTTCGGAATCCTGATTCATTTTCTTGGATAAATCTTTAAACTTGAAAAAAAGATTTCCAGCTTTAGAAGTTTTACCTGACTCTTCCTTTTGGGTTTCTTCAAAACGCTCGATCTTTAGGTTTTCTTTCTTCAATTCAAACGTCACCTCAGCTTTAGTAGCACGTTCCAACTGCTTTCCTTCATCAGTTCTACAGTATTCGTTAAACTTTTTAAAAGGACGCGGATGAAAATCGACCATAATTGCAGCAAGATTTATCGCATCAATATTCGATGGATTTGTTTCTCCTTTAAAGAAGGTTTCAATAGGTCTGAACTTATCTTTCTGCTCCTTAAACTTGTTCTTTTTGGTGTGATCGAAATCTAAAGAGAATAAGTTTCTAAAAACATTCAAATCCTCCTTTGTTGCGTTGTTCTCGAAAATAAGCCAACAAAAGTCACGAAGTTTTCCACGGGAAGGATTGTACAAATAATCAAAATACTCCCCGTTTTTTTCTATCTCATATTTATTTCTAATTGCTTTTTTATATAGTTCTAATGTATTACTTTTCATAATCTTACTTTTTTTAGGAATTTCCGGCAATCACAAAAACCTTCTGAGCAGCTATTACCTGAATAGCCTGCAGCGTTCCTGAACCTCCTTTCTGTTCCGCAGTCTAGCGAGTGCTGCTTCCATTTCTGTTATAAAAACAAACAGCTGCTCCTTAAACCTAATTATACCTGTACGACCAAAATGATGGTCAAACGTAATTTTTTTACTCATTTGTCAGAAATATTCAAATTATACAACATTGTCTCTTCGACTACTTCTAAACGTTTCATTCCAAAATCAGATTTCCTCAGTTTACACATTCTGCCATCCGATTCATGGTGAAAAACAATGCCTTCGATATCATTCTCTGACAAGAATTTCTTCAAATTATCGAACTCAAAACTTGAAAACTCCAAAACCTCACTACCGTGTCTGATTAGTGTATGCCTGGCTAAGTTCTCAGGGTTCCCCTGCACCTTAGGTCCGCATAATTCGAATGTTCCATCTGTTTTGATTTTTAAATTATCAAAACCTTCAAAGAAAAATCGGTCTTCAGCTTTCGAACGATCGCATTTTAACCAATGCGGATGATGTCCTGTAATGATATCTGCTTCCTGGCATGCAATTGCACCTATGGGAACTACACGTCCTTTTTTGGCATCAAATCTTTTGAATAGCGCTCCGTTAATAATCGCGGCAGCTGTACCATCAAATTTTCTGGTAGCGACGGCCTTTCCGGCAATCACCCATTTGTTTTCGTCACTAATTTTATTAATCACTTTTGCCAAATCCGTAGGGTCTTTTGCAAATAATGTGCCTATCTTTTTCATTTCTTTTTGTTATTTAAATTAGACTTGGTTTTTTGTTAATTTCTCTTAATTTTTCTCGCAAAGACGCAAAGTTTTGTTTTCTTCCTGTTAAGCCTCAGTACCTCTGCACCTTTGTACCTCTGTACCTCAAAAACAGACACAAAAAAAGCACCCGATTAAAGGTGCTTCATGAGATCTAACAAGATATAACTATCCTATTGCCCGTATTCATGCACCTGTATTGCCAAACGTTCTGAGTAAAAACTGGCGTTTGATAATTTTGCGATATGTGTGTTTTTATTAAAGTCCATTTTATGTATTGTACTATATATTAAAATCATTGTTAGTATTCGAAACTCGTTCTCCGTGTTTTCTTCTGCAAAGATAATGTCTAAAAAATCAATTTTCCAAATCAATTTTAACTACATCTATTTAAAAATCAATTAGTTACACTTTTAAAAAAGTCATAGAAATCCCTGTCCGCATAGTTGTGCAGCTTCTTACTTATTTCAAATGACTGTCTCTCATCCGATTACTTTTCAAAATTGTATTTCATTAATTTAGTTTTATCATATAACATTGGTCAAATATTTTTTCAATTATTTTTAGTTTAGCGTTCTTTTTTATCATTTTCCATCCTCTTGGGCAGAATCAAAGTGTTTTTTTAACCGTCCAAAAACAAAAAAAGCGCCCTGATGAGGACGCTTTAATGATATTTATGTTGAGTTTGTAACGATCATTTACACTTCAATTCTAAAATACATATCACATCCAGAGCCTTTAGCAGGGGCAAATCCCGCCAAACGATCACTGTATAGTCCAACCGACCAATTGATATTTATATTTTTCATTTCCATTTCAGAAGCAAAAGTAAGTGTTTTTTTTAACATAATTTAACATTTACGTTTTATTCGTGCAGAAACAGGCTGTACAGCGCTACCAATTTTAACAAAAATTTCCCTTTAAAACCCGCGCTATACTTTAAATATTTTATATTTTTGAGAATATACGCACACTTTTTTTTAGCCATTCAGTCCATAAACAAACATGAAAAAAAACCTAAAATACATTGATGGAAACTCCGACAAATTCTGGGATATCGAAGTTACCGGACTAGATTACACCGTAACTTACGGAAAAAACGGAACCTCAGGAACTTCTCAAACAAAAAGCTTTGCAACAAGTGAAGAATGTTTGAAAATGGCCGAAAAAATACTGGCCGAAAAAATTAAAAAAGGATATTCAGAAACCGGAGAAGTTGATGTCACTTCTAAACCAAAATCGGCCAAGAGCACTAATTCGGATCTGGTTTTAGAAGAATACGATGCCATTATAAAATCTAAAAACATCAGTTTGATGCTGCCTTTGCTAAAAGAAAAAGCAAAAGGGAATATCGAAGCCTTAAAAAAGCACATTAAAAAATGTAAACGTTACTGGATGACGTATACTGATTTAACCAAAGATCCCGGTTATGTAAAAAAAGACAAACACGATTATGGCTGGGGAACACGTGGTGACCGCACTCAAAGCGAGATCATTACCCTGAGCGCAATCGCCTTGTTTGACAAAACCGACATTAATTCGTGGGATGAAGCGCTTCAATTACTGGACGAAACCAACGAGAAACCCTATGTACTCGAGACTTTATTGTGGGCAAAACCAAACTGGATTGAAACTTTTATTCTCGACAAAATAAAACGACAAGACTGGAGAAGCTTTAATTATCAAATTCTTAGACAGTTTGAAGAATTAGAACTCATACAATTCAATCCTGAATTGTATGCTATATGTCTGGCCGATACAAACGAATGGCGTACTAAAATGAAAGCCAGAGTTTTTATTGCCAAGATTTTGGAAGATAAAATAGGCTATGAAAGAGATATTCCGGAGTTGTTTAATTATGAAACGACACTTCACAATACTTTTTTTAGAGATAATGACAAACAAAAACACGACGAATTCCAGACCTGGAGTGTTATTTACCAATCATTATTAGAAGATAAAAAGATGGATCGCGCTTTCTTTATCGAAAATGCCATCCTGATTCAAACCAAAGAATGGAACAACAACCTTAAGTCTTTTTTCAGAAAAAGAATAGACGAATTTAAGGTTACTGCTGACGAACTTATTGTTCATCAGGAAAATATATTCTCTTATCTCCACAATGCCTATCCACCTATAACGAGTTACGGAATAGAATTGATAAAGAAGATTTACGATCATCCAAAATTCAAAACCAAGTCGTTTCTGGAATGGCTGGAGCCTTTAATGATGCGAAACGACTGTAAAGCTGCCATTAAAAATGTATTGCCTGTTTTGGAGAAACTCAACAAATCGAATCCTAAATTAAGCAGCACTATTGCTTCTGTTATTGCCGATGTTTATGTAATCTCTGACTTAACGTTACAGGAACGCGCCAGTAAAATTATTTTAAAAATTGCGAACGCAAAAGACAAAGCCCTTAAAGAAAAACTATCCTCTTATGTAACCCTGATGCAGGGAAATATAAAGTCAGGACTAACCCCTTTTTTAGATGAGGAGGCTTTAAGTTCTGATACTTCAGTCCTGGAAGAATATATTTTTGAACCTCAAAAAGAGCTATTGCTGACCGAAGAAGTGGTTTTGCCAAAAGACTGGAATGACATTGTTTTTCAGTTTGGTAATTTCATTAATTCGGAAGAAAGTGTCGATTCAGAAATCCTGTTCAACATTTATATTTCGCAACGAGATTTGTTTCCGGAGGATTATGTGGCACAATTGCAGCCTTATGAGAAACAATTGCAAAAGCATTATTTTGAAAGCGTTCACAAAAATTTCGTGAAGTCTTTTTTACAGCAAAAAATTCAAAATATCTCGAGCAAATTTGACAGTTCTTATAAACATTATTCCAAAATCAATACACTGACTTTAATACAATCCTTGTTAGAGAAAGTGCAGCAAAAAATAGATACAAACTCGTCTTTACCACTACTCTCCTTCCCTAGTCACAGACCGTATTGGGTGGCTCCGAAAGTTTTGCTGGAAAGAGTGATTGCCTATCAAAATACCAACGAAGAAATTGATGCCGTCGATCTTGCGATTGCCATTGCGCGTATGCCGAGAGAAAATGTAGCCGAAGCAATTCCTTTATTGGATAAAATAGAAGGAGATCTCAAACCTTTATAGCCTTTTCTTTAGGAGTAAATGAAAAACTCGAATTGGATTCAGAATCTCTGTTTTCGAAACTGCTGTCAACCATGGGCAAAACGACCAAAGAAACTGGTAAATTATCACTCTGGGCCGTTGCAGCAAGGACCTTTTATCCAAACGATACTTTCGCCGAATTTGAAAATACTTATTTAAAAACAGTTCCATTTGTGGTAGCTCCTTTTAAGCCTGAGTTTAAGTTTAAAGAAAAATGGAACGAATGGACGAATTATCAAACCAAAGAAAAAGAGCGAACACCTTCCTGGTAAGAACTGCGTTTTGACTTGCCAAACTATACCAAAATTCCAAATTATCTGCTGTACAGCCTCGATATTTATCAGCGTTCCAACAGTTGGGATTATAGTTTGAATTATGCCGGAAATACGTGTTTCTGGCACAGTCTGACTCCTCAAAACTCAGATGCTCTTGCGTTGACCTTATTGCAAAATTGCGGTGTTGCCGATGGTTCAAAACCGGAATTAAAAGGCTTTTTAGAGATCATCAACCGACCTGGATTTTTATTTTCTGATACTAGTTTATTTTTGTTTGCGGTTAGTTTTTTTCAGGAAAAGAAAGACCTGCGATTACTCGCATCGGAAGTTTTGATTAACCTCATCGAAAAGCAAAAAATCGACCTTAGCCCATTTGCTAAAAACTTAGCTTTTCTGGCAACTGAAAAATACGGTGTGTTTTTAAGACTAGTCGATGGCCTTACCGCCTTGAAAGACATTTCGCCCCTGCATAATAATGCTTTACTGAAGTTGTTAAACGCCTTCTTTGAAAATCTCAATTTAAAAGACAAACTACCAACGAATTTTAAGAAAATTGTAGAAAACTATGTTGACATTCTTACCAAAACCAATCAGAAGCCATCGTCACAGGCGATTGCTTTCTTTGAACAATGGAAAGATAATGCTTCGCTTAAATCATTGATTAAGCAAATTTTAAAATAATCAAAATGACAGATTTAGAATACAACTATAAAGGAATTTCAACCTACAGCAAAACCAAAGGAATCAATAATCTGGTTCTGGCACATCAAACCGAAATTGAGGAAGTCAACAACATTCCGTGTTTTTTCTGGGGAAGTTTGACCGATCCTTATGTTACGGCAAAATGCTGGAGCACGATTGCCAAAGTGGTTCGTTCCAGTTTCGGCCCTATTCCGCCAAGTCTTCGGGATCCTATTGTATCGGCAGGATCAGAACGACTGCGTTTTGAAGGTTTCTCCTCCTGTAATGGCGTTTATGTGCGACTGGACATGAAACCCGAAGCGATTGACGGAGAATTTATTGCCAACGGAACGACTAATGTTGATTTTAATGATCCGATGCTCAATGCGCTGAATGCCATTCAAAAAAATGAAAAAGTAACGCTTGCAGTGGGGCAGCAAGATGTTCAGGTCATTACCAGCAAAACAAAGGTTACAGAGAAAAAAGTAACCTTACCCATGCGCTGGATCAAAGGTTTAACAAGTGTTCAGCTCTATCTGGCAGATATGGATGTACAATTTGAACTGAATAAAATCCAGACCATTCAACTGTTTCAAAGTTTACCCAAAGGAAATGTAAAAGGTGATTTTTTCATTACAAAAAGAGCGGGGAAATTTATGTTCTCGACTTTGGCTACAGCCGATAGCGTTAGAATTGGAGGAGTGCAGCGATTGCGATTGTTAGAAGGAATTCTGGCCATTGTCGATAAAATTTACATTTACGAATCGTCAGACAAACAAACCTGCGCCATCGTTTCGGAATTTGGCAAAATGCAGCTTCTAATGGCTTTTTCTCCCGATTCGTACCGTGGTTTTTCGGGTGAAGGAAATGTACTCGAAACCATGACCGAAAATTTACCCATTGAATGGGTTTACGGTTTAAACAGTTTACTAAAGTCTAATGAAACTTTTGATCCAACAATGCTTTCAATAGAAAATGATATTGACTTTGGTACAATGGATAATCTGACTTCGAATCTGTCCTCAATGGGTTTATTGGGATATGATTTAAGCGAAAAAGCACATTTCTACAGACGTCTCCCTTTTAAAACCGAGCGTATACTGTCTTTAAATCCAAGGCTTAAAAATGCCAAAAAACTGATCGACAATGAAGATATCGAAATCATAGAACGAAGGGCCGATTATATTGAAGCCAGAGTAAAAGGCTCAGGGGTTTTACACAAAGTGATTATGGACAGTCACTCTCAAAAATGCACCTGCGATTGGTTTACAGCTTATCAGGGAAAAAGAGGGATTTGCAAACATATACTAGCCGTTAAAATGACCGTTTCTTAGTAACAACTTATGTACCTATAACAAAAAATGCCCCGTCGTAACGGGGCATTTTTTTATTTTTTAGCTTCTTGCTTAATTTGCATTGGATACACCAATTTTTTCCAGTGTTACTTTTGCATCGCCGCCTCCGGTCTTTTTGATAATAATATCGAAATTCGCATCTGAATTCACTAAATCATCGGAAATGTAATAGGCAAATTTAAGTTTTACACCATCTTCCCCTATTTCGTGATTTGCCCCTGTTCCGTGATCATGAGCTACTCCAAAGAAAGTCATCGTACCTACATACTGATCTTCTTTTCCCGGATAACGCAGATAAACCGTATAGTAATCTTTTGGTTCTTTATAAACCACTATATCCAGGTTTAATATGATTTTAGAATTAGCGGTTTTAAAAACTCTATTGGTGTTTTTGGCGAATGTGCTGCTCACTTTATGAGTAAAAGCACCCTCAAGCGGTTTCCCAACTTTTTGTTCCCAGATCACTTTTTCATTTGAATCCTGAAATGCAATTAGTTTTTTTCCTTTTATTTCCTTGCCAGCCAAAACCGGAGTTTTAGATCCGTAAAGCAAATTATCATATTTATAATCCAGATTAAAAACGATATTGTACACTTCCTCCATTGTATACGTAAGATGGTCTCCATTTGGCGCGATAAACTGATACTGCCAAGGATTTGCTTTTAACTGCTCTAAGGTAGGACGCTGCCCGTAAACAGAAGCATCCCAAGATTCCCAAATACGGTCTACCATACTGTGATGCAGCCAGAAAACAGGGTCAAATCCGGCTGAAGGAACATTTGCCATTAAACCGGAATATTGTTTCTGATATATTTCATTAAAATACGTTTCACTTGGCTGTGCATAACCGCCTCCTATCAGATTGTGCATATAACCATGAGGTGCCCCTTCAAGGTTTTTACTGAATCCGGCCGATCCTGCAAAAGAAGGATTTGTTTTTAATTCGTTAAGTGCCAATTGAATTTGCTTCACCTGATCAGGAAGAATCGCTTTTCCGTTGTTCAGAATACTATATCTGGCCGCCGTGTACAAGGAACCTGACTGGTCTCTTAATTTTGCCGCCATAACATTTTGGCTCTCTTCCGGGCTGCCATAATTCCAATAGGGAAGCGCAAAATCATCTTTTCCTGAAAATTCACGTACCATTTTTTCTAAAAACCAAATGTACATTCTGTGCCATAAAAGAAAATTTAAATTGGCATTTTGTGTTCCGTTATGCGTACAATCTGCCCATGCCCATAATTTATCTTTATCGGTTTGATAAGCCGCACAAAGTGCATTTGGTCCGTTAATTTCATTCGGAATGCTGTGTATGGCTCCCTGATAATACCAGGAGTAACCTTTCTCGCAGCCTATTTCGCGCATTTTTTTAAACGCTACGTTCATAGCCTCGAGATTTGCTTGTCCCTGAGGCGTATTAACGTTCCAGCGAATAAACTTCACATTAGATTTACTCTGACCATAGGACAATCCTGCGATCAGAATAATGAATAATAAACTAGTAATTTTTTTCATTTTGTTTGTTTTTGGGTGAGTAATAAATTATTGGTTGAATTTAAAGTACCTCGACTTCAAAAGTTAAAATCTTAGCATAATTAGGATTTGCTTTGTCGTAGATTTTAAATTTTACCGTTCCGTTACCTATTTTGTTGGCGGGAATTACATGAATGGCAATAAATCCCTGTTGATCTGGGTTGAGTTTGTTAAAAGCCGATCCTTTTGGAATTCCAATCTGACAAGCTCCATGCTGGCACATTGAACAATCCCATTCCTTAGGAAATGTGTTAGACACGGTTTCCCAAACCAGGAATATCGGTTTATTAGAAATGTTTTCGACTTTAATTTTTGAGATATCCAGTCGCTTATTTTTGAGTACACTTTCTTTGTTAACAGCTGTACCCACTACAGAAAATGTAGGTTTGCTTTGCGCAAATGAGACAGAAAAAGAGAAAAGCAGCATGCAATAAAAGAAGAGTTGTTTCATGATTGTTTGTTTAAATTTTAATAAAAAACCGGTATAGCCGCTTCATAGACTTTCTTTTTTAAAACCGGGTCTGTAAAATGATATACGATGTGTTCCTTCTCGTCCACGTTTTCTAAAAAAACGAGCACTTCTATGCTTTCCCCCGAACGAAGTTGTATTTTACATCCGTCGGGCAATGCCGTAACGGAAGCCTCGTTTCCGTAGCGCAACTGAAGTTTTACCGGAGACGGAAACACGATTTCATGAAGGTATAAACCCGAATTTACGAGACGAAGAAGTAGCGGCTCATTTTTATTACCCAGCGATTGTAATCCCTTACTATCTGTTGCCATTTTGCCATTAATAAGGAAGTACTCAGGCTTGTATTTCGGAAGAACTATGGGTTTATTGCTGGAATCATACTCCGTACCCATAATAGCATCGGTATGCCACTTGGTGTCCAGTTCACTGCTGCACCAAAGTAGTTCTTGTAAAGGCTGAAGTGCCGAAGAATCTTGGTCTTTTGCACGTATAATGATAACTCCAAACATACCCGCCTGAAGATTGAAAGGGTAATTTTCGGGACTGTAATAAAGATACGTTCCTGCTTTTTGAGCCTGAAAAGAATAAAAGCCATGTTCCATATGATGAATTGCTTCTTCTTTCTTCATCACTTTATTCTCTTTATCCCGCTGTACAAAATCAATTTCTTTGCAGAATAAAGAGACCGGATTACCTTGTGAAATGTTCCAAAAATCAATACTTACCGTTTCTCCTTCCACAGCTTCAATAGACAAGCCGGGCAAAGTGACCTGTCCCGAAAGCGAATTGGTAAAACCAAAAGTCCGAATCTCCTGATTGTTCCCTATGGCTAGTTTTCCGGTTGTTCGGCCAATGATTAATCTTTCGTTTTGAGAAAACAAAAAGGTACTGCTCAGTAAAAAACAAAATGCTCCTATTTTACTCCAATTCCTCATTTAAAGACTCAATTAATTTGGTTATCAACCGTTTGACCAATCAAATTTAGAGCTATTTAACATTAAAAAACAGCGTATAAACACCTGATTTTGTAGTAAAAATCAAGTTAAACATGGCCAAAATTCTTCTATATCAACAATCTACGAACGTACTGAAACCATCAACCTTTGAAGCTAAAATTTACAATACGTCCCTGAAATCGTTAAGGGTATGATAAAAAAAATCATCCTAATTTTGGATGATTTTAGTCTTTATTGGTATAAGGTTTCCCGGATTGTTATTAAGGTTTGGATGGCTTTTACCTCACCTGGTTTTTCCGGAAGATTTGAAGTTACATAGTGGCTTTCTATTGAGGTAATTAATTGATCGGCCATTTCGAGCAAACCATCATATTCTTTATTTCCTGCTTTTATGTCTAACAATTCGTCACGATTGGAAACTCTGATATTTAATTTTCCAGTGTACAAAATTTGCTCGGCAGTTTGCAAAAGTCGGATGGTGTGCATCATGTTTTTGCTATCGTAATTTTTACCGTGTTGCTGATTGGTGTTGTATCGCTCTTCGTTACGTTTTTCGATCCAGGCCCAGTATTCTGTATATTCTTTACAATATTTAGAATAGCCTTCCTGATTACAGGACAAATACCCCAGTAACTTTTCGCTTTTAGGAATCGACGAAACTGAAACTTCATTAGAGCTTTCTTTCTGAATAATTCCTTTGTAACCCAAATTTTTATTTTCGTCATAAAACATCGCAAACATTCCTTTGGAATTAGGAAGATTCACCAAACCACATTGTTCTTGATTCAAATTATTTTCGGCTAGAAAACTATTAACCGAAACAGTTTCGTAACCTTTTAAAACACAGCAGAAATCCAAAAGACTCTTTTTTTCCTTTGCCATTGGGTTTACGATTTTCTTGTTTAGACCTCTCGCCTTTTTGATTTGTGTAACAGCATAACCGGCAAAAGAATCTTTGCAGAGTTTCGATAGAAAATCTTCTAATTTTAAATGCTCCATCAATGGATGTTTGTACAAAATACAATCTTCCGGCGAAGCCAAAATCTCTAAAATATTTGGATTGTTTTTAAGCAACAATTCTACAAAACGCCCAATTTCGTAGTATACCTCATCGTTAGTTTCATTACTAATTTGAGGAATATAGGTTAACCCAAAGAATTTTTCTTTCGGCAAATAATAAACACCTTTGATGTCGGTATCAGATGTTGGTGTATTTAATCCAAAAGATCTACTTCCGGAAATTACTTCAAAAAGGATCAGTTTTTGGGATTTTAGGTCTTGGATGGTCATGGCTTGTAAAATTGTTCTGTGATATAGAAAACGGTATCGATAAATTTTAGGATTCCATCTTTAGTCAATACATTTTCATCGTGCAAATCTTCTAAAATAATACCCAATTCAGGATGAAAGTAATCGTTATTTTTTTTGTTCACAAATCCTGAGTTTTCAAGAAATATTTTCACATTAATCAATTCTGTCTTTTCGGTAGCTATTACAAAGTTTTGCTCCACAACAGCATACAGACCTTTAGTATTTTTATAAAATCCAAGAAGTTTGTAAGCGGTATCGGGGAAAAAATAATTATTTAAAAGTAAATTATTAAAGTAATCTTCCCAAGAAGTATAGTAGATGGTATCATTGAGTTTGAGAACTTTTCGTTCATCTTTCAGATAAACTAATTGTTCTGCACCACTAGAGAAAAAATTCTCAATGTTTAAATTGGTAATCCAAAGTTCATTAATTGTTGCAAATTCCTCAATTAAGGCTTCTTCTTGTTTTTTGATGTGGATTCCTTTTTCAGCCAAAGTGCCTGTTCCTTTGCCATTTTTAAGGTAACCGGAGGCTGCTTGGATATTTGCTCCATGCTTAACCTGGCTCTTTCCTGAAATGATATTTTGTAGTTCATTTTTCATGAAGTTTATAATGCAAATATAAATATTTTAAAGTTACAATTTATCTCGCGAAATATAAGTCGAATAAGGTGCTTCTTGGTATTAAAAAAAGATTCTACGGAAGTTATTGAAGTAAGTCAGGGAAAAAGAAACACTAATCATAATGCTTGCACATTCAATCCTCTTGATAAACTTGTAGAACTTTACTAAGGTTTGGTTCAGGCTGAAAAAGATAAGGTTGAATATTTAGAAAAATTGATGAAATTGAAATAATACTCTTTTTCTTTATAGAATTGAAAGCGCAAACTTTTTAAAAAAGGTTTGCGCTTTTTTATTTTTTAAATGGACTTGGATTGAAATAATTATTTACTATCTATATCAATTACATTGTCTTTGCCAAACCATAATACGGCTTTATCAATTACAGTTTTACTTGGATCATTATAAAAAACGGCTAAATTTTCCTTTGATCTTGTACAACAAACATAAAATATTTTTTGCGTTCTTTCTAAGACACTAGCTTTATCAGTTCTGTCACTGAATAAATAATTAAAATTATATTTATTCCAGTTACCGTTATCAAGTACTACAAAAACATTTTCAAATTCATTCCCTTTTGTTTTATGTTGTGTTGAAAAAGGTGTAAATCCTTCTAAATATTTATAAAGATTAATAAACTCTAAATATTTTACTTTTTTAATCCTATTATAAGCATATTCATTTTTCTCAATAAAACTATTTAATTTATCGTCATTTTTAAGCACTAGTCCTAGAGAATCAGCTACATTAATAATATCCTCAATAGTTTTTTCGTCTGTCTTCGTTAAACTACTTATCTTTTCTTTGAGAACTTTTTTATCATTTAGACTATTGATTTTAAATTGAACTTTTTTAATAAAGTCATTATAATTGCCGGATTCATATAATTTTAAACAATCTTGAATCTTAAATAAATGTTTTAATAAATTGTCTCTTTTAGAACCTTTTTTACTTTCCTCTTGCTCATCTTGTTTTTTATCATCAGTTAGCACATCACTATCTAAATAAATATTTTTAAAAATTAAGAAATTGTAACATTTAGCTTCCCTATATAACTCTGGATTTGCATCAATAAATGTTTGAATAACTGGTTGTTTATGAAGATTTAGCTTATCTATAACTTGTCCAAAAGTGTCCTTATCATCAACGAATATGTCAGCCCTTATTTTTAACTCTCTCAATATATTATTTTTATATTCAATGATTCTGTCTCGATTATAAATCTCCATTAAATTTGGAAAACCTGCCTTCTCAGCGATTAGATTATGAGTAAGATTTAATTCTTTTGTCAATTTTGCATTTTCAAAATTCCATCCTAAGTAATTTTTTGCATTCGTTAAATCATATTTTTTTGAATAAATAAATTTAATGTCACCTTCTTTTACTTTTTCTTTGGAAATCATATTGGGAGCATTTTCGTCATTTGAATGAGTTTGTTCCAATCCATCAGTACGTAATCTATTCGCCAATTCATAAACTAACCTAGGGCTTCTACGGTTTTGTTCTTTTTTTACTTCACGAACTTGTCCGTCTTCTTCTCCTTTATATGCTTTTAAATTACCTATCCCATCATCATAAATAGATTGCATTGCATCTCCAAAAAAACCAACTATTCCTGTTTTTTTCGATTTTTTAAAATGCTCTAAAAAGATCTTTATTACATTTTCATTTGTATCCTGATATTCATCAATAAAAATAAACTTAAATTTATCCTTTACAACATCAATTAGTCTAATGTAATTATTAAACATATAATCTGCGATAATTAATAATTCATCATGTGATATTATACCTTCTCTTAATCTAACATACTCTTTATACTGAATCCCATCTTCAAACTGTTCAATTATTGGATTTTCAATTACAATTTTAGTTATCTCTTCATTTTTCGCAAGATCAATTAGAGCTAATTTCAATTCTTTTTGAAAATTTTTTATATTATCCCATAGAAAATCATGAATTGTGGTAACACTTAAATTCTTGTGATTAACTCTTTCTTCAATCTCTTTTACAGCTGCATTTGTATATGTCATACAAGCGACTTTAACAAATGGATTTTCTTCTATAACTTGTCTAATTACTTGTACTAAAGAGTATGTCTTACCACTCCCCGCTCCACCGCTCAACAAGAAATCATTACCATTATCGATATGTTCAAATATTTTTTGAACCTCTAAATCTAAATCTATTCTTTTCGTAACCATATCAATGCTTCTTTTATATAGTCTGGAATTTGCCAGTTAATAAATTCTTTTTCTCCATCACTCTGACTATTTAATAATATTTCTATAGCAAAAGCGGGCTTACTATCTACTCCATATTCTGCTAGTTTAAAGCTATCTTTATCCTTTTTAAAATCTTTAAGCCATTTCTTTGTCAAAGAACCAAATTTAAATTCTTTTTTTAATGATCCTTTTTTATCTTCAACATCCTTCTCTTCACAAATAAAATCATAATTAATATGAAAAAATGCATCCTCAAAACTTCTAGCATGATAACTTAATTGTTCCGTTTGAAAAGCAACTAATAATTTACCTTTTCTGTTTGAATTCCATTGCTTATTTCGATTTTTTCTCAAAATCTTCCAATCATTTTTTAATGACTTATAATAATTTAAATCTCTGTTTCCTTTATGAAAAAAAGCTAATGAATTATTATTTGTTAAAGCGGCTTTATCATGACTTGACGGACATTTAAAAGTTAATAATTTCTCGCTGCCATTTTTATGATACTGCTTCTCACCTTTATCATCAAGATCAGAATTTTGATAATAACTATCAATATCTGTAATTATTACAGATTTAACTCCAATAAAATCGATAAACTTTTCAAAAATGAAAGAATGCGCTCCCACTTCAACTATAGATATGTTTTGCGATAGCAATTCAAGCTCATTGCCTACTAATTCTTCCTCTAAGTCAATTTTTCTCATCATTGCAGGCACAAGAATTCTCTCTGTATCTCCTTCAATAAAAATAGCTTTATCTGCAAAAAATAACTCAGACCTATTTAATGTTAGATATTGTTTTAGGAATTTATAATTCTGTTCTTCACCTGCTATGGTATATTCACTCTCTAAATCTCTAAGATTTTTAGCCATTATACTATTTAGGCTTTCTTTTTTCAAATATTTTATTGAATTAAAATCTTTACAATTTGAAACAATATGTGAAGAATGAGTTGATATTATGTATTGCAACTTTTTCTTTGCACATCCTCCTTTTATAATTCCCTCTTCCAAGAGTGATTGTATATTAGTTATAAATACATATTGCATTTGTGGATGTGTATGTGCTTCTGGTTCTTCAATAAATAGTAAATTTATATCTGCTGGTTTTTCATCTTTATTCCTCTTAAATTCTTGAAGTAATATTTCAATTTCAAAAATCATACTTATAAGATTCATATATCCTAAACCATTATAAAACTCGGGTAAAGAGTTAGAGGAATCATGCTCATAAATAACTGTTGTATTTCCTTTAAGCAACTCTTTTCTTTCTAATGAAGAAATAACTTTTATAACTGATTCTCCTTTTTTTATTCCTCCAAATCTCTCAACTTTTCCAACTATTTTTTCAAAAAGAGAAGTATAAACGTTCGTAAGCGTTTCATCTGTTTCGATTAAAGTTTCCTTAAACTCCTCAATACTTTTGGTATCTTCTTCATTTTTTTCACTTCTTTCATAAATTTGCGATGTTTGTGAAGAAAGAGTTTTATCTGCTTCCTTATTAGTTACACTTCTACTTGCACTTATATATTTAAAATTTATGACATTCTTCAAATTCACTTTTGTTGAACTGTTATCTAAATCAATAAATTGGTCTTCAAGTATAATTCCATTTATATGATCTACAGCTATAGATTTTTTCTTATAAAAAAAATACTTATCATGATACAACTTAAAAAAAGCATCAAATCCTTTTTCTCTGTACAGCTTTCTTTCTTTTTGTGGCTTATCTTTTTCTCTAATCAAAGATTCATTTATTTTTTTTTGTTCTTCAATCTTAAAAACCTTAAAATCTTGCCTAAATAATTGATATTCATTAAAATGTATAGAATAATCATATCCTAAAACCAAATAATTATTATCCGGATCTAAATCCATCATTAATTTTGATATATTTTCAAAATCATCTTCATCAGAATACGAAACGATTAATCTTATAGTAATTCCCTTTATATCCTTATTAAAATCTTCTTCACTCAATTCATCTGGTGATTCTATCAAATTTTTAATTTCTTCTTTATAAGATAAATTGAAATCATCCGCCGAAATTTTCTTATTCTCAGATTGATTTATAAATTTATCCAGAACACTTAATATTGATGTTTTCCCAGAATTATTTTTGCCCAAAACGAGCGAAAGATCCTTCTCTAAATCTAATTTTAAATCTTTTAAAAGTCTAAAATTTCTAATTAATACAGATTCTAATTTCATACTTTTTACTTTATACTTTTTATTTTATACAATCATTTCTCTAAAAAACAATTCCAATCCTTCACTCATCCTTTTCCCAATTCCCAACTTACTCGCATTCTCCTGATTAAATTGTACCGTCTCTAGTAAAAAATCAGTTATTAAAACTTCCTTTGGGTGCAGGTATTTTTCGTCCTGGCTGGCTTTTATTGTTTGTAATTCTATTATTTTGTCTTGTATGTTTTGTGGTGCTATTGGTAATAAATCGGTAAAGGCAACGGGTGGAAATGTATTGTTTTCTATAATCCATTTTCCCGCCAATGCGGTGCGTAAGCCATAGAAATAACTTTTTAGTTTTACTTCTTCCATTTCGCATACTTCCATGAAATTTTTAGTTGTTCCTAAATAATGGTGCAAAACCGCTATGGGCGAAAAACATTCTACAGCCATCTCCCGCATTTGTTTTGCAAAAGCATCATCCTGAAAATACACAACAGGCGAAAACAACCACTCGATCAAAGGTGCGTTAGATTTTGCTAATAATTTTATGGATTTCCGTAAATCCCAACCAGAACCGTCAAGATCGTCTTCGGTCATGAACTCGATTACGTCTGGTTGTTCCCAAAGCGACAAATAATACTCGGGTTTGTGTTTGTATATAAAACGAATATCGTAATCGCTGTCCGGCGAGGCAAATCCCCAGGCACGGCTTCCGGATTCTACAGCCAGCAGTATTTTTACATCTTTTTGTTTTTCTATTTCTTTTAGTTTTTTGAGTATTTTTTCATTCATGACTTTTCAAATATAAATTAAACAATAGCTTTTAGACCCCGTAAAAACACTTGTTTTTTTCTACAAAAGCATCAAGTTTTTTAAGCTTTAACCTTTGTTCCTCTGAACCTTTGCCTCTCTGTACCTAAATACAAAAAAAGCTTTTAGAATTACGAGTCGTTTCCTCTGCCACTTTATCTAAAGTAATACCTTTAAACTGTGCAATTGTTCCGGCCACATACGGCAAAAAAGCAGGTTCACAACGGCGTTCGTGGTATTTCTTCAAAAGACTGTTCGGGACATTTTTAGGAAGCATAAACGGTGCATCAGTTTCGATCATCATTCGGTCAAGCGGTGCGTACTGAAGTACTTCTTTTAAATGACTGAAACGTTTACTGTCGGATATCGCTCCGGTAAAGCCTAGATAGAATCCATTATCGAGATAGGTTTTGGCTTCGGAAAGCGTTCCTGTAAAGCAATGCACGACGGCTTTTGGCAATTGGGGTAAATATTCTTTTGTAATGCCCATGAATTTTGTAAAAGCAGCTCTTTCATGCAAAAACAAAGGTTTCTGCACTTCGATCGCCAATTCTAATTGGGCCCTATAACACGTTTCCTGTACATTTCTAGGCGAAAAGTCACGATCAAAATCGAGTCCGCATTCACCGACCGAAACGACTTGTTTCTGTTTTAATAAATTTCGCAGTTTTGAAATACTCTGTGCATCAAAACTCTTCGCATCATGCGGGTGAATTCCAGCAGTGGAATATAACACTCCCGGATATTGTTTTACAATTTCTAATGAAGCTTCGCTGTTTCGTAAGCTTGTGCCGGTTAGTATCATTTGTGATACATCGGCGTCGAGTGCATCTTGTACGACATCGTCTATGTCGTTATGGAATTGTTTATTGGTTAAATTAATTCCGATATCTATATATGTATTCATTTTTTTTTAAGTTTCAAAGGCTCAAAGAGACAAGGGTTCAGAAGTTTCCCATTTGAGTCTTTCTGTTATATTTTGTTTTGTTTTGTTTTTTTACCACTAAGGCGGTAAAACATATTTTTTTAGTCTTGGAGCTGCTTTTAATCTCGTGAAGACTGGAGGCGTAAAGTTTTTTACACAGAGCTTGTCATTTCGACCGAAGGGAGACTCGAGCGATAGCGAACTGGCGAAGCAAATCACACCCGGCATTCCATACAGTGTGTGCTCAGCGCATGTGATTTCTCCCTTCGGTCGAAATGACATAAAATGAGAAATTACTACTTTAAAAAACTCTGTCCCTTTGAACCTCTGCACCTCTGCACCTCCTCATTAAAAATCTCCGTAGTACACTTGAAAACAAGGTAACTTTAAGTCATTTCGCCAGGTATCCACAACCTGATTTCTATCGTCTAAAATAAATTCTACAAAATAGTGGTCTTTAATAAACTCATTGTAGATTTCGGTTTTTATGATCGAATCTTTTCGGCTGTCTTTTGTTTTACGCATGATTAAGGCATCGTATTCGATTTCGTGTTTTTCAAGGAAACGCAAAGTCGGTGCTTCGTATTGGTCTTCTCTTCCTGAAACCAATAGGATCTGATACCCCAACTTTTTGTAATTTCTCAAAACATTTGCCACCGGAGTATTGATTTCGTCAGCATCGCATTTACTTGCATCAAATGGATTTCGTCCGTTCATTAAGGCTAGTGTTCCGTCAAGGTCACAAATTATAGCTTTAGGTAAGTCCGGGTTTTGAACGCAGTATTCGAGATTTTTATTAATCTTCTTTATCGGACCAAAATCAAACTTCTCTTTTGTTTTTTGCAATTGATGATACATGTTTTCAATTACTTTTTTCGGTACTTTTCGATCTCTTTTTTCGTTTCTCACAAAAAGTTCCTGCAGTGGTAAATCAAATATTTTGAACTCAATATTAGCCATTTCAGCAAAATCGTCTATTGGCTGTTTAATGTATTCTGATTTTACGTTGCAGGTATCCAGAATAACGTTCCATCCATTTGAAAGCAACGTTTTAATTTGTCCGTTAACAATTTTCGAAATCATACTTTCAACTGCCGGATCCATCACTTCCTGAAATTGTGAAAACCTGATTTCATCACGACTTATTCTCATCGTTTTTGGTTCAGTTCTCACCTTCCACTCTGCAAAAGTACTTTTTCCCGATGCCGGACAACCTATAAGGATTGTTAATGTTGGTGTTTTTTTCATTTTGTTAATCTTGTTATAATCTTGGATCTAATGTTTTTTCTATTTCTTCGTTATTGATTCGTTTCAAAAGCAACAACCGCATGAGATAATTTTCTTCTTCTAAGTCTTTATAAGGAATCTGAAGCATTTTTTGATTGATTTCCCAACCATTTACAGATTGCTCTAATTTTTGTCTTATGCTTCTTTTTCCTAAATAATGATCAAAATCCTGATGAAAATTTACCCCATAAATCATTGTCAGATAATTGTTATTTCTCACCTTAAAACACGGTGGCAAATTTTTAATATAATTCTGAACCGGTTTAATCATAATACCTTCTTCGTTATCATTGGTCAGTTTCTCGAAAAATGAATACATTTCTTTTAACTGTTCTTCTTTATTAGAAGTTGTAATTTCCAAGTGTAAAAAAGCATCATCATTTACCATTTTATAAGTCAAATTGCTATTTGGTAGTATTTCCTCTCCTGACTTTTTTACTACTTTTAAAATGGTAAAGGGTTTAAAGTGCAATTCCGTTTCCTTTCCAAAAGTATCAATCTGACCTTTAAAAACCTGCAATGATTCTTCCTGCTTTATTGCATCTGGAATTTTCACACTGCCCAACGCTTCGTATTGACGGACAATATGCGTTTTATATTTACCTCCAAATTCTTTTTTGCTAAGCTGCTTTTTATCCGAAATATAGGTTGTGAACGCCCCTGATTGTCTTACACTATTTATTTTTTTTATTAATTCCGAAGATTTCAAATATTCATTGTGCGTTTTTAAGGCGTCATAGTATCCTATAAATTCTTTCTCGATTAATCCTGCCCCCAAAACTTTCCATGGCAATAATTCTGAAGCAATTAAAAGCGTTTCGAAATCAGGGAAAGTAATTACCATTTTGGCGTGTAAATCTTTTAAACTGCTTATGGCTTTTTCTATATCAATATGATCCATTCTAAACCCATTTCTGGAAACAAAATAGGTTTCTTCGAGGTTTCTTTTCAGATAAATAGTACAGTAAGACCCCATGTATTTTTTCTGAACCACAAATTCGGTTACCCCTTTTTCTATATAATAATTTACAGCTTCTTCAATGCTTTCTATTTCGTTTCTTATCTTGCTTTTCGGCGCTGGCGAAATGGTTGGCGAAAAATCATTTATCTTATTTTTACAAAACCACTCTATTCTATTTCTTACTTTATAGTCTAACATTTTTTACTTTTTTTGAATGATTACCGCACTTGTTGGATAAACTCCTTTTACACAATCCCCTACTCCATAAAATGATTTAGAATTTGGAAAAATTTCGTTGATCAATTCTATAAACTCTGCATTCGAAAGCTCAAAATCATGATCGTCATGTCTGAATTCTTCTGTCATTTCATAATTTACATTAAAATCTTTGTCTGGCGTTGTCACAAATAATTGAGTAAATTCTGTATTATCGCGAATCCAGATGAGTATTTCTTTTGCTTCTGCCAGAGAATTATGCTCAATAACTTCGCTCAAAATAACCTGCCCTTCGAAGCCTTTAATTTCTTCAAGGTTTTCAATCCATCGCAAATTATCAACCTTTTCTAATCCAGTAATTTTATCTGCGACATGCTTAAAATCAACCTCATCATAAGCATGATATTCCTGCGAGAATCCTTTTTTGAGTAACATTTTATAGTATTGCAATTCACCACAACCAAAATCTAGAACCGGTTCCTCAAAATCGATTTTACTGCAAATAAATTCTTTTCTCGATTGATGTGTATCTGTAAACACAAACTGTACTTCGTTATCAAAATAAGCTTCTAACTGAAGTTTGAACTTTTCAAATTGTACCGGAGAACGCATGATTCTTTTTATAAAAAGATAAAATACGAAATACGGAATTCCCGAAATATTGGTTAACATTGTGATGTGCTTTTGAATAAAGTAATCGTCTATATAAGTATAAACCGCATATTTATTGGTAAAGTGTGAAAACAAAGCTACAAGCGAAAATTTCTGCAATGCCTCTCTAACCGTTTTCCCTTCAATCTTTAATTCGTAATTATTTCCAATTTTATGTTTTAGTAAAATTCCGCCAATGTATTTTGATAAAAGATAATTTTCATTTTTATACCATCCGGAATCGATGAAAAAAGTTGCAACTTCAATGGTACATTTTTCAGTATCAACTTCGTTATAATTCTTGCCTAACCAAGAAATTACAGTCTCACTCAAACCTAAATTTTCTTTATACAAATGATTAAATAATTCAGTTGCTATATTTAAAGCCAATAACGGACTGCAATAACTTTGAAAATCGATTTGATTTCCTTCTTCAGGTAAATAACTGTTCTTACCATCTAAAAAAACACAGTGATATTCGTTGTTAGAAATCACATTTCCAATTACGATTCCTTCCTTTAACTCCTTCAAATACAAACCCTGATCTGTATTTGGATTTTTATAAAGAACGTCTAAAAAGTGTTTGTTCTCTGATTTAAGTTTTATAATCATTGTGTTTATTTTTTGTTTGGCAAATATATCTTTGCCTCTACGCAATTATTTTGCGCAGTTAAATTAAAATTTTATTTTTCTTCTCTATTAAACGGTTTTTCAAATGTTGGCCGGATCATTTTCCAGATAATTACCGAATAGTCTTTGTGGTTCAGCATGGCAAACAATACGCCCTGATATTGACAAGTCTGGAAGTACAAGGCGGTTTCTTTTCGAGATTCTAATACTTTAAAATCGGCTTTGCATTGGTTTTCGATTATCTGATATTGCTTCTCTAAATCATCTTTAGTTTGTTTTACCCAATCAAAAAATTCATCGGGAACACGCTCCAGAATTTCTTCCATCGGTTGATTTGTTTTCAGATATTCCCAGATATTCAGGTTAGAAACCTCCGTAATGATTCGGTGTAAACGAAGGTATTCTTCAAATTTAATTTTCACCCTAAAATGGTTTGCATACTTAATGATAAAGCCTTCTTTATTATCAACGTCCATTTCTTTTAAAAGCAGAATATCTTTGATTCCATCGAATTTTTCAACCATAGGAAAACCAAGATCTTCCAACGGAAATTCTTCACCGGATGCTGTGTCAATAATCGCCAGCAAAACCAATTCTTCCGCTGTACCATAATCTAAAACGATTCGGTTTTCAGGATAAATAATTTCAAACAAATAGGTTTTCGCTTTATCCAGAAGCGCCCAGGAATTTCTGTATTTTCCATGCAGCATTTCATTCGCTTTATCCGACTGATTGCTCGAAAAAGATCCTCTGCTCGCTATAAAAGGAACCTCATCTATCCAATATAAAATTCCCAACGAGCCGTCCATTTTATCATAGACTTCAAAAGTACAAGCCGGCAGTACCTGATTTTCCATTTCGCCTAAATTGAAAAACTTAGGAAAAGGCCTTGCCACCACAGTATCATTTTCATCTAAGATCAATCCTCTGCAGGCTAATGTCACCTCATTCCAAACTTTCTCGAATTGTGCATTTTGAGTGTAATTATAAATGTATAAATCATGCTCCGGATGTTTGTTCACCTTTACATAATTTTTTGAAAGCATCTCTTTTAAAAGCGTTGTATTCATTAGTTCTTATCTTTCAACAAAGATTCAAAAACTAGTGCGCAGTTATTTTGCGTACTAAAAATAGATTTAAAAATGGGCATTTCTAATCTATAGATATTTTTCGTTCCTATGGAACTTTACTTTGTCGCCGTATATTTTTCAACGGATTAAAATCCATTGCTACAAAATAACAACGTTCCTACGGAACTATATTTTTAACTCTACTCTTCGTATTAGACCTGACAGGTTTTTAAACCTGTCAGGTCTATAAAATTGAAAACCCTAACAATCTTGCATCGTATCCTAAATTCTTAAAAGTTCATTTTCGAGATATTCTCTTAAATTATTTCCGAACATAATAATATCGGATTGCATAACTGAAATAACCGGCGAAAGATACTTATCTTCAAAAACCACAAGAGCACGATGGTTGTGCATGGGAATGTAACCCACTATTTTTGAAACATCAAAACCAGCTTCAGTTAGAGCCAATTCTGCTTCAAATTTATTCTCATTAATTTCGTCAATAAGTCGTCTTGATTTTTCAAAATCTTCAGGATATTGGTGAAAAAAGTTTTCACTGGCATATTCAATATCTGATTTGTCTTCCGGATTAATTGAAATCAAATCAGTGTCTAAATTCGAAAAAGTTAAAAGCATTTCTCTGTAATCCCAAGGGAAATCAAATCCAAATAATACTTGCAAGGCATCAATTTCTTTTCTGCTTATTCCTTTTAAAAATTTAGCATTGGGCTGTATTTGAAATCCATAAACATCCTCTCTAAGTTTTATTCTTTTGAAGTTTTTTTCCGCTTTATATTTTATTTCTTTTATTGTCATGATTTTTAAAAATGGGATTTTCTAATCTATAAATATTTGCCGTTCCTACGGAACTTTATTTTGTTATCGCATATTTTTCAACGGATTAAAATCCGTTGCTACAATTTAAAAACGTTCCTACGGAACTTATATTTTTAACTCTAATCTCTATTATTAGACCTGACAGGTTTTAAAAACCTGTCAGGTCTGTATCTTAACCAAACCAATTAAAAACATCAAAAAGCCACGAATCCATTTATGAATCCGTGGCTTAAATTTAATCAATTAATAATTGTGTCACTGCCGCAGCATTTATTGCCCATTTTGCATCGTAAACCTCATCGGCAAATTTATCTTCGGTAATTGTCAATCCCTGAGCTTCCGCTTTAAGCTGTAACAAACTACCAATATTCAATTTACTGTTCAATTTTGCCAATAATGCCTGAACTCCTTTAAAGTCCAAACCTTGTACGACCTGACCTCCAAAAGTCATCTCTAACCAAACGATTTCTCTTTTGGCTACATCAAGAACTCCAAAAACCAAACCTTTGGCGATATTCTGCGTTACACGAACCTGATGGTCTACACACGACGGATCGTAAGCTACACCGGTTTTCTCCGAAATTCTCATCGGGTGTTTACTATTCATCCAACCAACAACCAAATTTGGCGTGATACTTCCGTTACAGTACGCATTGCAGGTAAAAGTCACAAATTTTGCATTGGCTTTGGCCAATTCGTCGATATTGATGTTGATGTACTCCGCAGTTCCAATTTTATTCGGAATACTTCTGATATCACCACTATGCTGACAACCTGTGGTCGTCAATCGACTGAACGAACAAATATCCGATTTCTCTTCGTATGCAATATGACAGCTCAAATCCATATCTAAATGCTGTGCTGGTAAACCTGCACCCCACTGCATAAACAATCGCACTTCGTTTCCTTCAACCGGAAAACGTGTTCCCATTAAAGCCACCGGTAAATCCTGAAGCGTATCGCTACGATCTCCAATAGAAACGGGCATATTAAACAATTGCGGATCTATGTAAATAGTCTTGTTTGGATTTGCAATTGCAGCAAATCGTTTCTTCATTACTAAAAAGCACAATTCTTCGATTTGACTTTTCATCGCCTCTAATTGCTCTTCATTATACAAATTCAACAATGCATTTGGCGCAATTCGTTTGTTAGTTCCTCCTAAAGGTTTCACACTTCTTTGGATGTTTTTATCAAAATAGTTCTGAGCATACATGTTTAACGTAAACACCAGTCGAGCCGGAACTTTATCAATAATCTCCGTAAAATTTGCCACCGTTTCATCGGCACCAAACCAAAGCATATTCGAAAATAAGGAACGGGCAAACAATCCCGGACGTTGTTTCAATAATGCAAATGTTTTATCTGCATCCATTTTCAATCGTGACGTGTTTACTTTACTTTGCCAAACATCATACACCTGGTTGTAAAATACGTCCATCAAAAAAGCTAATTTTTCAAAACCTTTTCTTTTGCTGTATTCTGCCAAACGCAACGCTCTGATCACACGAACCCACATTCCTCTTTTTGGATGCATGATTTCACACATGGCTTCTACTTCCATATCCATAGTATTCAACCAATTTGCCACCATTAAACATTCTTTTCGGGAATATTTAAGTTTCAAATCTTTCTGAGAAGCGATTTTGGCCTGTGCACTTGTGTCTAAACTGATATGCAAATGCTGTGCGTTTTTAGCCGTTCTTTTAATAATAGTTTTTGGCTCGATAATTTGCAACAATCCTGTATTCTTAAACCATAAATATCTTAAAATATCAGTTGGTGTTTTTAAAAATGATGATGCCTCCTCTTCTTTGCCATTTTCGATCAAAAGATCCATAACAAGCATTAAAGTTTCCTTCATAGCCACATCGGTTTTAGGCAAAGGCAAATATTTCATCGCCGCTTTTAAACTATCTGCCTGCGTAGCATCTAAAACTGTTTTCGATTGCAATAACGATAAATAGAAATCATTTAAGTCTTTTTCTGTCCACAATTCCAGAACTTTCAATTTGCTTCCTTGTCCGTATTTTTCGATTTTACCAAATTCAAACGGAGTTCCGCAGAACGGACATCCATTGTATCTTTCCAACGGAAAAGTATGCTCCGGAATAATATGTCCGCATTGCAAAGTTGTTCCATTTTTGGTTTTAAAAACATTTGCGAAAAATGTAGCCACATGATCAAAAACAGATTCACCTGTTGGGATGTGCCATTCTTTCACCAAAGGAGTCCAGTTTTTATCCGTTCCTAAAACTTCTTTCAGAACTTCTAAAAAATCAACTTTATAGTTTGGGCTTACATTATTTAAAGCGTGTAATAACGATTCTGAAAATGTAAAACCAAGTTTGGAAACATTGGCTGCCAAAACCGATGTTGTTGCTGATAATTTTTTGATGTCATTCGTTATCATTTCTGATGGAATGTAAATTGCGTTTTGACGCAGACTGATTTTTAATAATGTTGTTGTTTTCATTTTTTTTAATTTTTAAAATTTAGATAATTGTGTTTCTGATTCTACCTAAAAGATTTGAAGTAAGAAACACTTGACCTGAAATTAGAGTGTAATGGATTAACTGATTCAAAGTGACAGTTTGGTGGGTTTCCCCCGAAGTAAGTTAATCTTGACCCTCTTTGATTATTCATGATAATTTTAAAACTTGCCGGACTCGAACCGGAAATACCAATGTTCTGACGTAAGTTTGAATTGACCATAAATAGTGAAGCAGATGGGATTCGAACCCACGACCCGGACATTAAAAGTGTACGAAGTAAGTTTTGATTGACCTTTTAACGATAATTTCAAAACTACCTGCTCTAACCGCTGAGCTACTGCCTCCTGATAAATTGTGTTAACCGGTAATGGTGTAAGTGTGTACGTGGAAAGTTTTTCGAAGTAACTCAAACTTGACCGTGTTAACTCAATTTTTATTTCAATGAACGTCTGTTCTTATTTCCTGAGCAAAGATTTCGATAGTACTACGCAATTATTTTGCGCAGTAGAAAAAAGAATTTTATATTTGAGTAAATATTGATTTACCAAAATCATGTAAGTCCCAAAGGGACGGTATATTGATAGCTTTTTTACAGATAAATTTCAAAAGCCCCAGCGGGGCGACATATTCTATCAATGAAAGGAAAATAAAGGTGTCGCTCTGCTGGAGCTTTTGATTCGGTGTTATAATTTGGTTATAAATATTCAGCTCTTACAGAGCTTCTAATAAGATTTAAATAAAAAATACCATATGAATTTAGAAAAAATCTATTCTGAATTACTCTTGAACATTGGCTTTCCATTAAATGAAATTCAGCAAAACTGGACGAATTTAGAAAAAGCTTATTCAAAAAAATCAAGGCATTACCACAATCTGACACATATAAAGGATATAATTGAAAGTTTTGAAATTTATCAGAACAGGCTTCGAGTCCCCAATGAAATATTATTTTCTATTTTTTACCATGATTATATTTATCAGAGCAGTAAAAAAGACAATGAACTCAAAAGTGCCGAGTATGCCCTATCGATTTTACCTGAAAACACCAGCCTGGATAAACAATTAATTTTTGATGCGATCTGCGCCACACAACTCCATGCCCATAATACAATTGAAGATATTAACTGGTTAATTGATTTTGATTTAAAAATTCTGGCCCGGGATTGGGAAGCCTATCAAATCTATTATGAACAAATCAGAAAAGAATACCGCATTTATCCTGATTTCCTCTACAAACCCGGACGCGCAAAAGCACTGAAACATTTTCTGGAAAACGAATTTATCTTTCAAACTAATGAGTTCCGGAATTTATACGAAGAAAAAGCCAGGAGCAATATTGAAAGAGAGATCAGCATTTTAGAAAAAAAATGATCACGCAAAGACGCAGAATCGCAAAGTTTTTTTAAAGTATTACTTATACACTGTTGTGATTCTTCGTTCCCCAGGATGACATAGCAATGAGTAAAATCATTTTAATCCTTTAATCTGTGACTAAAAAAACTTTGCACATTGAGCCTTTACGAGTAAAAAAACATAAACTATGTCACAAAACAAAAACGCCTTAATTCGGTATAAAACCATCGACAAATGTCTCCAGAACAAATACCGGCAATGGACTTTAGACGACCTCATCGAATGCTGCTCTGATGCTTTGTTTGAATACGAGGGCCGTGCAAATCCAATCAGCAAGCGAACCATACAAATGGATATTCAGCTCATGCGAAGTGAAAAACTGGGCTATAATGCCCCAATTGTAGTATACGATAAAAAGTACTATAAATATGAAGACGACGAATTCACCATAACCGATATTCCGTTAACAGAAACTGATATGAATGTCCTGACTGAAACCGTATCGATGTTAAAGCAGTTTAAAGATTTCTCTCTCTTTAATGATGTATCGGATATTCTACAGCGTTTGGAGGATAAAATCTACGCTGAAAAATCACATACAAAACCCGTTATCTATCTGGACAAAAATGAAAAGCTGAAAGGGCTTCACTATTTAGATGAAATTTATCAGGCCATTATCAAAAAGGTGGCTTTGGTCATTACCTATAAATCATTTAAATCCCGGGAGGAAAACAAATTTAATTTCCATCCCTTTATTTTAAAGGAATTCAACAACCGATGGTTTCTCGTAGGAAAGAAAAAAGGTTCGCAGCCTATTACCAATTTGGCCCTCGACAGAATTATCGCCATTGATTATGATTTTAACCTCCCTTATTTAGAAGAAGATTTTGATGCGGAACTTTTTTACAAAAATGTAATTGGCGTTACGGTAAACACCGGTTCTCAACCCCGAAAGATTGAACTCTGGATTGATGCAATCAACGCGCCTTATGTTTTAACCAAACCCCTGCATCAAACGCAGCGACTGATTAAAGAAAATGAGGATAAAAGCATCATCGTTCATTTGTTCATCACTCCAAATTATGAAATGGAACGCATTCTTCTGGGTTTTGGCAATGGTATCGAAGTCATTAAACCCGAAAACCTCCGAAACAGGATGAAAACAATACTTCAAAAGGCAATTTCGCGATACGAACCCGAAAATCCTATTGAATTAAAGCCATAATTTTTTACAAAATGCAGAATTTTATCTTAATTTAAAACGACAAAACAACTTTTACAGCATAAATTTTGTTAAAACATCAAAAAAGAATAGTATATTTCAATTAAAATTAAAGCATAAACCCCTATAAATCAAAGGATTTTTTTAACTAACCAAAAAAATATTAAAAAATCATATGCATGCATAGTATTTTTTGATTATATTTGAAATCGATATAGTTACATATGAAAGAGAAAACAATAGATTATATTTTGCGTGCTACATGGCAAGCTGTATCAAGAATGTACAACGAAGAGGCTGCCAAATACGATGCCACAATGGCCACCGGGTTTGCTCTTTTAAGTATAGATAAGGAAGAAGGCACCCCATCAACAGCTTTGGGACCAAGAATGGGCATGGAAGCCACAAGCCTAACCCGAACATTAAAATCAATGGAAGACAAAGGTTTGATTGTTCGCAAAAAAAACCCAACAGACGGTCGCGGTGTTTTGATTTACCTGACTGAATTTGGAAAAGAAAAAAGAGATTTATCTAAAAATACAGTTTTAAAATTTAATGAAACGGTAAGAAAACATGTTTCTGACGAGAAGCTAAAACATTTTATCGAAGTATCTGAAATCATAAACGAATTAATTCAGGATAAAAACATATTCAATCAAACAGAAAAATTAGAAAATGAATAACCTTAATTAATAAAGGCCCATTCAAATCAAATAAAAAACAAAATATTAACTATGAAACGCACAATTAAAAAAGTCGCTGTAATTGGATCCGGAATTATGGGTTCAGGAATAGCTTGCCATTTTGCCAATATTGGTGTTGAAGTTTTACTGCTTGACATCGTACCACGCGAGTTGACAGAAGCTGAAGCCAAAAAAGGATTAACGCTTGAAAGTAAAGCTGTTCGCAACCGAATAGTAAACGAGCACTTGGCGAATTCATTAAAATCAAAACCATCTCCTATTTACAGTCAGAAATTCGCAAACCGAATTACTACAGGAAATACGACAGATGATATGGCAAAAATTGCCAATGTTGATTGGATTATTGAAGTTGTTGTGGAGCGTTTGGATATTAAAAAACTGGTATTCGAACAAATCGAAAAATTCCGTAAACCAGGAACTTTGGTTACATCAAATACTTCCGGTATTCCAATTCACTTTATGAGTGAAGGAAGAAGCGAAGATTTCCAACAGCACTTCTGCGGAACACACTTTTTTAACCCTGCGCGTTACTTAAAATTATTTGAAATTATTCCTGGTCCAAAAACTTCAACAGAAGTATTGGATTTCTTAAACGAATACGGATCTAAATTCTTAGGAAAAACTTCGGTTGTTGCCAAAGATACTCCGGCTTTTATTGGAAACAGAATTGGTATTTACGGAATCCAGAGTTTATTTCACTTAGTGAAAGAAATGGGATTAACAATTGAGGAAGTTGATAAATTGACTGGTCCTGTAATCGGTCGTCCAAAATCGGCTACGTTCCGTACTGTTGACGTTGTTGGTTTAGATACTTTGGTGCACGTTGCCAACGGTATTTATGAAAACTGCCCGAACGACGAACAACACGAATTATTTAAACTTCCTGATTTCATCAACAAAATGATGGAAAACAACTGGTTGGGAAGCAAAACAGGACAAGGTTTTTACAAAAAAGTAGATAAAGATATTCTTTCTTTAGACTTAGATACATTAGAATACCGTGCTGCAAAAAAAGCAAATTTTGCTACACTTGAACTTACAAAAACAATCGATAAACCAATCAACCGTTTTAAAGTTTTAGTAAAAGGGAAAGACAAAGCAGGAGAATTCTACCGTAAGAGTTTCGCCGGAATGTTTGCTTATGTGTCAAACAGAATTCCTGAAATCTCAGACGAATTATACAAAATTGACGACGCTATGAAGGCCGGTTTTGGATGGGAAAATGGTCCATTCGAAATTTGGGATGCTATCGGTGTTGCCAATGGAATTGAAATCATGAAAGCAGAAGGTTTAGCACCAGCTGCATGGGTTACTGAAATGTTAGCCTCAGGAAGCGAAAGTTTCTACTCTGTTAAAGAAGGAGCAACCTATTTCTATAATATTCCAACAAAATCACAACTTAAAGTTCCTGGACAAGATTCCTTTATTATCCTAAACAACATTCGCGAAAGCAAAAAAGTTTGGAGCAATAGTGGTGCAATCATCGAGGATTTAGGAGATGGAATTTTGAACTTAGAATTCCAATCTAAAATGAATACGATTGGCGGCGATGTACTACAAGCCATCAATAAAGCAATCGACTTATCTGAAAAAGAATATCAAGGTTTAGTTATTGGTAACCAGGCAGCGAATTTCTCTGTTGGAGCTAATATCGGAATGATTTTCATGATGGCGGTTGAGCAGGAATACGACGAGTTAAACATGGCGATCAAATTGTTCCAGGACACCATGATGCGCGTTCGTTACTCTTCAATTCCAGTTATCGTAGCCCCTCACGGAATGACTTTTGGTGGTGGATGCGAAATGAGCTTACACGCTGATAAAGTAGTTGCTGCTGCTGAAACCTATATGGGATTAGTTGAATTTGGTGTAGGTGTACTTCCAGGTGGTGGTGGATCTAAAGAAATGGCTTTGAGAGCTTCTGATTTATTCCGCAAAAATGATGTGGAATTGAACGTTCTTCAGGAGTATTTCTTAACCATTGCTATGGCAAAAGTTTCGACTTCGGGTTATGAGGCTTTTGACACCGGACTTTTACAACATGGAAAAGATATTATCGTGGTTAACAAAGACCGTCAGATTGCGGAAGCTAAAAAACATGCTTTGTTGATGGCAGAAGCAGGTTATACACAGCCAATCAGAAGAACTGATGTTAAAGTTTTAGGAAAACAAGCTTTAGGGATGTTCTTAGTTGGAACAGATCAGATGGAAGCCGGAAAATACATTTCGGAACACGATAAAAAAATCGCTAACAAACTGGCTTATGTAATGGCTGGTGGTGATTTATCTGAAGCAACTTTAGTATCTGAACAATACTTATTGGATATCGAACGTGAAGCTTTCTTATCTCTTTGTACAGAGAGAAAAACATTAGAAAGAATTCAATACATGTTGACTAAAGGAAAACCACTTAGAAATTAGATAAGTAGAAGAAAGATGTAAGAAGCAAGATTTCAAAACAAAGTTTTGTCTTTTCTTTTGCCTCTTATTCTATAAATCTTAAAAAAACAAAACAAATGAAAACAGCATATATCGTAAAAGCTTACCGTACCGCGGTAGGAAAAGCACCAAAAGGGGTTTTTAGATTTAAAAGACCTGACGAATTAGCAGCAGAAACCATTCAGTTTATGATGGATGAGTTGCCTAATTTCGACAAAAAACGTATCGATGACGTTATGGTTGGAAACGCCATGCCGGAAGCAGAACAAGGACTTAACGTTGGACGTTTAATCTCTTTGATGGGATTAAAAGTAGAAGATGTTCCTGGTGTAACAGTTAACCGTTATTGTGCATCCGGATTAGAAACTATCGGAATGGCGACTGCTAAAATTCAATCCGGAATGGCAGATTGTATTATTGCCGGTGGAGCTGAAAGTATGAGTTTTATTCCGATGGGAGGTTACAAACCAACTCCGGATTATAAAGTGGCTGCTGCAGGTCATGAAGATTACTATTGGGGAATGGGTTTAACTGCTGAAGCGGTTGCCAACCAATACAAAATCTCCAGAGAAGATCAGGATGAGTTTGCTTACAACTCTCATATGAAAGCTTTAAAAGCGCAGGCAGAAGGAAAATTTGACAAACAAATTGTTCCAATTACTGTTGAGCAGACTTTCATCAATGAAAATGGTAAAAAAGAAACTAAATCATACGTTGTAAAACAAGACGAAGGCCCAAGAGCCGGAACATCTGTTGCTGCCTTAGCCGGTTTAAGACCTGTTTTTGCTGCCGATGGTAGTGTTACTGCCGGAAACTCTTCTCAAATGAGTGATGGTGCTGCTTTTGTTTTAATCATGAGCGAAGAAATGGTAAAAGAATTAAACCTTGAGCCAATTGCACGTTTGGTAAACTTTGCTTCTTCTGGTGTTGAGCCAAGAATTATGGGTATCGGTCCTGTAAAAGCAATTCCGAAAGCATTAAAACAAGCAGGATTAATACTAAACGATATTGAACTAATCGAGTTGAACGAAGCTTTTGCTTCTCAGGCTTTGGCAGTTACCCGTGAATTAAACATCAACCCGGAAATCGTAAACGTAAATGGTGGAGCAATTTCATTAGGGCACCCACTGGGTTGTACAGGAGCTAAACTTTCTGTTCAGTTGTTCGACGAAATGAAACGCAGAGGCAACAAATACGGAATCGTTTCGATGTGTGTAGGAACCGGACAAGGTTCTGCGGGGATTTACGAAGTGTTGTAGATACTGATACGTCTCGTTTGTCATTTCGACGAAGGAGAAATCACAAACGCTGAGAACGCACTGTGTAGAAATACTGGATGTGATTTCTCCTTCGTCGAAATGACAAGATTAGAGACTCAATTATAAAAATAAAAAGACATACAAAAAACAAAAGCAATGGCAGATACAATCGAAAAAAACGTAACCCGTGGTGGTCAGTTTTTAGTTAAGGAAACAAAATGCGAAGATATCTTTACACCAGAAGATTTTTCGGAAGAGCAGTTAATGATGCGTGACTCTGTAAAAGAGTTCGTTGACAAAGAATTATGGGCACATAAAGATCGTTTTGAGAAAAAAGATTATGCCTACACAGAATCTTCTATGCGTAAAGCAGGTGAGCTAGGACTTTTAGGAGTTGCAGTTCCTGAAGAATACGGCGGATTAGGAATGGGATTTGTATCTACAATGTTAGTTTGTGACTACATTTCTGGAGCTACAGGATCTTTCTCAACTGCTTTTGGTGCACATACCGGAATTGGAACTATGCCAATCACACTTTATGGTACTGAAGAACAAAAGAAAAAATACGTTCCTAAATTGGCTTCCGGAGAATGGTTTGGAGCTTATTGCTTGACAGAACCAGGCGCAGGATCTGATGCTAACTCAGGAAAAACAAAAGCTGTTTTATCTGAAGACGGAAAATCGTACTCGATCACCGGACAAAAAATGTGGATCTCGAATGCAGGTTTCTGCAGCGTTTTCATCGTTTTTGCCCGTATTGGTGATGATAAAAACATTACAGGTTTCATCGTAGAAAACGATCCGTCAAACGGAATTTCTATGAACGAAGAAGAGCATAAATTAGGAATCCGTGCTTCCTCTACTCGTCAGGTTTTCTTCAACGAAACAAAAGTTCCCGTTGAAAACATGTTGTCTGAAAGAGGAAACGGTTTTAAAATCGCTATGAATGCTTTGAATGTTGGTCGTATTAAATTGGCTGCTGCCTGTTTAGATGCACAAAGAAGAGTTACTTCAAATGCTGTAAAATATGCTAACGAAAGAATTCAGTTCAACACTGCAATTTCATCTTTTGGAGCTATCCGTTCTAAATTAGCTGAAATGGCTACTAATGCATATGCCGGAGAAAGTGCTTCTTACCGTGCTGCAAAAGATATCGAAGACAGAATCGCTGCTCGTGAAGCAGAAGGAACTTCTCATCAGGAAGCTGAATTGAAAGGTGTTGAAGAATATGCTATTGAATGTTCGATCCTGAAAGTAGCCGTTTCTGAAGACGTACAATCTTGTGCTGATGAAGGAATTCAAATTTTTGGAGGAATGGGATTCTCTGAGGACACTCCAATGGAAAGTGCCTGGAGAGATGCCCGTATCGCTCGTATCTACGAAGGAACTAACGAAATCAACAGAATGCTTTCAGTAGGAATGTTAATCAAAAAGGCTATGAAAGGTCACGTTGATTTATTAGGACCTGCTATGAAAGTTCAGGAAGAATTAATGGGAATCCCATCTTTTGACACTCCTGATTTCTCTGAATTATTTGCTGAAGAAAAAGGAATCATCGCTAACCTGAAAAAAGTTTTCTTGATGGTTGCCGGAAGTGCTGTTCAGAAATACGGACCAGATTTAGATTCACACCAACAGTTATTAATGGCTGCTTCTGATATCTTAATCGAAATCTACATGGCAGAAAGTACAATTCTAAGAACTGAGAAATTAGCCAAAAATCAAGGTGAGGCTAAAGTACAGGAACAAATTGCTATGGCAAAATTATACTTGTACAAAGCGGTAGATACTGTTAACTCAAGAGGAAAAGAAGGAATTATTTCTTTTGCTGAAGGTGACGAACAACGTATGATGTTAATGGGACTTAAACGTTTCACAAAATACACAAACAATCCAAATGTTGTAGCCTTAAGAGAGGTTATTACATCTAAATTAGTTGCAGAAAACGAATACTGCTTCTAATATAAAAATAGTTTTTAGCTTTTAATTTGTTTAAACCCGCACTAATCCGAAACAGTGCGGGTTTATTTTTTTTGTTTTTTATCAGACGGTTTACCAAAATAGTGCCCGCAATATTTTTGCAACCATTTGCAAAATATTCGTTAAAATTAACATTGAGACCACTGTAAAATAGTTAAATATCGATTGTATTGCTTTATATTTAGCAATCTAAAAACTCTAAAAAACATAAAATGAAACAAATTAACCTGATTGCCCTGATTTTATGGTGCAACTTTACCACAAGCGTATTTGCGCAAAAAAGCAAAAAGATGGACATCATAGCCTATTACACAGGTGATGACAAGCTAATTAACGAATACGAAGTAAGCAAACTAAACCAAATTATCTTCAGTTTCTGCCATTTAAAAGAGGGAAAACTAAGCGTTGATTCTGCAAAAGATTCTACTACGATCAAATATTTGGTTTCGCTAAAAGCATCAAATCCCCAATTAAAAATTATTCTTTCGCTTGGTGGCTGGGGAGGTTGTGAGCCTTGTTCTGCTGCATTTTCAACAGCTGAAGGAAGACTTACTTTTGCAAAATCGGTAAAAGAAGTCAGTGATTATTTTAAAGTAGACGGTTTAGATTTAGATTGGGAATATCCGGCAATTGAGGGACTGCCAGGACATTTGTTTCAACCAGCCGACAAACCAAATTTCACAGAATTAATCAAAATTTTGCGTTCTACTTTAGGTAAAAAATACGAATTGAGCTTTGCTGCCGGAGGTTTTCAAAAATTTCTGGACGAATCAATTGACTGGAAAACAGTAATGCCTTTAGTAAATCGCGTTAATATTATGAGTTATGATCTGGTAAACGGATACTCAAAAGTTACAGGGCACCATACACCTTTATACAGCACTAACCCAAAAGAAGAATCGACAGACAGAGCCGTTGCATATCTATTGAAACTGGGAATTCCGGCAGAAAAATTAGTGATTGGAGGAGCTTTTTATACCCGCACCTGGAAGAATGTCGAAAACATCAATAACGGTTTGTATCAGGCTGGTGAACATGTTCAGGGTGTTTCTTTTAAAGACTATGCGCCTTTTTACACAGAAGCTAATGGCTGGAAATACTTTTGGGACGATAAAGCCAAAGCACCTTTCTGGTACAATGAAAAAGAAAAAACATTTGCTACAGGAGACAATCTAACGTCTATAAAAGCAAAAGCAGAATACGTTAAAGCTAAAAACCTGGGCGGAATTATGTTTTGGGAACTTCCGCTGGACGCTACGCGAAACGGAATGGTCAATACTATTTACGAGGTTAAAACGGCTAAATAATTTTTCTCGCAGATTTCGCAGATCTGGCAGATTTTTTAATCTTTCTAATCCTTTTAGTGGCAATTATTCTAACACATAGAAACATATAGAAAGAGGTTTTAAACAATAAAAAACGGCAGCTAATCAAAATAGCTACCGTTTTGTTTATCGTAAAAGTTTCAAACTATATTTTAATTTTAGTCTTACCAATTCACCTATAAAAGGGTTTGGCAGACAATAATTGAAACTAAACGGATTATTTCTTATTCTCGACTACTTTTGGAGCTCTTATCAGTCCATCATACGAAATAAATGCTTTATTGTTACTGGTAATACTAAGGGTCGTGTTTCCATTATAAAAAATAGAAAACATCAAAAGGTACACATCATTTTTCCCTCTAACGGTAGCCTTGACAATATAACTTTTCCTTTTTTGCTCGATTTTAATATCTTCCGGAGTCCCTTCAAATTTAATTCCTCCATCTCCTCCATAGTCGGCATTAAATGCACGTCCAAAAAAAGGCAGATCACAAGTGGTCTTATCTGTATTAAATCTTAAAAAATAAGTATTGTAATCGAGGATAATAAAGTTCCCTCCCTGCGGAGTCATTTTTTGTGCTTCAAAATCAAACTTTTTAGAAGCAACCAGCGCTTCAACTTCTTTTTGTTGCTGCAGTTCTTTTTCTGCCTTTATTTCTTTTTTTGTCTTTTCCTGTCCAAAAACAGAAATCGTTACCAAACAGCATAACACCAATATAATAGATAATTTAGTTTTCATAAAATACAAATTAAAGAGGGTTAAAAAAGGGAACTGCTATTTTCTGGTAAATCGCATCATGGCAATATCTCCAGAGATAAAGTGCAATGTTTTTCCTCCATCCGTAACATCGTAGGAGGTTATTTTAGGCAAAGTGCTCATAAAAACCTGTTCACCCTGCTGAGCATCTTTACACATCATTTTGGTTGTGGCCATAGGCTGTGTCAGATCAATTTTGTTTCCTGTCACGGCAAACGCTCCGTTAAAAGAATTACAGCCATTATTTCCAGACACGCGATTCTCTTTTACATTAAAGTTAATGGTTGGTTTTTTATTCGGATACAAACCGTCAAAAGCAATTCTCGGACCGCTAATATAGTCAAGTACCCAGGTTCCTTCAAGTTTAGAAACGGCATCTCCTGTTGATGTTTTAGAGGCATTGCAGGAGATTAAAACAACTCCCAAAAAAACTAAAGTTAAAATTTTCCTGATCATAATATTTAGGATTAAATTAGAAAATAATTAGGTATTGATTTTCATTTTTTACTTCGGAGCCCTACGAATTTACGCAATATTTTTGGGTTCATCGCTTAAAGTCCCATTAAATTACGATCAATAGTTTTAGATTTTTTTAACTGTTAGCTCCAATCCATGTCGGAATTTTATGTTAAATTTACTTAATCTTTAATATAAAAGCCTCCTTTATGAAAAAAATAATCGTTTCCTTCGCTATAATTACAGCCTTAATCGTTGGCTGTAAGACCAGTACAAAATCAAGTGATGCTAAAAACTTAACTGTAACTTTAGAGCCAAAAAGTAATAGTACAGTGGCCGGAACTGCTACTTTCACCGAAAAAAACGGTAAAGTAACTTTTGTTGCAAAAATGACCGGTTTACAGCCGGGAGTTCACGCCATCCACATTCACGAAAAAGCAGATTGTACTGCTGCCGACGGAAGTTCAGCAGGTGGACACTGGAATCCTACCTTTAAAAAACATGGAAAATGGGGTGTTGCAGAATACCACAAAGGAGATATCGGAAACTTTACGGCTGATGCTAAAGGTAACGGATCAATAACCTTAACTACTGACGAATGGTGTATTGGCTGTGGCGATGCAACCAAAGATATTTTGGGTAAAGGTTTAATTGTACATCAGGGAACTGATGATTTTACCACACAACCTACCGGAAATGCAGGCGGAAGAGCAGCTTGTGCCGGAATCATTAAATAAAAAAAGAGTAACCAGCAGATTTTCACAAAATCTGCTGGTTATTTCATTTAAATTTTATCCTAAAACAAGAAAAAGATATAGCTTTGCAGCTATAAATTAAAAGTTAATGATTAACCCATCGGCACCAGGCTGGATAGACAAGTTTTTTAGCGAACAGAAGTTTTCAGAGGCTATACCTTTTGAGACTGCAGCGTCGTTCTACAATAAAGTCAGAGAGACCGGTTTTATTTACGGTCATATCATTTCTATTGATTCACAGGTTCCCATCCCTATAAAAGGCTGGTTCAAAACCGAAATTTCAAAAGTAGCCTTACTAAACACTTTGTACGGTGTTTTTTGTTTGGAAAAAAGAAGTTCGGAACCCAATAATTTTATCGCAGAAGTTTTAAAATTTTATAAAGAAATGAGTCCGGAAGGATTTAGTTTGTTCAAAATTTTACTTCCAAAGGATACCCCTTCCCTTTCTTTAGAGAATATCATAGACCAAAGGGTTCAGACGAACGACAGCATTATCAGTAAAAACTTTTCGCATTTGGTAACCAATGCGCTTTTGTTTATTGATGTTCTGGCTTTCAGACAGTATTTAGAACATGGTTCAATTCCTGAAAAATACTTAAAACGAATCGAAGAAACAGTACTGGGTATTGTGGCTCTGGCTTTAAAAACCAAAACCATAAAATCGCAGCACGACGATTTGCTGATTAAACTTTTTGAAGCTTCCATCCGATATTCTAAATTTTCAAAAGTAACGGTTGATACTTTAGAAACCTTACAGCTGGAGTATTACAACAACCAACTTGAGTATTATTACTTAATCGATATGGCCGGAATGGCTTTATGGAGTGATGGTGTTGTTGAAAATGAAGAAGCCTACTTTTTGTACTCTTTAGGTTCGATGATGGGTGTTTCAGACGATTTTGTGACGAAGAGTATTGAAACCACGAATACCTTTATCACTACGCATAAAAAGAAGATTCCTTACTTCAACTATTCCAATCCGGTAAAACATTTTTACGATCAAATGACCCACAGCGTGGTAAAACTGATTGTAAGAAACAAAAACAGATTGGTTAAGGAAATCATCCAAAGCAAAGAATTAATGGTTCTGCTGGCTTATTCAACTACCAGAGATCTGGATGCCAAGGAAAAGAAGAAAGTAAAAAAACAGCTTTTAGACATCTGTAAAACGATTCCGTCACTAACGATCTTTTTACTGCCCGGAGGAAGTTTGTTGTTACCCATTCTTATAAAATTTATTCCAACTTTATTACCGTCTGCTTTTAACGAAAATCTGGACGAAAACGAATAAAAAAAAATCGCCTTTTTGAGGCGATTTTCTTTTTTATATTAAAGGTCTAACTGATAAACCTCATCTAGTTCTTCGTTCGAACTGATGTTTACATTTAAATCGGTTACAAAACCGGAGTTCAAACCGTAAACCCATCCGTGAAGCATTAAATCCTGTCCGTTTTTCCAGGCTCCCTGTACAATAGACGTTTTAGCCAAGTTGTAAACCTGCTCTTTAGCATTGATTTCAACAAAAGCATTAAAACGCTCCGTTTCATCTTCAATCGAGTTTAGGTACTTATCATGTAAACGGTACTCGTCTTTAATGTGACGAATCCAGTTGTCAATGATTCCAACAGATTGATTTCCCATAGCTGCTTTTACACCACCACAACCGTAATGTCCGCAAACAATAACGTGTTTTACTTTCAAAACGTTTACTGCATAATCCAGAACACTCAACATATTCATATCGGAGTGCACCACCATATTGGCAATATTACGGTGTACAAAAACCTCACCCGGTTTAGCTCCAATAATTTCGTTTGCAGGAACACGGCTGTCTGAACATCCAATCCACAATAATGGCGGTGTTTGTCCTTTAGCCAAATCAGCAAAATAATTTGGATCTAATGCCAATGATTTTTCAACCCATTGTCTATTGTTTTCAAGTAACTGCTTATAAAACTCTCTCATTTTTTTGTTTTTTGAATGGTATTACCCGATGTTTAAATATATTAAAAACAACTCTACTGTAAAGTTATCTAATTTTAATACTTCTCACAATCAAGAAATACCTTAATTAATATAATTTTATTTAAAATCTCCTTTTACCTTTTCTTTTTGAACTAAAGCCCTTTTGGCAACATCATAATAATGCTCAATAGAGACATGATTATTGATATCCGGTGAATTCTCAAGCTCATAGGCTTTCTTGAATCCTTTCAGCTTCACTTTAATATTTTCATCGATGGCTCTTGTTTCTTTAAATTCGCGAATCAAATCTAAAACATCGTGTGCAATATACTCTGTATCTGCAGCACTGATAATCACTTTCGAATTTTCAGGGATTTCATTTAAAGTCAGTTTAATCGCTGCCTTGTTTAAAAATGAAACTTCCTGTGCCAAATCGATATGAATAACATCTCCATCTTCGTATTCTTCTTTTTTGAAACTGTACGCTCTTTTCAGATTTCCTCTCAGTACAAAAATAATACTGATCACAATTCCTAACGCAACTCCTTTAAGTAAATCTGTTGCTACAACAAATACCAAAGTTGCAATAAACGGTACAAACTGGTACTTTCCTTTCTCCCAGAAATGTTTGAAAGTGGCAGGTTTAGCTAATTTGTAACCCACTAAAATTAAAACAGTAGCCAAAGTTGCCAATGGTATTTTGTTTAATAATGCAGGGATTGACAATACACTAATTAACAAAAGTACCCCATGAATAATAGCCGACATTTTAGACTTTGCTCCTGCATTGTTATTGGCAGATGATCTAACCACAACCGATGTCATTGGCAAACCACCTAATAAAGAACTTACTATATTACCAATTCCTTGCGCTCTTAGCTCGACATTGGTGTTGGTATAACGTTTTTGAACATCCATTCTGTCAGCAGCTTCAATACACAATAATGTTTCAATAGAAGCCACAATAGCAATTGTAATAGCAACCACCCAAACTTGCGGATTGGTAACCGCAGCAAAATTTGGTGTAATCAGAATCGATTTAAATTCATCAAAAGATTTTGGAACTGGCAAAGAAACCAAATGTTCTTTTGCAATTGCCAATGGGCTTCCTGTTGAAATAAAAAATTCATTTAAAACTACTCCCGCAACAACGGCAACAAGTGCTCCCGGAATTAATTTCAGTCTCTTTAAAAAAGGAACTTTCTCCCAGGAAAGTAAGATCACAAAGGAAATAACTGAAACTACAACTGCTCCTAAGTGTATGTGATTCAAGACATCAAACAAGAATGAAAAGGAATTGCTTCCGTCATTCTGAATAAAAGCCTGATCACCTTCAAAATCAGCATCATAACCAAAAGCGTGAGGCAATTGTTTCAGGATGATGATAATTCCGATACCGGCCAACATTCCTTCAATAACGTTGGTTGGAAAATAATTTGAGATACTTCCGGCCTTCAAAAACCCTAATGCTAATTGAATTAATCCAGCAATAAAAACAGACATTAAAAACACATCGAAAGCACCTAAATCAGTAATAGCGGTTAAAATAATAGCTGTTAACCCAGCCGCTGGTCCGGAAACACTAATGTGTGACTGGCTTAGGTACCCTACAACGATACCCCCAATTACACCTGCAATAATTCCTGAAAACAAAGGTGCTCCAGAAGCCATTGCAATACCCAAACACAATGGAAGAGCCACCAAGAAAACCACTAAACCCGAAGCGAAATCAGATTTAAGGTTGGCAAAAAGATTGATTTTTTTTGTCATAATACAATACTAAAAAATGATTCATTAACGATTGACCACATTTATTAAAAATGCAGTTTAATTCAAAATAATCGGAAGTATTATGCCAAGTTGGGAGGTGGAGCAAAAATGCTCGGAGAAATATTGTCTAGTTTTACAATATTTTCAGACACTGTGGTCTTTTTTTCAATATAAACGGGCATAACAACTTCATGTTGAAGTATTGCCGGATAAACAGCAGCCTTAAGTTCTTTATGTGAATGTTCTTCTTCTGAGAAACTAAAAAATAGCGACGCATCATTGCTTTTCTTCATCACCGTAACGATCGTCGGGGTAGACAAGAATGCAATAAATATGAATAATAATATGCGAGCGACTAATTTCATTGGAACAAAAATAGTGTTAAACAAATAAAATCAAAGCGAGAGGCCAAAAAATTTATACAAATTTAACAAACATAAAAAAGCAGGATGGTCAAACCCGACCATTCTGCTATAGTAATCATTTTAGGAACAACACATTACAGCTCTTCTTCAAGCCATGCATTCATCATCCAAATTGTTTTTTCCTGCTCGGCAATGAAGTCACTCATCATAGAATTTGTCCCTTCATCGTTAATTTCATCCGACTGTTTTAAGATTTCTCTTTCAATTTTTAACAAGTCAGATAACGAGTTTACAATTAAATGAACCGCTTTCTCGTCATTTGAAATATTCTTACCAACAGTTAATTTATTATTTTTAATATAATCATCAAAAGTATGTAAAGGAGTTCCTCCAATAGTTAAAACACGCTCTGCAATCATGTCAATTTTTAACTGAGCATCCGTGTACAATTCTTCAAACTTTACATGCAGATCAAAAAAACGCTTCCCACGAATGTTCCAGTGTATTCCTCTTAAATTTTGGTAATATACCTGAAAATTGGATAACAGAATATTCAATTCTTTTACTAACAATTCTGATTCTTTTACCGGTAATCCTAAGATATTTGTCTTCATAGTTTTCATTTTATAATATGATTACTACAAATTTAAAACAACTTCTTTTAAAATAATATAAAAAAAAATTATATTTTCTTATTTTTGCATCAAAAATTACTATCAAGATGACTATAACTCAATTGCAATATGTATTAGCCGTTGCCGAACATAAAAATTTCACGCTTGCTGCCGAAAAGTGTTTCGTTACCCAGCCAACACTGAGTATGCAGATTCAGAAAATCGAAGAAGAATTAAATATTCTGATTTTTGACAGGAGCAAAAAGCCCATTCAGCTTACCGATATCGGTCAGAAAATTGTAAACCAGGCCAAGAATATTGTAAACGAAGCGGATCGAATTAAAGACATTGTAGAACAGCAAAAAGGTTTTATTGGAGGAGAATTCCGTCTGGGAATTATTCCGACCATTATGCCAACACTTTTGCCCATGTTTTTAAACAACTTCATCAAGAAATATCCAAAAGTAAAACTATTGATTGAGGAACTTAATACAGATGAAATTATTCTGAAATTAAAAAATGGTCATTTGGATGCTGCTATTGCTGCTACTCCGCTTGAAGATGAGAAAATCAAAGAAATTGTATTGTATTTTGAACCCTTTGTGGCTTATATACCCGAGCATCACGCCAGTTTTCAAAAAGAAGAAATTGAAGTTGCCGACTTAAATATCAACGAAATCCTGTTGCTTCAGGACGGACATTGTTTTAGAGACGGGATTTTAAATTTGTGTAAAAATGCCAGTGACCTCGATCAGAATAATTTTCAGATTCAAAGTGGAAGCTTTGAAACGCTAATTAAACTAGCCGACGAAGGTTTGGGTACAACGCTACTTCCGTACCTGCACACCTTAGACTTAAAAGATTCCGACAAACAGAAACTACGTAACTTTAAGGAACCTAAACCAGCTCGTGAGGTAAGTTTGATTTACCCGAAGAGCGAATTAAAAATGCAGATCATTGACGCCCTCAGATCTACAATTGCCGGAGTGGTTAAAGGAGCAATTGTTTTTCAGAACGTTCAGATCATAAGTCCGCTACAAAAGAAATAACAATAAAAAAGGAGCCAAGTGGCTCCTTTTTTTTATACTTTGATTAGTAGTAGACTTTGTTTTAGTTCTGGTTTTTCAATAATGAAATTTAATAACCATTCTTGCAATTGTTCCATTTCGTACGGTAACAGTGTTTTGATAGCTTTCTCTAATTCTTTACAGAAAAGTATCGGGTCGAAACTTACTCTCTCAAGTATTGATTTCGTGTAATCAAACATCATTTTTGACATAATAAAATAAGATTTTTTGGGGGTTATCTATATTTTCAAACTCGCAACAAATTTAAACAAATATCATTCACGAGTACCGATTTTAACTTATTATTTTAAAAACTTTAGCAACGAATACGATTTCTTAATGCATATAAATCAATCTGGAATCATTCTAAACAACTCATTTAAACCTTTTTAAAGGCCCGAAACATTTCACGCTTTCCCGGAGGTCCTGCCAATTTTTCGACTGTAAATCCAACCTCAATCATACTTCTTTTAACAACTCCGCGAGCTGCATAGGTTACCAACACTCCATTTGGCTTTAAACTATTGTACATTTTCCTGAAAATCTCGGTGCTCCACAGCTCCGGCTGCACCCGATATCCGAAGGCGTCAAAGTAAATCAAATCAAAAATTTCAAAATCATCAATTTCATCAAAAAATTGTTTCCTTTTGGTTAAGGCAAAATCGTTGGTGATGGCTACTTTCTGATTCCATTCGCATTCGTGCATTTTCTCAAAAACCTCCTTATAAACCGAAGCCTCCAATTCGTCGACATAATTCATAGCTAGTACCTCTTTTGCATCTACCGGGTAAGCTTCTACTCCAACATAATCAATTGGCTGTTGCTTTTGACTGGATTCTAAAAAAGTAATAAAAGCATTCAAACCCGTTCCGAAACCAATTTCCAGAATACTTACCGGAGCATCGCCGAATAAGGAAAGACCATTTTTTATAAAGACATGTTTCGCCTCCTGAATTGCTCCGTGTTTTGAATGGTAACACTCATCCCACTCCTGCAAATGAATTGTGGTTGAACCATCTAGCGTTTTAATTATTTCTCTTCTCACCTTTTTCAGAATTTACAATCCGTTTCTACTGGTATTTCGACCGTTTTAAGTGCCAAATTTAGTCAAAACAAATGCGTAAAGCCTTAAAAAACGGTTCATTTTTCATAAATTCTTTATAAAAATGTCTTAATTTTTTCACTTTATTATAAGATAAATAAATCTCAGTTAAAGCCCGTAAATAATGCAGTTTTACTAAGTAAATTATATATTTTTACTTAATTTTGCATTCAGTAAAATCTATATCACAGCAGATCATTGCTTTAGATTTTCTGTGCTATTAATGATAATTACCTAAAAAAACTTTACATAATTAATTATGAGTACAACTCAAACACACAAAATTGAAATCAGAAAAGCAACTTCGTCAAAAATAAGCGGAGTAGACTTTCAAAACCTAAGCTTTGGTTCTGTTTTTACAGACCATTTATTCGAATGTGATTTTAAAAACGGAGAGTGGCAAAACCCTGTCGTTAAACCTTATGCTCCTATTTTGATGGATCCTTCTTCAAAAGTCTTCCACTACGGACAAGCGATTTTTGAAGGAATGAAAGCTTACAAAGATGACAATAACGATGTTTGGTTGTTCAGACCTGATGAAAACTTCAAACGTTTTAACGCCTCTGCGGTTCGTATGGCAATGCCAGAAATTCCGGAAAGTATTTTCATGGACGGTTTGAATGAATTATTGAAAATTGACCAGGAATGGATTCAAAAAGGAAACGGAAGCAGCATGTACATCCGTCCATTTATGATTGCAACCGGTGCTGGTGTGGTAGCAAATCCTTCTGACGAATATAAATTTATGATTTTACTTTCTCCTGCACAGTCTTATTATGCTGGTGAAGTAAAAGTAATTATCGCTGAACATTACAGTAGAGCTGCAAATGGAGGAATTGGAGCTGCAAAAGCTGCCGGAAACTACGCAGCACAGTTTTACCCAACTAACCTGGCCAACAAAGACGGTTTCCAACAGGTAATCTGGACTGATGATGCGACTCACACAAAACTGGAAGAAGCAGGAACAATGAACGTTTTCTTCAGAATCAACGACACTTTACTGACTGCTCCAACAAGCGAAAGAATTTTAGATGGTATTACCAGAAAAAGTTTGATTGCTATGGCAGAAAAAGAAGGCCTTAAAGTTGATGTTCGTCCGGTTCTGGTATCAGAATTGGTAGAAGCTGCAAAAAGCGGAGCATTAAAAGAAATTTTCGGAGCGGGAACTGCTGCTGTGATAAGCGTAATTAAAGGTTTCTCTTATCAGGATGTGTATTACGAAATGGCACCACTTGAGAACTCTTACGCTTCTTTATTAAAAGAAAAACTAACAAGTCTTCAAAACAAACTTTCAGAAGATACTTTTGGCTGGACTGTAAAAGTACAGTAAGCAAAGACACCTCTATAAAACAAACCCGACAGGTTTTTGAAACCTGTCGGGTTTATTATTTAAAGTAATTTTGAAAAATCAGGTTTAAAATAATTAGGACCTTTCATCACTTTTCCGTCTTCTCTGTAAATGGGCTGACCGTCTTCACCCAACTTACTCATATTACTGCGCTGAATTTCATCAAAAACAGCTTCAATTTTATCCTGCAAACCGTGCTCGATAATGGTTCCGCACAAAATATACATCATATCTCCAAGAGCATCAGCAATTTCAACCAAATCATTGTTTTGAACCGCTTCCAGGTACTCCTCATTTTCCTCTTTCATTAAATTATAACGAAGCAGCTTTTTGGTCTCTCCCAAATCAGCAATTGGCGCCAGACTATGTCCTATTCTAAAAGCAGTATGAAATTCAGTAACTGCATCAAGTTGTTTCTTCATGATATTATTTGATTAAATGAAATGGCAAATTAGCAACAATTCGTATACAATTCTCTAAATTTGCCAAAAATAATTTTTAACTATGTTTAGTCAAGGACAATTAATATTCGGACTCTGTTTTTTTATTGCATTCGTAATCGTAATGATATTCGCTTATCGAAAGGATCTTGCTTTACACAAGGTTTTTTACAAGGGAAATTATAAGGTACTACTGGTCTTCTTACTTTTTATCGCCATTTTATTTGTGATCAAATTTTTCTTCAAAAGATAATTCCAAAAAGGAATTTCACTATTGGAACACAACTGATTTTAGCCAGAAAGCTGTAATTTCAATACACAGCAACATTGCACACCACAATATTCTTTTGAGGTTATATAATTAAAGAGCTTTTAGAACGTTTTATCAGGAACTTTTCCGGATGAGGACAATTGTATAAAATATACTTTTATCACCCTGTTATTAGTGCGACTAGTAATAAATTTTATAACTTTACGACTCCAAATAAACCAGCCCAATGAAGATTCTTAAATACTTATTCCTTCTATTATTATTAAGCCTTGTTGCCCTTACTGTTTTTGTCGCTACTCAAAAAGGAATCTTTTCTGTTGAGAGAAGCAAAGTAATCAACTCACCAAAAGCTACGGTATACAATTACCTCAATGATTTTAGAAATTATGAAGATTTTGAATCCTGGTCTGTTGAAGATTCTTCCATCAAAATGACATTCCCTAATAAAACGGTCGGAAACGGCGCCTCTTTTTATTGGACAAGTTCTGAAGGAAATGGAAATGCTATTACCTTAAAAACAAAGGATGGAGAAAGCATTCAGCAAAAAATGAAATATGACGGAACGGAAGCTGATGTAAACTGGACTTTTAAAGATACTTTGGCCGGAAAAACAAAAGTGACCTGGAAAGCATCAGGAACCATGAGTTTTTTATTTAAAATCTACACCGCTCTAAACGGAGGTTCTGACAAAGTGATTGGAACCATTTACGAAAAAAGTCTCGCAAACATTGATAAAAACTTAGATTACGAAACCAAAACCTACTCTATAAAAGTAAACGGTCTGGTAAAGAAAATCGAAACTCCGTATATCAGACAAACGTTTACTAGTGAAATTGGAAAAATAAGCAAGAATGCCCGAATCGTTATTCCGAAACTGATAACGTTCAGCAAAAACAATGGTTTATCGACCAATGGCAAACCTTTTATCATTTACCACACCTACGACACCACAACCGGACTGGCTAAAATTTCGATCTGTTTGCCTACGATTAGAGAAATCCTAACCACATCAGGAAGTGACATTTCCGGTGGAAAACTAAATGGCTTTGAAGCGGTAAAAACCACTTTAAAAGGCGATTACACACATCTTAACGAAGCCATTAAAAAAACAACCGCTTTTATCAACAACGAAAAAATCACTCCTGATTTAAGCTGGTCGCATCTTGAAATTTTAACCTTGAGCAAACTGGATGTAAAAAGCCCGTCGAAGCTAATGACCGAAATTTACTATCCAACAAAACCTAAAGTAATTCCGGTAGCCAAAGTTCCTGTTTACAGACCTGCTACTACCGATCCGGCAGCCGTAAAACCTGCAGAAACCCCTAAAACACCTGAAGAAGAATCGGAATTCTAAAATAATTAAAGGTGCATTAAACCTTTTGTTTAAAATTCATTCTAATACCATAAATAAAGGAATTTGGCAGACGAGAAGGAATTTATTCAACAATTATTAAATCCTGCAACGCAAAATACTGCGTTTCAAAAACTCGTGTCTGATTATCAAAAACCACTGTATTCTCATATTCGAAACATTGTTTTGAACCATGACGATACAGACGATGTTTTGCAAAATACTTTTGTAAAAGTCTTTCAGTATTTAAAAAACTTTAAAGGAGAAAGCAAACTTTTCTCGTGGATGTATCGAATTGCAACCAACGAAGCTTTGACATTTTTAAGTCAGAAAGCAAAACTTAGCGGATTAACTTCTGAAGCGTTACAAAATAAAACCATCGACAATTTAAAAGCGGATGTTTATTTTGACGGAGACGAAATTCAGATCAAACTTCAAAAAGCGATCGTAACCCTGCCCGAAAAGCAGCAGCTGGTTTTTAAAATGAAATATTTTGAAGAATTAAAATACGAAGAAATTGCCGAGATTCTCGGGACATCTGTTGGTGCTTTGAAAGCATCTTATCATCACGCTGTAAAAAAAATTGAAATATATGTTACCTCAAATTAAACCTTTTGTAACAACAACTGTCTAATAGCTATTATGAAAACATTTAAATTAGAAAACGAACCGAAAATAAAAACTGGATTTAAGACTCCGGAAAATTATTTTGATGATTTTTCGACAAAGGTTTTACAACAAATAAACGAAAAGAAAGAAGTAAAAGTAATTCCGATTTACAAACGCAAAAAAGTCCTTTCAATCGTGGCTGCTGCAGTTGTTTTTATAGCTTTAATGATTCCTATAGCGAACAACTACAACAAAACATCCAAAGACCTTGATGAAGACACTTTGGAAACGTACCTGTCCTATCAGTCCAATTTGAATCAATACGATTTGATTCGCGAACTGGATGATAAAGACATTGATAAACTCAATAAAAATGTTGCGCTCGAACAGGAAACACTTGAAGACATACTAGCGACCAACCCAAATCTCGAAAATTTAATTTCAGAATAAAACAAAAATTTCAAAAGATGAAAATTAAAAATATACTACCGATAATTCTATTCTTTATTACCTTCTCCTTTTATGCCCAGAACGATAAAACGGATGAAAAGCGGGAAAAGATTAAAGCGTATAAAGTTTCTTTCTTAACGACAGAACTTGAGCTAACCTCAACAGAAGCAGAGAAATTCTGGCCTATCTACAATACATACGACGACAAGCAATATGAATTGCGTCACGAAAAGATGAAAATGTATTTGCGTAAATTAGACGACGACAACATCAGTACCATGTCTGAAAAAGAAGCTGCTGCACTCCTCTCGCAAATAGAAAGCGCAGACAAAGAATTGTACGTCCTTCGCGACAAATACAACAGCAATTTAAAAAAGATACTTTCAGCCCGAAAAATATTAAAGCTTAAGAAATCGGAAGACGACTTTAATCGCAAACTTTTAAAACAATATCGCGACAAAGCCGGCAAAAACTAATAACAAAACAACAGCAGCGAGAACCCCATATAATAATACTTACTTTATTATTTGGGGTTCTTGTTATTTAAAACGGATTCGGATTACTTTATTGTGACCAGCAGCAATTGCAGTATTTCTGTTTACAAAACGAATGGTAAAAAGTTTGGTATCCGTTGATAATTGTGTCCAGTTTTCACCTCCATTCTGCGAATATTGTATCCCTTCAGAACCTACACAAATAATTTCTTTGCCATTTCCTCCCGGAACATACTGCACACACGAAGCATATCCAAAACCCATGCCCTGACCAATTAACTGCCAGGTTTTCCCTCCGTCTGTAGTAAAAGCTTTATTGTCCTTTTTTTGATTTGGAAGTTCGTAATCACCACCGGCAATAAATCCGTGTTTCGAATCATAGAAATCAGCTGTAAAAATACCAGTCATGGTTTTCCCTTGTACGATTGGGGTTTCAATGGCTTTCCAGGTTCTTCCTTTATCTGCCGAATAAAAAACACGTGCTTTTTTCCCTCCGGAAACCAGCCAGGTATCATTTCCTTTTATCACAATATTTGTATTGCTGGCGGCAAAGGCTGCTTCGCCCTCAGCATTTGTAGGCAATTTATCCGATAACACTTTCGTCCACGTTTCTCCTCCGTCGCGTGTGATAATAATTGAAAAAGTATCCTCTGTAGGATCTCCAATTGCAATTCCTTCTTTATCATTCCAAAACTGCATACTATCGTAAAACACTTTCGGATTAACTTCTTTATAGACTAATTTTACTTTTTGCGTTTTTTTAGAAACCTGATAAAGCAATGCAGGATTCCCTACACTTAACAAAAAGATATTGTTTGCATTTTGAGCAATACTTCTGAATTCCAGCTTCAAAGTATCACGATAAATATGATCTTCAAACTTCTCTTTTTTATCTAAATCATAAAACCCAAAACGGGAGTTATCGGCACCATACCAAATTTTATTTTTGTCGATTACAATGGCTCTGATACTAATTTTATCCTGAAACAAAGTATCTATCTGTATTGATGTAAAACCCGTGTTAAAAATTCCCTTTCCACTATTATTCAGCGTTTTAAAAGACATTAACAAAATTAAAACACCAAAAAATAATATTACTTTTCTCATACAAACTAGTTTTTTAGCGCTAAAATACAATTATTTATAACACCTGAAATAAGTTTCCCTCTTTTTTCTGGCACAGTAATTGGATACCTCCAAATATTAATCTTAATATGATTTAAAAATGAAAACTAAACTACTTTTTATAGCCCTCCTCACAATAGGTTTGAGTACTGTACAAGTACAAGGTCAAACTACGGTATATGCAAAGAATTCAGATATAAGCGATAATTTAGATTTAAGAGCTGTGGCTTCTATGTTTGGAGAATCGGCTAATTTGCAAGATTTCGAAAGACGTTTGAATGATCCGAGATATCAAATCTCAAATCTTGATTTAAATGATGATAATCAGGTTGATTATCTGCGTGTAATCGAATCTGTCGAAAGCAGAACGCACGTTGTGATTATTCAGGCGGTTTTAGATCGCGATGTTTATCAGGATATTGCAACTATTGATGTCGAAAGAGACAATTACAATAAAGTGAGTGTACAAATTGTTGGGAACAGCTACTTGTATGGTGCCAATTATATTTACGAACCGGTTTACCATGCGGTTCCTGTAATTTATACTTCGTTTTGGGTTACCAATTACAGACCATATTGCTCTACCTGGGGCTGGAACTATTATCCAAGATATTACAGTGCCTGGAGACCTTACCCTATTTACAGATACAGAAACAACATCAATCTGTGTATCAATGTAAACAACAGCTACAACTATGTAAATACAAGAAGAAGTTACAGAGCTCCAGTTTTGTATGAAACAAGACGTACTTATGGTTACGAAACGAGACGTCCTGACTACAGCTTTGCTCAGAGAAACTCTAACGCCAGCAACCGATACGATCTGGATCAAAGACGTGTTTCAACGAGAGAGTACGGAAGAAATCAAAATACGTACACTTCAAATCGATCTACTTCAGATAGAGTATCTACTACAAATGACCGTACGACCAATAGAAACTATTCGGAGAACAGAAGTTCTTCCGACAGAAATTATACTACGAATCGTACTGCTTCTTCAAACAGAGATTACTCAGGTGCAAACACAACTCCTGTGAGAGTTGAAAATTCAGGAAGAAGTGAAAACAGAAGAGATTACAGTCAAAACAATTCAAATACTTCCAGAGGAAATTCACAAACCTACGGAAACACAGAGCGAGTTTCGACTCCACAAAGAACAGAATCTTCCAGAAATTATTCTGACAACAGAGGAAATTCAGCGAGACAGCAAAGCTCTCAAAGCACGCCACGTTACGAAGCTCCAAGAGCAAGTCAGGAGTCCAGAAGCAGTGAACCACAAAGAGAAAGCGGTTCAGGCGGCAGAAGCAGTGGCGGTAGAAGAATTTAATGTAAAAATTGCATTTCCTTATAAAAATCAAAAGCACAATTTAACGATTGTGCTTTTTTTTATCTTTTTACCTATAATTGAGGTTAGTTTGTTTTAAAACACTAAATTTGCAACCGTCTTTTATAAAAATATACATGAGCGCATCGCATAAAAACTTACATAGTAAGTTGTCTATAGGGGGTTTATTGATAACATTAGGAATTATTTATGGAGATATTGGTACTTCTCCATTATATGTAATGAAAGCCATACTTGGTGATTATGCCATTAATTCTGATATTGTTCTTGGCGGAATCTCATGTGTTTTTTGGACTTTGACTTTACAAACTACGATTAAGTACGTACTTATTACCTTAAGTGCCGACAATCATGGGGAAGGTGGAATTTTTGCCTTATATGCACTGGTCAAAAAAACTAAAATTCAGTGGCTCATTGTGCCCGCCATCATCGGAGGAAGTGCCTTACTCGCCGATGGAATTATAACGCCGCCCATTTCGATTTCTTCTGCTGTAGAGGGAATCAGAGCCTTCTATCCAACCATGCAAACAGAGACCATTGTTTACATCGTTATCGGAATCTTATTCATTCTTTTTACCATACAACAATTTGGAACCAAGCTCGTTGGAAAGTTTTTCGCTCCAATGATGTTAATCTGGTTTGCCATGTTGGGAACGTTGGGAACAATTCAAATCCTAAAGCATCCAGAAGTTATTAAAGCGGTAAATCCGTATTATGCTTATCATTTATTGTCTATCCATCCTGATGGTTTCTTCGTACTTGGTTTTGTATTTTTATGTACAACAGGTGCCGAAGCATTGTACTCTGACATGGGGCACTGCGGAAGAAAAAACATCCGAATCAGCTGGGTATTTGTAAAAACGACTCTGGTATTAAACTATTTTGGACAGGCTGCTTATTTAATTCATCATGAAGGCAGTACGCTGCAACAACTAGGTGGAGAAAATGGAAATCCGTTCTATTTAATCATGCCACACTGGTTTCTTCCTTTCGGAATTGTGGTCGCTACTTTGGCTGCAGTAATTGCTTCTCAGGCACTTATCAGTGGATCATTTACTTTGATCAACGAAGCAATGCGTTTGAATTTCTGGCCAAAGGTTAAAATTAAATATCCTACAGAAGTAAAAGGACAATTGTACATCCCATCAATCAACTGGTTGTTGTTTTTTGGTTGTGTTGGAATCGTTTTACACTTTCAGAAATCAGGAAATATGGAACATGCCTATGGTCTTGCGATTATCCTGTGTATGATTATGACCACGATTTTACTGAATTATTATCTGATCATGAAACGTGTAAAATTGTACCTGATGGTGCCGTTAATCACGATTTATTTACTGATTGAATTCAGCTTCCTGATTGCTAACATTACTAAATTTGCCGAAGGTGGTTACGTAACTCTAATCATTGCGATCCTTTTGATCTCGATCATGACCATCTGGTACCTGGCTAAGAAAATTAATAAAAGCTACACCAAAATCATCAAAATTGACGATTATAAGAAGGTGTTAATGGAATTGAGTGAAGACTTATCGATCCCAAAATACGCAACGCACCTGGTGTATATGACCAACGCCAATCGTGTTGATGAATTAGAAGAAAAAGTAATTTATTCAATTTTACAAAAACGCCCGAAAAGAGCTGACATATACTGGTTTGTACACGTAAACATTTTAACAGAACCGTACAAAACACAATACAAGGTTACCGAAATTGCTAAAGACGATATTTACAGAATCGATTTTAATTTAGGATTCAGAGAGCCTACCAAAATCAATTTAATGTTTAGAGAAGTAATTCGTGATATGGTAAAACGTGGCGAAGTAGACATCACCAGCCGTTACGAATCTTTAAACAAAAACAATATTATTGGTGACTTTAAATTTGTACTGTCAGAGAAGTTTTTATCCAATGACAACGATTTAAGATGGCATGAAAACATCATTATGAACTCTTATTTCTTCATTAAAAAACTGAGTTTATCTGAAGAAAGAGCTTTTGGTTTAGACAGTAGTTCGGTAAAAATAGAGAAATTCCCAATGGTGCTTCACGCTCCGGAGAATATTGGACTGACAAGAATTACAAAATAAAGCATTTAAAAACATACTCAGAAAACACTCTTTTAAACTTTATTAGAGTGTTTTTTTTCTTTTAAAAAAGAAGTTAAATAACAATCAAAATTAAAAATTTAACTTTCAATCAATTAATAGTACCTTTGCAACTCAAATAATTAAAATGAGATTACACAGAAATTTAGTTTATACTACCATCGATTCTTTAAACGCAATTTTCAATGAAGGAGAATATGCGGATAAAGTGGTAGCCAGAGCCTTAAAAAAAGACAAACGTTGGGGAAGTTCTGACAGGAAGTTTGTTGCTGAAACAATATACGAAATTGTTCGTTGGAAAAGATTATACGCAGAAATTGCAGAAGTTAAAGAACCGTTCGACAGAGATAATTTATGGAGAATGTTTGCGGTTTGGGCTGTTTTAAGAGGATACCCTATTCCGGATTGGAGACAATTGGAAGGAACTCCTGAGAGAAAAATAAAAGGTCGTTTTGACGAACTTTCTAAAACCAGAGCTTTTAGAGAATCTATTCCGGACTGGATGGATGAATTAGGAGTGAAAGAATTAGGAGAGGCTGTTTGGTCAAAAGAAATTGCGGCTCAAAATCAACCTGCGAAAGTTATCTTAAGAACCAATACGCTGAAAGGTACTAAGGAAAGCTTAAGAAACACCTTGATGGATTTAAATATCGAAACCGAATATTTAAAAGATCAGCCTGAAGCTTTGGTTTTAAAAGAAAGAGCCAATGTATTCCTGACAGATGCTTTTAAACAAGGTTTATTTGAAGTTCAGGATGCCAACTCACAATTGGTGGCTGGTTTTCTGGATGTAAAACCAGGAATGCGTGTGGTAGATACCTGTGCCGGAGCCGGAGGAAAAACATTACACATTGCTTCGTTGATGGAAAACAAAGGGCAATTGATCGCAATGGATTTGTACGAAAGCAAACTGAAACAATTAAAATTGAGAGCCAAAAGAAATGGCGCTTTTAATATTGAGTACCGTATTATTGACACTACAAAAGTGATCAAAAAGTTGCATGAAAAAGCCGACCGCGTTTTAATTGATGCACCTTGTAGCGGTTTAGGAGTTTTAAAAAGAAACCCTGATGCAAAATGGAAATTACAACCGGAGTTTATCGATAACATTCGTAAAGTTCAGTCTGAAGTTTTAGAAAGCTATTCGAAAATTGTAAAACCGGGTGGGAAATTAGTTTATGCTACTTGCTCCGTTTTACCATCTGAAAATCAGGAACAGGTGGAGAAATTCTTAAAGACCGAAATCGGAAAGCAATTTACATTCATTAAAGATCGTAAAATACTAGCCTCAGAATCTGGATTTGACGGATTCTATATGGCGCTTTTGGAGAGAAAGGTTTAATTACTATAAAAAAAATTCCAAATTAAAAATTCCAAATTCCAATCGATACAATTGGAATTTGGAATTTCTTTTTTCTACTGTTTACCAAGGATCAATTTGGACACATATCTGGTGAAATCAAACAATATGGCGGGATGTTGCCACAGGTTGGCGGTTGTGTTAACTGCTTGGAACATCGCAATTGGTAGCCATTTAAATAGTAAATAAAATCACCGCCTTTAATTTGCTTTAATTCGCTCTTACTCAATTGCTCAACATTTGTTAGATTTAAGATAAATTTCATAATTATTAGGTTTTAAAGTTAATACCTTATAAATATAGCCAATTTTTCTTACTTTCGACGAAGTATTTTTTCTACACCAAACTAGGCTTACGCAACAGTTTCCCGTTCTCATTTTCTTTGAACTTCGGGACAAAAACAATCTCCTTTGGTTTTTCATATTTTCCCAATACATCAAAAAAATCGGCAGCAAACTCTTGCTTCTCTCCTTCTATCACCAAAATTAACTTCTCTCCCAAAACGGTATCAGGAACTCCGGTTACAAAAAATCGACTGTTAATTTTTCCTATCAGCTTACTTTCTATTTGCTCCGGAATCAACTTCACCCCTCCACTATTCACTACATTATCGATTCGTCCCAAAAACACAAACTGGTTTTCATTCACCAATTCCACCAAATCATTGGTCACGATAGGCTCGTTAGAAACCGAAGGCAGGTGAATAACCAGACAATCGCGATCGTCTTTGCTGATCTTCACATTCGGAAGAATCGAGAACGCCTTTTCTCCCACTCTTTTAGCAGCGATATGTGTGATCGTTTCCGTCATGCCGTAAGTTTCGTAAATCTCCGTTTTTAAGGGCAGTAATTGCGCTTCCAGGGCACTGTCGATTTTAGCACCACCAATGATTAACTTCTTAACATTCTTTAATCCTGCTATAGAATTCTGAACCTGTAAAGGCACCATGGCAACAAAATCGTATTGTGTTTTATTTAAAGCCAAAGGCGCAGTACTAGGTGATACCACATCAATATCCAAACCTAAAATTAAACTGCGAACCAGCATCATTTTACCGGCTATAAACTGTGTTGGCAAACAAAGCAATGCCTTGTCACCTGGCTTCAGACCGAAAAAATCACCCGTTGCTAAAGCCGACTGAATCATAGCCTGTTTTTCTAAGCGCACTAATTTCGGAAGCCCGGTTGTACCCGAAGTTGTCATTTCAATAAAGTCTTTTTTATCGAACCAGTCCAGTAAAAACTCACCAATGGCTCTCTCGTACACATCCCCTTCTTTGATGTAACTATACCCTATGCGGCATAAATCCTTTCCATTTAAATGATAACCATTCAACTTAAAATAATTATGGACATTTTTGTGTGTTAGTTTTGACATGACTGTATGTTTTAATTTGAAGATTCTACAACAACTATTTTACCCGTTAATTTTTCTTTCCAATTGTTCCATTTGTATTTTTTGCTAAAGATAAAAAGCAAAATAGGATAAACCACCACTACTGGCAGTATTACATCCCAACCTGCCGAAGGTTCTGAGATATCTCTAAAAAGCGAATGCGTTTGAAAAACAGACCAATCCGAAGTCACTAACAAAGCGCCCACTAAATTATTTGCCGCATGAAAACCTAACGCCAATTCCATCCCCTCATCCATCAAGGTAATTACACCCAGAAACAAACCAGTTCCGATATAATACACCATCACTATATAGCCCATCTTTTCAACTTCGGGATTAAAAATGTGCATCGTACCAAATATCAGCGAAGTCATTAGAAGCGGAAACCATCTGTTTTGAGCCAGATTAGCAAATCCTTGCATCAGGTATCCTCTAAAAACATATTCTTCGGTAGAAGTTTGTATCGGTATTAATAACGTCGCTAACACCACTAAAATTAGAAAAGGGACAAGTTTAAAATTCCAAACAAACTTCTCAGGAGCATTCAGATAAAGCGCCAGAAAACTCAAAACAGAGAACAAAGCCCATAGTGAAAAAGAAAAGCTTATCCGTTTCCAATCTACCTTTGCTCTAGAAGTCGTAACAGACAAAAATGTCTGACGGTGCAAATACTTTACCACGTAATACACTCCGGCAAACGCAAAAACAAAAGAAATCATCACCAAAAACAAGGTCAGATTAAGTTCAAACATACGCATTACTGCTCCATTATCAACAGGAAAAGGCTCCCCGGACATGTAACTTTTACAAAACACGGCAACAGAAAAAGGAATTTGACCAATAAATGACGCTATAATGATAAAAAACGATCCTAAAAGATACAACCAGAACTTATTATGGGGTTTAATTCCTTGTTCTAAAAACATATTTACAAAAATTTAAAAAATGAGAATTCGATTCAGTAACTAAATCTTATTTTTGGAACTGCTAAAATACCTATTTTTAGTTTAATTATCTTACAGCAATTTAAATATATCAAAATGATACAAATTTATCATAACCCACGTTGTGGAAAATCAAGAACCTGTCTGGCTTTTATTGAAGAAACAAAGCAGGAATATCAGATCATTCCTTATCTGACCGAAACTCCGGACTTTAATGAGTTAAAAAAACTACTCGAAAAACTAAACCTTCAGCCCCTGCAATTGGTCAGAACTAAAGAAAAAGTATGGATTGAAAATTACAAAGGAAAGTCTCTGACCGACGACCAAATTATAGCCGCTATGGTGGAACATCCTATTTTAATCGAGCGCCCGATTGTTGTAAAAGACGGCAAAGCAATCATTGGAAGAGATCCGGATTTGGTAGCTTCTTTTTTAGATCAATTATAAAGAACCATATTAACATATTTTTGTGATTTTTCTCTTTAAACCAAAAGCTACATTTGCCGTCTAAAGAGTAATTGAAACCAAAAATCACAATGAAGAAAATCAAATTTGCTGTATTACTTGTATCCTTTCTTACAAGTTTCTACAACTATGCACAACAGGCGCCACCTGCTAAAAACAAGGTAAAAGTTACCGGGAAAGTTTTCGAAAAAATAAGTAAACAGCCTCTTGAGTATGCTACCATTTCGTTCACTGCACCAAATGACACCAAAGTTATAGCTGGTGGAATCACCAATCCAAAAGGGGAATTTGACGTGGCTGTTGCACCGGGGACTTACGATATAAAAGTTGAATTTATTTCGTTCAAATCCTCTTTAATCAAAGGAAAAACGATTTCCGAAGACACTTCTTTAGGTATTGTTAATCTATCGGAAGATGCTGCGCAATTAAGTGAAGTTGTCGTTCGTGCCGAAAAATCAAGCGTTGAAATAAAACTGGACAAAAAGGTTTACAACGTTGGACAGGACATGATGGTAAAAGGTGGAACTGTAAGTGACGTTTTAGACAATGTACCTTCAGTTTCTGTAGATACCGAAGGAAATGTAAGCTTACGAGGCAGTGACAATATCCGAATTTTAATTGACGGAAGACCTTCAAACGCCATCAATGTAGCCGAAGCTTTGCGTCAGCTTCCAGCCGATGCTATTGACAAAGTAGAAGTAATCACCAACCCATCGGCACGTTATGATGCAGAGGGAGGATCAGGAATCATCAATATTATTCTTAAAAAAGGAAAAAACCAGGGATTTAACGGAACTTTTATCGCCTCAACCGGACTTCCTGAAACTTATGGTTTAAGTGCCAACTTAAATTATAAAACCGAAAAATTCAATTATTTTACAACAGCGGGTTACAACTACAGAACCAATGAAGGTCGAGGACTAACCAATACTTCCTACTATAATGCTGATGGATCTCCAAAAGGTTATTTAGACGAAGATCGCGACACTAAAAGAATTAGAAACGGCTTTAACGCAAGAGCCGGAATGGAATGGACAGTGGCACCAAACACTTTCTGGACCAATGCCATTAATTATCAAAAAAACTCAGGTGAGGACAAAGATTATATCAACTACAATAACTTTGATGCCGCTCGTGCTTTTACAGGAACAACTTCTCGTTTAAACAATGCCGACACCGGAAGCGAAAACGTAGAATTTACTTCGAACTTAATCAAAAATTTCAACGATAAAGGACACAAACTTACTGCCGATTTATCGATTTCAAGAAATACAGACGACAGTGACGGTATGATTACAGCATTACCGACCTCTAATACTACGCTAAACGATCAGGTACAAAAACAAGTACAACTTCAGGCAGATTACGTTCTTCCATTAGGAAAAGGAAGTCAGTTTGAGGCAGGATATAAAGGAAACTTTGGAGACTTAAACAACGAATACAACGTTACCAACCTCATCAATGGAAACTATGTTATAGATCCAAAAAAATCAAACACTTTAGAATACAAAGAAAACATCAATGCCGTTTACGCTCAATATGGTTTGAAAGTTAATAAATTCTCTTATTTGTTTGGTTTGCGTTGGGAAGACACTAATATTCAGGTAAACCTATTAGACAACAGTATTTTCAATACCAAAAAATACAACAACTTGTTTCCAAGTGCTTTTGTTAGCTATGAAATTTCAGATCAGAGTAATTTTACCGCCAGCTACAGCAAACGTGTATCAAGACCTAGAGGACGTTTCATGAATCCGGCTCTTAACTACGCCAGTAACATTAATATTTTTCAGGGAAATCCCGATCTGGATCCGTCCTTAACGGATAAATTTGATGTAGGCTATATCAAAAGATGGGAAAAAGTAACCTTTAGCACTTCTGCCTATTTCGAAAACACAAAAGATGTTTTCAGCTTTGTCAGAACTCCAAATGGAGACAATGTAGACGGAATTCCTGTTATTCTAAGCCGTCCTATTAACTTAGGAAAAGAGCAAAAATATGGTTTCGAATTCACCTTCAACTACAGTCCGTATAAATGGTGGAGACTAAACAGTAACTTCAACCTTTACAATGTAAAAACAACCGGAGAAAACACTTATGTAGATACCGAAGGTAAAACCATTGTGCAAAACCTTAACAATCAGGCCAACACCTGGTTTGCTAGAATCAGCTCAAAAGTTACGTTACCCTACAAAATTGACTGGCAGTTAAGCGGCACCTTCAATGGCGAGCAAAAAACAGCACAAGGTAAAATCTTAGACCAATTTGGTATGAATACCGCTTTCAGTAAAGATGTATTGAAAGACAAAGCGACAATTGCCTTTAATATCAGTGACATTTTTAACTCCAGAGTCATGAGATCGTACACCTACCTTCAAAATGATACCACTCTTGAAAGTCAAAAATCTTACAGCGAAATGCAGTTCCGTAGACGTCAATTCAATCTATCGTTTACCTACCGTTTCAACAAACCGAAAAGCGACAGAGAAAAACCGGGAGCACCTAAAAATGATGGTGACGGCGGTGGAGAATTCCCTGGATAACACTATAGGTTAAAATCCAAACTAAAAAATTCCAATTTTGTAAAACTTAATTGGAATTTGGATTTTTTTTTGAATTTGGAATTTGGGTTTTGGAATTTAAAACTTCACTTTATCGCATAAAAAAAAGGACTCGTAAAAACGGGTCCTTTTTTATGAAATCAACTTAAAATTAAATTGATTGTTCTTGTTTCTTCTTTGCTCTTTTCTCTTTGAACATTTCCCAGCTAGCACCCGTAACCCAATAAGATACGAAACCTACTAAGAAAAACATCAACCAAAACCCTATAGTTAGTATGGTCAAGAAAAGTAAAAAACCTAAGTACTGTGAAAATTCAAACATGTTTTCCGGAATTTTTGAATGTAAGGACAAATGTAAGCCTTATATTTTTCCTTAGCAATAAAATCCAAATCAATTTTCGGGAAATAACATTTATGCTTATATTTATACTCATTTTAAATAAGCTTTTTTTCTTATGGATAACCGTCCTTTTACTGAACAATCTCAAGCACAAGAACATGAGAGTTTTCAGAAGCTAATTCCTGCTGTCCGCTCTATCTTTTGCGCCAAACCCCGGCACAAAAGGATGCCGCTGCCATCAGGGCTAGTTCTCTCATTTTCATAAGAAATTTCAGTTTTCAGCAAACATTTTACATTTCACAAACAACATTTCACATTTTACAAATAACTTTTTACATACCACATAATGAAATACAGAATAGAAAAAGACACGATGGGCGAAGTGCAGGTCCCTGCCGACAAATATTGGGGAGCACAAACAGAACGTTCGAGAAACAACTTTAAAATTGGAGCAGCTGGGTCTATGCCGCAGGAAATCATTGAAGGGTTTGCTTATCTAAAAAAAGCAGCCGCTTACGCCAATGCCGACTTAGGCGTTTTACCTTTCGAAAAAAGAGATGCCATCGCAGCCGTTTGCGATGAAATTTTAGCAGGACAATTAAATGACGAATTCCCTCTTGTCATCTGGCAAACCGGTTCAGGAACACAAAGCAACATGAATGTCAACGAGGTAATAGCCAATCGTGCACAAGTCTTAAAAGGATTCAATATCGGAGAAGGCGAACCGTTTATTAAAGCCAATGACGACGTAAACAAATCGCAATCTTCCAACGACACCTTCCCTACAGCCATGCACATTGCAGCTTACAAAATGGTGATTGAAACCACCATTCCGGGAGTCGAAAAACTTCATGCGACATTAACTGCAAAAGCAACCGAATTTAAGGAAGTGGTAAAAATTGGCCGTACCCACCTTATGGATGCCACCCCCTTAACACTTGGACAGGAAATTTCAGGATACGCTGCTCAATTGTCTTTTGGATTAAAAGCGCTTAAAAATACACTCGCCCATTTATCCGAGATCGCTTTGGGGGGAACCGCAGTAGGTACCGGATTAAACACTCCAAAAGGATACGATGTAAAAGTAGCCGAGTATATTGCAAAATTTACCAACCATCCTTTTGTGACGGCCGAAAACAAATTTGAAGCCCTGGCAGCACACGACGCTATTGTAGAAACTCATGGAGCCTTAAAACAACTGGCCGTTTCCCTAAACAAAATCGCAAACGATGTGAGAATGTTAGCTTCAGGACCTCGTTCAGGAATTGGTGAAATTCATATTCCGGAAAACGAACCGGGATCGTCTATCATGCCCGGAAAAGTAAACCCAACCCAGTGTGAAGCATTGACAATGGTTTGTGCACAAGTAATTGGAAACGACATGGCAATTGCAGTTGGCGGAATGCAGGGGCATTATGAACTGAATGTCTTCAAACCGGTTATGGCCGCAAACTTCCTGCAATCGGCACGATTATTAGGTGACGCCTGCATCTCGTTTGACGAACATTGCGCACAAGGAATCGAACCAAACTACAAACGCATTAAAGAATTGGTCGACAACTCGATGATGCTGGTTACCGCCTTAAATACAAAAATTGGCTATTACAAAGCTGCCGAAATTGCACAAACAGCCCACAAAAACGGAACTACTCTTAAAGACGAAGCAGTTCGTTTAGGCTACGTAAGCCCGGAAGACTTTGACGCCTGGGTGAAGCCGGAGGAGATGGTTTAATTTTTTTGTTTCAAGTTTCAGGTTTCAGGTTAAAACTTGAAACAAATAAAAAGGAGAAAATTTTAAATTTTCTCCTTTTTATATAACATCAAACTTGAAACCTGAAACAAAGTTCTATTTCCCGTCTACATAATCCTGCAGGTAACTAAACCTTTCTGTTAGTTTTCCTTTCTCCGTTATTTTAGCGCGTTTTAAAATTCCATCCTTGTCACCGTTGAAAAAAGCCGGAATCACATGCTCCATAAATTGCTCTCCAAAACCTTCACTGGCATCTTTTGGAATTTCACATGGTAAATTATCAACAGCCATTACCACTACTGCCGCCGGATGAAATACATCTACTTCTTTATCTTCCAAAGGAAAATAACCGTACAAAGGCTCTGCAATAGTCGAAGATCGCACAGTACACGCAATTGGACCATTAACATCACACGAAATATCGGCAACTACTTTTAGCTTACAATCGCTTGCATTCAACATTTCACGCGTCAGAATCATCGGAGCTCCTGTCGCATAAAAATGACCCGCAAAATAAATATCCGTCACCTTCGTAAACTTTTCAAAATCTGAAACATACGCTTCCGGATGTGCTACGAAATCTTTAAAATCAACAACCTCACCGTCAATACGTTTGTTATATTCCAAAACATCCAACTGCACGTAAACGGCCTGCGCATACTTCTTCGTCAGATAATTATCAACTGTAATTTCTTTTATTTTTATAGCATCCAAAATTTCTTTGGCACCACTCCCTACTTTACCTGTTCCGGTAATAACAAATTTTAGAGCCGGCATTGTAATACGCTTCAACTGCTTGATTAAAGCCTCTTTTCCGTCAAGCGTTTCTGCTTTTGGTAATTTAAACAACTCGAACTTTATTCCAAAAGCGCGAATTCCATTGTAAACTCCCACCATTCCAGCGTACCTGCCAAAACCTATTAAACGACGGTTATGAGCATCTACAATAGTTTCATGGTCATATAAATCAATATTTTTCTCTAAAATAGCCTGCAACAATTTTCTATTATAAGGCTGTTTTTTAATCGTATGCGAAAAAAAGAAATAGGCTTTATTAGGAATCAAATTCTCAACCGGAACCTCTTTTACACCAAATAACACATCACAATTTGAAACATCTTCGGTAACTGTGATTCCCATACTCTTGTACTGCATGTCCGAAAAAATCCTGATATCAGAACTCTCTACCTCCACTACGGCTTCATGATAAAGCTGTTTAAGTCTTGTAAGTTCATTAGGAGCAAAAACAACTCTGCGGTCCGGCGGGTTTTTTCTTTCTTTTATGATTCCAAATTTCATTTAAACGGGTTTAAAATAATTATTAATATAACTTTTTACATCTTATTTGTTTCAAATATAACAAATTTAGTTAAAGTTTTCATGAAGAATTACAATTTAGAATATTTAAAAACCGTTAAAAGCTGACAAACAATCAATTAATTAAACAAAACCTTAATTTTTTGTTAAATAACGGTTTTGGAGTATCTCAAAACGGCAAAACATAACTATTGAATTCTATATATTTGTTTTTAAAGAATGATGAAAATGAGCTTCCTTAAAAAAACAAAGATACCACAAATACTTCTTCTAGTATTAGTTTTAAGTTCTTGTGGAAAAGATAAAAAAACAACCGCAGATACTGCTTCAACGATAGAAGATACTTTACCCAAAATGAAACCGTTAGGCCCGGAAAAAAGAATTTCACAAGCCTATATAAATTCAGTAACCGGAAGAATAAATCACTTTTACAACAAAAACTGGCCCAACAATAGTATGAACGGGAGTTTTTTGGTGGCCACAAACGGTCAGATTATTTTTGAACGTTACAATGGTTTCGCGAATAAAAACGAAGGCACTAAAATAACTGCAGAAACTCCTGTACAAATTGCTTCCGTGAGTAAAGTTCTAACTGCGACTGCTGTTTTGAAACTTGTAAATGCAGGTAAGATCGATTTAGATCAAAAAGTAAATACGATTCTAAAAACCTTTCCATACGAAGAATGTACGATAAGAATGTTGCTTGACCATCGTACCGGAATGCGCAACTATGCTTATTTCACAGACCGCGACAAATCAGTATGGGACAGGCACAATCAGCTTACCAATAAAGATATCCTGGATATTTTGGCTACCAAAAATATTGGTTTAGAATCTAGAACCGGAACACGTTTTAGCTATTGCAATACCAACTATGCGATGCTCGCTTTAATTATTGAAAAAATTACGGGCTTAACGTATAAAGAAGCCATGTCTCAAATGATTTTCAAACCTCTGGGAATGAAACACACTTATGTTTTTGACGATGACAAGGACAGAAAAAAAATTGTTCCTTCTTATAAAGGTAATGGTGTAGAAATTGGTTTTGATTATCTGGATAATGTTTATGGGGATAAAAATATATTTTCAACCGTGCGAGATCTTTTAAAGTTTGACCGCGCCAGAAATTCACCTGACTTTTTAAAACCGGCATTACTTAAACAAGTTTATACCGGCTACAGTAATGAGCGTAAGGGAACTAAAAATTACGGTTTAGGCATCCGAATGATCAATTGGGAAACCGGGCAAAATTTTTATTTTCACAACGGTTGGTGGCACGGCAATACCTCATCGTACATTACTTTGATGAAAGAGCATGTTACGATTATCGCGTTGTCGAACAAAATGACTCGAAATACCTATGCCGTTCGTAAACTGGCGCCAATTTTTGGTGATTATCCGTTTAATTTCAAGGATGAAGAATAATGTTATTTTTCTGAAAGATTTATTACAAAACTAACTTCAAATAGTATAAATTTGCAAACTCATTTTTGGGGTCGACTGGTTTTGACAGCAAGTCGAATTGAAAAGTAAGCACGTCGAGCATTGAGACCTTGCTCGTAAATATAAGATCTTACAATTTTACACGGCGAAAATAACTACGCTTTAGCTGCATAATCCGAATTATAGTACGATTGCGCCACGTTCCTACCAGGTAGGAAAGCTGGATTCTCCTTGAAAGCCTTGGTTTGTGGCGGTCAGTACAGGGGAACCGTAAAAATAAACCTAGATTTCCATGAGCTTCGGGTGGAGATTGAAATTAAGAAGATAAGTGTTGAGTGGTTGTTCCTGACCTGGCTCAACATCGAAAATCCAATCAGGGAATAAACGTGTAGAAAGCTCTTTAGTTGCTTGTTTGGACCCGGGTTCGATTCCCGGCGACTCCACAAAAAGGAAGGTATCGAACACCTTCCTTTTTTATTTAATTCTCAAAAAATATTCTATTTTCAACTATAAAACAGCATAATTTTTGTTATTTTAACAAAAACTACTTTCCAACATACTGAAAACATTAAAAACAAAAAAAGTAGTTAACAGGAATCGAACACCTTAAAGCAACATTTTAAAAAAGCATTCAACAGATTTGTTTTTTCTTTACAGATTTGAAGTTTCATCTTTCAATCCTCTCTCTTGTTTTTCTTCAAGCTCTTTTAATGTACGTGCTACAATTACCTTTACAAACCATCTAACTATAACAGCTTCTCTTCCCTCCTTCATTCTTTTTTCTTCTACCTTTTTTAACAACTTACTACGCTTTGGTTTCATTATAATTTGATATTGATTATCAAATTTCATAATGCCATTTAAATTAAGCGTTAACTAATAATGATTATATAATTTATGGAATAAAAAAAACTAACAAGCCATTAATTAAGAGGAAGAAGAAGAGAGAAAAAAAATGTATTAATCCAAACACTGTATAGTAAAGAATTAAAAACACATTTTCATTTAAGAAATTTCATCGGTACGGAATTTTATTTAGCAATTACGGAAAACCGTAATTGCTTTTAATTATTAAGATATAGTTTTGTCTTGGTTAAATTCCTATTTCATTTTTTTTCTGTTTTTTTGTGAAAAAATAAAAAACAGAAAAAATATATTTTTTTATCCTTAAAAATAAGTACTTTTGTTTTTCTGTATTTGTATTTTAATAGATAAAACAATAAAAAATGAAACCTACTGAAAAGAAAATAATTATTGATTTAATCCAATCTGGCTTAATTGGAGAAACAAAAAGAGTCGAATTGGCTGCGCTTAGTTTAGCTAGATCAGTCAAAGATGAAAGTCCAGAGATGTTTGATAATATTAAAAATACTTTAGCTTCTTATTCATTAACAGGAGGTGCAAATATTAGAAGTGCAGGTTCTGCTCCGATCCCTACTGACGGTGATTCAAAAATGGAAATGGCAACTATTTACGAACCCAATATCGAACAAAATCCTTTGCCAGTGCTTCCAGCATTTTTAATGGATAGGATCAATAGTTTTATTGATGAAAGGAATAAAATAGATATTCTTATTGAAAACAACATTAAGCCATCAACAAGCTTGCTTTTAGTTGGACAGCCAGGTACAGGTAAGACAATGTTAGCTAAACATATAGCTTCCATTCTTAATAAAAATTTGATCATTTTAGATTTATCTTCTAGCGTATCAAGTTTGATGGGGAAGACAGGAGCAAATTTAAAACGAGTTTTGCAATATGCTAAACAAAGTGCTTCCATATTGTTGTTTGATGAATTTGATGCTATTGCAAAAAAGAGGGATGATTCTACTGATTTAGGAGAAATAAAAAGAGTTGTGAATATATTATTAATGGAACTTGAAGACTGGCCAATTTCTTCGGTTTTTATTGCTACAACAAATCATCCAGAGCTATTAGATAAAGCAATATGGAGAAGGTTTGATCATACTTTAGAGTTTCCAACACCAGATAAGAATCTTAGGCTAAAAATTTTGGAAGATGAATTAAAAGATTTTTTGATTAAGAATAATACATCATCGGAAATATTGAAACCAATATCTGAAATGTTCGATGATAAAAGTGCAGCAGATTTATGTAAGTATTCTAACAATGTTAAAAGAAGAGCAATATTGAAAAATGAAAAACCTTTAAACTCTTTGTTAAATGAAATTGAAGACTTTCAGAATGATAAAAAATTGAGAGCAAAATTTTGCGTAATAGCAAAAGACTTGTTAGGAAGCGACTTGACAATGAGAGAATTGTCCGAACTGACTGGATTAAGTATAAGCGGAGTTAATCATCATATTTCAAAAACAAAAAATCATAAATGAAAACAACAAAAGAAGACCAATATTGTATAATGGCGAAGTTTACTCAAAGCCTATAACAAAAAAATCAGGTTTTGGCACTAAATCAGTACCATACACTTATGAAGATGCTAAAGAAAATCTTCTCAATGATATTTCTTCAACTAGATCAATGATCAATAAGTTGTCTGATTCGCAGAGAATGCCTAATGAGGTAATTTTAAGTCTTGTAGTGCAACCTGAATTTACTGCAAAATCATACTATCCTGCTTCATTGTTTGATAATAATGGTTCTGAAAAGTTTGGTATTCAAGAAATTGGATCTAGAGTATGGAAGCCTAAAAATAACGGCGATAGAACTTCAAAAATGTATTTTATCCGTACTACAGAAGGGAGCTTAGAGAAACTGGAAAGCCATTTGAATTCCCGCACATCTTCGTTAACAAAAGGATTTGTGGAAGATATTAGAAAAATATCCTCTTTAGGGTTATTGGATTCGGATGATCAGATTTTAGGTATGTCAAATGATTGGACTGAAGGAAAATTAGAAGCCGTTCTGCATCCTTTTGCTATTGATAGCAAAAGTAGTCTGACTCTTTTCTTAGAAAAGATTAGTGCTAATGGAGTTGATAAAAAATCAATAAAATATAAGCGATATCACAGCGGGGTGACATTTGTGAGCTTTGATGGGAATAGAGAAACTTTAAAATCTATTGCAGGTTATAACCCTTTGAGAACAATTCATCCTTTAAAAGTCAGAGAACTTCCTAGTGTTGACAGAGCGTTTTCAGCCACAAATGGTCCGAAAGCCCCTGTATTTAGAAAAAAGTCCCCTATTGTAGTTGGAGTTATTGATGGCGGAGCCGATATTTCAAATCCCTTTTTAAAGAATTACATTGAGTCTGAATTTTCGGTTTCAGGAAACCCAATTCCCAGCTATGTAAATCATGGGACACAAGTATCTGGTGTTGTGCTATATGGAGCGTTAAATAAGTATAAAAACACTGATGTAATGATTGAGCCTTCTATTTCCGTTAAAAGTTTTGGAGTGCTTTCTTCTGATACTAATGATCCAGATTTATATGAAGCTATAGATGCAATAGAGAAGTTAGTGCCTGAAAATAGAGATATATCAGTTTATAATTTAAGCCTAGGTCCTTGTGGACCAATTTTAGATGATAATATTTCTCGATTTACTTATTCATGTGATCTGTTGAGTTATGAATATGGAGTTTTATTTTGTGTTGCAGTTGGAAATGATGGTGAAGTAGCTGGTTATGATCGAATTCAATCTCCTTCTGATTCTGTTAATTGTCTAGCAGTTGGAGCTTATACAAAATCAGGAGATAAAGAAATACGTGCGCCTTATAGTTGTATAGGGCCAGGCAGAGAAGGTGGTAAAATGAAGCCGGATGTGTCAGCATTCGGAGGATGTGATAATTATCCGATTCACCTAATTGGTAGTGCAGATGCAACCAAAGTGCTGAGTGCAGGAACAAGCTTTTCGAGTCCAATTGTAGCGTCTGTTGCAGGTAGATTAATTGGTGAGTCAAATGGAAATATTAGTGCCTTAATAGCAAAATCATTAATAATTCATTCAACAACAGAGAAAGCTAAATTTCATACCAATGAATTAGGGCATGGAATTATAAATGAGGATATTGATAAAATAGTAAATTGTGTAGATAAATCATATACAGTTATTTATCAGGGGCAATTAGATGCTGGCAAATATGTTGAATTTGCAATTCCTTGGGATGAAACAATCGACCAAGGTTCGACATCGTTCAAATGGACGTTAGCAATCCTAAGTGATGTAGATCAACTAAGTTCAGATGATTATACCTCTTCAACGATAGAAGTTGTTTTTTTTGCAAATAAAAATAAGTACAGTTTTAAAAACATAAATAATACTTTAATTCCAGGCGAAAGTAAACTTAAAAAAAGTGAAACTGTTGATATCGATTTGAATCCTGAAAGAGCTGAATTATTAACATCATTAGGATGGAAAAAAGACAATTTTCCAGTAACCGACTCTCCTAAAAAACAATTTGTAAGTGAATCTGATTTACGCAGTGATCTAAAATGGGACACTTTAGATACGAGAATAATTTCAAAAAAATCAAATGGTTTGAGAAATCCAAGTTTTCATGTTCATGCTATTGGTAGAGGTTCGAGGTTAGAAGTGCAAATTCCGGTTATATTGATCACCCCATTCCGTTTTAAAGTGAGCACCTGATTCCAGTTCAAAATGACCACCTAATTCCGGAGCAAAATGACCACCTCCGTTTTGATTAAAAACTATATTT